>NZ_BCPV01000039.1 GCF_001544135.1 Geobacillus zalihae NBRC 101842 | reverse complement strand
GCTTTTCGCATTGTCCAACTTCGGCCAAAGCGGCCTCCGCTTTTCGTATTGTCCAGCTTCGGCCCGCCGCCGCTCGGGGTCAAATCACCTTCGCCTTCGGGATTGTAAATCCCTGCAGGCGAAGAACATTTGCCCATCGCGGCGACCCGCGGGCCTCAGCTTTTCTTTCGCGCTTCGTTTCGTTCAGTTTTCAAGGAACGAGACCTCTTCTTGAACTTGCTTCGTTGCAGTCTTGCGTCGAGGAACCCAATTCCCCCGAATTCACTAGAAGACACAGGCGCAAAGTTGCTGCATTGAAACAACTTCTCTGCTGATTTGCAGTCTTGAACTGAAGAATAGTTGAAGCTTCCTATTGCAAACAGCTCTTTTATACTAACATGCCTCTTTTTTCTTGTCAAGATCTTTTCCGTTGCTTTTCGTCACTCACCGCTATCGAACACTCTGTCGGATTAGCGACGATTTTTAATATACCACTTACCAATCAAAAATGCAATATCTTTTTTAAGGGAATTTCAAGAACCGACGCCAGACCGTTCCTTTAGGCTTCCTCCATCTCTTCGACGGTAAGAGGACTGGCAAATAAGTTTCATAACCGCCATGGCTGTCCGCATAAGATGTTATTAGGACAACGATTTTACAATGCAAAAAAGGGGGCCGATGTCATGTTTTACGCGTTGAACGGACGGACGCTGAAAAAAGTTCTCATTATTATCTGCTCCGCCTTTTTCACCGCCGTTGTCTTGTACGCTTATGAAATGAACCGTCCCGTTTTTTCGCTTCCTTCTGGGCCGAAGGCGGTATATAAAGTGGACAACGCCCGCAATGAGGTGGCGTTGACGTTCGATATCAGCTGGGGAGATGAGAATGCAGACAAAATTTTGGATGTCTTGAAGCAGCATGGGATTCAAAACGCGACCTTTTTCTTATCCGCCTCATGGGCCGAACGCCATCCAGCCGTGGTGAAGCGGATCAAAGAGGAGGGGCATGAGATTGGCAGTATGGGATATAACTTTGTCAACTATACGGAACTTGAGAACGCCAAAATCCGTCAAGATTTAATGATGGCGAAAAAAGTGTTTGACATGTTGGGAATGAAACAGGTTGAGCTGCTGCGCCCCCCTGGGGGGAACTTCAACAAAAATGTGTTAAAGGTTGCTCAGTCCCTCGGCTACACTGTCGTCCATTGGAGCATTGACTCGAAAGACTGGCTCAACCCTGGGACAGACCAAATTGTTGAGAACGTCACGAGGGACCTGGAACCGGGCGATATCGTGCTCCTTCACGCATCTGATTCGGCAAAACAGACAGCCAAAGCGCTGCCGAAAATTATCGCTTCCATGAAAGAAAACGGCTACAAAAACGTCAACCTCTCCGAGCTGTTGGCGAATGGCGAAGCCGAAAGCCGCGGGATCGAGTGACACGTTCCGACAGCGGCCTGCGCCGGTGCGGTTGGATTGCGGCGGCAGACAAGCCGCCAATTGGAATGATTGGCTTTTGGCGAACACGCCGTTTTTTTCGCGGCTGCCATAAGAAAACAGGCGGCGCCTTGCTTTCTTTATTGTTTCGCGCCGCCTGTCAATTTATGCAGTATAAGAAGCTGGTATGCATTGCATACTAATAAAGGAATCAACATCAAATACAGCCAATCACGGTCGTTGATGCGCAACACGGGAAACCATTCAATGACCGTAACGACGACCATAAAGAACAAAGCCGGAACGAACGCCCCTTTGTTCGTCTGTGCGCTCTTGACGTAGGCAACAACGAGACCAACCACCAAAATGAACAATGCGGTCAATAGATACGGAATGATTGAATCGCCCTTGTCCGCAAACGCCATGTAGCGGAAATACACTAAATCGAACAGCACGAACATGATCAAAACAACCTGCACAGCGTTCCATAGCGAACGGAAGATGCCAAGCCCGAACCGGTGGACGGTTAAATAAGCAAAAAACCCCGCCTGACTGATGACGCTGAAAATAAAGCCAACACCGATATGCCATAACAAAACAGCCATAAATTCGACCATTTCCAGGCGCAACAGCAAGCGCCCGAATTCTTCCCAGTTGAAAACAATGCCGACGGCCGCCGTGGCGATGCCGCCGATCAGCAGCGTCGATAAAAATAAACGCACCCATTTGCGGCTGTTCACAGCTTCATCCTCCATCATTTCAGCATAACCCGCTTACCATTTTACCAGCGCCCTTGTGAAAAAGCCAGCTCCGATCTCCCCCATGTATATTTTTTTCGCCAACATTCATATTAAGGGTGAGGGATTTTTGCAGAAAGGAGCTCACTTTCATGAACAAATGCCTACCGCTCCTCTTGCTCAGTTTTCTCGTTCTTGGTTCCTGTGCCCCTCAAGAAATCAGCCCCCCTCCCCCGGATTATGACGAAACGAAAAAGATGGTTGTTGACATTTTAAAAACCGACGAGGGGAAAAAGGCGATTCAAGATATTATGTCGGAAGATCAGATGAAGCAGCAACTAGTCATAGATCAAAAAGCTGTAAAAGAAACGCTGCAACAAATGCTGACATCCGATCAAGGAAAAAAGTTCTGGGAAAGTGCGTTAAAAGACCCGAAATTCGCTGAAAGTTTTGCCAAAGGGCTGCAAGCAGAACATGAAAAAATGATGAAGGCGCTCATGAAAGATCCCGATTACCAGGCGCTGATGATCGATATTTTAAAAGATCCAGAAATGGAAAAAGCCATGGTCGATGTCTTAAAAAGCAAAGAGTTCCGCCAGCATTTGCAAAAGGTGATCACGGAAACGTTGAACAGCCCGCTGTATCAGGCGAAAATTCAAGATATGTTGATGAAAGCAGCTGAAAAGGTTCAGCAAGGCGGAGAAAAACAAGAAGAAGGCGGAGGGGAAGGGGGAGAGGGAGAAGAAAGCACCGGCAACCAACAAGGCGGAGGAGGTTAATCAAGCAAAAAGCGTCCGTGCGCTGAAAACCGCCAACGCTCTAATCGGCGGTTTCTCGCCATCGGACGCTTTTTGTGAAACCGATTAATATTTCGCAACGATTTTGCGGGCGATATCCATATAAATTTTCCCGATCGGATGATCTTCTGCGTAAACGGACGGAGCGAAGTCGTCGTCGTTCCAATCCGGCTGCTGAAGCGGCAGCTGCCCTAACAGCTCGGTTTGCAGCTCTTTGGCCAGCTTTTCTCCGCCACCCTTGCCGAAGACATACTCCCGCTCCCCTGTTTTCCGGCTCTCGTAGTACGACATATTTTCGATCACGCCGATAATTTCATGTTCGGTGCGCAACGCCATTGCCCCAGCGCGGGCAGCGACAAACGCAGCGGTCGGATGCGGAGTCGTGACGATAATTTCTTTGCACGACGGCAAGAGCGTATGGACGTCCAAGGCGACGTCGCCCGTACCAGGCGGCAAGTCAAGCAGCAAGTAATCCAAGTCTCCCCATTCGACCTCTTTGAAAAAGTTGTTCAACATTTTCCCAAGCATCGGGCCGCGCCAAATGACCGGGGCGTTATCCTCGACGAAAAAGGCCATCGAAATGACTTTTACGCCAAACCGTTCGACCGGGATGATTTTGTCGCCCCTCACCGTCGGGCGCTCGGTGATTCCCATCATGTCCGGAACACTGAACCCGTAAATGTCCGCGTCAATCAACCCGACTTTTTTGCCGAGCCGGGCGAGCGCCACCGCCAAATTGACAGAAACGGTCGACTTGCCGACACCACCTTTGCCGCTAGCAATGGCGATATACGTCGTTTTTTGCTTGTTTTCGCTATATTTCTCCACCACATCGCGCGGCAGTTCGGCGAACCGCAGCCCGACCGTTGCAGCACCCGCATCTTTCAGCTGCTCGACGATCGCCGTTTGCACGCGAAGCTGCTCGGGCGTTCCGGTTTTGGCGAGCGCGATTTTCACGCTGACATGGTTTTTCTCTTCCTTAATTTTGATTTCTTGAATGGCATTCGTCTCTTTAAACGTTTTGTTTAAAAAGGGATCTTTCATCTTTTCAAGAATGGCGCGCACTTCAGTTTCCGTCAACATCGTATTCACCAACCCTTTTGCAAATCAATGGTCATTTCTATGTGTTATCATACCATAAATCGGCAGACGGCCGCCATGTTTGACTTGCTCCCGCACGTCCCCGCGGTTGAAAAAGGGGAATTTCGAATTCCTTTT
The DNA here is from genome assembly GCF_001544135.1 of Geobacillus zalihae NBRC 101842. Classification (GTDB taxonomy): domain Bacteria; phylum Bacillota; class Bacilli; order Bacillales; family Anoxybacillaceae; genus Geobacillus; species Geobacillus zalihae. The sequence goes on along the minus strand of NZ_BCPV01000039.1, from coordinate 32,938 downwards.
GGCGAAACAAGGCCGGTCGGCTATCTGTCTCCTCTGTTCCGACCTTAAAAAATCCCCGCTACTCGCGAGGCGTATGTTCATTGGAAAAGTAGCGGAGCACTCCTTTATAAATCGAGGCGGCCAGCTTCGTTTGGTAGCCATCAGACACAAGCAGCTCTCGCTCATCGGGATTCGACAAAAACCCAACCTCGACAAGCGCGCCGGGGATTTTTGCATGCTTGAGCAAATAGACGGTATCAATCATTTTTGCCAGTCGATGGGTGTTCTCCAAATTGCGCCGCAATTCCGCTTGGATAAATCTCGCCAGCCGCTCGTTTTCGATGAAAGACCCGTAATAAAACGTCTGCGCCCCTCGCCAACGCGGCGACGGGATGGCGTTGAGATGGATGCTGATGAAAAGATCGGCATTCGATCGATTGACGAAAGCCGTTCGTTCGAGCAAATCCTCCGTTTTCCGTCGGCTGTAGCCGCGTGTGGACGGGCTGGCCAAGTCCCGATCCGTCTCGCGCGTCATCAGGACGAGCGCCCCTTGCTGCTGCAGATAATCGCGCAGCTTTTTCGCCACGTTGAGCGCGATGTCCTTTTCCACCGCCTCACCACCGACGGCGCCGCCGTCCGGCCCACCATGGCCGGGGTCCAATACGATGATTCTCCCCGATAATGGGAGATTCCATGGTTTTGTTGATGTCAAATCGGAAAATAAAGACGGAAATAGCAAAGTGCTCATAAGGGCGACGGCAGCAAAAGCGACCAGCCACTTCCATTTTTCTTTCATTGTTTCTCCTCCCGCACGTTTCCCTTCTCTATCTTATATGGGACAAGGCGCGGGAATAGAACTCATTCAGCGAAGTTTTAGACGATGCCGTTTTTTGCCCCGCTCAAATCCTTCCGTCCACCAGTTGCCGATATATTGTTCACACGCGTCATACAGCGACTGGCTGAGGAAATCGTTGTCGATATTGCCCCAAAAGCAAAGAAAATCAAACAGCGTATCGATCAAATATTTTTCTTCTTGAGCACATCGACAGCGTACGCTGGCCGCAGGCTCCCCATAATAGCCGAATCGGCTGTAGCGAGCGCCGAGCAAATACGCTTCAATGGCCAGATCAATGCAGCCTTCCTCCACAACGGATGGGAACATCCGATACGCCGTATAAAACGGAACAAAGTGCTCAAGCGCTTTGGTCCGTAATTTCTCAAGCGACAGTTCGCGCAACATGTTCCGTTCATAGCGAAGCTGCTTTTCCTGCCTTTTTTCCGCCAATGAAGTGATGACTGTCATCGTCTTTCACGCTCCTTTACGATGTAGTGTCTAACGATCGCTCACAATCATACGCGCGGGCGAAAGGCAGAAATAAGCAAAAAACCCAGCCAAATCGGCTGGGTTGGAACATCACGCGATTAACGTTTCGAGAATTGCGGAGCGCGGCGGGCGCCTTTGAGCCCGTATTTTTTGCGTTCTTTAACGCGAGCATCGCGCGTCAGCAAACCGGCCCGTTTCAGCACCGTGCGGAACTCCGGATCGACTTCAAGCAACGCACGGGCGATGCCATGGCGAATCGCACCGGCTTGGCCGGCAAATCCGCCGCCTTGGACATTCACCAAAACGTCGTAGCTGCCAAGCGTTTCCGTCAATACGAGCGGCTGTTTGACCATTTCGATGAGCGCTTCCGTCGGGATGTACTCGCGAATGTCACGCTTATTGACAATGATGCGGCCATCGCCCGGGACAAGGCGGACACGGGCGACCGAGCTTTTGCGACGACCTGTGCCGTAATATTGTACTTGTGCCAAAATCATACCCTCCCTTATGATTATCCGCGAAGTTCATACACTTCTGGTTTTTGTGCTTGATGCGGATGTTCGCTTCCACGGTAAACGTGCAACTTTTTGAACATTTGCCGGCCGAGGCTGCCTTTTGGAAGCATGCCGCGCACCGCACGTTCGATCATTTGTTCCGGGTAGTTCGTACGCATTTCCAGCGCTGTTCTTACTTTTAAGCCACCCGGATATAAGCTGTGGCGATAGTACAGTTTTTTCGTCAACTTTTTCCCAGTCAGTTCAACTTTGTCCGCATTGATGACGATGACGTGATCTCCGCAGTCAACATGCGGAGTGAACGTCGGTTTATGTTTGCCGCGCAACAGCGCCGCTACTTCGCTGGCTAAGCGGCCTAACGTTTTGCCAGCTGCGTCGACAACGTACCATTTACGCTCTACTTCATTCGGTTTCGCCATATAAGTCGTACGCAATGCAGTTCCCTCCTAAAATAAAAAAATGAACAAACAAATGGTCGTTTATTTCAACACGATTATGGTCCGGGGCTAATCGTGGAAAATACATGCCATATGATATAATAGCTTGCCGGCGCGCCAATGTCAAGAAGATGTTACACAAGGACTCGTTATCTTAAAAAGCCGGGGGAAAACCATCAGCCGTACGCCAATGAGTGGTCCAAACATTCATCCTCATAGTATACGCGCCATAAATACAGCCCTTCGGCCGGCGCGGTTGGACCCGCGAGGCGCCGATCTTTCGCCGCAAGCAACATCGAAATGTCGGCGGGAGAACGCTTCCCTTGACCGATCTCCAACACCGTGCCAACGATAATGCGCACCATGTTGTATAAAAAGCCGCTGCCGACAAACCGAAACTCGAGCATCGGGCCGTCGGCCTTCACTTCAGCCCGATACATGGTGCGCACCCGGTCTTCGATCGACGTTTTGGCGGAACAAAAGCTTGTAAAATCGTGCGTTCCATGAAGCAAACCAAGCGCCTCGTTCATCGCGCTGATATGAAGCGAATATGGATGCCATGCGCAATAATGGCGGCGAAACACGTCGCGCTCGGCAGCCGTCCATACTTTATAGCGGTATTCTTTCGCTTTCGCCGAAAAACGGGCGTGGAAGTCTGCATCGGCCTCCTGTACAAAGCGAACGACGATATCATCCGGCAGCTGGGCGTTCAACGCCTTTTTCCACTGCTCCGAGGAAAGGGAAAGCGACGTATCAAAGTGGATCACTTGGCCATAGGCATGAACGCCGGCATCCGTCCTTCCCGAAGCCGCCACACGCACTTTTGTCCCTTTATGCATCCGCCGAAGCACTTCCTCAAACTCGCCTTGCACCGTCCGCTTTCCCGGCTGGATTTGGTAGCCGGAAAAGTGGGTGCCATCATAGGCAATGATGCATTTGATCCGTGTTGTCATGGCCTTCCTCCGCTATGATCGTAATAGACAAAGCAATGCAAAAAGCAGCGCCACGGCCGCTAAAAACACGGTGTCCACCGGCTTCCAAGCGAGCTGGCGGAATTTCGTCCGCCCTTCCCCGCCGCGGTAGCCGCGCGCCTCCATGGCTGTCGCCAGCTCATCGGCTCGTTTGAACGAGCTGATAAACAGAGGCACAAGCAGTGAGACAATGGCTTTCATCCGTTCGGAAAAACGGCCGCCAGAAAAATCAACGCCGCGGGCCGCCTGTGCTTTCATAATTTTTTCCGTCTCTTCCATCAACGTTGGAATGAATCGAAGCGAAATGGCCATCATCAAGGCGAGCTCATGGACAGGAACGCGCATCTTTTTGAGCGGCCCAAGCAAGCTTTCGACGCCATCGGTCACTTCAATCGGCGTCGTCGTCAACGTCAACATCGTCGTCATCAATACAAGGAGCAAAAACCTTAGGGAAATAAAGACCCCTTGCTTGATGCCGCCTTCATATACAGAGAGCGCACCGATTTGGTAGATGACGTCTCCTTCTTTCGTCATGAATAGATGCAACAGCAATGTAAACAAAACGACCCATAAAATCGGTTTCAAGCCGCGGGCAATGAACGAAAACGGGATGCGAGACAGCGCTGCAAAGGCAAACGCAAACAGCGACAGCAGTGCATACGTCGCCGCATTGTTCGCCAAAAAGACGATCAGGACGTAAGCAAACACGATCAATAGTTTGGCGCGCGGGTCTAAGCGATGAATGACGGAATGACCAGGCACATATTGGCCGATAATCAAATGATTCGTCATGGACGCTCACCTTTGGCGAACAATTGCTGGATGGCTTCCGCTGTCTGTTCCAACGTCAAGCATGGCGACGGAATGACAACGCCGAACCGCTTTTCGAGCTGCTGTTTCAATTTGACCGTTTCCGGCACACTCAAACCGATGGCAGCCAGTTTGTCAGCGTCTCGAAAGATCTCTTCCGGCGTTCCGTGGCCCCATACCGTTCCTTCATGCATGACGATGATTTCATCGGCGTACCGGGCGGCGTCCTCCATGCTGTGGGTGACGAGGACCGTCGTCAACTGCTTTTCCCGATGGAGGCGATAAAACATCTCCATCATCTCTTTGCGCCCGCGCGGATCAAGGCCTGCGGTCGGTTCATCGAGCACGAGCACTTCCGGCTCGAGCGCGAGCACGCCGGCGATGGCGACGCGCCGCATTTGCCCTCCGCTCAAATCAAACGGCGATCTCACCAATACGTCTTCACTCAATCCGACGAGCTTAATGAGCTCCCGCGCCTTCCGCTTCGCCTCGTCTTCCGGCACGCCAAAATTGAGCGGGCCAAAACAAATATCTTTCTCCACCGTTTCTTCAAACAACTGGTGCTCCGGGAACTGGAAGACGACCCCGACCTTTTTGCGCAGCGGTTTCAGCTGCTTTGGCCGCTTATGGCTCGTGATCGTCTCTTCGCCGATCTTCACCGCTCCGCTTGTCGGCTGCAGCAACCCGTTTAAATGCTGAAGGAGAGTCGATTTTCCTGAGCCCGTATGCCCAACCACGGCGACGTACGCCCCGCTTCGGATGGCGACATTGACATCATAGAGCGCCCGACGGGCAAGCGGTGAACGGGCGTTGTACACATGCTCTACTTTTTCGAATACAATGTCCATAGCTCCTCGACCAACTCCTCTGTCGTAAAATACCCAATCCGAAGCGGAATGCCTCGTTCCCGCAAGCGGCTGCCCATTTTCACGGCAAACGGCAAATCAAGACCGATGCGCTCGAGCTTGCTTCCGAGCCGAAAGATTTGCTCCGGCGTCCCTTCTGCCATCACTTCGCCTTTGTTCATCACAATGAGGCGGTCCGCCTTCGCTGCCTCTTCCAAATCATGGGTAATTGACAAGACGGTAATGCGCTGCTGGCGGTTCAGGCGGCGCACCGTCTCAAGCACTTCTTCCCTTCCACGCGGGTCAAGCATCGATGTCGCTTCATCCAAAATGATCATATCGGGGCGGAGCGCCAAAATGCCGGCGATGGCGACGCGCTGTTTTTGCCCCCCAGACAACCGGTGCGGCTCATAATGGAGAAACGGCTCCATATGGACTTGGCGAATGGCCTCGCGAATGCGCTCGACCATTTCCAAGCGCGGAATGCCGTTGTTTTCAAGGGCAAAAGCGATGTCGTCTTCCACGGTCGCACCGACAAACTGGTTGTCCGGGTTCTGGAACACAAGGCCGACGCGGCGGCGCACCTCCCAAACGGTTGCGTCGTTCAAAAGGCGTCCAAACAAGCGAATGGCGCCCCGCTCCGGCCGAAGCAAGCCGATCAGCATCCGAGCGATGGTCGATTTGCCGGATCCGTTATGGCCGACGATCGCTAACCACTCCCCGCGCTCGGCCGTGAAGCTGACGTTTTGCACCGCATAGTCGGATTGATTTGGATAGCGAAAGGACACTCCCTCGATCGACAAGATTGGTTCGGCCATGATCGTTTCCCCTTGCTTCGCCGCGTTGCAAACGCAGCCTGCTAAATGATGGTAAACAAAAAAAGGGCATAGATCCAGTTCAAACGAAACTGTCTCGCCCTTGTTGAAATGAAACCGTTACACGAGTTCAATAATGACCATCGGCGCCCCGTCACCGCGGCGAGGACCAAGTTTCATAATGCGCGTATAGCCGCCTTGGCGATCTTGGTAGCGCGGCGCAATGTCGCTGAACAGCTTTTGCAACGCATCCTGGCCGGTTTCGCTGTTGGCGACCTCCTTGCGGATGAATGCCGCTGCTTGGCGGCGGGCATGCAAATCGCCGCGTTTGCCGAGCGTAATCATTTTTTCCATGACCGAGCGCAGTTCTTTCGCCCGCGCTTCCGTCGTTTCAATGCGTTCGTTGATGATTAAGTCTGTTGCCAAGTCGCGAAGCAGTGCTTTTCGTTGCGAAGTCGTGCGTCCTAATTTTCTGTACGACATCAAATGTCCCTCCCTTTTAAAGTGATGTGTTCCTCATGGTGGTCATCATCAAAGCGATATGGTGAAAGTGTGTTTCCGGCTTGCCGGCGGAGGCCGGCACTTAGTCGTCTTTGCGCAGGCTGAGGCCAAGCTCAGCCAGTTTCGCTTTCACTTCCTCAAGCGACTTGCGGCCGAGGTTGCGCACTTTCATCATATCTTCTTCCGTTTTTTGCGTCAGTTCTTGAACAGTGTTGATGCCGGCTCGCTTCAAGCAATTGTAGGAACGAACCGAAAGATCGAGTTCCTCGATCGTCATTTCGAGCACTTTTTCTTTTTGATCATCCTCTTTCTCCACCATGATCTCCGCATTTTGCGCCTCATCCGTCAAGCCGACAAAAATGTTCAGGTGCTCCGTTAAAATTTTCGCTCCAAGGGAAATGGCCTCTTTCGGCCCGATGCTTCCATCCGTCCACACATCAATGGTCAGCTTGTCATAGTCCGTCACTTGGCCGACCCTTGTATTCTCGACTTGATAGGAAACTCGGGAGACCGGCGTATAAATGGAATCGATCGGAATGACGCCGATGGGCTGGTCTTCGCGCTTATTCGCCTCAGCAGGAACATATCCGCGCCCCCGCTTGGCGGTCATGCGCATGCGCAGGCGGCCGCCTTCCGCCAGCGTCGCGATATGAAGGTCCGGGTTTAAAATTTCTACATCGCTGTCGTGAGTGATATCGGCAGCCGTGACAACTCCTTCACCCTGCACATCAATCTCCAACGTTTTCTCTTCGTCTGAATAAATTTTCAACGCTAGTTTTTTGATATTCAAAATGATAGCTGTCACATCTTCAACGACGCCGTCAATCGTTGAAAACTCATGCAAGACGCCGTCGATTTGCACCGATGTTACAGCTGCACCAGGGAGTGAAGACAATAGGATACGACGCAAGGAGTTCCCTAAGGTTGTACCATATCCACGCTCAAGCGGTTCGACGACGAATTTGCCATATTTGGCATCTTCGCTCAGTTCGACCGTTTCAATTTTCGGCTTTTCAATTTCAATCATCGATTATTATACCCTCCTTCAAAACGTCGAGACCCCGATCAAACGGTACACGCCTAACAACATTCCCCCATGAATCTCTCTTTACGCTTGCCTGCCATGGTCTTTATCATATCCCATTATTGACAATGGTGCAAATTCTATACAGGGGCGTTACACGCGGCGACGTTTTGGCGGACGGCATCCATTGTGCGGGATTGGAGTGACGTCTTTGATCGCCGTAATTTCCAACCCGGCTGCTTGCAATGCACGGATCGCTGCCTCGCGGCCAGCCCCCGGACCTTTGACGTTCACTTCGACCGTTTTCATGCCATGCTCCATCGACGCTTTCGCTGCTGCTTCAGCCGCCATTTGCGCCGCAAACGGCGTTGATTTGCGCGAACCTTTAAACCCCAGCGAACCAGCGCTCGCCCAAGCAATGGCGTTGCCATGAACATCCGTAATCGTCACGATCGTGTTGTTGAACGTTGAACGGATATGGGCGATGCCTGTATCAATATTTTTTCTTACCCGGCGTTTACGAGTGTTTGTTCTGCGTGCCATTCGTCAAATGACCTCCTTTGCGTAATTATTTTTTCTTGTTCGCTACCGTGCGGCGCGGACCTTTGCGCGTGCGGGCATTGTTTTTCGTGTTTTGGCCGCGAACCGGCAATCCGCGGCGATGGCGAAGACCACGATAGCAGCCGATCTCCATCAACCGTTTAATATTTAACGATACTTCACGCCGCAAATCGCCTTCCACTTTTAAGCGGCCGACGATTTCACGAATGCGGCCAAGCTCTTCTTCCGTTAAGTCGCGAACGCGTGTGTCTTCCGATACGCCAGCTTCTTTTAAGATTTTTTGTGCTGTCGGTTTGCCGATCCCATAAATGTATGTTAACGAAATGACTACCCGTTTATCACGCGGAATATCGACACCTGCAATGCGTGCCATATGATACACCTCCTTGAAAATTACCCTTGGCGTTGTTTATGCTTCGGATTTTCACAAATGATCATGACTTTGCCGCGTCTGCGAATAACTTTGCACTTTTCGCAAATCGGTTTGACAGATGGTCTTACTTTCATGTTGTTTACCTCCCTAATTGAACGGAGTGCATTCCTTTATTTATATCGATACGTGATCCGTCCACGCGTCAAATCATACGGCGACAGCTCCACCGTCACCCGGTCGCCAGGCAAAATGCGAATGAAATGCATGCGGATCTTGCCGGATACATGAGCCAACACCGTGTGCCCATTTTCTAATTCTACACGAAACATCGCATTTGGCAATGTTTCGATGACGGTGCCTTCCACTTCAATTACATCATCTTTCGCCATCGAGCGGCTCTCCCTCCTTCGAATGAGTAACATTGTGTTGCGCAAAACCGAACGTGATATCCATGATGATCGAGAAGACGTTTACCCCTTCCCACTTATGAAGTGGGAGACTCATTTCCACAATGTGTTAAAATTTCGCAGCCATCTTCTGTAATGACAATCGTATGTTCGAAATGGGCGCACCGTTTTCCATCGGCCGTGACGACGGTCCAATCGTCGGCCAACGTTTTCACGTAACGGCTGCCGGCATTGACCATCGGTTCGATGCACAGCGCCATCCCTGGCCGCAAAATCGGGCCTTTGTTCGGTGGCCCATAATGTGGGATTTGTGGGTCTTCATGTAAGTGTTGACCAATTCCATGCCCGACATACTCGCGAACAACGGAAAAGTGATGCGCTTCGACATACGTTTGAATCGCATGGGAGATGTTCGTTAAACGAGCGCCCGGTTTTGCCTCGGCGAGCCCGACGTACAGCGATTGCTCTGTCACGTCAAGCAACCGTTTCGTCTCGGCGTCAATCTCCCCGACCGGATACGTCCAGGCCGAGTCGGCGTGATAGCCTTCATACTGCGCGCCGACATCAATCGTAATAATATCGCCTTCCCGCAATGCGCGGCCGCTGGGAATCCCGTGCACAAGCTCTTCATTCACCGAGGCGCAAATGCTCCCTGGAAACCCTTGATACCCTTTAAACGACGGAATGGCGCCATGGGAACGAATCACTTCCTCCGCGATGGCGTCCAGTTCCTTTGTTGTGATCCCGGGACGAATGTGCTTTTGCAATTCTTTCAATGTAAGGAAAACGATTTTTCCCGCCTCGCGCATCAAAGCAATTTCCTGCGCGGTTTTGCAACGAATCATCGAGCAAGTCCCCCGAGCACTTCACAAATATCAGCAAACACCTTTTCCATTTCCTGTTCGCCGTTAATGTGGCGCAAATAGCCTTTTTGCTCGTAAAAATCGAGGAGCGGCTTCATTTGTTTCATATTCACCTCAAGCCGATTGGCCACCGTTGCTTCATTATCATCGGGGCGCTGGTACAGATCGCCACCGCATTTATCGCATACGCCCGGTTTCGCCGGCGGATGAAAAACGAGATGGTACGTTGCTCCGCAGTTGCGGCAAATACGTCTGCCGGTCAGGCGCTCCATTAAGACCTCTTGGCGAACGTCGATATGGATGACATAGTCAAGCTTGCGCCCGATTTCCGAAAGCAACCTCTCAAGCGCTTCTGCTTGGGCGACCGTGCGCGGGAATCCATCGAGCAAAAAACCATTTTGGCAATCCTCTTTGCTCAGCCGTTCGCGGACGATGCCGATCGTCACCTCATCCGGCACAAGATCACCGCGGTCCATATACTGCTTTGCCTGCAACCCTAACGGCGTCCCTTCTTTGATCGCCGCTCGAAACATATCTCCCGTTGAAATATGCGGAATTCCGTAAGCCTCGACAATTTTCCCGGCCTGCGTGCCTTTGCCGGCACCCGGCAGCCCCATCAGCACTAAATTCATCCTAACTCCCCCTATCGGCAAGGGACGTCCGTTCTTGCCTTCTTTATTTGATGAATCCACGGTAATGGCGTTTCACCAGCTGGCTCTCAAGCTGCTTCATCGTCTCAAGCGCCACGCCGACGACAATAAGCAAGCTCGTACCGCCGATTCGTGCGGAAGACGGCAAGTTGGCAAAGTTCACAAAGAACACCGGCAGCACAGCGACAACCGCCAAAAAGATTGATCCGACCAGCGTCAGCCGGTATAAAATTCTCGTCACGTACTCTTGTGTGTTTTTCCCAGGGCGAATACCTGGGATGTAGCCGCCTTGTTTTTTCAAGTTGTCCGCCATCTGCTCCGGATTGACTTGAACAAACGCATAAAAGTACGTAAACGCGATGATGAGCACGACGTAAATGATCATCCCAACCGGGTGCGTATAATCAAACGTTCGGCGAATCCACAATGTTACATCATTCGTGCCAAAAAACGATGCAATGGTCGGTGGTGCAATCAAAAACGATACAGCGAAAATGACCGGAATGACTCCCGCTGGGTTCACTTTGAGCGGCAAATGAGTCGAGTGGCCGCCCACCGGGCTTCGGCCCTCAAGCCGCTTTGCGTATTGAATCGGAATTTTCCGGAACGCCTGCTGGATGTAAATGACACCAACGATGACGGCAACGACCGCCAACGCCACAAGCAGGAGCCGGACGATGCGCAAAAACACATCTTCCCCGACATTTTCAAACTGTTGGGCGTAAATTTGGTTCAAGACCGTCGGAATGCCTGAGACAATCCCGGCGAAAATAATGATCGAAATGCCATTGCCCACGCCTTTCGCGGTGATCTGTTCGCCGAGCCACATTAAAAATGCGGTGCCGGCGGTCAAGACAACCGCGATCAACAAATACGTGCCGATGCCCGGATTTCGAATGAGCATCCCGCCAGCCAAGTTGTTAAAGCCGTACGACATGCCGATGGCTTGGATAAACCCGAGCACGACCGTGAAATAGCGGGTAAACTGAGCTAATTTACGCCGGCCTACCTCGCCTTGCTTCGACCACTCCGTAAATTTGGGAACAACGTCCATTTGCAGCAGCTGGACGATAATCGATGCCGTAATATAGGGCATAACCCCCATGGCAAAAATCGAAAAGTTTTGCAGCGCCCCGCCGCCGAAAATGTTCAGGACGCCGAATGCATTCAATTCATCTTGCAGTTTTAACACATCCGCGTTCACGCCCGGAACAGGGATGAACGTTCCAATGCGGAACACGATCAACATAAGAAGAGTGAAAATAATTTTGTTTCGAATATCACTGACGCGCATAAAGTTGGAGATTGTCCGAAACATTAAATCACCTCAGTTTTACCGCCAGCCGCCTCAATGGCCTCTTTCGCCGATGCCGAGAACTTATGCGCTTTGACCGTCAGCTTTTTCTCGATTTGGCCTTTGCCCAAAATTTTCACACCCGATTTCAACTTGCTGATGACGCCCGTCTCAAGAAGCAATTCCGGCGTCACTTCCGTTCCGTCTTCAAAACGATTCAGTTTTTCCAGATTCACAACCGCATACTCTTTCCGATTGATGTTCGTAAATCCTCGTTTCGGCAAACGGCGGAACAGCGGAGTTTGACCGCCTTCAAACCCAAGACGAACTCCTCCACCTGAGCGGGCATTTTGACCTTTTTGACCGCGGCCGGACGTTTTGCCGTTGCCCGAACCGATCCCGCGGCCGACGCGCACAGCTTTCTTTCGGGATCCCGGCGCTGGTTTTAGTTCATGAAGTTTCATGGCAAAGCACCTCCTTATGATTCATTATTCTTCAATTTCTTTGACTTTGACAAGGTGGGCCACTTTGTTGATCATCCCGCGGATCGCAGGATTGTCATTGTGGATGACCGTTTGGTGCATTTTTCGCAGGCCGAGCGTTCTGACGGTAACGCGTTGGTCTTCCGGACGGCCAATCACGCTGCGCGTGAGGGTAATCGCCAGTTTTTTTGCCATGATCGTTCCCTCCTTATCCTAACAGTTCCTCGACTGTTTTGCCGCGCAATCTCGCTACGTCTTCGGCGCGTTTTAATTGTTTCAGCCCATCAAACGTTGCGCGCACCATGTTGATTGGCGTGTTGGAACCGATCGATTTCGACAAGATGTCGCTGATGCCCGCCAGCTCTAATACAGCACGCGCCGGACCCCCAGCGATGACCCCGGTACCTTCGGAAGCGGGTTTCAAAATGATTTCCCCGGCACCGAAATGGCCGATGACTTCATGCGGAATCGTTGTGCCGACGATCGGCACTTCAATTAAGTTTTTCTTCGCATCTTCAATGGCTTTGCGGATCGCTTCTGGAACCTCTTGTGCTTTTCCGGTGCCAAATCCGACATGGCCGTTTTTATCGCCGACGACGACGAGAGCTGAAAAGCGCAGGCGACGTCCGCCTTTCACGACTTTTGCTACACGGTTGACCGCGACTACACGCTCTTCCAATTCAAGTTTGTTTGGATCGATACGACGCATCGTTGTCCCTCCTTTGTAATTAGAATTCCAAGCCGGCTTCGCGGGCGGCGTCTGCCAATGCTTTTACCCGTCCGTGATATAAATACCCGCCACGGTCGAACACGACTTTTTTAATGCCTTTTTCCAACGCACGTTTGGCGACAAGTTCGCCGACTTTTTTCGCTGCCTCAATGTTGTTCGTCGAATCTAAGCCAAACTCTTTGTCCAACGTCGAGGCGCTGACGATCGTTGACGATTTTGTATCATCGATAATTTGCGCGTAAATATGTTTATTGGAACGGAACACGCTCAACCGCGGACGTTCAGCCGTGCCGAAGATTTTTTTGCGGATGCGCGCGTGTCTTTTCTTCCGAACCGCGTTTCGGTCCACTTTCGTGATCATCGAATGTCACTCCTTTCGCTTCGCTATGCCGCGTTATTTACCAGTTTTGCCTTCTTTCAGGCGCACAAGCTCACCTTCGTAGCGGATGCCTTTGCCTTTATACGGCTCTGGCGGACGAACCGCGCGAATGTTGGCGGCCAGTTCGCCGACGCGCTGTTTGTCTGCCCCTTTGACGATGATTTTCGTTTGGGATGGCACTTCAATTTCAAGCCCTTCTTCCGGCTCAATTTCTACCGGATGAGAATAACCGACGCTCAATACAAGCTTTTTCCCTTGTTTCGACGCCCGGTACCCGACACCAACGAGTTCGAGCGCTTTTTCATAACCTTTCGAAACGCCTTCGACCATGTTGGCAAGCAAGCTGCGCGTCGTGCCATGGAGCGCGCGATGATGTTTTTCATCGCTTGGACGCGTAACCGTGATGACATTGCCCTCAACCGTGATCGTCATATCTGGATGGAACGTGCGGGTCAGCTCCCCTTTCGGCCCTTTGACCGTAACCGTGTTGCCGTTGACCGTAACGGTGACACCGGCAGGAATTTCAATTGGTTTTTTGCCGACACGTGACATGTCAAAAACACCTCCATTCTTGAGCAGATAGATTACCAAACGTAGGCGATTACTTCGCCGCCCGTGCCTTTTTGCCGTGCTTCTTTGTCTGTTAAGATGCCCTGCGATGTCGAAAGAATCGCGATCCCTAAGCCGTTCAGGACGCGCGGCACTTCATGGGCTTTGACGTAAACGCGCAACCCCGGTTTGCTGATGCGTTTCAGCCCGGTAATGACACGTTCGTTGTTCGGACCGTATTTCAAGAAGATGCGGAGAATGCCTTGTTTGTTGTCTTCGATATATTCATAATCACGAATAAACCCTTCGCGCTTTAAAATTTCCGCGATTTCCCGCTTGATTTTCGAAGCCGGGACTTCGAGCTTTTCGTGACGCACCATATTCGCATTGCGGATGCGAGTCAGCATATCAGCAATTGGATCTGTCATCACCATTATGTTTTACCTCCTTCCCAATCAATGGGTTGATTACCAGCTGGCTTTTTTGATGCCTGGAAGTTGACCTTTGTATGCGAGCTCACGGAAACAAATACGGCACAATTTGAATTTGCGATAGACCGAGTGCGGGCGGCCGCAGCGCTCGCAACGGGTGTACGCTCTCACTTTAAACTTCGGCGTCCGTTTTTGTTTCGCGATCATCGATTTTTTAGCCACGATTTCGCCTCCCTTGCGTTATGGGATCATTATTTTTGGAATGGCATGCCGAGCAACGCCAGCAGTTCACGAGCTTCTTCATCCGTGTTGGCCGTTGTGACGATCACGATGTCCATGCCGCGCACTTTGTTCACTTTATCGTAGTCAATCTCAGGGAAAATGAGCTGTTCTTTAATGCCGAGCGTATAGTTGCCGCGGCCGTCAAACGACTTTTTCGATACGCCGCGGAAGTCGCGCACGCGCGGAAGCGAGACCGAAATCAACTTATCGAGAAACTCATACATCCGTTCGCCGCGCAGCGTCACTTTCGCACCGATTGGCATCCCTTGACGAAGACGGAAGCCGGCGATCGATTTTTTCGCACGCGTTACCACCGGACGCTGACCGGCGATCAGCGTCAGCTCTTCAACGGCGCTGTCTAATGCTTTCGGGTTTTGCACCGCATCGCCGACACCCATGTTGATGACGATTTTTTCGATTTTTGGCACTTGCATGATCGATTTATAGTTGAACTTGCTCATGAGAGCAGGTACGACTTCGTTTACATACTTCTCTTTCAGGCGGTTCATAAAAGTACCTCCCTTCCTGCGTCACGGTTATTTATCCAAAATCTCGCCGGATTTTTTCGCATAGCGCACTTTTTTGCCATCGACCATTTTGTAGCCGATGCGCGTCGGTTCACCCGTTTTCGGGTCGAGCGGCATGACTTTCGAAACATGGATCGGCGCTTCCTTCTCAATGATGCCGCCTTGCGGGTTCGCTTGCGACGGTTTCGCATGCTTTTTCACAATATTGACGCCCTCGACGATGACGCGGTTTTTCTTCGGAAACGCCGCCAGAATGACGCCTTGCTTGCCTTTGTCTTTGCCGGAGATTACTTGCACTTTATCGCCTTTTTTTACATGCATCGCATTCGCACCTCCTTGAAACGCTGTTCCGTTCCATTAAATAACTTCCGGAGCTAAAGAAATGATTTTCATGAAGTCTTTATCGCGCAATTCACGGGCAACCGGTCCGAAAATCCGCGTGCCGCGCGGGCTTTTGTCATCGCGGATGATGACGCAGGCGTTTTCGTCAAAGCGGATGTACGAACCGTCCGGACGGCGCACCCCGCGTTTCGTACGAACAACAACTGCTTTCACGACTTGACCTTTTTTAACAACGCCACCTGGTGTCGCATCTTTGACCGTCGCCACAACGACGTCGCCGATGTTCGCATAGCGGCGACCCGAGCCTCCGAGCACTTTAATGACAAGCACTTCGCGTGCACCAGAGTTATCAGCTACTTTCAAGCGAGATTCTTGTTGAATCATCGACGAAACCTCCTTTCGGAATTATCTCTCCGAACTAAGTGAAGAACGATTACAGAACAACCGCTTTTTCGATGACTTCCACTAAGCGGAAGCGTTTTGTGGCCGACAGCGGGCGAGTTTCCATAATTTTCACGATATCGCCGACTTTCGCGATGTTATGTTCATCATGCGCCTTATATTTTTTCGAATATTTCACGCGTTTGCCGTACAGCGGATGTTTTTTGTACGTTTCGACCAACACGGTGATCGTTTTGTCCATTTTGTCCGATACAACCCGCCCGACGTACACTTTGCGTTGATTGCGTTGGCTCATTCCACAAACCTCCTCTCAAACACATTATTTATTGGCAGCGAGCTCGCGTTCGCGAATAATCGTTTTCATGCGGGCGATGTCTTTGCGCACTTGGCGGATGCGCGCCGTGTTTTCCAATTGACCTGTGGCCAGTTGGAAGCGAAGGTTGAACAATTCTTCCTTCAACGCTTTAATTTTTTGTTCGATCTCGGCAGTGGTCAACTCACGGATTTCTTTCGCTTTCATTACGCTTCACCACCAGTTTCTTCACGTTTTACAAATTTGCATTTGATCGGAAGTTTGTGAGAAGCGAGACGCAATGCTTCACGTGCCACTTCCTCAGAAACACCGCCCACTTCAAACATCACTTTGCCTGGTTTGACAACGGCGACCCAGCCTTCCGGCGCCCCTTTACCAGAACCCATCCGCACTTCAAGCGGTTTTGCCGTATACGGTTTGGAAGGGAAAATGCGGATCCATACTTTCCCGCCCCGTCTCATGTAACGGGTCATCGCCCGACGGGCTGCTTCGATTTGCCGGTTCGTAATCCAAGCTGATTCTAATGCTTGCAACCCAAATTCACCGAAATGAACTTCCGTGCCGCCTTTCGCCCGGCCTTTCATCCGTCCGCGATGTTCACGGCGATATTTGACGCGTTTTGGCATTAACATGATTATTTTCCTCCTTCCTCAGCTTTTTTCTTGGTCGGAAGGACTTCTCCACGATAAATCCATACTTTCACGCCGATTTTTCCGTACGTCGTATCGGCTTCTGCCGTTCCATAGTCAATGTCAGCGCGCAGCGTATGGAGTGGAACCGTCCCTTCGCTGTAATGCTCCGAACGAGCGATGTCAGCCCCGCCCAAACGGCCGGATACCATCGTTTTGATCCCTTTCGCCCCAGCGCGCATCGCACGTTGGATCGCTTGTTTTTGCGCCCGGCGGAACGATACGCGGTTTTCAAGCTGACGAGCGATATTTTCAGCAACAAGACGTGCATCCAAGTCTGGTTTTTTGATTTCTACAATGTTGATATGGACGCGTTTACCGGTCAATTGCGCGAGCGCTTTACGGAGCGCTTCCACTTCCGAACCGCCTTTCCCGATGACCATGCCCGGTTTGGCGGTATGGATCGTTACGTTGACCCGGTTGGCTGCCCGTTCAATCTCCACGCGGGAGACGGCCGCGTCTTGCAGGCGTTTGCTAATGTATTCACGGATTTTCAAGTCTTCGTGCAACAGATCTGCATAGTCTTTTTCCGCATACCATCTCGATTCCCAGTCACGAATGATGCCGATGCGCAGACCGATCGGGTTGACCTTTTGACCCACGGATTATCCCTCCTTCTTTTCTGAAACGACGATCGTAATATGGCTTGTGCGTTTGTTAATGGCGCTTGCCCGTCCCATGGCGCGCGGACGGAACCGTTTCAGCGTCGGGCCTTCGTCGACATACGCTTGAGTAATGACCAAGTTGTTGACGTCCATGTCATAGTTGTGTTCAGCGTTGGCAACTGCTGATTTCAACACTTTCTCAATGATCGGGGAAGCTGCTTTTGGTGTATGGCGCAAAATAGCGAACGCTTCGCCCACTTCTTTCCCGCGAATCAAGTCAATGACTAAGCGCGCTTTACGAGGAGCGATGCGAACGGTTCTTGCAACAGCTTTAGCTTGCATATCTAGAACCTCCTCTCATTACCGTTTCGTTTTCTTGTCATCGCCAGCATGGCCGCGGAACGTGCGCGTCGGCGCAAATTCGCCGAGTTTGTGCCCGACCATGTCTTCCGTGATGTAGACCGGAACATGTTTGCGGCCATCGTACACCGCGATCGTATGCCCGACAAACTGCGGGAAGATCGTCGAACGGCGAGACCACGTTTTGATCACTTGTTTTTGCCCTGTTGCATTCAGTTTTTCGATTTTTTTCATCAAATGCTCATCGCAAAACGGACCTTTTTTCAAGCTGCGACCCATAAGTGAACCTCCCTTCTGAATTGCGCTCGTTCATTATTTCTTGCGGCGACGGATGATGAATTTATCCGATTTGTTTTTCTTTTTGCGTGTTTTGTATCCAAGCGTCGGTTTGCCCCATGGTGTCATCGGCGATTTGCGTCCGATTGGCGCTTTCCCTTCACCACCGCCGTGCGGATGGTCAACCGGGTTCATAACCGAACCGCGAACTGTCGGGCGAATTCCCAACCAGCGGGCGCGTCCTGCTTTCCCGATGTTGACAAGTTCGTGTTGCTCGTTGCCGACTTCACCAACCGTTGCACGGCATTTGCCTAAAATCATGCGCACTTCGCCGGAAGCCAAACGAACGATGACGTATTTTCCTTCTTTCCCAAGCACTTGCGCCGACGTACCAGCTGCACGCACCAATTGTCCGCCGCGGCCCGGTTTCAGCTCAATGTTGTGGACGAGCGTACCGACTGGGATGTTCTCAAGCGGAAGCGCATTGCCGATTTTAATGTCCGCATCCGGACCGGACATGATTTCCATGCCGACTTTCAAGTTTTTCGGCGCGATAATGTAGCGTTTTTCACCGTCTGCATAGTTGATAAGCGCGATATTGGCAGAACGGTTCGGATCGTATTCAATCGTAGCAACGCGTCCTGGAATTCCGTCTTTGTCGCGTTTAAAGTCGATAATCCGATATTGGCGTTTATGGCCGCCGCCTTGATGGCGCACCGTAATTTTCCCTTGATTGTTGCGGCCCGCCTTTTTCTTTAACGGAGCAAGCAGCGATTTTTCCGGCTGATCCGTCGTAATTTCCGAGAAATCAAGCACCGTCATGCCGCGACGGCCGTTCGATGTCGGTTTGTACTTTTTGATCGCCATCGGAATGTCCCTCCTTCATCGTTTATGTTACACTTCAAACAGTTCGATCTCTTTGCTGTCCGGCGTCAGCGTGACGATCGCTTTGCGGCGGCGGTTCGTATAGCCGCTGTAGCGGCCGACGCGTTTAAATTTCCCTTTATAGTTCATGATGTTCACTTTGGCTACTTTAACGCCAAAAATTTTCTCGACGGCGTCTTTCACTTCCGTCTTGTTCGCTTTGACGTCGACCTCAAACGTATATTTTTTTTGCCCGATCAAATTCATTGTATTTTCCGTGATGATGGGGCGCTTAATAATGTCGCGAGGGTCTTTCATTATGCAAGCACCTCCTCTACTTTCTCCACGGCCGCCTTCGTAATGACGAGTTTGTCATGGTTGAGCACATCGAGCACATTGATGCCGTTGGCTGCCACCACTTTGACGCCAGGAATGTTGCGCGCCGACAGATATACATTCTCATTCAGCTCGTCGGTCACAATGAGTGCTTTCCGATCCACTGAGAGATTGTTTAAAATTTTGACCATTTCCTTCGTCTTCGGTGCTTCAAGCGACAATTGATCCAATACAACGATGTCGTTTTCGAGCACTTTCGAAGACAATGCCGATTTGATCGCTAAACGGCGAACTTTTTTCGGAAGTTTGTAGCTGTAGCTGCGCGGAACTGGACCAAAGACCGTACCGCCGCCGCGCCATTGCGGAGCGCGAATCGAACCTTGACGGGCGCGTCCTGTCCCTTTTTGGCGCCATGGCTTGCGGCCGCCGCCGCTCACTTCAGCGCGGTTTTTCGTTTTATGCGTTCCTTGACGCATCGAGGCGCGTTGCATAATCACTGCTTCGAACAACACATGCTTATTCGGTTCAATCCCAAAAACGGCGTCGTTCAACTCGATTTCGCCGACCGTCTGACCGTTTTGGTTGTATAATGCTACTTTTGGCATTACGTAGTTCCTCCTTTCTTGGCCGGATGTTATTTCGCCTTCTTCGCCGCTTTCACGGCGCTTTTGACGATGACTAAGCCTTTTCTCGGACCCGGCACATTGCCTTTAATGAGCAGCAAGTTGCGCTCCGGATCCACTTTCACGATTTTCAAGTTTTGGATCGTCACGCGCTCACCGCCCATGCGGCCCGGCAAGTTTTTCGTTTTGAAAACGCGGTTTGGCGCGATGGACCCCATCGAACCCGGACGGCGATGATAACGGGAACCGTGAGCCATTGGTCCGCGTGATTGACCGTGGCGTTTGATCGCCCCTTGGAAACCTTTCCCTTTCGAAATGCCCGTGACATCGACAATTTCGCCTTCGCTGAAAATGTCAACTTTCACTTCTTGGCCAACTTCATATTCATCGATGTTGGCGCCGCGGATTTCACGAATGAAGCGCTTAGGTGCCGTGTTCGCTTTGGCAGCATGGCCAATTTGCGGTTTATTGGCGCGTTTTTCGCTAATATCTTCAAAACCTAATTGGATCGCTTCGTAACCGTCGTTTTCGATCGTTTTCTTTTGCAGGACGACGTTCGGCGTCGCATGGATGACGGTTACCGGAATCAAATCGCCATTTTCCGCAAATATTTGCGTCATACCGATCTTTCTTCCTAAGATTCCTTTCGTCATGTGTCACACCTCCCAGTCGATCAAAGTTTAATTTCAATATCAACGCCCGACGGCAAATCGAGACGCATTAACGAATCAACCGTTTGCGGAGTCGGGTTGATGATGTCGATCAAACGTTTATGCGTCCGCATTTCGAATTGTTCACGGGAGTCTTTGTACTTATGAACGGCACGCAAGATCGTATACACCGTTCTTTCCGTCGGCAACGGGATCGGCCCCGACACTTTTGCCCCGGAACGTTTTGCGGTTTCCACAATTTTCTCCGCCGATTGGTCTAAAATTCGATGATCGTAAGCTTTTAAACGAATGCGAATTTTTTCTTTTGCCATTTGGTTTCCCTCCTTCTTCGCCTATTTTGAAAATAGACTTCTCCACGGAAATTTCCTGCACACCGCCGTGGCAAAGCGGCCGGGTGTGTCAGCAACCTTCCGCTTCATCGCAGTCAAAGACCAACATTTGATATTATACTGGTATGTAAGCAAGATTGCAAGTGATTTCTTTGCTTTTCCCACACTTCTTCTATTATACATAGCCGCCATCCCGTTTTCAACACAGCCGCCAATCTGACGGTCAAGATGGCATCAAAAAAAGGATGTCCATTGCTGGACACCCTTTTTTGCCGTGATTACTCGATGATTTCCGATACAGAGCCAGCGCCGACCGTACGGCCGCCTTCGCGGATCGAGAATTTCGTACCTTCTTCGATCGCGATCGGGGCGATCAGTTCCACCGTCATTTCAACGTTGTCGCCAGGCATAACCATTTCGACGCCTTCCGGAAGCGTGATAATGCCCGTTACGTCCGTCGTACGGAAGTAGAATTGCGGACGGTAGTTCGAGAAGAACGGAGTATGGCGTCCGCCTTCTTCTTTCGTCAGGACGTATACTTGCGCTTTGAATTTCGTGTGCGGCGTGATCGAACCAGGTTTCGCCAATACTTGGCCGCGCTCGACTTCATCACGAGATACGCCGCGGAGAAGCGCACCGATGTTGTCGCCGGCTTCCGCTTGATCGAGAAGTTTGCGGAACATTTCTACACCCGTAACGGTCGTCGTTTTCGGCTCATCCGACAAACCGATGATTTCAACCGGGTCGCCAACTTTCAACGTACCGCGTTCAACACGGCCTGTTGCAACCGTACCGCGGCCCGTGATCGAGAAGACGTCCTCGATTGGCATCATGAACGGTTTGTCCACTTCACGTTGCGGCGTCGGGATGTATTCGTCAACCGCATTCATCAGTTCAATGATTTTTTCTTCCCATTGCGGGTCGCCTTCAAGCGCTTTTAATGCCGAACCTTTGATGACCGGCACTTCATCGCCTGGGAAGTCGTATTCAGAGAGAAGATCGCGAACTTCCATTTCAACAAGTTCAAGCAATTCTTCGTCGTCCACCATGTCGCATTTGTTCAAGAATACAACGATGTACGGAACACCGACTTGGCGGGAGAGAAGAATGTGTTCGCGCGTTTGCGGCATCGGACCGTCAGCCGCCGATACAACAAGGATCGCGCCGTCCATTTGCGCCGCGCCCGTGATCATGTTTTTAACGTAGTCAGCGTGGCCTGGGCAGTCAACGTGCGCATAGTGGCGAGCATCTGTTTCATACTCGACGTGCGCCGTCGAAATCGTAATCCCGCGTTCACGCTCTTCCGGAGCAGCGTCGATTTGGTCGTACGCTTTTGCTTCGGCTTTGCCTTGTTTCGCCAAAACCGTCGTGATCGCAGCTGTCAACGTCGTTTTCCCGTGGTCAACGTGGCCGATCGTGCCAATGTTGACGTGCGGTTTCGTGCGCTCAAATTTCGCTTTAGCCATGAGAGATATCCTCCTTAAAAGTAAGATATGAATTTATATGGTTGGGTAAGTATAGGATGCTTGGGAACAAAATGTTCCCAAGTCTTACTTACATAAGTATTTATAGCGAAACTAGCAAGAGAAATCAATTATTCGCCTTTATTTTTTTTGATAATTTCATCGGCGATGTTTTTCGGAACTTCTTCATAGTGGTCAAACACCATCGAGAACGTTCCGCGTCCTTGCGTGTTCGAACGGAGCGATGTCGCATAACCAAACATTTCAGCCATCGGCACCATCGCCCGGACGACTTGGGCGTTGCCGCGCGCTTCCATCCCCTCGATGCGGCCGCGACGGGACGTGATGTCGCCCATGATGTCACCGAGGTACTCTTCAGGGATGACGACTTCGACTTTCATGATCGGTTCCAAAAGAACCGGATCGCACTTCGTCGCGGCGTTTTTCAATGCCAAGGAAGCAGCGATTTTGAATGCCATTTCGCTCGAGTCGACATCGTGGTACGATCCGTCGAACAGCTTCGCTTTAATGTCGACAACCGGATAGCCGGCTAAGACGCCGTTTTGCATCGCTTCTTCCAATCCAGCTTGGACGGCCGGCACATACTCTTTCGGAACAACCCCACCGACGATGGCGTTCTCGAATTCGAAGCCTTTGCCGCGCTCGTTCGGCGAGAATTCGATCCAAACGTGGCCGTATTGACCGCGGCCGCCGGATTGACGGATGAATTTGCCTTCGACTTGCGCCGATTTGCGGAACGTTTCGCGGTAGGCAACTTGCGGCGCCCCGACGTTCGCTTCGACTTTGAACTCGCGGCGCATCCGGTCGACGATGATGTCAAGATGCAACTCGCCCATTCCGGAGATGATCGTTTGGCCCGTTTCCGGGTCGGTGTGAGCGCGGAAAGTCGGGTCTTCTTCTTGCAATTTTTGCAGCGCTTGGCTCATTTTGTCTTGATCGGCTTTCGACTTCGGCTCGATTGCCACCGAAATGACCGGTTCTGGGAATTGCATCGACTCTAAAATGACAGGATGCTTGTCATCACATAGAGTATCACCGGTCGCCGTATCTTTTAAACCTACCGCTGCGGCAATATCACCGGCATAGACTTTCGAAATTTCTTGACGGTGGTTCGCGTGCATTTGCAGCAAGCGGCCGATCCGTTCGCGCTTCCCTTTCGTCGTGTTCATCACATATGAACCGGAATCAAGCGTTCCAGAGTAGACGCGAATAAACGTCAATTTCCCGACATACGGGTCAGTCATGATTTTAAATGCCAAAGCGGCAAACGGAGCGTCATCGCTTGCTTCACGTGTCACTTCTTCTTCGGTATCCGGAACGACGCCGCGAATCGCCGGGATGTCAACCGGAGACGGCAAGTAGTCGACAACGCCGTCAAGAAGCAGCTGAACACCTTTGTTTTTGAATGCCGAGCCGCAGAAGACCGGGAAGAATTCAACGCTGATCGTCGCTTTGCGGATCGCGGCCTTCAGCTCTTCCGCCGTGATTTCTTCTCCTTCCAAATATTTCATCATTAATTCTTCGTCCAGCTCAGCGACCGCCTCAATCAGCTTGTTATGGTACTCTTCTGCCATATCGCGGTATTCTTCCGGAATGTCAATGCGCTCAATGTTTTTGCCAAGCTCATCATGGTAATGGTACGCGCACATTTCAACCAAGTCGATAATGCCGGAGAATTGATCTTCAGCACCGATCGGCAGTTGCACCGGATGGGCGTTCGCTTGCAGGCGGTCATGGAGCGTTTTCACCGAATACAAGAAATCGGCGCCGATTTTATCCATTTTGTTGACGAACACGATCCGTGGGACGCCATATGTCGTCGCTTGGCGCCAAACGGTTTCCGTTTGCGGTTCAACACCCGATTGCGCGTCTAAGACCGTGATGGCCCCGTCCAATACGCGCAACGAACGCTCAACCTCGACCGTAAAGTCGACGTGCCCCGGCGTGTCGATGATATTGATGCGATGGCCTTTCCATTGCGCCGTTGTCGCCGCCGACGTGATCGTAATTCCGCGCTCTTGTTCTTGTTCCATCCAGTCCATCGTGGCCGCACCTTCATGCACTTCCCCGATTTTATGAACGCGGCCGGTATAGAACAAGATCCGTTCCGTCGTCGTCGTTTTCCCGGCGTCAATGTGCGCCATAATCCCTATGTTGCGAGTCTTTTCCAAGGAGAACTCTCTTGCCATAGTGGTTATTTTCTCCTTCCTTCAAATATGAAATATAAGTAGATGGCGCCGCCATCGATGGCGCAATCCCCTTGTCTTTGAAGTTGTCCCACGCGCGACCGGAAAGGCCGCAATATATAGGAAGATAGGTGAATAGGCAACCGCAGTGCCTCCTCACCTATTTCCTTTAGGCGGCGCTCCTTACCAGCGGTAATGGGCAAACGCGCGGTTCGCTTCAGCCATTTTATGTGTATCTTCGCGTTTTTTCACCGCTGCACCCGTGTTGTTGGCAGCGTCCATAATTTCATTTGCCAAGCGCTCTTCCATCGTTTTTTCGTTGCGAAGACGTGCATATTGCACGAGCCAGCGCAAACCGAGAGAAACGCGGCGGTCCGGACGAACCTCGACCGGAACTTGGTAGTTCGCCCCACCAACGCGGCGAGCGCGCACTTCCAACACCGGCATCACGTTTTTCAACGCTTGCTCAAACACTTCCATTGGATCTTTACCCGTGCGCTCACGGATAATATCAAACGCGGTGTAAAGAATTTTTTGCGCTTTTGATTTTTTGCCGTCGATCATAATTTTATTGATCAAACGGGTAACAAGCTTCGAATTGTAAATTGGATCCGGCAGTACGTCACGTTTAGCAACAGGGCCTCTACGTGGCATAGTGTTTCCTCCCTTCAGGAAAACATTCTCTTCATTTCATTATTTTTTCGCTGCTTTTGGTTTTTTCGCGCCGTATTTCGAACGACCTTGCATCCGGTTCGCTACGCCTGCAGCATCCAGCGCCCCACGGATAATATGGTAGCGTACCCCCGGCAAGTCTTTGACACGTCCGCCGCGGATGAGCACAACGCTGTGTTCTTGCAAGTTATGGCCGATCCCCGGAATGTACGCCGTAACTTCAATCCCATTTGTCAAGCGGACACGGGCGTATTTCCGCAACGCCGAGTTCGGTTTTTTCGGCGTCATCGTGCCGACACGCGTGCAAACGCCGCGTTTTTGCGGAGACGACACATTCGTTTGCTCTTTTTTGAAGCTGTTATACCCTTTGTTCAACGCAGGGGATTTCGATTTCACGACTTTTTTCTCGCGTCCTTTGCGGACCAATTGGTTGATTGTAGGCATGAAAAGATCCTCCTTTCGCATGTATCGTTTAAGCCCACATATCCAGGTGGTTCATCGTTTATGCAAATAAAGGTTTTAGGGGAGAAAGGCAAAACGTTACCGAAGGATCGCCACTGCAGCCGCACCGACTTGGATTTTGCACGCCTTGCCAAGCTTTTTCATCGAATCGACTTTTGTGACCGGCACGTTTGCCTCATTGGCGGCGGCGGTCACTTTTTCGATGATCGGCAAGTCGGCATCCTCCGCCACGATCACTTCCGCTGCTTTCCCTTCCTTTAAAGCCCTTATCGTTTGTTTGGTTCCAATGACAATTTTTCCAGCCTGTAATACTTTTTCATAAGACATGTAACATATCCTCCAAAGTACCAGGTTGTTGGAACACCTTTATTAGACTACCATTTTCTTTGTCGATTGTCAACTGGATTTTTCATTAGATGATGGCCGGCCAAGGAGCGCCTTAGCCGGCCGCTTGGCTCGCGTTATTTGGACGACACCGTGTCGCCAGCCGTTTCTTTTTTGACGGCCGGCTTCACTTTCCGGTAGCGGGCCATACCGGTTCCAGCCGGGACGAGTTTGCCGATAATGACGTTTTCTTTTAAGCCAAGCAGTTCATCACGTTTTCCTTTGATCGCTGCATCGGTCAAGACGCGCGTCGTTTCTTGGAACGAAGCAGCAGACAAGAATGAATCCGTCTCAAGCGACGCTTTCGTGATGCCAAGCAACACCTGGCGGGCCGTCGCCGGCCGTTTCCCTTCGCGAAGAGCTTTGGCGTTGACATCGGTAAACTGGTGAACATCCAAAAGCGTACCCGGCAGCACATCGGTGTCGCCGGCATCGATGACGCGCACTTTGCGCAACATTTGCCGCACCATGACCTCGATATGCTTGTCGCTGATTTCTACCCCTTGCATCCGGTACACTTTTTGCACTTCGCGGAGCAAGTACTCTTGCACGGATGTAATATCGCGCACGCGCAACAACTGTTTCGGGTCGACCGAGCCTTCTGTCAGCTCTTGGCCGCGTTCGACGCGCTGACCTTCTTCGACTTTCAGCCGCGCATTGTACGGCGCTACATATGTCCGCGTTTCAACCTCACCTTGCACGACAACTTCATATTGGTTGTCACGCGTTTTGTTAATCGAGATGACCGTGCCGTCAATTTCCGAAATGACCGCTTGCCCTTTCGGGTTGCGCGCTTCAAACAGCTCTTGCACCCGTGGCAAACCTTGAGTGATATCGTCGCCGGCGACGCCGCCTGTATGGAACGTCCGCATTGTCAGCTGCGTGCCCGGCTCGCCGATCGACTGAGCGGCGATAATGCCGACGGCTTCGCCAACTTCGACGTCCATGCCGGTCGCCATGTTGCGGCCGTAACATTTTTTGCAGACGCCATGGCGCGTGTTGCAGGCGAATACGGAGCGAATCCATACTTCCGTAATGCCGGCTTTCATGATCTCATTGGCGATATCTTCGGTGATCATCTCGTCTTTGCGGACGATCACTTCGCCCGTTTCCGGATGGCGCACCGTTTTGTGCGCATAGCGGCCGACAAGCCGCTCTTCAAGCTTGACGACAACTTCCGTGCCATCCGTCAGCGCCCGCGCCAAAATGCCGCGGTCGGTGCCGCAATCTTCTTCGCGGACGATGACGTCTTGGGCCACGTCGACAAGGCGGCGCGTGAGATAGCCTGAGTCGGCCGTTTTGAGCGCCGTATCCGCCAATCCTTTTCGCGCGCCGTGCGTCGAGATAAAGTATTCCAATACCGTCAAGCCTTCGCGGAACGACGACTTGATCGGCAGCTCAATGATCCGGCCGGCCGGGTTGGCCATCAAACCGCGCATCCCCGCAAGCTGCGTAAAGTTCGACGCGTTCCCGCGCGCTCCGGAATCGCTCATCATAAAGATCGGGTTGCGTTTATCAAGCGACTTCATCAACCGGTCTTGAATTTTGTCTTTCGCCGCGCTCCAGATGGAGATGACGCGCTCGTACCGCTCTTCGTCCGTAATTAAGCCGCGGCGGAACTGCTTCAAAACCGTATCGACTTTCGCTTGCGCTTCATCCAAAATTTCTTGTTTTTCCGGCAGGACGACGATATCGGCCACGCCGATCGTGATGCCGGCCTTCGTCGAATATTGGAAGCCAAGGTCTTTCATGCGGTCGAGCATCTTCGATGTTTCGGTGATTTTGAACCGTTTGAACACTTCAGCGATAATTTGCCCGAGCACTTTTTTCTTAAACGGCGGCACGAGTTCGCGCTTGCGAATTTCTTCGCGCACGTTGACCCCTTTGTCAAGGAAGTACTTGTCCGGCGTCCGCCCTTCAATGTTTTCCGTCGTCGGCTCGTTGATGTACGGGAACGAATTCGGCAAAATTTCGTTGAAAATGAGCTTTCCGACGGTCGTTAAGAGCAGCTTGTTGTTTTGCTCTTCGGTAAACGTTTCGTTTTTCAGCGAACCGGCATGAATGGCGATGCGCGAATGGAGATGGACGTAGCCGTTATGGTAAGCAAGCAGCGCCTCGTCCGTGTCTTTGAACACCATGCCTTCGCCGATGGCTCCCTCGCGCTCCATCGTCAAGTAGTAGTTGCCCAACACCATGTCTTGTGATGGTGTCACGACCGGCTTCCCGTCTTTCGGGTTCAAAATGTTTTGCGCCGCCAACATCAACAAGCGCGCTTCGGCTTGCGCCTCAGCCGACAGCGGCACGTGCACCGCCATTTGGTCGCCGTCAAAGTCAGCGTTGTACGCCGTGCAAACAAGCGGATGAAGACGGATCGCCCGCCCTTCCACAAGCGTTGGTTCAAACGCCTGAATGCCGAGACGGTGCAGCGTCGGAGCGCGGTTTAACAGCACCGGATGTTCTTTGATGACATCTTCAAGCACATCCCACACTTCCGGATGGACGCGCTCGATTTTCCGTTTCGCGCTTTTAATGTTATGCGCCAACCCCCGCTCCACAAGCTCCTTCATGACGAACGGCTTGAACAACTCTAGCGCCATTTCTTTCGGCAGCCCGCATTGATACATTTTTAAGTTTGGGCCGACGACGATGACGGAGCGGCCGGAATAATCAACGCGTTTGCCGAGCAAGTTTTGCCGGAAGCGCCCTTGCTTCCCTTTCAGCATGTGGGAAAGCGATTTTAACGGACGGTTCCCCGGACCGGTCACCGGACGGCCGCGGCGGCCGTTATCGATCAAAGCATCAACCGCCTCTTGCAGCATCCGCTTCTCATTTTGGACGATAATGTTCGGCGCACCGAGATCAAGCAGCCGTTTCAGCCGGTTGTTACGGTTGATGACGCGGCGGTACAAATCGTTCAAATCCGATGTTGCAAACCGCCCGCCGTCAAGCTGAACCATCGGGCGCAACTCCGGCGGAATGACCGGCAGTACATCAAGCACCATCCATGCCGGGTCGTTCCCTGAACTGCGGAACGCTTCAAGCACTTCAAGCCGCTTAATGATGCGGGCGCGCCGTTGCCCTTGCGCCGTTTTCAGCTCTTCTTTCAGCGCGGCTACCTCTTTATCCAAATCAATGTCTTGGAGCAGCTTTTTGATCGCCTCCGCCCCCATCGACGCTTGGAACAATTGACCGTACTTCTCGCGATAGGCGCGGTATTCCTTTTCCGACAACAGCTGCTTTTTCTCAAGCGGCGTATCACCCGGGTCGGTGACGACATAGGATGCAAAATAAATGACCTCTTCGAGCGCCCGCGGCGACATGTCAAGAACCAACCCCATCCGGCTCGGGATGCCTTTGAAATACCAGATATGCGAAACCGGGGCAGCCAGCTCGATATGGCCCATCCGTTCGCGGCGGACTTTCGAGCGCGTCACTTCGACGCCGCAACGGTCGCAGACGACGCCTTTGTAGCGAACGCGTTTATATTTGCCGCAATGGCATTCCCAGTCTTTCGTCGGACCGAAAATGCGCTCGCAAAACAAGCCGTCTTTTTCCGGCTTTAACGTCCGATAGTTGATTGTCTCTGGCTTTTTGACTTCGCCATACGACCAAGAACGAATTTTCTCCGGGGAAGCGAGCCCAATTTTCATGTACTCAAATTTATTGACATCCAGCAAGGGGTATACCTCCCTTTTTGATCCGTCGGTTTTCCGTTCCCTCAAGCGGCCAATGGCGGGGAACAGCTCCCCGCCTGGCCGTTATGGCCGGTTTATTCTTTCGTCACCGCATCTTTCTCTTCGCCGGCTTCTTCCCGTTCGGCCGGTTTGACGTCCACCATGATGGCATCCGGTGCATGGTCATCATCATCATCATCAAAGTTTTCCATGTTGATTTCTTGTTCATCGCTCGTCAAAATCGTGACGTCCATGCCCAAGCTTTGCAGCTCTTTGATCAACACTTTAAACGACTCCGGCACACCCGGCTCCGGAATGTTTTCCCCTTTGACGATCGCCTCGTACGTTTTGACACGGCCGACGACATCGTCGGACTTGACGGTCAAAATTTCTTGCAGCGTGTATGCCGCCCCATACGCCTCAAGCGCCCATACTTCCATCTCACCAAAGCGCTGGCCGCCGAACTGCGCCTTGCCGCCAAGCGGCTGTTGAGTGACAAGCGAGTACGGGCCGGTCGAGCGAGCGTGGAGTTTGTCGTCGACCATGTGGGCAAGCTTGATCATGTACATGATCCCGACCGACACGCGGTTGTCAAACGGTTCGCCCGTCCGCCCGTCATACAGCACCGTTTTGGCATCGCGCGCCATGCCGGCTTCTTCGAGGATGTTCCAAACGTCTTCCTCCGTCGCCCCGTCAAAGACCGGGGAGGCGATGTGCAGGCCGAGTTTTTTCGCCGCCATGCCAAGGTGCAGCTCAAATACTTGCCCGATGTTCATCCGCGACGGAACGCCGAGTGGGTTTAACATGATGTCAATCGGCGTGCCATCCGGCAAGAAGGGCATATCTTCCTCCGGCAAAATGCGGGAAATAACCCCTTTGTTTCCGTGGCGACCTGCCATTTTGTCGCCCTCGGAAATTTTCCGCTTTTGCACAATATAGACGCGCACCAGTTGATTGACACCCGGCGGAAGCTCGTCGCCGTCTTCGCGGTTGAACACTTTCACGTCAAGGACGATGCCGCCGCCGCCGTGCGGGACGCGCAACGACGTATCACGCACCTCGCGCGCTTTTTCGCCGAAGATCGCGTGCAAAAGCCGCTCTTCCGCCGTCAGCTCGGTCATTCCTTTTGGCGTCACTTTGCCGACGAGCAAGTCGCCGTCTTTCACTTCTGCGCCGATGCGGACGATGCCGCGTTCATCCAAGTTTTTCAGCGCATCCTCGCCGACGTTTGGAATGTCGCGCGTAATTTCTTCAGGACCGAGTTTCGTATCGCGCGATTCGGCTTCATACTCTTCAATATGAATGGATGTATACACGTCTTCTTTGACGAGCCGTTCGCTCATGATGATCGCGTCTTCGTAGTTGTAACCGTCCCATGTCATAAAGGCGACAAGCACATTGCGGCCAAGCGCCAATTCGCCCTTATCCATCGACGGGCCATCGGCCAAAATTTCGCCCTTCTCAACGATATCGCCTTTTTTCACGATCGGCCGCTGGTTGTAGCACGTGCCTTGGTTCGAACGAACGAATTTCAGCAACCGATATTTATCTAGATCACCCTTGACTTCTTTGCCGTCCACTTCAATCAGCCGACGCACCCAAATTTCCTTTGCTTCGACGCGCTCGACGATGCCGCGGTGCTTGCAAATGACCGCTGCGCCCGAGTCTTTCGCCGAAACATACTCCATCCCCGTGCCAACGATCGGCGCTTCCGGTTCCAACAGCGGCACGGCTTGCCGCTGCATGTTCGCTCCCATCAGCGCGCGGTTCGAGTCGTCGTTTTCCAAAAATGGGATGCACGCTGTCGCTGCCGAGACGACTTGCTTCGGCGAAACGTCCATGTAGTCGACGCGATCGCGCTTGACGACGATGTTCTCGCCGCGGAAACGGGCGACAACGTTTTCTTCAAGGAACGTGCCGTCCTCCGCAAGCGGTACGTTCGCCTGTGCTACAACGTAATTGTCCTCTTCATCGGCTGTCAAATAATCGATTTGGTCCGTCACCCGCCCTGTTTCCGGATCGACGCGCCGGTATGGCGTTTCAATAAAGCCGAACTTGTTCACTTTCGCGTAAGTGGACAGCGAGTTGATGAGTCCGATGTTCGGACCTTCCGGCGTTTCAATCGGACACATCCGCCCGTAGTGCGAATAGTGAACGTCGCGCACCTCAAACCCAGCGCGCTCACGTGTCAATCCGCCAGGGCCAAGCGCGGACAGACGCCGCTTGTGCGTCAGTTCGGCCAATGGGTTCGTTTGATCCATGAACTGTGACAGCTGCGAGCTGCCGAAAAACTCTTTGATCGCCGCGATCACTGGGCGGATGTTGATCAGCTGCTGCGGCGTAATCGTGTTCGTATCTTGGATCGACATGCGCTCGCGCACGACGCGCTCCATGCGCGACAGGCCGATGCGGAATTGGTTTTGCAATAGTTCGCCGACCGAACGGAGGCGGCGGTTGCCTAAATGGTCGATGTCATCCGTATCGCCGACGCCGTGGAGCAAGTTGAAGAAATAGCTGATCGACGCAATGATGTCAGCCGGTGTAATATGTTTGACATCCTCGGCGATGAAGCCGTTGCCGATGACGTTGATCACTTTTTCGCCATCCGGGTCATTCGGGGCATAAATTTTGATCGTTTGCACCGAAATGTCCCCGTCCACCACCCCTTCGGCCGGGCGGTATGTCTGTAAGCCGACCCCTTTTTCCAAATACGGGAGCAGGCGATTCAGCGTTCGGCGGTCGATCATCGCTCCAGCTTCGGCGATGACTTCCTTGGTTTCGGGATCAATGATCGTTTCCGCGAGCCGCTGATTGAACAGGCGGTTTTTAATATGAAGTTTTTTATTGATTTTATAACGGCCTACGCTCGCCAAGTCATAGCGCTTCGGATCAAAAAAGCGCGACGCCAGCAAATTTTTCGCATTCTCAAGCGTCGGCGGCTCTCCCGGACGAAGACGCTCGTAAATTTCAATCAACGCTTTTTCCGTGCTGTCGGTATTATCTTTTTCAAGCGTATTGCGCAAGTATTCGTTGTCACCGAGCAGATCGATGATTTCTTGGTCGGAGCTGAACCCAAGCGCACGGAGAAGCACCGTAACCGGCAGTTTACGGGTGCGGTCGATGCGAACGTAAACGACGTCTTTCGCATCGGTTTCATATTCAAGCCATGCGCCGCGGTTCGGAATCACTGTCGCCGAGTAGCCGCGTTTGCCGTTTTTATCAACTTTGTCGCTGTAATAGACGCTTGGCGAGCGGACGAGCTGGGAAACGATGACGCGTTCCGCCCCATTGATAATAAACGTTCCGGTTTCCGTCATGAGCGGAAAATCGCCCATAAACACGTCTTGTTCCTTCACTTCGCCCGTTTCTTTATTGATCAGGCGAACTTTGACGCGAAGCGGCGCCGCATATGTAACGTCGCGTTCTTTCGCCTCTTCGACCGTATATTTCGGTTCTCCTAAACTATAGTCGATAAATTCAAGCGAGAGATTGCCGGAAAAGTCTTCAATCGGGGAAA
>NZ_BCPV01000038.1 GCF_001544135.1 Geobacillus zalihae NBRC 101842 | reverse complement strand
CCCGCCTCATCGCTCGTGTCCACCTTTTTCCACGTTTGTCCGTACAAGTAGAACCATGCCGGTTCAAGGCGGATGACTTTTTCCCGCTCGGGATCTTTGATGAGCTCATAGCCGATGGCGATATCTTTGATGAGCGATTTGCGAACGCCTTTCGTCTGTTCGAACCAGTTGACGACCTCATGGCCGGACGGCAGCGTTTTTGGTGTGCGGTTGCGATCCGCGATTTCAAGGCGGAAGAGCGGACGTTGGTATTTCATCAAATCGGACGCTCCCCACGTCTCCACGATTTCTGACATGCCGTATTCATTAAAGACTGGATAGCCGTTGACGACAAGCCGGAACGTGACTTTTCGATCCTCCTCGCTCCAGCGGGCGAAATGATACAGATCCGTCCAACCGCCATGCTCATTGACGAAATCAATGCTTTTTTGGATGATATGGGTTTCTTGCTCTGTTTGTCCCATATTCGAGACGCGCGCCGCTGGATTCACATACAGCAGCATCCGTTGAAGAAAATCGACGTCCATCAGCCGCGAACCGTCTGTATATTCTTCGCCAAACGGAATCAAATCTTTTTTGACAAAGCTTGGATCGCTAAAGAGCGCTTCTTTAAACTTGTCTGCGTCCAGCTCGTCGGTATAATATTGCAGACTGCTGAGCACCACTTCTTTTTCC
Source organism: Geobacillus zalihae NBRC 101842 (assembly GCF_001544135.1). Classification (GTDB taxonomy): domain Bacteria; phylum Bacillota; class Bacilli; order Bacillales; family Anoxybacillaceae; genus Geobacillus; species Geobacillus zalihae. Next base: position 37,658 of record NZ_BCPV01000038.1, on the reverse strand, counting down.
GGCAAATACAACTGCTTCGTTTCGCTGACCGGATAAGCGAAATAACGCGGAAAATGGCTCGTTTCTTTCGCCAGCCGGCCGATCGCCGATAAGGAGGCATCGCTGGCAATCGCTTTGTAAATTTTGCGCTTGTCGGTCGCGATGAAGTAGATGGGGAACTCGTCCTTCCCGCCGAGCGGGACGAGCAGGCGGTCAAACGCCAAGCCGTCGAGCCCCCTGTCATCGATCGTGAAAATCAATCGGTATATGTCGATCGGCACCTCATCGGGGTAAATGATCTCAAGCCGCTCTTTGCCATTTAAAAACGATAAAAACTTCCCTTGCGGAACAGAAGACGAAACATCTTCGAAATCGTCAAGCGTCCATCTTCTCATTTCTTTCAGCACTTCATTTTTCTCTTCGTCTTTCGTCACAGCATAGGGGACGCCGTTTTTATGAATGAGAATCTGCTTTGGCTGCACGACCATCGCTGTATCCACTTGCGTATTGCTCACGGAGACGTGTTGAATGTATTCGTCGTTTTGCAACACGTCGTATTTCGGATGATATGTCCATAAGGCAAACGTTAAGGTAATGCTGATGAGCACAAGCAACGTCAACACGATGGTTTTGATCGTTTCATACATCGCACCAGTCATCCTTTTGCTCGCGTTCTAGCGGCAGCGTAAAATAAATCGTCGTCCCTTTATGTTCTTTGCTTTCCGCCCAAATCGTTCCGCCATGGGCGAGCACGACTTCTTTGGCAATGGCCAGCCCAAGCCCCGTACCGCCCAATTTGCGCGACCTGGCCTTGTCGACCCGGTAAAACCGCTCAAAAATTTTCGCCAAATCGGCCTTCGGGATGCCGACCCCTTCGTCGCTGACGCTGACAATCATTTCATCAGAAAGTTTGCGGACGCGAAATGTAATCGTCCCGCCTTGCGGAGAGTATTTCAAAGCGTTCGAAATAATGTTATCTAACACTTGCGTAATTTTATCTTCATCAACTTCAATAAAAATCGCCTCGCGCGGAATTTTGCGAACGAACCGGATGTTGTCGCTTTTCGTCAACTCAAATCGGTCAATGACTTTATGGAAATAGGCTGAAAAATTGATCCACGTTTTCTTCAGCTTGTAGTCTTTGCTGTCGAGCTTGGACAGATGGAGCAAGTCGTTGACGAGCCGAATCATCCGTTCCGTTTCATTTTGCACGACTTGAATGAACCTCGGCGCGATGTCTTTATCTTGCCAAGCGCCGTCAGCGAGCGCTTCTAGGTAGCTTTTCATCGTGGTGAGCGGCGTGCGCAATTCATGCGACACATTGGCGACAAACTGCCGCCGCTCGCGGTCGATTTTTTCCTGTTCGGTAATGTCGTGCAAAACGACGATCAACCCGTTGACAAATCCGCCCTCTTTTTGAATCACCGACAACGACGCGCGCAAAATATATAGTTCCTCATCCGTGCTGAAATCTAAAATGAGCGAATCGCGCTCCTCAAGCAGCGTTTCAAACGTATACTGGTCGGCAATGCCAAGCACGTCGACGATCGAACTCGACAGCACTGTTTCACGTGAAACATTCAAAATGTTTAACGCTGCATCGTTAATGAGAATGACGCGCCCGCGACGGTCGGTCGCAATGACGCCATCCGTCATATGCGTCAAGACGGACTCGAGCTTGCGCCGTTCCCCTTCCGTCGTCGCCTGCGCTTCCTGCAGTTTTTTGGTCAGGTTATTGAACGTCATCGCCAATTGGCCGATTTCATCATAGCCGTACACTTTGACCTTGCGTGAGAAATCTCCCCTCGTCATCGCCAGCGCTTGCCGGCGCATATCGGAAATCGGCCGGGTGATCGTGCGCGACAAAAAAATGCCGAGCACGGCGGTAATGGCGAGAGCGATCCCCGTCCCGGTCGCCAAAATCATATTGATTTGCCGCATTTGCGAAAAGACGTTTTCCATCGAGGCGATGACGTAAATGACACCTTTGATTTCGCCGCTCGTTTTGATCGGAGTCGACGAAATGTACATGCGATGACCTGTTTTCGAATCGAGCAGCATCCGGTCGACGATTTCGCCGGTGACGAGGGAACGTTTTACATAAATCTCGGTCGTCCGCTTTCCGACGATGTTTTGCATATACGGATTGGATGTCGCAAGCACTTTCCCTTTCTCATCGATGACGCGCACTTCGGAAATGTCTTGGGAAACGAAATCATGAAGAAGCGAACGGATGTCTTCTTCCAATGTCGGGCTTTTTTCATCGCGCTCCCGATTCATCGCCTGCTCGACGTTATAGGCGAGCAAGGTCACCCGTTCGTTTAATGAGTTTTTAAAGTTCTGCACAAGCTCCGTTTCCAGCTTGCGAACGAAGTACACGCCGATGATTTGCATGGCAACGAGAATCAGTAATACATAAATGATGACAAACTTAAAATGAATCGAACGGAATGGACCTACTTTTTTCATGCTGGCTCATGACTCCTGTTCCGGATTGCGCAAGTAATAGCCGACTCCCCGTCTTGTGACGATCCAATTCGGGTGGGAAGGGTTGTCCTCAATTTTTTCACGCAGACGTCTTACCGTCACGTCCACGGTGCGCACATCGCCATAGTAATCGTAGCCCCAGACGGTTTGCAGCAAATGCTCGCGCGTCATCACTTGGCCGATATGTTTCGCTAAGTAATGAAGCAGTTCAAATTCGCGGTGGGTCAGTTCAATGGTTTCCCCCCGCTTTTGCACGACATACGCGTCCGGACGGATGACGAGCGGGCCAATGACGATTTCATTTGTTTCGTTTTCTCCTTCTTCTTGGTTGGCCGTTTGCGCATGGCGGCGCAAGTTTGCCTTCACCCGCGCCAGGAGCTCGCGCGTGCTGAACGGCTTTGTCACATAATCGTCCGCACCAAGCTCCAACCCAAGCACTTTATCAATCTCGGAATCTTTCGCTGTCAGCATAATGATCGGCATATCATACTTTTTCCGCACTTCACGGCATACTTCCATGCCATCTTTTAACGGCAACATAATATCCAATAAAATCAAGTCCGGCATCGTTTCTTCAACTTTTTGCAGCGCTTCTTCGCCGTCGTAGGCGCAAATGACTTCATATCCTTCTTTTTGCAAATTAAATTGCAAAATATCGGCAATCGGTTTTTCATCATCAACGACTAAAATGCGTTTTTCCATCTCGCTCACATCCTTCCTTTTGCGATGGAATCCTATCATTACTAATTTACCATGTTATGAACATGAAATCATCCTTTGCCGATTGCCATTTTGAGGAGCCGATCAAAGAAAAAAGCATAGACGCGCGCGCATCTATGCCTGTCGTTTGCATTGTTTATACGCTGCCTGCCACCGTCCACTGTTGCCGCTTACGCGTAGACGCTGCGGACGACGTTCGTTTGCGAACGGTCCGGTCCGACGGAGAAAATCGAAAGAGGGATGCCGGTGAGCTGGGAAATGCGCTCGACGTAATGGCGGGCGTTCGCCGGTAGCTCGTCTAGACTTTTCACCCCGGTGATATCTTCCGTCCAGCCAGGAAGTTCTTCATAGATCGGCTCGCATTCGGCCAACACTTTTAAGCTGGCTGGAAATTCTTCGAGCACTTGGCCGCGGTAGCGATAGGCGACGCAAATTTTCAACGTTTCAATGCCGGTCAACACGTCGATCGAGTTAAGCGACAAGTCCGTAATGCCGCTCACCCGGCGGGCATGACGGACAACAACACTGTCAAACCAACCGACGCGGCGCGGACGGCCGGTCGTCGTCCCATACTCGCGGCCGACTTCGCGAATGCGGTCGCCGATTTCATCGTGCAGCTCTGTCGGGAACGGCCCGTCGCCGACGCGCGTCGTATAGGCTTTCGCCACCCCGACGACATGCTTGATTTTCGTCGGCCCGACACCGGCGCCGATCGTGACCCCGCCAGCGACTGGATTCGACGACGTGACAAACGGATACGTTCCTTGGTCAATGTCAAGCATGACGCCTTGCGCTCCTTCGAACAAGACGCGGCGCCCTTCATCGAGCGCATTGTTCAATACGACCGATGTGTCGCAGACGTATTGGGCGATTTGCTGGCCGTACTCGTAATACTCCTCAAAAATGTCCTCGAAGCGGAACCCTTCGGTACCGTACACTTTTTCGAACAACATGTTTTTCTCTTCCAAGTTGCGGGCCAGCTTTTCCGCGAACACATCGCGGTCAAGCAAATCAACAATGCGGATGCCGATGCGCGCCGCCTTGTCCATGTACGCCGGCCCGATTCCTTTTTTCGTCGTGCCGATTTTATTGGCGCCTTTCCGCTCTTCCTCAAGCTCGTCCAACTTCAAATGATACGGCAAAATGACATGGGCGCGGTTGCTGATGCGCAAATTATCGGTCGAAACGCCGCGCTCATGCAAATAGGAAAGCTCGGCGACAAGCGCTTTCGGATCAATGACCATGCCGTTGCCGATGACGCAAATTTTATCTTTATAAAAAATGCCCGACGGGATCAAGTGCAGCTTATACTTTTCCCCGTTGAACACGATCGTGTGTCCGGCGTTGTTTCCCCCTTGATACCGGGCAATCACTTCCGCATTTTCCGATAAAAAGTCCGTAATTTTCCCTTTCCCTTCATCGCCCCATTGCGTGCCGACAACAACGACTGACGACATGGCGAGCACCTCCAGTTTCCTCGGTCTAAACATTGTCAGTGTACCAGTTTTCAGCCATAAAGTCAATGAAACACGAACATTAAAAGAAAATATCGTCTTTTTTATTCGTTTATTAATGATCAGGAAGGCTCCCTCTTCAACGCCGCGGGTGTAAACGGGGAAATAGTCAAAGACCAAAAGAACAAAAAGGCGCTCGACGCCGGCAGCGCGGTCCGTCTTACGCCCCCGGTGGAATTTGCGCCTCATCGAAACGGCGCTCTAAGTTGACGAATTTATTGTACTCTTTAATAAAGGCGAGCTGCACCGTCCCGACCGGGCCGTTCCGCTGTTTGGCGATAATGATTTCGATGATGTTTTTGTTCTCGGAATCTTTGTTGTAGTAGTCGTCGCGATACAAAAAGGCGACGATATCAGCGTCTTGCTCAATGCTCCCCGATTCGCGAAGATCGGACATCATCGGCCGCTTGTCCTGGCGCTGCTCAACGCTGCGCGACAGCTGTGACAAAGCAATGACCGGCACTTCGAGCTCGCGGGCGAGCGCCTTTAACGAACGGGAGATTTCCGACACTTCCTGCTGGCGGTTTTCCCGGTTGCGCCCACTTCCTTGAATGAGCTGCAAATAATCGATCACCACCATGCCGAGGCCGCTTTCCTGTTTCAAGCGGCGGCATTTGGCGCGAATGTCGCTGACGCGGATGCTCGGCGTATCGTCAATATAAATGCCGGCGTTTGACAAACTGCCCATCGCCATCGTCAGCTTGCCCCAATCTTCCGGCGTCAGCTTGCCAGTGCGCAAGTTTTGGGCGTTGATGTTGCCTTCGGCGCAAAGCATCCGCATCACAAGCTGCTGGGCGCTCATTTCCAAGCTGAAAATCGCGACATTTTCGTTCGTCTTCGTCGCCACATTTTGGGCGATGTTTAATGCGAATGCCGTCTTCCCGACCGATGGCCGGGCGGCGACGATAATCAAGTCGCTGCGCTGAAATCCGGACGTCATCCGGTCGAGTTCCGTGAATCCGGTCGGGATGCCGGTGATGTCCCCGTTCCGGTTATGGAGCATTTCAATGTTGTCATACGTCTGTACGAGAACATCTTTAATATTTTTAAAGGCGCCTGAATGTTTCCGTTGGGAAACCTCCATAATTTTCCGTTCCGCTTCATCGAGCAAAACGTCAATTTCATCTTCCCTTGTATAGCCATCTTGGGCAATCGATGTCGCCGTGCGAATGAGGCGGCGAAGCAATGATTTTTCTTCAACAATGCGGGCGTAGTATTCGACGTTGGCCGCTGTCGGCACAGAATCAGCAAGCTCGCTTAAGTAGGAGACACCGCCCACTTCCTCCAGCTGCTCCAAAGCGGCCAGTTCCGCCGTCACCGTCACTAAATCGACCGGCTCGCCTTTATCAGCGACGCGAAGCATGGCGTGGAAAATTTTTTGATGGGCCGCGCGGTAGAAGTCTTCGGGAATTAATCGTTCCGAGGCGAGCGTCAGCGCAGTGGGATCCAAAAACACAGCGCCAAGCACGGCCTGCTCGGCTTCAATGCTTTGCGGAGGAATTCGTTCTGAAAAAAGTTCGCTCATCGTCTCACCGCCTTTTCCCCCGTTTCATTTCCGTCGATAATGCCCCCGCCATAGCGGGCGGGGGCATCGTCGCTACCGTTATTTTTGTTCCTTGACGTGCACTTTTAAGGTCGCTGTCACTTCCGGATGGAGCTTCACCGGCACATTCGTATATCCGAGGGAGCGAATGGCATCAGCAAGCTCGATTTTCCGTTTGTCAAGCTTTAAGCCATGCTGGGTCTGAAGCGCCTCAGCGATTTGCTTGCTCGTGATCGAGCCAAACAAACGGCCTCCCTCGCCCGCTTTCGCCGGGATTTCCACCGTCAGCTTCTCGAGCTCTTCTTTCAGTTTTCTCGCATTGGCCAATTCTTCCGCCGCTTGGCGCTGCTCTTTTTGTTTTTGCGCCTCGAGCGCTTTGATGTTCGCCGGCGTCGCTTCAATGGCGAGCCCTTGTTTGAACAAAAAGTTGTTTGCGTAACCGTCGGCGACGTCTTTGATTTCCCCTTTTTTCCCTTTTCCTTTCACATCTTTTAAAAAAATGACTTTCATGATGGCTTCCCCCCCTCGAAATAGTCATGAATGGCTTCACGCAGCTGCCGCTCCGCCTCTTCCACCGTCACTTCGGACAATTGGGCGGCGGCGTTTGTCAAATGTCCGCCTCCACCAAGCCGTTCCATAATGACTTGCACGTTGACATCGCCGAGCGAGCGGGCGCTGATGCCGACCGTCCCGTCGGACCGCTTGGAAATGACGAACGAGGCAACGACGCCGCTTAAAGTGAGAAGCGTATCGGCCGTTTGCGCAATCAACACTTGGTCGTGCACCTCGTTTTCGCCGCCTTTGGCGATGGCGATGCCATGCTCATCGATCACCGCCCGTTCGATCAATTTCGCCCGTTTGACGTAGTTGGCGATGCTTTCCCGCAGCAATTTTTGCACAAGCACCGTATCCGCTCCTTGGGCGCGCAAGTATGACGCGGCGTCGAACGTCCGCGAGCCGGTGCGGAGCGTAAAGCTTTTCGTGTCGACGACGATGCCGGCAAGCAGGGCGGTCGCTTCGAGCATCGTCAGCTTCATCCGTTTCGGTTGGTACTCTAACAGCTCGGTGACGAGTTCCGATGTCGAAGAAGCATAAGGCTCCATATAGACGAGAATCGGCGCCTCAATGAACTCTTCGCCGCGGCGATGGTGATCAATGACGACGATATGGTCGGTGCGATACAATAGCCGCTCTTCAATGACGAGCGACGGACGATGCGTATCGACGACGATCAAAAGCGTATCCTCGGTGACGAGCTCAAGCGCCTGCTCCGGTTTTAGGCATCTTGACCATAATTCAGCATGTTTTTTCATTTCCTCAAGCAACCGTTGCGCCCCGGCATCCGTTTTGGCCGGATCGACGACGATAAACCCTTCCTTTTGGTTCGATTGGACGACTTTTAAAACGCCGATCGCCGCTCCCATGGCGTCCATATCGGGATATTTATGGCCCATGATGAGCACTTTGTCGCTTCCTGCAATCAGTTCGCGAAGCGCATGGGAAATAACGCGGGCGCGGACGCGCGTCCGCTTTTCCATCGGGTTCGTTTTGCCGCCGTAAAACTTCACTTTTCCATTTCCTTGCTTAATCGCGACTTGATCGCCCCCGCGCCCCAACGCTAAGTCCAAGCTTGATTGGGCGAGCGCCCCGAGCTCCGGGAGCTGGGACACGCCGGCGCCGATGCCGATGCTCAGCGTCAGCTGGGCATGATGTTTTGCCGTCTGCTCTCGCACTTCGTCGAGAATGGAAAATTTGCTTTTCTCGAGCCGCCCAAGAATATGTTCGTTCAATACGGCAATAAATCGGTCGGATGACGTCCGCTTTAAAAAAATGCCATAGTCGTTCGCCCACCGGTTCAACACGGACGTGACGAGGCTGTTTAGTTGGCTTTTTGCCTGATCGTCCATCCCTTGCGTAATTTCATCATAATTGTCAAGAAAAATAATGGCGAGCACCAGCCGTTCCGCTTCATACTGCCGCTTCAATTCCAAATGCTCAGTAACATCAAAAAAGTAAAGAAGCCGTTCCGAGCGGCGAATGACCACTTTCAGTTGCTTTCCGTTCAATTCGACGATCTCTTCGTCCGTTTTTCCCCTTTTCACAAAAGCGGCCAACGATTCGGAAAGCTCGGCGAGAGAGCGGCCGACAAGCGTCTGTTCCTTAAAGCAGGCGGCCAAAAAACGGTTCGACCACTCGATTTCTCCCCCTTCATCGATGAGCATAATGCCGATCGGCATTTGCATCAACGCTTCCTCGCCTACTTTTTTCACCCGGTGCGACAAATTGGAAATATAGTGCTCCAACTCTTTATGCAAGGAGCGTTGCGCCCCAATGACATAATAAAGCACAAACCCGACGCCAAGAAGGGCGACGAGGCCAAGCAGCCATTGGAAGTAAAACAAGCCGATCGCCATAAGCACCGCCAAGGCGGCTAACGCATATAACGGATAGCGATACGCTTTCCTTTCATAAAAATGGGACATTCAAGTCAGCTCCTACACTGAAGAAATGACTCGCCTGATCCAATTATCATATGCGGCGGCGCAAATCAAATCCTAAATCAATTATACCGAATATCGCCACAAGATAAAGTAGAAAAGGCAGGAATAAGCAAACAACCGTCCCTGCCGCCACCACACCTTTGCCAACCCCTTTTTTGTAAGCGGCGTAGTAAAGAAACGAAAATCCTTGCACGATCATCGCCAGCTGCAACACATACGATAAGTTCAACACGGCGATATAGGCAAACGATCCTTCTTTGAACGGGAACAAGGAGAGAAGGAGCACGAAGACATACAACCACAATACAGTTTTCGGCCACATAAGCTCGCGAAACGGCGGCCATGAACCGACCGGCAGCTTCAGCCTCTTCATCACCGGCAGCGAGACGATGATCGTCGCGTACGCCAGCGCAAACGAAGCGATGACAAACAGCGTCGGAACCATATAGCCGATCAGCTTCAGCCCTTGTTCGAACTGCCTTTGCATCTCCAAAGGCGGCGCTTGTCCCATTCCCTTCATTAGATTCATTGCCGTGTCAAACGATTCTCGCACGAGCGCAAGCGTATCTTGGATCATATCGACGTGCAAAAATTGAATCGAGATGATGTAATCAAGCACGATATTCGCCAAAAATACAAGCGCGCCGACAAGAAGAACAAGATAACGGTTTTTCTGTTTCGAAAGCATCGCGCCGACGGCCATGCCGACGGTGCCAAACATAAGCGCCATCGGCAGCGACAAAAGCGAGCCGATCAAACCGGAGATGACAAGGGCCGCCGCCAGCAGCAACATAGCTGGAATCCACCCATGGCGCATCGTAAACACCATAAACGGAAGCGCTAAAAACAAAGCGGCGACAATCCCAATGACCGGCGCGTACAGCGCAAGCAAAAACAAAACAGCAAACAGCGCGAGCTCAATCGCCGCTTCGGTGAGGGCGTGCGTTTTTCGCAATGGACGTTCCCCTTTCTTTGTTTTTTTAGTGATTTGACCTCCTTCCCCACTTTCACTCTGCTTGGGAGTGGGAGTCCGCTCAGTCAGAGGAGATAAAAAAAGCAGTAAGGATCCCCCCTTACTGCTTGCTTTCGGCTCACTCATCCGCAACGTACGGCAGAAGCGCCATTTGGCGCGCGCGTTTGATCGCGACCGTCAATTTGCGCTGATATTTCGCGCTCGTTCCCGTTACACGGCGCGGCAAAATTTTGCCGCGTTCAGAAATGAACTTTTTCAGCAAATCGACATCTTTGTAGTCGATATGCGTAATGTTGTTCGCCGTGAAGTAACATACTTTGCGGCGTTTGCCGCGGCCGCCTTTCCGTCCTGCCATGCTGTTTCCTCCTTTCCGTTGCCATCGTTTCCTCATCGGTGGAATGGCCCGCTGCCTGCGCTTTGCTTCAAGACAGGGGCTTCAAGCGACTTGTTTATTAAAACGGCAAATCATCATCAGAAATATCGATCGGCTGGCCGTCATTGGCGAAAGGATCGTCATCGATGCGGCCAAACCCTTTTTCATCGGGATGTCGGTGGTTCTGATCTTGTCCGAATGGGAATGGATCCCCGTAGTAGCCGCCTGCTGTTGCCCCTCGCTGCTCGCTCGTTCCTTTCGGCTCAAGAAATTGGACGCTATCAGCCACCACTTCCGTCACGTACACGCGCCGACCTTCTTGATTTTCATAGCTGCGGGTTTGCAGTCGGCCATCGACACCAGCCAAGCTCCCCTTTTTCAAAAAGTTGGCGACGTTTTCCGCCTGGCGGCGCCAAACGACACATTGAATAAAATCCGTTTCCCGCTCGCCCTGCTGATTTGTAAACGGACGGTTGACCGCGAGCGTAAACGTGGCAACAGCCACTCCGCTTGGAGTGTAACGCAACTCCGGATCTCTCGTTAACCTGCCGACCAAAATGACGCGGTTAATCATCAGAACCACCTCTTCATCATGTCGAAAAGATTATTCTTCTTCTTTGACGACGATATGACGGATGATGTCTTCGCTGATGCGCGCTAAGCGGTCGAATTCTTGCACCGCTTTCGGCTCCGATACGACATTGACGATCATGTAATAGCCGTCGCGGTATTTTTGAATTTCATAGGCTAAGCGGCGCTTGCCCCAATCCGTCACGTTCGTAATCTCCGCGCCGTTTTCTTTCAACACGTTGTTGAACCGTTCCACGAGAGCTTGTCTCGCTTCATCGTCCATGTTCGGGCGGATGATGTACATGATTTCGTACTTTCTCACGCTCGTCACCTCCTTTTGGTCTAAGCGGCCCTTCCATTCGAAGAGCAAGGAGCAATCACCATTACTCACATTTGTTGATTATACCATGACCGACAACGATAAGCAAGGCAGTTTGCCGCATTCCGTCGGCGCAAACATCTTCCATCCGTATGGCCAAGCCAAAAACGGCCCCACGCCGTGACCTGCTGCATCCGCCCTGCCCTCGAACCAATGGTTACACGTTGAACCGGAAATGCATAATGTCGCCGTCTTGCACTTCGTAGTCTTTTCCCTCCAAGCGCACTTTTCCGGCTTCGCGCGCCGCCGCCATCGATCCAGCCGCGACAAGGTCATCGTACGACACCGTTTCCGCGCGAATAAACCCTCGCTCAAAGTCGGAATGGATGATGCCGGCGCATTGCGGCGCTTTCATCCCTTTGCGGAACGTCCACGCCCGCACCTCCTGCTCGCCGGCGGTGAAAAACGTCGCCAATCCGAGCAAGCTGTAAGCGGCGCGGATAAGTTGGTCAAGGCCGGACTGCTCGATGCCGAGCTCCTGTAAAAATTGCCGTTTTTCCTCATCGCTGAACTCAGCGATTTCCTCTTCGATTTTGGCGCAGACAACAATGACTTCAGCGTTGTCGCGCTTGGCAAACTCGCGCACGTCCTTGACAAACGGATTGCCGCTAGAGTCAGCGATATCTTCCTCGCCGACATTGGCGACGTAAAGCATCGGCTTTATCGTCAACAAATGCAGCTGCTTGACGACTTTCATCTCTTCATCAGTGAACTCGAGTGTGCGCGCCGGCTTGCCGGCTTCGAGCGTCTCCTTCAACCGCCGCAAAATGTCGTATTCAAACGCCGCCTCTTTATCCTTTTGCTTGGCGATTTTGCCGACCCGCTCGATTCGTTTGTCAATCGTTTCCAAATCAGCCAACACGAGCTCCAAATTGATCGTTTCGATATCGGCGAGCGGGTCGACTTTGCCCGCCACGTGGGTGATGTTTTCATCACTGAAGCAGCGGACGACTTGGCAAATTGCATCGACTTGGCGGATGTGAGACAAAAACTTGTTGCCAAGCCCCTCTCCTTTGCTCGCCCCTTTGACGATGCCCGCGATATCGGTAAATTCAAAAACAGTCGGCACCGTCCGCTTCGGCCGAAACATTTCCGTCAATACATCGAGCCGCTCATCGGGCACTTCGACGACACCGACGTTCGGCTCAATTGTGCAAAACGGATAGTTGGCTGACTCAGCACCTGCTTTTGTAATGGCGTTAAACAGCGTCGATTTGCCGACGTTCGGCAATCCGACGATTCCTGCTGTCAATCCCATTCGTTCCACTCCTCTTTCCCGTTCACATCTTTCCTCATTATATGGGCTGGCCAAGAAAATGACAAGCGCGCCGCAAGCGGGGAATGTTTCCTCTCCCACCCGCTTCAAAAAAGGCGGAAGTTTGCGCCCTTTTCCCAACACTTGGATGACAAAATCATCTTTTCGGATCAACAGCCTCAAACCGCATTTTGTCGTCGACAATATCTTTTTTCTACTGATCCGAAGCAACTGTGAACCGCTTACTTTGCTTCCGACGTGACTTTTTCAATATTGACCAAACAGTCATACAGCGTGCTGCCGCAGCCGTTATCCGACTCCAAATCGGACGTGAGGACGTTGACCGGCCCGCCGAACACTCCCCATTGTCCTTCGTCAATGTTGATCGTGCCTGGGTAGGCGCCATCAAGCATCTTGACCGTTCCCACGAGCGATCCACGGTCGTTGTAAACAAGCGCCCGGTCGCCATCGGCAAGACCTTTTGCCGCAGCAACATCAGCCGCTACCTCAATGCGGACTGTCTGAAGCGCTGGGATGAGCGGATAATGTTGCGAATGATTCGAACGGAGCGGATGGATCGTCAACAGCCGATACGGATATTTGGCGGCTAGTGCCGGATTGGACTCCTCCGATTCGGCCGGATACATGATTTGCAGCCGGCCGTCCATCCCTTTTTGCTTGGCGATGGTTGACGTAAATTCGTATTTTCCGCTTGGCGTTTGAAACCGGCGGTCGCGCCATGGCACCGGTTCGACAGGCAAAAGGACGCGGTGTTCTGTTTTCAATCGCTTCAGCGTAATGCCGTGATGCTCCAACGGCCGGAGCGCCATCGCAAGAAACTGCTCACGCGTATAGGCAAAATCATCCCCAAACCCGAGCCTTTTTGCCAGCTCCGTCCAAATCCACAAGTCCGGCTTCGCCTCACCCGGCGGGTCGACAAGCTTCGGCCCGTAGTTCAAATACGCATGGTACATCGATGAACAATAGACGTCTTCCTCTTCAAACGAAGCCGCTACTGGCAAAACATAATCAGCCATGGCAGCCGTATCGGTCATGAACTGCTCAAACACAACCACCGTTTCAACGGAAGCGAACGCTTTTTTCATCAAGTTCGTGTTCGGCACTTGAGCGAGCGGGTTGCCGCACGTGACGATCACCATGCCGATCGGTGGATCATTCGCCCGCAATATCTCTTCTCCCTGCTTCATCATCGTCCATGTGCGCGATGCCGTTTTCCGCTCTGGGAGCGTCAATGCGGCTTTATCAAAACACTCGCCCACCTGCAAGTTGCCAAAATTCGCCCCTCCACCCGGAATGCCAACGTTGCCGCTTGCGGCGACAAGGGCATCGATCCATCGGATTGTATTGCCGCCGTTCGCATAGCGTTGCATGCCAAGGCCAAGATACGTTGCGGTCGGCCGGTCCCCGTAAAGCCGGGCCAGCTCCGTCATTTGATCGCGGCTAACACCGGTATGCCGCTCAATCTCCGCCAACGAAATTGTCTGCAATAGTTGTTTGACATCATCAAACCCAATTGTATGTTGCTTGATAAAGGCCCGGTCCTCCAACCCGAGTCGAAGCAGCTCTTTCATAATGCCCATCGCCAAAAAAGCGTCCATTCCCGGCTTGATGCATACGTACTGATCGGCGATGCGCGCCGTCGGGCCAAACAGCGGATCGATGACCACAATGGTCGCCCCGCGTTTTTTCGCGGCAAGCAACCGCTCGAATAAATGCATGTTCGTGCGGGCGACGTTTCGCCCCCAAATGACGATGTGGCGGCTGTTGTCGATATCTTCTGGCGCATGGCTGTAGGCGTTGCCAAAATCCCATGTCTGCGCCTCAATGCCCGCGCCCCAGCAAAGGCTGCCGATAAGCTCTGTTGCCCCACCATAACAATTAAAAAAACGGCGGTCCAGGTTTTTCAGCAGCCCGTTGTTGGCGTAATCATGGCTGTGAAGCACGGCTGTCGGCCCAAATTGTTCTTTCAACTTCCGCATTTTCCCGGCGATGTCATCAAGCGCCTCTTCCCAAGAAATGCGAACGAACTGCCCGTTTACTTTTTTCAACGGATAGAGAAGGCGTTCTTTGGCGTTTACCCGCTCTTTCAACATCCGCCCGCGTCCGCAAATGTTCCCTTTCGTGATGGGATGGTGTTCGTCGCCGTCAACCCGTACGACTTTCCCCTCGTTCACCGTCACCTTCAGCCCGCATACGTCCCAGCAGTTGAGCGGACATGATGTTACATGCGTCGTTCCCGTCATTTTCTCCCTCCCCTTCGCAACAAAAGAGCATGGCCTCGCCACCATGCTTCATTTGCTTATTCTTCATGCTTGACGAGCACTTTTTTCATTTTGCGGATAAACTCTTTGCGCGGCAACAAAACGCTATGGGCGCACCCTTCGCATTTAATGCGGATGTCAGCGCCCAAGCGGATCACTTTCCAACGATTCGTTCCACATGGGTGCGGCTTTTTCATTTCGACGATATCGTATAGGCCGAACTGTTTCTCTTCCATCGATCCACCTCCCTATGACAACGATTGCTCCCGTTGCGGCTTTGCCTCCGGCTGCTCTTGTCCGTCGCGGCGATGCAGCACAAGCCGCGGGTATGGGGTTTCGATTCCCCGTTCGTCCAACAGCAACTTCACTTCCTTGCGGATCGCCCGAGCGACCGCCAGATGGCGCATCGGCTTCGTTTCGCACGTGATGCGCAATACGACTTCTGAGCTGGCTAAATTTTGCACGCCAAGCAATTCCGGCGGGGCGACCATGTCTTCATACTTCGCCGGCAGCTGCGGAAGAAACTCGCGGATGGCTTTCTCCGCCTCTTCAATGTCTTCTTCATAGGCGATGCTGACGTCAACGACAGCGAGGCTGTTGTGCAGTGAATAGTTCGTCACTTGAGTGATGCTGCCGTTTGGCAAAATGTGCACTTCCCCGGTCCAACTTTTAATTTTCGTCACCCGAAGCCCAATCGTTTCAACATACCCTTCAAAATTGCCGATGCGCACATAATCGCCGACCGCAAACTGGTCTTCAAAAATGATGAAAAATCCAGTGATGATGTCTTTCACTAAGCTTTGTGCGCCAAAACCCACGGCCAGCCCGACGACCCCAGCCCCGGCGAGCAGCGCTTTGACGGGAACGCCAAACGTATCTAAAATCATCAAGAGCGCAATAAAATATAGTACGTACGTAATGACGTTGTCGAGCAGCCGAACGAGCGTCGCCTCCCGCCGTTCGGAAATGCGGATCGGCGCCTTCTGTCGCACTTTGAACATGTTATGAACGGCAATTTTCAACACTTTCACCGCAATGGCGCATATGAGTAGGATGAGAACAATCTTCAGCGTCCCTTTTCCGATCTGGAGCCACAATTTCTCATCTATCAAAAATGCGAACAATCGGCTCATCGTTTTTTCCATCGTGTTCAACGTTGGCGACACCTCAATCTTTTTTCTTGTTCTGCGCTTTTATTTTAACAAGACCGGCCGCTGATTTGTAGCCCGATATCCCGTTATCGCGAAGAAAAGGCAAGAAAACGAACAATGAAATGTATATCATTCTTTTATTTTCCGTATACTGTTAATACTTTTGAAACGAAAGTAGGAGTGAAGCGAATGAGTATACCATCGATATTTTTCTCGTCCAAGGAGGAAAGGGACCGCGTGTTTTACGATGAGCAAGGGGCGGTGTCGTCGATCGCTTGGCAGGTCGCCTCACTGCTTCCCGACCCGCTCGTTCAGCCGGTCGCTATCGTTTGCATCGGCACAGACCGCTCGACCGGCGATTCGCTTGGACCGCTCGTCGGCACGATGCTCAAAGAGAAGCCGTTGGCTCGCTTCCACGTGTACGGAACACTCGAAGAACCCATCCATGCCGTTAATTTGGAAGAAAAGGTAGAAGCCATTCGACTCATTCATCACGATCCGTTCATGATCGCGGTCGATGCCTGCCTCGGGCGGCTGAAAAGCGTCGGCGCCATCACGATTGCCAAAGGACCGGTCCGCCCTGGGGCTGGGGTCAACAAACAGCTCCTTCCCGTCGGCGACGCCCATATTACTGGGGTTGTCAATGTCAGCGGGTTTATGGAGTTTTTCGTCCTGCAAAATACGCGCCTCCATCTTGTCATGAATATGGCGAAAACGATCGCCAATGGCATTTACGAAGCAGAGCGGTTCATCCTCCGAAAAGAGCGGCTCGCTGCCCCTCCGCTCTCAACAGACCGGCATTCATTATGGTAGGCAGCAAATCCCCCTCTTGGTCAGCTGTTCAAGGAGGGGATTTCTTTTCTGTCCGGCCAAAACAACCGGTCGTTAAACGAGTGAAAGAATGAAAACGGCGGCTGCCGTAATGAGAATGCTCGGCAGCAAATTGGCCACGCGAATGTTCGTCAAACCGAGCATATTGAGTCCAATGGCCATAATTAAAATACCTCCGGTCGCCGTTGATTCGGCGATGAACGAATCGAGCACTTCCTTCGGCACAAACCGTTCGATTTGCGTCGCCAACAGCGCGATGCTCCCCTCATAAACAACGACCGGCAAGGCGGAGAAGATGACGCCGATGCCGAGCGTCGTCGTCAAAATGACACTGGCAAAGCCGTCTAAAATCGATTTCGTATACAAGACGCTATGGTCGCCGCGCAGCCCGCTGTCAAGCGCTCCGACGATGGCCATCGCCCCGATGACAAACAACAACGTCGCGCTGACAAACCCTTTCGCGATGCTTCCTTGCCCGTTTCCGCTCACTTTCGCCTCGAGCCATTGACCGAGCTGGTTCAGCTTTTCCTCCCAGTTCCACCACTCCCCGAGAATGCCGCCGAAAACAAGGCTGAAAATAACAACGAGAAACTGTTCGCTTTTCATTCCCATTTGTATGCCAAGCAGCGCCACCGCAAGCCCAATCCCCCCCATCACCGTTTCCTTTACTCGCTCGGGGATGCGATGAAGCCATTTTCCAATCAACGCCCCGGCGATAATGCTCACTCCGTTGACAATCGTCCCTAACAACACCATGATGTCCAACCCTCTCTTGCAAAAAAATAAACCGGCCTTGATCAAAGGGCCGACTTACTCGTCGAACCGCACATCGAGCAGTTCTAATATTCTCTCTAAATCTTCCGGAGAAAAAAACTCAATTTCAATTTTTCCTCTTTTCCTCGTTTGTTTAATCGTGACGTTCGTCCCGAATTTTTCGCGCAGCAACGATTCGCTTTCCCGAATAAACACGCTTTTTTCCGGCGGTTTCCGCTTCGATGTTTCACGTGAAACATTTTCGTTCGCTTGTTGGATCAGTTTTTCAAGCTGGCGGACGTTCAACCCTTCGCGAATCGTCCGTTCCACGATCGATTTCATTTTGCTTTTTTGTTTCAGCCCTAAAAGCGCGCGGCCATGTCCCATCGAAAGTGTGCCGTCAATGAGCAGCTTTTGCACATCTAGAGGGAGGGACAACAAACGCAAATGATTAGCGATGTGCGGACGGCTCTTCCCAACACGGCTCGCGACTTCCTCCTGGGTTAAGTGCAGCTTGTCCATCAACATTTTGTACGCCATCGCTTCCTCGATCGGGTTCAAATCCTCGCGCTGCAAGTTTTCAAGAAGGGCGAATTCCATCATTTGCTCATCAGTCAACTCGCGCACCACGACCGGCACTGACGGCAAATTCGCCTCTTTGGCCGCCCGGTAGCGCCGTTCGCCAACGACGATTTCAAATCCGTTCGGTACACGGCGGACGATGAGCGGCTGCAAAATGCCGTGCTGCAAAATCGATTGCTTCAACTCCTCAATCGCCTCAGGCTGAAACGTTTTCCGCGGCTGGTACGGGTTGGGATGAAGGTCGTGAATGCTTACTTCCCGCACCGTTTCCTCTTTCCCATTCAATTCATTGAGAGAAAGGTTGTCAAACAGCGCACTGATGCCTTTGCCGAGACCTTTAGCCACGTTCAAGCACCTCCTTCGCCAGTTCCAAATACACTTCCGCCCCCCGCGATTTCACATCGTACAAAATGATCGGCTTGCCATGGCTTGGCGCCTCGCTCAGCCGCACGTTTCGCGGGATGATCGTCTGGTACACCTTTTCGCGGAAATACTTTTTGACTTCTTGAATGACCTGCAAGCCTAGATTCGTCCTTGCATCAAGCATCGTCAACAGAACGCCTTCGAGGCGCAAATCATAGTTTAAGTGCCGCTGCACAAGCCGGATCGTGTTAAGCAGCTGGCTGAGCCCTTCTAACGCATAATATTCGCATTGGACAGGGATGAGCACGGAATTGGCCGCTGTCAACGCGTTGAGCGTCAGCAAGCCGAGCGAAGGAGGACAGTCGATAATAATGAAGTCGTATTTGTCTTTCAGCGGCTCGATCGCGTTTCTCAGCCGGATTTCGCGGGAAATGACCGAGACGAGCTCAATTTCTGCGCCGGCGAGCTGGATCGTCGCTGGAATGACGTATAAATTTTCGATGTCCGTCGGTCGAATGACATCTTTTGCTTTCATGTCGCCAATGATGACATTGTAAATGCATTCGTCGACATCGCCTCGCTCAATGCCGATGCCGCTCGTCGCATTTCCTTGCGGATCGGCGTCAACAAGCAGCACTTTTTTTCCAAGATGCGCCAAACAGGCCGATAAATTGACCGCCGTCGTCGTTTTTCCAACTCCGCCTTTTTGGTTTGCAATAGCAATGACTTTTCCCACGATGCCACCTACCTCTATCTCTTCCTCAATCCATTTTATTTTAGCACGAAAACAGGAAAATGACTTTGTTTTCTGAAAGAAAAAACCCCATCAGCAGTGCTTGATGAGGCAAAAGGTGACTTTCGTTATTTTTTCGCGATTCGAATCGTAATTTGATAGTAGTCATCGAATTCTTCTTCTTCAGATTGGACGGACACCCCGCTGCTTTCGACCATGGAAAGCGACTGGCGGATCGTGTTGACGGCGATGCGCATATCGCGGCTGAACGCCTTTCGCTTCGGTTTTGGCTTCCGTTCCCCCGCCTCGAGCAGCTTTAACACCCGATCTTCCGTCTGCTTGACATTCAACTGTTTGTCGATGATTTCTTGCAGCAGTTTCAGCTGTTTTTCTTTATCTTTCAAGGCAATCAACGCGCGCGCATGACGTTCCGTAATCGCCCGTTGCAAGAGCGCCTCTTGCACCTCTTGCGGGAGTTTCAGCAGACGCAGCTTATTGGCGATCGTCGACTGTCCTTTGCCGAGCCGCTGAGCGAGCGCTTCTTGCGTCAAATCATGGAGCTCGATCAATTTGGCGTACGCCATCGCCTCTTCAATCGGCGTCAACTCTTCGCGCTGTAAGTTTTCAATGAGGGCGACGGAGGCGGTTTCTTTGTCATTTAAGTTTTTGATGATCGCGGGGATTTCCGTCCAGCCAAGCTTTTGCACCGCTCTCCATCTCCGCTCGCCGGCGATGATTTCAAACCGTCCGTTCCCGCATTCGCGGACGACGATCGGCTGGATGATGCCGTGCGTGCGGATCGTCAGCGCCAACTCGTCGATCTTCTCTTCATCAAACATCGTGCGCGGCTGAAAGCGGTTCGGAATAATGCTTTTGACCGGAATGTGGCGAACTTCCTCCCGCTCTTGCTTTTCCTCCATTTCTTCCTGTTCTTTTTCTCCAAAGCTGAACAAGCGCGAAAATGGATGTTTCATCCCCCTACACCACCTTTGGACATACTTGGCCAAAATGTCTCTGTCTCGCCCGGCATACGCCGCCTTACAGTCGGTTTTTTGGCGCGGGACGAAGGCGGGGAGCGAAACAGCTTGTTTCTCTCTTTCAGCCGGCAAAGCCCTCCCCCGCCCGCAAAGACGCTACTGAATCGGTTGTTTGTTCGGCGTTCCCGGTTTGCGCGGGTATTGGTTCGGCGTTTTTCTCATTTTTTGGATGAAAATGATCGTTCGTTCGCCTTCGTCAAACGGCAACGTGAACGTTTCCGTCGCCGTCACTTCTCCGCCAAGCACAGAAATCGCCTTGTTTCCCTCTTTCAGCTCCTCGAGCGCCGAAGCAGCTTTCATCGCAATGAATGTCCCGCCCATTTTCACGAGCGGAAGGCAAAGTTCGACAAGCACTGGCATGCGCGCCACCGCTCTGGCCGTGACGACGTCAAATGATTCGCGCATCCCCTTTTGACGGGCGAACGTCTCAGCGCGTTCGTGGTAAAGCGCCACGTCCGCAAGCCCGAGCTCGGTGATCAGATGCTCTAAAAAACGGATGCGTTTTTGCAGCGAATCAACGATGGAAACGCGCAAATGCGGAAAACAAATTTTGAGCGGAAGGCTCGGAAATCCCGCCCCGGATCCGACGTCGCAAAGCGCAAGCGGCGCTGAAAAGTCGTAGTAAAAAGCCGGGGACACCGAGTCGAAAAAGTGCTTCACATAGACGCCGGGCTTGTCCGTAATAGCGGTCAAATTCATTTTCTCGTTCCACTCAACGAGCAGTTCGTAATAGCGCTCAAACTGCGCAAGCGCCCGGGAAGAGAGGAGAATTCCCCTCTCTTCGAGCATGGTTTGAAATTGTGTCGCCTCCATAAGCCAATCCTTTCCCTCATTGTTTATTCATTCGACACGCGCGCGATTCTTCCTTGTTCCAAATACACTAATAATATCGAAATATCGGCCGGATTGACGCCGGAAATGCGCGACGCCTGGGCGATCGAAAGCGGGCGCACTTGTTTGAGCTTTTGCCGCGCCTCGGTTGCAAGCCCTTGGATGGCGTCGTAATCGATATCTTCCGGGATTTTTTTGTTTTCCATTTTTTTGAGCCGTTCGACTTCTTGCAACGATTTTTGGATGTAGCCCTCGTACTTGATTTGAATTTCGACTTGCTCAGCCACTTCCGGAGCGATCTCCTCGTCAGCCGGCGCCAGTTTTCGGATGTGCTCGTACGTCATCTCCGGGCGTCGGAGCAAATCGGCGGCGCGAATGCCGTCTTTCAGCTCGCTTCCACCCGCTTCACGGATGACTTCCTGCACTTTTGGCGTCGGTTTGATGATCACCGTTTGCAGCCGCTTTTTCTCCCGTTCGATCGCCTCTTTTTTCGCCAAAAATTTTTGATACCGCTCTTCGGAAATGAGACCGATCCGATAGCCGAGCTCGGTCAGGCGCAAATCGGCGTTGTCATGGCGAAGCAAAAGCCGGTACTCGGCACGCGACGTCAGCAGGCGGTACGGCTCATTCGTCCCTTTCGTCACCAAGTCGTCGATTAAAACGCCGATATAGGCATCCGAACGGCTTAAAATGATTTCTTCGCGGCCGAGCGCACGGTGGGCGGCGTTAATGCCGGCCATAATGCCTTGGCCCGCCGCTTCTTCATAGCCGGACGTGCCGTTGATTTGCCCTGCGGTATACAAGTTTTTCACAAGCTTCGTCTCGAGCGTCGGCCATAGTTGCGTCGGCACGATGGCATCATACTCGATCGCATAGCCAGCCCGCATGAGCTGCGCCTTCTCAAGTCCCGGGATCGTCTCGAGCAGCTTGCGCTGGATATGTTCCGGCAAACTTGTTGACAACCCTTGCACGTACACTTCTTCCGTTTCCCGCCCTTCCGGCTCGAGGAAAATTTGATGGCGCGGCTTATCGTGGAACCGGACGACTTTATCCTCGATCGATGGGCAATAGCGCGGCCCGGTTCCTTTGATCATGCCGGAGTACATCGGCGACAAGTGCAAGTTTTCATCGATGATGCGGTGTGTTTCCTCCGTCGTGTACGTCAGCCAGCACGGCAGCTGATCAGTGATGTATTTTGTCGTCTCGTACGAAAACGCCCGCGGCTCCTTGTCCCCCGGCTGAATTTCCGTTTTGCTGTAGTCGATCGTCCGGCTGTTGACGCGCGGCGGCGTGCCCGTTTTGAAGCGAACAAGCTCAAACCCAAGCTCTTCTAAATGCTCGGACAGCTTAATCGACGGTTGCTGGTTGTTCGGGCCGCTCGAATATTTAATGTCTCCGATGATGATTTCCCCGCGCAAAAACGTCCCGGTCGTAATGACGACCGCCTTGGCGTAATAATGCGCCCCCGTGTGAGTGATGACACCTTTGCAAACGCCGTCTTCGACGATCAGCCGCTCGACTTTTCCTTGCAGAAGCGTCAAATTTTCTTGATTTTCGAGTGTTTTTTTCATTTCCCGCTGGTACAGCACTTTATCGGCTTGCGCCCGAAGCGCGCGGACGGCTGGCCCTTTGCCGGTGTTTAGCATCCGCATTTGAATGTATGTTTTGTCAATGTTTTTTGCCATTTCCCCGCCGAGAGCGTCGATTTCGCGCACGACGATTCCTTTCGCCGGGCCGCCGATCGACGGGTTGCACGGCATGAACGCGATCATATCGAGGTTGAGCGTAATGACAAGCGTCTTCGCCCCGATGCGCGCCGAAGCTAATGCCGCTTCGCAGCCGGCATGGCCAGCGCCAACGACAATGACGTCATACGTTCCTCCATGGTAATCCATATGGCATTTCCTCCTCGCTTATTTTCCTAAACAAAACTGAGCAAACAGCTGATCAATCAAGCTTTCATGGACCGTATCACCAATGATTTCGCCAAGCAACTCCCATGCCCGGCGCAAATCGATTTGGACGAGATCAACCGGCATGCCGGCGTCAATGCCGGCCAAGGCATCCTCGATCGCTGTTTTCGCCTGCTCGAGCAAGGCGATATGGCGAGAGTTTGAAACGTACGTCAAATCGCCGGCTTCCAACTCACCCCCAAAAAACAGGTCAGCAATCGCCTTCTCCAGTTCATCAATTCCTTGTTCATGCAACAGGGATGTCCCCACGACCGGCCGGCCGGCCGCCAGCTCCTTGACCCGCTCCATATCGATCCGCCGGGGCAAATCGGTTTTATTCACAATGACGATGGCGTCCATTCCCTCGATCATGGCAAACAGCCGCTCGTCCTCTTCCGTCAGCGGTTCATGATAATTCAAAACGAGCAAAATTAAGTCGGCCCGCTTCAACATTTGCTGCGAGCGCTCGACGCCGATCCGTTCGACGACATCTTCGGTTTCGCGGATGCCAGCCGTATCGATCAAGCGAAGCGGTACGCCCCGGACGT
Organism: Geobacillus zalihae NBRC 101842; assembly: GCF_001544135.1. Taxonomy (GTDB): domain Bacteria; phylum Bacillota; class Bacilli; order Bacillales; family Anoxybacillaceae; genus Geobacillus; species Geobacillus zalihae. Next base: position 14,301 of record NZ_BCPV01000038.1, on the reverse strand, counting down.
TGACATATTCCTCGATGACGTCGCGCGTCGTCCCCGGAATATCGGTGACGATCGCCCGATTTTCATGGGCGAGCGCATTCAAAAGCGACGATTTGCCGACGTTCGGCCTCCCGATGATGACCGTTGCCAGCCCTTCGCGCAATATTTTTCCTTGTGCGGCGGTCGACAGCAGCTTTTCAATTTGCCCGCGCACATATTCCGCCTTTTCCCGCAAAAGGCGCGGCGTCATTTCTTCGACATCATCGTATTCCGGATAATCGATATTGACTTCAACATGTGCCAGCGTCTCCAAAATCGTCTGCCGCAACTCGCGAATCAATTTTGACAGGCGCCCTTCCATTTGCTGTAGGGCGACGTTCATCGCTCTGTCGGTTTTGGCGCGGATCAGGTCGATGACTGCCTCAGCTTGAGATAAATCGATGCGCCCATTTAAAAACGCCCGCTTCGTAAACTCCCCCGGCTCGGCGAGCCGCGCCCCGTTTGCCAGCACGAGCTGCAGCACCCGATTGACGGAAACAAACCCGCCATGGCAGTTGATCTCGACCACGTCCTCGCGCGTAAACGTCTTCGGTGCGCGCATAACTGATACCATTACTTCTTCAACGACCCGTCCGCTTTTCGGATCGATGATATGCCCGTAGTGGATCGTGTGCGATGGAACGTCTTTGAGCCGCTTTCCGCTCGGGCTGCGGAAAAGCCGGTCAGCGATCTCAACCGCTTGATCTCCGCTCAACCGAACGATGGCAATCGCCCCTTCGCCCATCGGCGTCGAAATGGCGGCGATCGTATCAAATTCCGTCAAAGCTGTTCACCTCTCTTTACTCCGCTTTCTCTATATCCACAGCCCGTTTTGGCCGCTTTTTTTCCTTGTGCATATTCACTTAGTTCAATTTTAACTTATCCACATGTGAATAACAATACGGCGCGCTCAACGCGGTTGTTGAAAAATATAAGCGGCGGCCGTCAAAAAAGTTGGTGGAAACTAGTGATTGCTTCACAATCATCTGGACGGATAGGCAAAAAAGAGCGTTGCTGCGCTGTTTCCCCATTTGAAGAAGCTCTTGCTGGAGCGTTTCCCCCCATTTCCATCGCCAATCTTCCAGGCGGCGCCAATCCCGTAAAAAAAGAGGCCGCCTCTCTACAGTTTAGCGAGGCGCCTCTTTTTTCGGCGACATTTTGCCTGTTTTCGGAGCGACGACAATCGAACGGTGCGGATCAACGCCAACGGAATAGGTCAAGACGTGCTTGTTGTCAGCCAGCGCTGCATGGATGATCTTCCGTTCATGCGCCGGCAACGGCTCCAACCTTACTTCTTTTCCCGTCTTCACCGCCCGGGCGGCCAGCTTGTGCGCCAGTTCGATCAGCGCCTTTTCCCTTCGTTCGCGGTAATTTTCGACATCGACGGCAATCGACACGTATTCGTCAGCATGGCGGTTGGCGACGAGCTGCGCCAAAAACTGAAGAGCGTTTAACGTTTGCCCGTGCTTGCCGATCAATAGACCGACCGGCCCCCCGTGCACATGAAGCGTCACCTGCTTGCCGCGGCGGACGGCTTCGATGCTTGCCCCTTCCGCCCCCATTTGCGCGATGACTTGCTGCAAAAAGCGAACCGTCTCCTCAACCGGGTCGATTTTCAGCACGGCTTTCACAACCGCCGGCCGGCCGCCAAACAAGCCAAACCAACCTCTTTTCCCTTCATCGAGCACAACAATAACCGCACGCTCTCGAGGAACGCCAAGCTGCGCGAGCGCCAACTGCACCGCCTCTTCGACTGTCCGGGCAGTCGCGGTCACTTCTTTCACTTTTTCGCTCCTCCTGAATGGGCGGCAATCTCCGGCCCTTTAATGAGATACGTTTGCACAATGGAGAAAATATTTCCGACGACCCAGTAAAGCGACAAAGCAGCTGGGAAGTTGATCGCGAAAATGACGATCATAATCGGCATCATCCAAAGCATCATCGCCATTTGCGGGTTTTGCTGAGCGGAGCCGGCCATCATGATTTTCTGCTGGATGAACGTCGTCACGCCGGCAATGACCGGCAAAATGTAGTACGGGTCTTTTTCGCCAAGGTCAAACCATAAAAAATTATGTTGGGCAATTTCTCTCGTCCGCATGATGGCATGGTAAAATCCAATTAAAATCGGCATCTGGATCAAAATCGGGAAGCAGCCGGCCATTGGGTTGACGCCGTGCTTTTGGAATAAGAGCATCATCTCTTGCTGGAGCTTTTGTTGAGTTTGCGCGTCTTTTGAGCTGTATTTTTTGCGGAGCGCTTCAATTTCCGGCTGAAGCGCTTGCATCGCCTTCGCGTTGCGCGTCTGTTGAATCATCAGCGGCAAAATCAATAAGCGGATCAAAATGGTGACGACAATGATGGACAACCCAAAGCTTCCGCCGAGCAGCCCGGCGACATATTTGATCAGCCAAGAAAGCGGATAAACGATATACTCGTTCCAAAACCCCTTGCTTTCCGGGGTGATCGGTTTGTGAATTTCCGTGCATCCGGCCAGCACAGCCGCTAACGCACCGAACAAAATGATGAATCTGATTCGCCTTTTCACCTTCTTTTTCCTCCCACATATACAAGTTCACGTATGTATTTTACCATCTTTTTTTGCCGCGTGGAGCATTTTTTCAAGCCGAATGCGACGGTTGGCCTCCTTTTTTCAGCCCTCCGGATTTCCGGAGCACATGGATTAAACTTTTTTTTACTTCCGCATAATTCATCTCCGCCACCGGCTGCCTAGCGATCACGACATAATCTTTGCCAGGGGCAATCTCCTCTTTCAATTCGAGGAAGCATTGGCGGATGTAGCGCTTGATTCGATTTCGGACGACAGCCTTGCCGAGTTTTTTGCTGACAGACAGCCCGATGCGAAAATAAGGCTGCTCCGGGCGGTCAAGCGTGTAGATGACAAACTGGCGGTTGGCCGTTGAAGCGCCCCTCTGAAACACTTCCTGGAACTCTTCGTTTTTCTTGATCCGATACTTTTTTTTCATTCTCCCCAAACACTCCATTTCCCGGCGGCAAAATATTGAGAAAAAAGACCACTGAAACTTCAGTGGCCTATTATGCAGACAAAACTTTTCTTCCTTTGCGGCGGCGGCGCGCCAACACTTTTCTGCCGTTTCTCGTGCTCATGCGCGCGCGGAATCCGTGCACTTTGCTTCGTTTCCGTCTATTCGGTTGATACGTCCGTTTCATCTATGACACCTCCCTAGGGAATAACAGTTACGGGCAGTCTTTCTCATTATATTGAACAATCTTAGCAAATGTCAACCGCCTCTTCGTTTTTCCAACTTTGATCAGCGCTGTGGATAAATTTTTTCTCCCTATCAACAATCCACAACATTTATCGACATTTTTTTCACATGTTCAATGGTGTGGATAATGATTTTTTCACACCCTGTCCATTTTGTGGATAATCAAAAAAATCCCGTTGCAACAAGCCGCTTTATTTGCTATTATTATTGTGTTTTCACTATGGATAATTATGTGGATAAGATGAGTCTATCCACATTTTGTGGATAGATTGTGGATAGTTTTTTCACAACGCGTTAATAATGTTACCCACAGATGGTGGATTTTGTCGAAAAGCTTCTTTATTTCCTTAATATGCTTTTTCCACAAACTTATTTTTTTAAACAAACGATCATCCTCTGACTTAAGGGAGGGGCAACGGGTGGAAAATATCCATGACTTATGGGATCGCGTGCTCGCGGAGATTGAACAAAAAATCAGCAAGCCGAGCTTTGAAACTTGGCTCAAGTCAACAAAAGCCCACTCTTTACGAGGTGACACGCTCGTCATCGTAGCCCCGAACGAGTTTGCTAGAGATTGGCTTGATTCTCGCTACTCTCATTTGATTGCGGAAACGATCTACACCATCACGGGCGAAGAATTGGCCGTCAAGTTTATCATTCCGCCAAATCAGGATGATGAAGAACTAGAGTTCCAGTCATCTAAGAAAAAGCAACGGAAACCGTATGAAGAGACAAACGATTTCCCACAAAGCATGTTAAATCCGAAATACACGTTCGATACGTTTGTCATCGGCTCCGGCAACCGGTTCGCCCATGCCGCTTCATTGGCGGTCGCTGAGGCTCCGGCCAAAGCATACAACCCCTTGTTTATCTATGGCGGCGTCGGACTTGGAAAAACACACTTAATGCACGCGATCGGCCATTACGTGATTGAACATAACCCATCGGCGAAAGTGGTCTATTTATCTTCAGAGAAGTTTACGAATGAGTTTATTAACGCCATCCGAGACAACCGCCCTGACGACTTTCGCAACAAGTACCGGAACGTTGACGTCCTACTGATCGATGATATTCAGTTTTTGGCCGGAAAAGAACAAACGCAAGAAGAATTTTTCCATACGTTTAATACGCTGCACGAGGAGAGCAAGCAAATCGTCATCTCAAGCGATCGACCGCCGAAAGAAATCCCAACACTCGAAGACCGCTTGCGTTCGCGCTTTGAGTGGGGGCTCATCACCGACATTACGCCGCCTGATTTGGAGACGCGGATCGCTATCCTCCGCAAAAAGGCGAAGGCGGAGGGGTTTGACATTCCAAACGAGGTAATGCTTTATATCGCCAATCAAATTGACTCGAACATCCGCGAGCTTGAGGGCGCTCTCATTCGCGTCGTCGCTTATTCGTCGCTCATCAACAAAGAGATCACCGCTGACTTGGCAGCAGAGGCATTGAAAGACATCATCCCGAGCGCAAAGCCGAAGGTAATCACGATTCAAGACATTCAGCGCGTTGTTGGACAGCATTTCAACATCAAGATGGAAGATTTTAAAGCGAAAAAGCGAACAAAATCGGTCGCGTTCCCTCGGCAAATTGCCATGTATCTCTCCCGCGAACTGACCGACTGTTCGTTGCCGAAAATCGGCGATGAATTTGGGGGACGCGATCATACAACCGTCATCCACGCCCATGAAAAAATATCAAAGCTTTTGCAAACCGATACGCAGCTGCAAAGGCATATACAAGAGATTCAAGAAAAGCTGAAGCAACTGTGAACAACTGTCTCAGTTTTATGCACAGCTTATCCACATGTGGACAGGCTGTGCTTGCTTCGCTTTTTTTGTTTATCCACATACTAACAAGCCATACGACTAGTACTACGGTTTTTGTTTTTATATTTTCATAATTTATTTCCGACGATCTAAAGAAACAGGGAGGAACAGCAACGTGAACATTTCCATTGACCGCGAAGCGTTGGCCAAGAGCGTCCAAGACGTGATGAAAGCCGTATCGACAAGAACGACGATTCCGATTTTGACCGGAATCAAACTAACAGCAACCGCCTCGGGAGTAACGCTGACCGGAAGCGATTCCGACATTTCAATTGAATCGTTTATTCCGCTTGAAAAAGAAGGCAAGTTGCTCGTTGATGTGAAAAGACCGGGGAGCATCGTACTGCAGGCGCGCTTTTTCTCTGAAATCGTGAAAAAACTGCCGCAACAAACGGTGGAAATCGAAACGGAAGACAACTTTTTGACGATCATCCGCTCGGGGCACTCAGAATTCCGCCTTAATGGGCTAAACGCCGACGAATATCCGCGCCTGCCGCAAATTGAAGAAGAAAACGTGTTTCAAATCCCGGCTGATTTATTGAAAACCGTGATTCGGCAAACGGTATTCGCCGTTTCTACATCGGAAACGCGCCCAATCTTGACAGGTGTCAACTGGAAAGTTGAACATGGCGAGCTTGTCTGCACAGCGACCGACAGTCATCGCTTAGCCATGCGCAAAGTGAAAATTGAGTCGGAAAATGAAGTATCATACAACGTCGTCATCCCTGGAAAAAGTCTTAATGAGCTCAGCAAAATTTTGGATGACGGCAACCACCCGGTGGACATCGTCATGACAGCCAATCAAGTGCTATTTAAGGCCGAGCACCTTCTCTTCTTTTCCCGGCTGCTTGACGGCAACTATCCGGAGACGGCCCGCTTGATTCCAACAGAAAGCAAAACGACCATGATCGTCAATGCAAAAGAGTTTCTGCAGGCAATCGACCGAGCGTCCTTGCTTGCTCGAGAAGGAAGGAACAACGTTGTGAAACTGACGACGCTTCCTGGAGGAATGCTCGAAATTTCTTCGATTTCTCCGGAGATCGGGAAAGTGACGGAGCAGCTGCAAACGGAGTCTCTTGAAGGGGAAGAGTTGAACATTTCGTTCAGCGCGAAATATATGATGGACGCGTTGCGGGCGCTTGATGGAACAGACATTCAAATCAGCTTCACTGGGGCCATGCGGCCGTTCCTGTTGCGCCCGCTTCATACCGATTCGATGCTTCAGCTCATTTTGCCGGTGAGAACATATTGACCCACCGCCCTCCTATTGGCGAAAACCATTCAGCTTCAAGGGCAAAAGCCGCCCGACAACGCTGCTTTTTCTCAAGTCCGATGAGAAGGCGGGCAACATCTATGCCCATCCTTCTCATCGGCTTTCTTTGCGAGTGGGCGGATTTTCCGGTAAAATAAAAGAATAGGCAGTTTGAAGGAAAGCGAGCGATGACACGGATGGAACAACGGGTGACGATTACAACGGAAACGATTACGCTGGGGCAGCTTTTGAAACTTGTGCGATTGATCGATACTGGCGGTGCGGCCAAATGGTTTTTGCAGGAACATCACGTGCTTGTCAATGGAGAACGGGAAAACCGGCGCGGGCGAAAGCTGAGAGACGGCGACCGGATCGACATTGAACCGTTTGGCACGTTCGTCGTCGTAAAAGCGGAGTAGGTGAAGGTTCGGTGTTTTTGACCAACTTAACGTTGACGAATTACCGGAATTATGAGTATGAAACGCTGAATTTCGGCGAGGGCGTGAACGTCATCTTAGGAGAAAATGCCCAAGGAAAGACGAACATGATGGAGGCCATTTATGTTTTGGCTATGGCGAAGTCGCACCGCACGTCCAACGATAAAGACCTTATCCGTTGGAATGAAGAGTATGCTAAAATAGAAGGAAGAGCGGAAAAACGAAGCGGGTCGTTAACGCTTGAGTTGCTTATTTCAAAAAAAGGAAAAAAAGCAAGATGCAACCATATTGAACAGCAACGGCTCAGCCAATACGTCGGCCATTTGAATGTCGTCATGTTCGCTCCCGAAGACTTGAATTTAGTCAAGGGAAGTCCGCAAGTGCGGCGCCGATTTGTCGATATGGAAATCGGGCAAGTGTCGCCTGTGTATATACATGATTTGAGCCAATACCAAAAGCTGCTGCAACAACGCAATCATTACTTAAAAATGATGCAGGCGCGCGAGCGGAGCGATGAGGCGGTTCTTGATGTGTTAACTGAGCAGCTTGTATTGCTGGCGGCCAAAATTACGCTGCGGCGCCGCCAGTTTTTGTCGCTGCTTGAGCAATGGGCGATGCCAATCCACTATGAAATCAGCCGCGGCGCCGAACAGCTTTGCATCCGATACGAACCGTCGGTCGACGTATCAGAAAAGGCGGAATTGTCGAGAATAGTAGAAGCATACAGTGAAACGTTCGCCGCCATGAGGGAACGGGAAGTTCTGCGGGGAACAACGTTGGTCGGCCCGCATCGCGATGACATCGCGTTTTTCGTGAATGGAAAAAACGTGCAAACTTTCGGTTCCCAGGGGCAACAACGTACAACCGCGCTAGCGGTCAAGCTGGCAGAACTTGAGCTCATCTTTTCCGAGTTAGGCGATTACCCCATTTTATTGCTGGATGATGTGTTGTCAGAACTTGATGACTTTCGGCAAACCCACCTCCTTGATGCCATCCGGAAAAAAGTGCAAACTTTTGTCACAACAACAAGCATTGACGGCATTAAGCACGATATCATTCAAGAAGCGGCTATTTATCGAGTCCATTCTGGTTCGGTAACCGCTCCTTCTTGACCGCGAGACCGTTGAACGTTTGCAAAGAAAGCGTAGGTGATCAGGCATGACAATGGAACAACGGGTTGAGCAGACGTACGATGCAAGCCAAATCCAAGTGCTTGAAGGCCTTGAAGCGGTCCGCAAGCGCCCGGGGATGTACATCGGCTCGACGGGGCCGAAAGGACTGCACCATCTCGTTTGGGAAATCGTCGACAACAGCATCGACGAGGCGTTGGCGGGCTATTGCACAAACATCGATGTGACGATCGGCAAAGACAACAGCATCACCGTCGCCGACAACGGGCGTGGCATTCCGGTTGACATTCACGAGGCGACCGGGCGTCCCGCCGTCGAAGTCATTATGACCGTCCTTCATGCCGGTGGGAAATTTGGCGGAGGGGGCTATAAAGTGTCCGGCGGCTTGCACGGCGTTGGCGCTTCGGTCGTCAACGCCTTATCGGAATGGCTCGAAGTTTACGTCTATCGGGATGGAAAAATCCATTACCAGCGGTACGAGCGCGGAGAACCGTGCACCGACTTGCAAGTCATCGGCGAGACAGACCGGACCGGAACGACGACCCGTTTTAAGCCGGACCCGGAAATTTTCACTGAGACGACCGAATTTGACTATGAAACGCTGGCCACTCGGTTGCGTGAGCTCGCCTTTCTAAATCGCGGCTTAAAAATCACGCTGACGGACGAACGGGTTGACAGCCGAAAAAACGAATATGTTTACGAAGGCGGCATTCGTTCATACGTCCGTCATTTGAACCGAACACGAGAAGTGCTGCACGAAGAGCCAATTTATATCGCTGGCGAGCGTGACGGCATTGCCGTAGAAATCGCCTTGCAGTACAACGACGGCTATACGAGCAATATTTATTCGTTTGTCAACAACATTCATACGCATGAAGGCGGCACACATGAATCTGGCTTTAAAATGGCGCTGACGCGCATTATCAATGATTACGCTCGCAAGCAGCAAATTTTTAAAGAAAACGACACGAATTTGACTGGCGAAGATGTGCGCGAAGGGCTGACGGCCATCGTGTCGATCAAGCATCCATCGCCGCAGTTTGAAGGGCAAACGAAAACGAAGCTCGGCAACAGCGATGCGCGCACGGTGACCGACGCTGTCTTTTCCGAACAATTTGAAACGTTTTTGCTTGAAAATCCGACGATTGCCCGAAAAATCGTCGAAAAAGGCATGATGGCGGCGCGGGCGCGGCTGGCGGCGAAAAAAGCGCGCGAACTGACGCGGCGCAAAAGTGCGCTTGAAATTTCCAATTTGCCGGGCAAACTGGCTGACTGTTCGTCAAGAGACCCGTCGATCAGCGAGCTGTACGTCGTCGAGGGCGATTCGGCCGGCGGCTCCGCGAAACAAGGGCGCGACCGCCATTTCCAAGCGATTTTGCCGCTGCGCGGGAAAATCCTTAACGTGGAAAAAGCGCGCTTGGACAAAATTTTGTCGAACAATGAGGTGCGGGCGATTATTACCGCCCTTGGCACGGGCATTGGCGAAGAGTTTGACATCTCAAAGGCGCGTTACCATAAGGTCATCATCATGACCGACGCCGATGTTGACGGGGCCCATATTCGCACGCTTCTTTTAACATTTTTTTACCGTTATATGCGGGAATTGATTGAACACGGCTACATTTATATCGCTCAGCCGCCGCTGTATAAAATCGAGCAGGGAAAACAGGTGCGTTATGCTTACAACGACCGCCAGCTTGAGAAAATCCTTGCCGAGCTGCCGGACCAGCCAAAACCGACGATTCAACGCTATAAAGGACTGGGCGAAATGAATCCGGAGCAACTTTGGGAAACGACGATGAATCCGGAAACGAGAACGTTGCTGCAAGTGAGCTTGCAAGACGCCATTGACGCAGATGAAACGTTTGAAATTTTAATGGGCGATAAAGTTGAGCCGCGCCGCCAGTTCATCGAAGAAAATGCCCGTTATGTGAAAAACTTGGACATTTAGGATAAAAAAAGAGGGAATCAGCCGCCCTCCTCGCTTCACCTTGCCGACGGGGACACCCGGCGCGCGAGCGAAGCGGCGCCCGCCGTCCGTCCGCGTCCGCCTGGCCGGGCGGTCCGGACTGGAGGAGGTTTCAAAGGGAGGTTTGAACGAATGGCAGAACACGAACAACCGCGCATCCGCGAAGTGAACATCAGCCAGGAAATGCGTTCTTCGTTTCTTGACTATGCGATGAGCGTCATCGTTTCGCGCGCCCTGCCGGACGTGCGCGACGGGCTGAAGCCGGTGCATCGCCGCATTTTATATGCCATGCACGACCTCGGCATGACTGCCGATAAACCGTATAAAAAGTCGGCTCGCATCGTCGGCGAAGTGATCGGGAAATATCATCCGCACGGGGATGCCGCCGTGTATGACACGATGGTGCGCATGGCGCAAGATTTCAACTACCGCTACATGCTTGTCGACGGACATGGCAACTTCGGATCGATTGACGGCGACGCGGCAGCAGCGATGCGCTACACGGAAGCGCGCATGTCGAAAATCGCCATGGAGCTTTTGCGCGATATCAACAAAGACACGATTGACTATCAAGACAACTATGACGGTTCGGAAAAAGAACCGGTCGTGCTGCCGTCCCGGTTTCCTAATTTGCTTGTCAACGGTTCATCCGGCATCGCTGTCGGAATGGCGACGAACATTCCGCCGCACCAGCTTGGCGAAGTGATTGATGCCTTGTTGGCATTAAGCCAAAATCCGGAGATGACGGTTGCCGATTTGATGGAATACATCCCAGGACCTGACTTTCCAACCGCTGGACAAATTATCGGCCGCAGCGGCATCCGCAAGGCGTACGAAACGGGTCGCGGCTCCATTACATTGCGCGCCAAGGCCGAAATCGAGCAGCAGCCAAACGGCAAGGAAACGATCATTGTGACCGAGCTCCCTTACCAAGTAAACAAGGCGAAACTGATCGAGCGGATCGCCGAACTTGTGCGCGACAAAAAAATTGACGGCATCACCGACTTGCGCGACGAGTCGGATCGGAGCGGCATGCGCATCGTTATCGAAGTGCGGCGCGATGCCAACGCGAAGGTTGTGTTGAACAATTTGTACAAACATACGGCATTGCAAACGAGTTTTGGCATCAACATGCTTGCTTTGGTAAACGGCGAGCCGAAAGTGCTGAACTTAAAAGAGTGTTTGGAGCATTATTTAAACCATCAAAAAACCGTCATCCGCCGGCGGACGGCGTTTGAGCTGAAAAAAGCCGAGGCGCGTGCTCACATTCTGGAAGGGTTGCGCATCGCCCTTGACCATTTGGATGAAGTGATCGACCTCATCCGCCGCTCACAGACAACGGAGGCGGCGCGCGAAGGGCTGATGGCGCGGTTCTCACTCAGTGAACGGCAAGCGCAGGCGATTTTGGATATGCGCCTGCAACGGTTAACCGGCCTTGAGCGGGAAAAAATCGAACAAGAATACCAAGACCTTGTCCGTCTGATCGCAGAACTGAGAGGCGTATTGGCCGACGAAGAGAAAGTATTGCAAATCATTCGCGATGAACTGAGCGAAATTAAGGAGCGGTTCAACGATGAGCGGCGCACGGAAATCGTTTCAGGAGCCGTTGAGCAGTTCGATGACGAGGATTTAATTCCACAAGAGCATGTCGTCATCACGCTTACTCATAAAGGCTACATCAAGCGCTTGCCTTTATCGACGTACCGGAGCCAAAAACGCGGCGGACGGGGCGTGCAAGGCATGCATACGGCGGAAGACGATTTTGTCGAACATTTGCTCATTACGTCGACTCATGACACCGTGCTGTTTTTCACGAATAAAGGGAAAGTATATCAGGCAAAAGGCTACGAGATTCCGGAATTCGGCCGCACAGCCAAAGGGCTGCCCATCATCAACTTGCTTGAGCTCGATAAAGATGAGTGGATCAACGCCATGATTCCGATTGAAAGCGAGTTTAGCGATGAACGCTACCTCGTGTTTGCGACAAAGCAAGGAATTGCCAAACGTTCCCCGCTTTCAGCGTTCGCCCATATTCGCAACAACGGGCTTATCGCCATCCATTTGCGCGAAGGGGATGAACTGATTTCTGTCCGGCTGACGGATGGCAAAAAGCATTTGATCATCGGTACGAAAAACGGCATGCTCATCCGTTTTCCGGAAACCGACGTGCGGGCGATGGGCCGCAGCGCGACTGGAGTCAAAGCGATCACGCTTGATGACGGGGATGAAGTAGTTGGCATGGAAATTTTAGAAGACCATCATGATGTGCTTGTCGTCACGAAAAAAGGGTTCGGCAAGCGCACTCCGGCCTCGGAATACCGCGTGCAAAGCCGCGGGGGCAAAGGATTGAAAACGTGCAACGTCACGGATAAAAACGGTCCTGTCGTTGCGGTGACAACCGTCGTCGGCAATGAAGACGTCATGGTGATCACGACCGGCGGCGTGCTCATTCGCATTGCCGTCAGCGATATTTCTCGGACGGGAAGAATCGCCCAAGGCGTTAAGCTCATTCGCCTCTCTGGCGAAGATGGGCATGAGTGCGTCGCTACGGTGGCGAAAGTGCCTGAGGAAGAAAGGGACGAGGAATAAAGAAGAAGATCATTCAGCCTAACGGAAACGGCGCTTCGCCTATAGGCGCGGGGCGTCGTTTTTCTGTTTCAAAAGCCTGCCATCGCGGCCAAAATCATGTTACGATAGAAATACAGAGAAAAAAAAAGACAAAGGGGGCACTAATCGATGGTCCGTGTGAAACGCTCCCAGCTTCGCGAAGGATGCGTGCTCGCTGAAGATGTGCTCGGCAAGACGAAACGTCCAATTATACCGAAAAACACCGTGATCACGAAACCGTTGCTACTCGTACTTGAAAAATTCCTCGTTGAGGAAGTGGACGTTGAACCATTGCTTGCTAACGGTGAACCATTTCCCAACGTCGATTCCGCATCAACGGCGGTTGCCAAACAGCCGATGGCTTTCTACTTAGAGGCGGTCCAACGATACAAAACATGGTTTCAATCGTGGCAAGCCGGTTTGCCGGTTGATATCGGCGAAATCAGAGGGGTCATCATTTCGCTTTTTGAACGAATGGCGGGCCAAAAACGGGAGTTGCTTATGTTGCATCATTACGCAACAAAGGACGAATATTTGCACCATCATGCCGTCAGCGTCGGGCTGCTCGCGGGCTTTTTGGCCATGCAGCTTGGATACAGCGAAGGGGAATGCCACCAAATCGCCCTTGCCGGTGTGCTAGCAGACTGTGGCATGGCGAAAGTAAGTAAGAGAATTTTGACAAATCCGTCGGCGCTCACTGAAGCCGAGTTCAATGAAGTAAAGCAGCACCCTGTCTTCAGCTACCGCATGGTGCAAAAAATCCCTGCGCTAAACCATGGGGCAAAACTTGCTGTGTTGCAACATCATGAACGAAATGACGGCAGCGGCTACCCGCTCGGAGTAAAAGCAGAAAGAATTCACCCTTACAGCCAGATCGTCGCCGTCGCTGATGTCTACCATGCCATGACTTCAGAACGGTTATACCGTCGCAAACAGTCGCCGTTTCGGGCCGTTGAAACGATGCAAAGGGAGCAGTTCGGCAAACTGAGTACAGAAGCTGTCGCCGCGCTGGTGAACAATCTCATCGGCCTACAAACAGGAGCTGTCGTCAAACTCTCCAACGGCGAAATGGCTGAAGTGATGTTTATTCCTTCGGACGAGCCAGCCCGGCCGATCGTCAAGATCATCGAAACCGGACAGTTGCTGTCACTAAGCGTTCAGCGGGACATATATATCGAGGAAATGGCGCAAGGTTGATCAGTGTCAGTTCCAAAAAAATACTATTGCCTAAACAACATCCACATGATACAATCAACATTGCTTGTGACGGTAAAGAAATAAAAAAGTTGTTGACTTTTCGTTGTCCATGGGTTATTATTTAATAGCTGTCATCATTAAGGGACAGCGAAAAAGTTCCTTGAAAACTAAACAAAACGCAAGCGTCATAAGAAAAGCGGAGGCGCCGTAATTTCGCCTAAAGGCAGCCTGCGTCCTGCGGGCAACGGCGAAATATCGCCATCCTGGCGATCTCGAAGCCAAATGTTCTTCACCCTTAGTGGTGCTTGCACCCCGAGGGGGAAGGTGATTTGGCAGAAGAGAGCGAGGCGCCGAAGCTGGACAATACGGAAAAGCTGAGGCTCGCGGGTCGCCGCGATGGGCAAATGTTCTTCGCCTGCAGGGATTTACAATCCCGAAGGCGAAGGTTATTTGACCCCGAGCGGCGGCGGGCCGAAGCTGGACAATGCGAAAAGCTGAGGCCGCTTGCCTATCGGCGAAACGCGCTGAGAGGCCCGCGAGCGGGCTTAGCCCGCCGCAGCGGGACACGAAGCGTCGCGAGCCGATAGCGGCCGAAGCTGGACAATGCGAAAAGC
>NZ_BCPV01000037.1 GCF_001544135.1 Geobacillus zalihae NBRC 101842 | reverse complement strand
CCTGGAAGTCGATTTGATTTACTTTGATACGACTTCGTCGTACTTCGAAGTGGATCCATCCGAAACACCAGAAGGAGAATCGCTTCGAAAGCAGGGGTTTTCCAAAGATAAGCGTCCCGATTTGGTCCAAATCGTCATTGGACTGGCCGTTACCCGGGAAGGAGTCCCCATTCGCGCTTGGGTATGGCCTGGCAATACGATGGATATGACGGTCATCAAACAGGTGAAACAAGACTTGATTGGCTGGAAGCTTGGGCGTGTGATCAGCGTGATGGACCGCGGATTTTCGTCTGAAGAGAATTTGCGAATCTTGCAACAGGCCGGGGGACACTACATTGTCGGCGAAAAAATGCGGTCCGGCAAAGCCGCCGTCGAAGAGGCCCTAAACCGTCGCGGGCGCTACCAACAAGTTCGCGAGAACTTGCATATCAAAGAAATCATCGTGGGCGACGGAGAAGCGCGTCAGCGCTATGTTCTCGTGTACAATCCCAGCGAAGCCGAACGCCAACGCAAGGAACGGGAAAAGCTGCTCGAATCGCTGAAAGAGGAGTTGGAGGGGCTTCGCCAACTCCCCAATGAAGCTCATCATAAGGCCACCTGCCGGCTGCGTTCCCATCCGTCCTACGGAAAATACTTGCGTCAATTGAAGGATGGAACGCTTCGCATCGACAAGCAAGCGGTTCGTGAAGCGGAAAAGTACGATGGCAAATATCTCATCCGAACCTCCGATGACACCTTGTCTGCCGAGGATGTCGCGCTCGGGTATAAGCAACTGGTGGATATCGAGCAGGCCTTTCGGACGTTGAAATCAACACTCGAGCTGCGCCCCATGTATCATCGCTTGGAAGACCGTATCCGGGCGCATGTGCTGCTCAGTTGGCTGGCTCTCTTGCTGGTTCGGATCGTGGAGATCCGAACTCATGAATCGTGGCCGAAAGTAAGAGACGAATGCGAGCGTCTCATGCTTGGACATTTTTCTTCAAAAAACGGCGACCTTTATCAACGAACCGAACTGACGGCCAAACAAGCGCTATTCCTTGCGGCTCTAGGGCTGGAACCTCCTCCAAAGATTCTAGGCATCCACCCTCGCACCTAGATACACGCCCGAAGTGTGCCCAAATGCCTCCGATCCCTTTTGTATCAAGGGGCGAGAGGCATTTTGTTTGCCTAGTGACTGTCGAACTCGGGTGGCTCATATGGATTAGTTTTTTGGCGGCGGCCGCCGTGTTCGTTTCGTTGATGGGACGGCTGTTTTCACAGGGGGGATGAAATATGCGCGAGTATGATTCAGTGTGGCTCAGCCGCGTGCTGACAGAGTTGACGCTGACGTTTCACATCATTTACGCCACGATCGGCGTTGGGATTCCGCTTATGATCGCCATTGCCCAGTGGATTGGGATTCGGAAACATGATATGCATTATATTTTGCTTGCCCGTCGTTGGACGCGCGGCTTTGTCATCACGGTGGCGGTCGGGGTTGTGACCGGAACGGCGATCGGCTTGCAGCTGTCGCTTTTATGGCCGAACTTTATGCAGCTGGCTGGCCAAGTGATCAGCTTGCCGCTGTTTATGGAGACGTTCGCCTTCTTTTTTGAAGCCATTTTTCTCGGCATTTATCTGTATACATGGGACCGGTTTGAAAACCAGAAAAAACATTTGCTGTTGCTCATTCCGGTGGCGATCGGCTCTTCGGCTTCGGCCATGTTTATTACGATGGTGAACGCCTTTATGAACACGCCGCAAGGGTTTGAGTTGAAAAACGGCGAGCTTATCAACATCGACCCGATCGCCGCAATGTTCAATCCGGCCATGCCGACAAAAGTCGCCCACGTGCTGGCGACGGCGTATATGACGTCGGCGTTCGTGCTCGCTTCGATCGCGGCGTGGCATTTATGGAAGGGCAACCGACACGTGTACCATCGCAAGGCGCTTCATTTGACGATGAAAACGGCGCTCATTTTTTCCGTAGCGAGCGCTCTTGTCGGCGACTTGTCAGGCAAGTTTTTGACCGAATACCAGCCGGAAAAGCTGGCGGCGGCCGAATGGCATTTTGAAACGAGCTCCCATGCACCGTTGATCCTGTTCGGCGCGCTCCAAGAAGACGGGGAAGTGAAATATGCCTTGGAAATTCCATATGCCCTTAGCATTTTGGCCCATAACCATCCCGCTGCGGTTGTGACCGGACTGAACGAAGTTCCGGAAGATGAACGCCCACCACTGTACATTCATTACTTATTCGATGTGATGGTCACGATCGGGGTGTTTTTAATGGTTGTCGCAGCCGCGTATTGGCTCGGATCGATTTTCCGCTGGAAGTGGACGGCGAAAAAGTGGTTTTTTGGACTGCTGGTGGCGGGAGGGCCGCTGGCGATGGCTGCGATTGAGGCGGGATGGTACTTAGCGGAAGTCGGGCGGCAGCCGTGGATTTTGCGCGGCTATATGAAAACGGCGGAAGGAGCGACATCGTCGGCGCATGTGGATACGATGCTTGTGTTGTTTTGCCTTTTGTATATGGTGTTAGTAATTGCGAGCGCAACAGTGCTCATCCGTATGTTCCGCCGCAACCCGGTTGAACGGGAGCTGGCAGAGCGGGCCAATAACGGGGAGGTGGCGCCATGACGCTCGAAGTCATTGGCATTTCGGTGTTATGGCTGTTTTTGTTCGGGTACATTATCGTTGCCTCGATTGATTTCGGGGCTGGGTTTTTCAGCGCCTATAGCCATTGGGCAAACAAACAGCATATTTTGCACCGCATCATTCAGCGCTATCTTTCCCCTGTATGGGAAGTGACGAACGTCTTTCTTGTCTTTTTCTTTGTCGGCATTGTCGGCTTTTTTCCGAAAACGGCGTATTATTACGGTTCTATTTTGCTTGTCCCGGCGAGCATCTCCATCATTTTGTTAGCTATTCGCGGCTCGTACTATGCGTTTCATACGTATGGGGGGACGGAACGGAACTGGTATTTAATCGCTTATGGATTGACGGGGTTGTTTATTCCGGCCTCCCTGTCCATCGTGTTGACGATTTCCGAAGGCGGGTTTGTGGAGGCAGGCGCCTCAGGCGTTGCGCTGGATTATGGGAAGCTGTTTGCAAGCCCGTTGTCATGGAGCATTGTGCTGCTCAGTGTGACGAGCGTTCTTTACATTTCTGCCGTTTTCTTAACGTACTATGCGGACGAGGCCAAGGATGAACGGGCGCGGGCGCTGTTGCGCCGCTACGCTCTTCTTTGGAGCGGGCCGACGATGTTGTCAGCGCTGCTCATTATTTACCAGCTCCGCTACCATAATCCCGAGCATTACGCCAACCTATGGAATGTGGCGTGGATGCTGGTCATTTCCTTTTTGTTTTTTGTCATTACCGTTTGGCTGCTTTGGCGGCAGCGGCAGTTCGGCTGGGCGTTTATTGCGCTGTTGTTTCAATATGCGTTCGCCTTTTACGCCTATGGCATTTCACATTATCCGTATTTGTTATACCCGTATTTGACGATTTATGACGGGTTTACGAATGAGACGATGGCTATGGCGTTGATCGTCGCGTTTATTGCCGGCCTCCTGTTATTAATTCCGTCACTTTATTTGCTTATGCGCCTCTTTTTGTTTAACAAGGCGTACGTTAAAGGAAAATGGGAAGGGGGAAAAGGATAATGCAAACATTTTTGATCATGTATGCGCCGATGATCATCGTCGCCCTGTCGATCATCGCCGCGTTTTGGGCTGGTTTGAAAGATGTGCACGTAAATGAGTAAACACAATTTCAGCGTCTTGGTAATGCATAGTTTGCCGCCAATCGCCCACACTAGCGGATGACAACGAATAGAGAAAGGATGGGCGATCATGAAAGAAATATTGGAGCGTGTGAAAGAGCAGCTGGAACAATCGTTTGACGAACCGCGCTCGACGAGTCTTGATGGGGCGATTCATGAGCTTGAACGGTTAAAAGCGAGCGCCAGGGATAAACGGCAAATGATCGAAGATGTCATCCGTGCGGTGACTCACGCGCGCAATGCACGAATGGAGCTGGCCGAGGCGGGAGATGAATCGGCGACGAACGCCTTCGCTGAGGCGTATCGGGCGCTGGATCAAGCGATTGAATCGTACAGCGGCGTCGATAACGACCCGGTGTAAGACGGATGGGGGCCCCCTCGGCCTTCATCTGTCGGAAATACGCGGAAGGCGGATGGATTGCAAGCGTTTGGCTGACGTGTTATACTGATTGGTAGCCAAGTAAATACAGGGAATGTTTTCTAGGGTTCCGCAGCTGCCAGACGGCTGGCCTGTGACCGAGAGAAAACGCGCGGCGCGGCTCGCGTACACGGAGGGACAAAAGCCCGGGAGGAGCATCGTTTCGATCGTTCTCGCGGCTTTTTTATTTTCGCTAAAAAAGGAGGACGGGGCATGGCGTGGGTTTGTTTAATAGTTGCTGGTTTGTTCGAAGTTGTATGGGCGATCGCGCTGAAATATACGAACGGGTTTGCCCGCTTTTGGCCTTCTGTTGTGACGATTGCGGGGATGGCGGCGAGCTTTTACTTTTTATCACTGGCGATAAAAACGTTGCCGATCGGCACCGCCTATGCGGTGTGGACGGGAATCGGAGCGCTCGGGGCGGCCTTGGTCGGCATGTTGTTTTTAAACGAGCCGGTCAACGCGCCGCGGGTGACGTTTTTGCTTTGCATTCTTGTCGGAGTCATTGGTTTGAAGTTTACGGCGGGGCAATAAATTGGATTCATTTCTTGTCAAGAAAAAGAGTTGACAACAGGTATAAATATTGAATATCATGGAAATATAAAAACGAATATAGTTTCTTTATGTTAAAGGGGAGTAGCTTTAACAGCAAAGTCGTCAGTTCAGGGCGCACGCCCTCGGCTTTGTTGGCAACGGCGACGTTGTTAGCGAGACCTTTACCGATGTGGGTAAAGGTCTCTTTTACTTATGAAGGCCTTTACCAAGGATGGTAAAGGCCTTCTTTCATGTCATGAAACAAAAGGGGGGAAGATAATCGTAAAAGAAGATAGGTTCGGCTTCAAAAAGAACAAAAAGCGGAGGGGATGACATGCGCAAATGGTGGAAACGGCTTCGCTTCATCGTCCATGTCCGGCGTTTTCTACCGTTTTTGTTCGAATTTTTCGTTTCTCATGAAGTGCCAATGCGAAAAAAATTGTTTTCCGTCGGTTTGCTGCTTTTGTATATAGCGCTGCCGCTTGACCTCATTCCGGATTGGCTTGCGTTGTTTGGTTTGATCGATGATTTGGCCGTCTTCCTATTTATTTTGCAACAAATCATTAACAGGGCACCTATTTCATTAAAAGAAAAATATAACTTGTAAAGGGGGATTGTTCCATGGATCTATTGTCAGCAGAGTTTTGGACGGCGTTGCTGTCGATCGTCATTATTGATCTTTTGCTGGCAGGGGATAACGCCATTGTGATCGGATTGGCGGCCCGCAACTTGCCCAAACACCAGCAAAAAAAGGCTGTTGTCTGGGGGACGGTAGGCGCTGTCGTCATCCGGGCGTTGGCGACGATTTTTGTCGTCTGGCTGCTGAAAATCCCAGGGCTTTTGCTTGTCGGCGGCGTGTTGCTTGTCTGGATCGCCTATAAGCTGCTTGTTGAGGGGAAGGGCCATGACGATGTTGAAGCCGGGGGAAATTTATGGGAGGCGATTCGCACGATCATCATTGCCGATGCGTTGATGGGGCTTGACAACGTATTGGCGGTCGCCGGAGCCGCGCACGGAAGTTTTCTCCTCGTGATCCTTGGGCTGCTCATTTCTGTGCCGATCATGGTGTGGGGCAGCACGCTCATTTTAAAATGGATCGAGCGCTTCCCAATCATTATTACGATCGGCGCCGGTGTCCTCGCCTGGACGGCGGCGAAAATGATCGTCGATGAGCCGTTTTTAAAGGCGTATTTTGCCAATCCTGTTGTGAAGTATGGATTTGAGTTGCTCGTTGTCGCTGCGGTCATTGCGGTGGGAACGATGAAAAAACGAAAAAGCGCTAAAGAGCCGCAACCGAAAGCCGCCAATGAATAATTGGCGGCTTTTGTGGTGGGGCAATCACCAAGCGGATGGCTATTTCCATTTCAGCAGCAGAAATTGCAGCAGCCATCCAATGGAGAGCCCGGGGATGACAGATAAGATCGGCAGCCAAATCGGCCCAAAAAACACGCCGCCGATCGTCACGTGCGCCGAGTACATCAAGCCGACCGTCACAAAGTAGGCGGAGACGACAAACGGCAAAAACGAGTACGGCGTTTGCCCGCCGCCAGCGTCTTTAAACGCATCCCACATGGAAAAAAAGTATAGACATGGATAAAACATCAGCCATCCGATATCGATGATGCGGGCGGCCTCATCCGTACGTCCCAAAAAGCTGAGGCGGATGGCTTCATTGAAATGAGATTGGGTGTTAATCACAAATTCCAACGCAATAAACAAAATTCCTTTTATATACTTTTTGTTCAACAGTTGCCCGAATCCAGGCAAAGCAATGCTCCATAACAATGCTTCGATCGCCTTCACCTTCTCGAACCCTTTACTGAAATAGTAGTTGATCGTTGTTTTGTCCATTGCGCCGTCAGATGGAGCTGGAGACAATCAATGGGTGCTTCATAGTCAGTTGCTGGTTAAGCCGATGGGTGCAATTACATTTTTTGCGCCAAAGACTTGTTTTATACTTTTGTGAAATAGGAATGGGGAAAAACGTTCCTATAGAACCAAACGATACGTTAGTTGAAGATGAAAAAATATCTTTAAATTTTTCAGAATAATGAATATAATAGTAGCGTAAAGGATTTTGACAAATAAAAAAGGAGGAAGCCGTGTGAAGGGACTAAAATCGATCTTGTTATGGGGGCTCATTTCCGTCCTCGGGGCTGCCGCGTTTGCCATTTTGGCTTTAAGCCGCGGTGAGTCGGTCAACGCCATGTGGCTGATCGTCGCCGCCGTCTGCACGTATGCGGTCGCCTATCGTTTTTACAGCCGGTTTATCGCCCGCAAAGTGTTCGGTCTTGATGATAACCGGAAAACGCCGGCTGAGGTGTTCAATGACGGGAAAGACTATGTCCCGACGAACAAATGGGTGCTGTTCGGGCATCACTTCGCCGCCATCGCCGGTGCCGGACCGCTTGTCGGACCGATTTTGGCTGCGCAGATGGGGTACTTGCCCGGGACGCTTTGGATTGTGATCGGCGTTGTGCTCGGCGGCGCGGTGCAAGACTTTGTCATTTTGTTTGCGTCGATGCGCCGCAATGGGAAGTCGCTTGGCGAAATGATCAAGGAAGAAATGGGACCGGTGACGGGCTTGATCGCAGCGCTTGGCATTTTGGGCATTATGATTATTTTATTGGCCGTATTGGCGCTCGTTGTTGTGAAAGCGCTTATCGGAAGCCCGTGGGGGATGTTTACGATCGCCGCGACGATTCCGATTGCGATTTTGATGGGCATTTACATGCGCTTCATTCGCCCGGGGCGTGTGGCAGAGGCGTCGCTTGGGGGATTTGTGCTGTTGATTTTGTCGATTGTGGCCGGTCAGTACGTCGCAGAGCATCCGACGCTTTCGGCGATGTTTACGCTCAAAGGGGAAACGATCGCGATCTTAATGATCATTTACGGATTTGTCGCTTCGGCGCTGCCGGTATGGCTGCTGCTTGCGCCGCGCGACTATTTGAGCACATTCTTGAAAATCGGCACCATCGTCGGATTGGCGCTTGGCATTTTCGTTGTGATGCCGGATTTGCAAATGCCGGCAGTGACGAAATTTATCGACGGTACAGGACCGGTCTTCGCCGGCAATTTGTTCCCGTTCTTGTTCATCACGATTGCCTGCGGCGCGGTGTCCGGGTTCCACGCGCTCGTTTCATCCGGCACGACGCCGAAGATGATTGAGCTTGAAAGCCATGCGCGGCCGATCGGCTACGGTGCGATGTTGATGGAGTCGTTCGTCGCGGTTATGGCGATGGTGGCGGCTTGCGTCTTGACGCCAGGGGCGTATTTTGCCATCAACAGCCCGGCGGCGGTGATTGGCCAAGATGTGGCACAGGCGGCAAAAGTGGTATCGTCATGGGGTTTCACCGTAACGCCGGATATGCTTGCGCAGCTGGCGAAAGACGTCGGCGAGCAAACGGTGTTGTCGCGCACGGGCGGGGCGCCGACGTTGGCGATCGGGATGGCGCACATTTTATCGAGCGTCATCGGTGGCAAGGCGCTTATGGCGTTCTGGTATCACTTTGCCATCCTGTTTGAAGCGCTGTTCATTTTGACGACGATTGACGCTGGCACGCGCGTCGGCCGCTTTATGATCCAAGATATTATGGGGACGTTCTACAAGCCGCTTGGCAAAACGGATTCGCTTGCCTCGAACTTGATCGCCACGACCCTTTGTGTGTTGGCGTGGGGTTACTTCCTGTACCAAGGCGTCGTCGATCCGCTTGGGGGCATCAACACCCTATGGCCGCTGTTTGGCATCGCCAACCAAATGTTGGCGGGCATCGCCTTGTTGTTTGCGACGACCATTCTATTTAAAATGGGCAAAAAGGCTTATGTTTGGGTGACGCTCGTGCCGACGACATGGCTTTTGGTCGTCACGCTGACGGCGGGGTATCAAAAGCTGTTCCATGAAAACGTTAAAATTGGTTTCTTGTCGCATGCAAAAATGTTCCAAGACAGCTTGAGCCAAGGCAAAATTTTGGCGCCGGCCACGAATGAGGCGCAAATGCGGCAAATTATTATGAACGACTACATTGATGCGACATTGTGTGCGATTTTCATGCTCGTTGTGATTGCGATGTTGATCTCGGCGTTGAACATCTGGATCAAAGTGCTGCAAAACAAACATGTGCCGCTCAAAGAAGCGCCGTACGTGCCGCGCGATGGAGAAGGAGCGAAGCATTATGCCTAAATGGCTGCAAACTGTGTTGGCCTATCGCCGGCAGTTTCTTGACTTGCTTGTCGGCGTGCCGAGTTATGAAAAATATGTTGAGCATATGAAAACCCATCACCCTGGCGAGCCGATTAAGTCGCGGAAAGAGTTTTTCTGCGAGGCGCAAGAGGCGCGCTACAATGCCAAAGGCGGCAAAGTGTCGCGTTGCTGCTAGCGGACGAGAAGGAAGGAGGGGCGCGTTCCCTTCTTCCTTTTTTCTTCTTGTTTATCATCGTGGAGAAACATGTTCGATTGGCGGCATGGCTTTTGTGAAAGACGTTGGAAGCGTAGGATCAACCCTCAAGTAGAGAAAGGAGCTGTACATACGATGCGCATTCTGTTTGTCGGAGCGGGAGCGGTCGGCGGGTATTTCGGCGGCCGTCTTCTTGAAAAAGGGGTGGACGTAACGTTTCTTGTCCGCGAGCGCAGAAAACAGGAACTGGAGAAATACGGGCTTGTCATCCACAGCATCCATGGCGATGCGGTATTGGCGCCGAGATTGCTTGTTGCCGGTGAATCGGCCGAGCCATTTGATCTTGTCGTGTTCTCAAACAAAGCGTACCATTTAGACGGCGCCATCGCCGACGCGAAACCGTATGTTGGAGAGGCGACGATGATTTTGCCGTTGTTAAATGGCATGGCCCATATGGAGGCGTTATGGAAGGCGTTCGGCCGCGAGAATGTCTTAGGCGGGCTTTGCTTTATCGAAACGACGTTAAACGAGAGAGGGGAGATCATCCAAACGAGCCCGGCGCATGAGATGCGTTTCGGCGAATGGCCCGCAGGACGGACTGAACGGGTGAAGGCGCTCGAATCGCTGTTTGCCGGCGCCAATGCCCGTTTTCGCCTAAGCGAACAAATTGCGGCTGATATGTGGAACAAATATTTGTTTATCGCGACGATGTCGGGCGTGACGACGCTGTTCCGCGCCCCGATCGGGCCGATTCGCTCCGGCGAGTACGGGAGCGTCATCATCAGCCGACTGCTTGGGGAAATCAAAATGATTATGCAAGCGCACGGCGCGCCGCTCACTGAGGAGATGGCAGAACGACAGCGCGTTCAGCTCGAACAGATCGCCCCGACGATGAAGTCATCGATGCAGCGTGATATGGAAAAAGGGCTGCCGATTGAAGCCGATCATTTGCAAGGGTATTTGCTGGAGCTGGCGAAACAGTATGACATCCACGCCCCGATGCTTGAAACCGTCTATCATAACTTGAAAATTTACGAAGCGGGCCGCACCGCTAATGAACGTTGATTATCGTTCGAATCGGCCGTTTGCCAGCATGTCGATCGTCTGGCAAACGGCTGTTGTTTTACGGGCGGCAATTGAAAACAACAGCCTAAAAATATTCATCAATCATTTTTTCGCTAGTCTTGAAAAAGAGAGTTGTATATTGCCGTCATGTAGTGTACAGTGGATAGTGAAAACGTGTGCACAAAGGGGGAGGCAGCCTTGAAAAAAACATGGTGGAAAGAGGGCGTCGCCTATCAAATTTATCCGCGCAGCTTTATGGATGCCAACGGCGACGGCATCGGTGATCTTCGCGGCATCATCGAAAAGCTGGATTATTTGGTGGAGCTTGGAGTCGACATCATTTGGATTTGTCCGATTTACCGGTCGCCGAACGCCGATAACGGATATGACATCAGCGATTATTATGCCATTATGGATGAGTTTGGAACGATGGATGACTTCGATGAATTGCTTGCCCAAGCCCATCGGCGCGGGTTGAAAGTCATTTTGGATTTGGTCATCAATCATACGAGTGATGAGCATCCGTGGTTTATCGAATCGCGGTCATCGCGAGACAATCCGAAGCGCGACTGGTACATTTGGCGCGACGGCAAAGACGGGCGCGAACCGAACAACTGGGAAAGCATTTTCGGCGGCTCGGCATGGCAGTATGACGAGCGGACGGGGCAGTACTATTTACATCTTTTCGATGTGAAACAGCCCGATTTGAACTGGGAAAACAGAGAGGTGCGCGAAGCGCTGTATGACATGATCAACTGGTGGCTGGATAAAGGCATCGACGGCTTTCGCATCGACGCGATTTCCCACATTAAGAAAAAGCCGGGTCTTCCCGATTTGCCAAATCCGAAGGGGCTGAAGTACGTGCCGTCATTTGCTGCGCACATGAACCAGCCAGGGATTATGGAGTATTTGCGAGAGTTGAAAGAGCAAACGTTTGCACGATATGACATTATGACGGTCGGCGAGGCGAACGGAGTAACGGTTGATGAGGCCGAACAATGGGTCGGGGAAGAAAACGGCGTGTTTCATATGATTTTTCAGTTTGAGCATTTAGGGCTTTGGAAAAGGAAAGCCGATGGTTCGATCGATGTCCGCCGGTTGAAGCGGACGTTGACGAAATGGCAAAAAGGATTGGAAAACCGTGGGTGGAACGCGCTCTTTTTGGAAAACCACGACTTGCCTCGATCAGTGTCGACATGGGGAAATGACGGCGAGTATTGGGCGGAGAGCGCGAAGGCGCTTGGCGCGCTCTACTTTTTCATGCAAGGGACGCCGTTCATTTACCAAGGGCAAGAGATCGGGATGACGAACGTGCAATTTTCCGACATTCGCGACTACCGCGATGTCGCTGCCTTGCGTCTGTATGAACTCGAACGGGCGAACGGCCGGACGCATGAGGAAGTGATGAAGATCATTTGGCAAACCGGGCGCGACAACTCGCGCACCCCGATGCAATGGTCTGGTGCCCCAAACGCTGGATTCACGACAGGTACGCCATGGATCAAGGTGAACGAAAACTATCGTACGATCAATGTCGAGGCCGAGCGGCGCGACCCGAACTCGGTATGGTCGTTTTATCGACAAATGATTCAGCTTCGGAAAGCGAACGAGCTGTTTGTTTACGGAACGTACGATCTGCTTTTGGAAAACCACCCATCCATTTACGCGTACACAAGAACGCTTGGCCGCGATCGGGCGCTTATCATGGTCAACGTATCTGATCGTCCTTCACTTTACCGCTATGACGGCTTTCGCCTTCAGTCAAGCGATTTGGCGCTCTCGAACTACCCGGTCCGTCCGCATAAAAATGCGACGCGTTTTAAGCTGAAGCCGTACGAGGCGCGCGTATACATCTGGAAAGAATAAGAAGGAATTTGCCTTTCTGTGTGGAATGAATGAATACGGAAGGGAGATGATCAACATGGCGACGGTCGATCCGATTCGCTACCCGATCGGAACGTTTCAAGAGCCGGAGCGTTTTGAGGCTGAGGAGGTGCAAAAGTGGATTGCTGCCATCCGCGGACTGCCGAACGACTTAAGAACCGCTGTTTCCGGCTTGAACGATGAGCAGCTGAACACGCCGTATCGCGACGGCGGCTGGACGGTGGCCCAAGTCGTCCATCATTTGGCTGATGCAAGCATGAATGCGTTTTTGCGCACGAAATGGGGAGTGACGGAAGACGGCCCAACGGTGAAGCCGTTTGCGGAAAGTGAATGGGCGAAAACAGCTGATGCCCGTACATTGTCGATTGAATCGTCGCTTTTACTGCTTGACGGGCTGCATGCGCGCTGGACGGTGTTGCTTGAATCGATGACGGAGGTGGATTTTCACCGAACCATTCGGCCGGAAGGGGCAGCGGGGGAGATGCCGCTGTATGTATTGACCGCGTTGTATGCATGGCATGGGAAACATCATACCGCACAAATTGTGTCGTTGCGCAAACGAAAAGGATGGTAAAGGCTGCCGATTGTTCGGCGGCTTTTTTCTTCATCCTATTTCGCGCAGGAGACTCCCACTTCAACGACCAAAGGGAGTAAGTGGGAGAGGAATGCGCGTTCCCCCTTTCTTTTGTGTATGATAGAATAAAGGCGTGGAGAAAACCGTTCAATAAAGGCACTCCCATAACGGCTGCTCGATGTATGGAGTTGGTTGCAGGAAACGTTGCAACCGTCAAACATCGATCGTAGGTCCGTCTGTTGTGTGTGGAAGCCAAGTACTGCCAACAGACACACCGAGAGAATCGGTAACGATGCAGGCATGACCTGCGTGGTTGGGCAGTTGTCAACCTGCCCCTGATGCAACCCCAAGTCAAGGAAGGAGGACGAAGTCCGTTTGCACTTCTGGGGAGTTGCAAGCCCTCACTTCAAGCGTTCGCGAAGTGGGGGTAGTTGACGCATCATAGAAGGATGGTGCTGCGCAAACAACACCCGGGAACCGCCGGCTGGGCGGGGCTTTTTTGTCGTCATCTTGCCGGGAGAACGGTGAAATCACATTTTGCTTAAACGGCGGCATAGGATTATGTTATACTAACAAATATTAAGGGACACGAAATACATCGTTCGCAAGGGGGATCGGTATGGGAGCGGAGCAGCAGCCGCTTATGGCAGAACAAAAAGAAAAAATATGGACGAAAGATTTTGTTTTGATTTGTTTGGCCAATTTTTTTGTGTTTCTTGGGTTTCAAATGACGCTGCCGACCCTTCCGCTGTTTGTCGAGCATTTGGGCGGCAACGATCAGCTGATTGGCGTTGTCGTCGGTGTGTTTACGTTTTCGGCGCTCATCGTCCGTCCGTTCGCCGGCCATGCGCTTGAGACGAAAGGGCGCCGGTTTGTGTTTTTATTGGGGCTTCTCATTTTTGTCATTTCTGTCGGTTCCTACAGCTTGATCTCAAGCATTTTCCTTCTCTTTTTGATGCGGGTCGTCCAAGGAATTGGCTGGGGGCTTTCGACAACCGCTTCCGGAACGGTGGCGACGGACATCATTCCAGCGAGCCGCCGCGGGGAAGGAATGGGCTATTACGGGCTGTCGGGGAATATCGCCTTGGCGTTTGGTCCGTCGCTTGGACTTGTGCTTGCCGCTATGATTCCGTTTAGCCATCTGTTTGCCATTTGTGCGGCGCTTGGAGTCACTTCGGTGCTGTTTGCCGCCGCGATCACGTATAAAAAAGCGGAAGCCGTGCATGGCAAAGGGGCGAACAGATGGGATTTGTATGAAAAAAGCGCTTTGACCCCGTCGTTGCTGTTGTTTTTCTTGACGGTGACGTTCGGCGGCATCGCCTCATTCTTGCCTCTATATACGGCGCAAAAACAGATCGGCGGCCTGCAGCTGTACTTTTTGCTTTACGCGCTGGCCTTGATGGTGACGCGAACGTTCGCTGGCCAGTTGTATGACCGAAAAGGGCATCGAGCCGTCTTTCTCCCTGGTGCGGGGCTTATTTTGCTGGCGATGCTTCTTCTCGCTTGGCTGCCGGGAGAATGGGCGTTGCTTTTGGCGGCGGTGCTGTACGGTTTCGGCTTTGGCATGGTGCAACCGGGGCTGCAGGCGTGGTCCGTCGAGCGGGCGCCTGCCCACCGCAAGGGAATGGCGAACGCGACATTTTTCTCGTTTTTTGATTTAGGGGTCGGCGTCGGGGCGATGGTGTTTGGCCAAATCAGCCATTGGTTCGGCTATCCGAGCATTTATTTAGCTGCTAGCGGTTCGGTGCTCCTTTCGATGCTTGTCTATCTGTCGGTCTTGCATAAAGAACAATCGCTTCGCCCCAGGGAACGAAAAAACGCTTAGGGATAACCCCTAGGCGTTTTTTCTGCCCAGCGGCGCATCGAAACGGCCTTTGAGAGCGGCTCGTCACCGCCGGGAATGCACTTCGTAAATGGCGAATTTTAAGTAGTCGCCTTCTTCCGCGGCAAGGAGTTTCGGGTGGTCGTAGCCGGCGCCGTTCCAATATACTTGGCGCAGCACTTTTTTCGCGTCAAATGCGGCATCAGCGATCATCTCTTGAAATAGGTGCGGGCGGACGTGGTACGAGCAGCTTGATGTGACGAAAAAGCCGCCGTCTTTGACAAGCTTCAATCCGTTTAAGTTAATGTCTTTATAGCCGCGCAGCGCCTTCGGGACGGCATGGGCCGATTTCGCGAACGCCGGCGGGTCGATGATGACAACATCCCACTGTTTGCCGGCGCGCACCGACTCGCGCAAATAGTCGAAAGCGTTGGCGACGACAAATTCAACGTTCGTGAATCCGTTTAACGCGGCGTTCCGTTTCGCCGTTTCGATGGCATGTTCAGAAATATCGACGGCAGTAGCATGTTTTGCCCCATACAGACAAGCGTTTAGCATAAACGAGCCGGTATGGGTGAAGCAGTCGAGCACGGTCGTCTCCGGGCCGATGAGCGGACGAAGAGCGGCGCGGTTTTGCCGTTGGTCGAAGAAAAAGCCGGTTTTTTGTCCGTTTTCAATATCGACGATGTATTTCACGCCGTTTTCCTCGATTTCGATTTCCGTTTCCGCTTCTCCGTACCAAAAGCCTTTTTCTTGTTTGAGGCCTTCAAGCTCGCGGACGGACACATCGTTGCGCAAATAAATGGCCCTTGGGGCAAACACGTCAAGCAAGCCGCGCAAAATCCAGTCTTTCCGCCTTTCCATGCCGAGCGCCAAAATTTGCACAACAAGCACATCTTCATATTTGTCGACGATCAATCCGGGCAAAAAGTCGGCTTCGCCATAGACGGCGCGGCAGGAGCGAACGCCGGGAATCATCCGTTCACGGTACGCCCACGCCTGACGGATGCGGTCGATGAAAAAGCGCTCATCGAGTTCATCGTTTCGGTTTTGCGTCAAGACGCGGACGATGATTTGCGAAGCGGGGTTGATATATCCTTTCGCCAGCCAATAACCTTGATGATTGTAAACGTCAACGAAGTCGCCCGGCGTCGCATCGCCTTCGATGCGGTCGACTTCACTTCGAAAAATCCATGGATGCCCTTGCTCAAGCCGTTTTTTCCGTTCTCTTTTCAGGATGACCTTCGCCATCGTTTCCACTCCCATTCCGTCGTCAATTGCTGCGTTTCCATCATAGCGGATTGCAACGCATAGCGCAACGTCGGAGAAAAAAAGATTGACAATCGTTCGTGCCATGGTATGATTAAGTGTAAAGAAAACTGAAAATTGCACCATCATCCACTAGGGGGGCCTTTAGAAAGGCTGAGATCAAAGTGTGCCTTTGAGACCCTTAGCACCTGATCTGGGTAATGCCAGCGTAGGGAAGTGGAGGAGCAGCACAGCAAGGCTAGGCTTTGCCTTGCCAACGTCGCATGCCCACGCCGCTTTCTTTACGCCAATCGGCAAAGGAAGCGGCGTTTTTATTTTGCCAAAAAGGGGGAAAACGAATGTCATTTGCCAAACAATTGCGTCAAGCGGCCGATCCGATCTGGCAGGCGAGTTTCCGCCATCCGTTTGTTCAGGAGCTTGGCCAAGGGACGCTTGCGCGCGAGAAGTTTCGCTATTACGTGATGCAAGATGCCTATTATTTGCGCCATTTTGCCCGCGTGCAGGCGATCGGGGCGGCGAAATCGCCGGATTTGGCGACGACAGCCCGGTTGGCGCACCATGCACAAAGCACGTGCGAAGCCGAGCTGTCGCTGCATGAAACGTTCGCCGAGCTCTTGGGCATTACGGAAGAGGAAAGGGCGGCGTTCATTCCGGCGCCGACGGCGTACGCCTATACGTCGCACATGTACCGCGCGGCGTACGAAGGGCATCTCGGTGATGTTATCGCCGCCATTTTGCCGTGCTACTGGCTGTATTACGAAATTGGCGAGCGCTTGAAAATGTGCCGCCCGAATGATCCGATTTATGAAAAATGGATCGGCACCTACAGTTCGGACTGGTTCCGCTCGCTTGTGGAAGAGCAAATCGCGCGGCTTGACGACATCGCTGACGAGGTCACCGAAGAGGATCGCCATCGGATGAAGCGGCATTTCCTCATCAGCAGCGAATATGAGTACGAGTTTTGGGAGATGGCGTATCGGCTTGAGCAGTGGCCGTCGGCTGAATTGGCGGCGAGCCGTTGACGCAAGACAAGGAGGAGAACAGGATGGAAGTGAAGACAAAAGGGTTAAAATTGGCGGATATTTTAACGACGATCGTCATTGCGATTGTGTTTGGCATTATTTACAAATTATGGGCCCCGCTATATAGCGCGGTGGGAGCAGTAGGGTTTCATCTCGATCAACTCATTTACGGCATGTGGTTTATCGCCTCCTCGCTCGCTTATTTGCTCATTCGCAAGCCAGGGGTGGCGTTGCTCGCGGAGATTGCGGCTTCGTCCGGCGAGCTGATCATGGGATCGCAATGGGGGCTTGAAGTGCTCATTTACGGGGTCGTTCAAGGGCTGTTTGCCGAGCTCGTCTTTGCCGCCTTCCGCTATCGGCGCTTTGATGTGTTCGTTGTATCGCTCGGCGCGGTCGGGGCGACGATTGGCTCGCTCATCATGGACTTTTACAAAGGCTATATTGAGGCGCTCGCCCCATGGAATATGGCGCTCTTTTTGCTGGCGCGTTTTATCGGCGCCATCCTCATCTCCGGCGTGCTTGCTGTTTCATTGGCGAAAGCGCTCGAAAAAACCGGAGTGACGCAAATGTGGCGGCCGGCCTCGAAAGACGATTACGATGCATTGAACCGGTAAGGCGGCGAATGGCGATGAAACAAGCAATTGCGATTGATCGGCTGCGCCTGAAATTTCCCGGGAGCGACGGGCTGCTGTTTCGCGACTTGTCGCTTTCGATTGCCGAGGGGGAGAAAGTGCTCCTCCTTGGTCCGTCGGGATGCGGCAAGTCGACATTATTGCAAGTGATGGCTGGCATCATTCCCCACTCGATCGATGTGCCGATGAAAGCGGAGCGCCTTAAGCGGCCGGAACGGTGGGGCTATGTTTTCCAAGATCCTGATGCGCAATTTTGCATGCCGTATGCGGACGAGGAAATCGCTTTTGCCCTCGAAAATCGAAGCGTGCCGCGCCACGAGATGCCCGTCCGCATCCGTGCGCTGCTGAACCAAGTCGGTTTGGAGATCGCTCCGCATACTGATATTCATACGCTTTCCGGCGGGATGAAACAGCGGTTGGCGCTCGCTTCGGTGCTGGCGCTTGAGCCGGATGTCTTGTTTTTGGATGAGCCGACGGCGCTGCTTGATGAAGAAGGGACGAAGGCGGTATGGCAAACGGTGAAGAAGGTGGGCCGCGGCAAAACGGTCATCATCGTCGAGCATAAAATTGACCATGTGCTCGACTTTGTGGATCGCATTGTCTTGTTCGGCCGCGATGGGCGCATCATCGCCGACGGCGAGGCGAAGGCGGTGTTTTCCGACTATAAAGACGTCATTGCCGCTGAAGGGATCTGGTATCCAGGCGTCTGGGACGACTATGACCGGACGGCAAGGCAGCGAACTCGCCATCAAGGCGAGGAGCTTCTTCGCCTCGACCGTTTTCGCGGGTTCCGCGGCCGGGAGGCGAAAATCTATGTTCCTAAAGCAACGGTGCACGCCGGCGAATGGATTGCCGTCACCGGAAAAAACGGCGCCGGTAAAAGCACGTTGCTGCACGCGCTTATGCAACTCATCCGCACGGACGGAGAGTATATGCTGCTAGGCGCCGACATCAAGCGGCAACACCCGATCTACCGCCATATTGCGTTTGTTTTCCAAAATCCGGAGTGGCAATTTGTCGCCCATTCCGTCCGCGAAGAGCTCGCCTACTCGCTTCGGCTTGAAGGGCGGCCGGAAGCGGAAATCGAGGAAACCATCACCCGCCTGTTGCGTGAATTTGACCTTGTTGAGCAGCAAGACCAGCACCCGTACCAGCTGTCAGTCGGGCAAAAACGGCGGCTGAGCGTGGCTGCTTCGATCGTCGCCGGCCAACGCCTCTTTTTGCTTGATGAGCCGACATTTGGGCAGGATGCGAAAAACACGTTCGCGTTGCTGGCGATGCTTGAATCATACCGTGAGCAAGGGGCGGCGATCATCATGGTCACCCACGACGAGCAAATTGTCCGTCGTTTTGCGACGAGACGGTGGGTCGTTGAAGATGGAGCGCTTGTTCGCGATGAGCGCCTTGCTGCTGTGGAGCCTGTATTGGCCGAAGGAGGAACATGGCGATGAACTGGGACATTCAGCGCCGTGAAACATGGCTTTATGAAGCGAACCCGAGTTTGAAGCTCATTGTGCTCGTCATGCTCTTTTTTGCGGTGTTGTTCATTCATAACCCGAACGTGCTGATTAACGTTTCGCTCGCTCTCTTCGTTTTGTTTTGCTTTGGCACCGGCTATCCGGCGAATGTGTTGTTTTGGCTGTTTTTGCCGTTTTTCCTCGTGTTTGTTTCGACGGCTTCATCGATGATGATGTTTGGCGAGGGAACGACGACATGGTTTCGCTGGGGGCTCATCCATGTTACAGCGGAAAGTTTTTGGCGCGGGGTGCACATCGGGTTTCGCGCTTTGGCGCTTGGGCTTCTCGGCTTGATTTTTTCGCTGACGACCCGGCCGGTTCCGTTGTTTTATTCGCTCATGCAGCAGTTGAGACTGAAGCCAAAGTATGCGTACAGTTTTTTGGCGGCCGTTCGCCTATTGCCGATTATGCTTGAAGAGTTTCAGGCGATCCGCTATGCGTTAACAGTGCGCGGCGTGCCGAATAAGGGCGTCCTCAGCAAAATGAAGCGCTACGCCATTCCGCTGTTGTCGCAAAGCATCCGCCGCGCCCAGCGCATCGCCGTGGCGATGGAAGCGAAACAATTTTCCGGCAGCGGGCGGCGCACGTTTTATTATGAAATCGGGTTCGGCAAATATGATATTTGGCTTGTCGCCTTGTTTGCCGCTTTGATGTTCGCCGCCTACTATGTCGGTGTTCATTATCCGTATATTTCTATAAGCGATGTACGGTAGAAAGAAAGGGATGGCGATGGGGGTTCTCCATTTCGTTTCCACCGGGCGTCAGACGGTTGACGAATTCGCCGCGATTTGTGCGCACACCCATCCGTATGCCGACCTGATTCATATTCGCGAAAAAGGGAAGACGGCGCGTGAAGTGGCGGCGTTTGTCGCGGCACTGCTTCGCGTCGGGGTGCCGCTGCAAAAAATCATCGTCAATGACCGGGTTGATGTCGCCGCTGTCTACGGTGTCAAAGGTGTGCAGCTTGCTTATCACAGCCTGCCGGTGCGCGCCGTCCGCCGCTCGTTTCCGGACTTGACGGTTGGTTGCTCGGTGCACGGGTCGGAGGAGGCGAAACAAGCCGAACAGGATGGCGCTCACTTTTGTTTGTATGGCCATATTTTTCCGACGGACAGCAAGCCCGGTTTGCCGCCGCGCGGTCTGGACTCGCTTGCGGAAATCGTGGCCGCCGTGTCCATTCCAGTCATCGCCATCGGCGGCATTCACGCCGGCAACGCCCGTCGGGTGCTGGAAGCGGGCGCAGCCGGGGTGGCAGTATTGTCGGCTGTTTTTTTCGCTGCTGACCCCGTTGCTGAGGCCAAACGGCTGGCAGACATCGTGAAAGGGAGGGGATAGGGGATGACGCATTGGTATGACGTCGCCATCGTCGGCGGCGGAGTGATTGGGGTGGCCATCGGTTTTGAGCTCGCCAAGCGGCGGCATCGCGTCGCCATTTTTGAAAAAGGAACGATGGGAAGCGGGGCGTCAAGCGCGGCAGCCGGCATGCTTGGGGCGCAATCCGAGTTTTCGACGTCAAGCCCGCTTGTGCCGCTTGCCTTGCAAAGCCGAGCTCTCATGCCGGCCTTGGCTGAAGAGCTGAGGGAGAGGACCGGCATCGATATCGGCCTTGTCGAAAAAGGATTGATCAAACTAGCGACAACGGAAGAGGAAGCAGACGATCTCTATCGCCATTATACATTTTGGCGGGGCATAGGCGAACCGGTGCAGTGGCTCACGAAAGGGGAGGAGCTTGAAATGGAGCCGCGTCTTGCGGCGGAAGCGCTTGCCGGCGCGATGTACATCCCTGGCGATGGGCAAGTGAGCGCTCCGGATTTGGCCGCCGCTCTCGCCTATGCCGCCGCCTCCGCCGGCGCTTGTCTGTACGAGTATACGGAAGTGTTCGACATCCGTTCCGACAGCAGTGGGCATGTGGTAGACACAACAGGCGGGACGTTTGCCGCCGAGGCGGTCGTCATCGCTTCCGGCGCTTGGGCGGCGCGGCTCGGCGCGCGGGTCGGGCTTTCGCTTTCCGTTTATCCGGTCAAAGGGGAATGCGTCATGGTGCGCACTCCGGTTCCGTTGTTAAAAACGACTGTATTTGCGAAAAACGGCTGCTACATCGTTCCGAAATCAGGAAACCGGCTGCTCATCGGAGCGACGTCCACGCCCGGCACGTTCGATCGGCGCGTATCGGCCGGTGGGGTGATGAACTTGCTTCACCGCGCCGCCAGTCTTGTTCCGGACATTGAACAGGCGGAATGGGTGGGGGCATGGAGCGGCATTCGGCCGCAGACCGAAGACGGCTTGCCTTATCTAGGCGAGCATCCGGAGCGGCGCGGCTTATTCGTCGCTGCCGGCCATTACCGGAACGGCATTTTGCTCAGCCCGTTGACCGGTCTGCTTGTCGCCGACTTAGTGGAGCGGAAAGAGACGGCGTTTGACCTTGCGCCATTTTCGTTGACACGCCATATCGGAAAGGTGGGGGTGGAATGACGTTAGTGATTAACGGGGAGGCAGTCGCCGTGCCCGACGAGGTGAAAACGGTGGGCGATTTGCTTGCCCATTTCCGGCTTGAGAACAAGCTTTGCATCGTCGAAGTCAATGTCCGCATCATCCAAAAACATGAGTATGAGACGAAGGCGCTATGTGATGGCGATCGCGTGGAAATCGTTCATTTTGTAGGAGGCGGTTGAGATGTTGAAAATTGGCCCATATGAATTCTCTTCGCGGCTGTTGCTCGGCACGGGCAAATATCCGAGCTTGGACGTGCAAAAAGAAGCGGTGGAAGCATCAGGGGCGGAAATTTTAACGTTCGCCGTCCGGCGGATGAACATCTTTTCTCCGGAGCAGCCGAACTTTTTAGAGCAGCTCGATTTAAGCAAATATAAGCTTTTGCCGAACACCGCCGGGGCGAAAACGGCCGAAGAAGCGGTGCGCATCGCCCGGCTCGCCAAGGCATCCGGATTGTGTGATATGATAAAAGTAGAAGTGATCGGCTGCGACAAAACGCTCCTCCCAGACCCGATCGAGACGTTGAAAGCGGCGGAAATGCTGCTTGAGGAAGGGTTTATTGTGTTGCCGTACACATCCGATGATGTCGTGCTGGCGAAGCGGCTAGAGGAGCTTGGCTGCCATGCGATCATGCCAGGCGCCTCGCCGATCGGGTCCGGACAAGGCATCATCAATCCGCTCAATTTGAGCTTTATCATTGAGCAGGCGAACGTGCCGGTCATTGTGGACGCTGGCATCGGTGGACCGGCGGACGCGGCGCTGGCGATGGAGCTTGGCGCGGATGGGGTGCTCTTGAACACCGCTGTTTCCGGCGCGGCCGATCCAGTGAAAATGGCGAAAGCGATGAAGCTGGCGGTGGAAGCGGGCCGGCTCGGCTATGAAGCCGGACGCATCCCGAAAAAACGGTACGCGTCAGCGAGCAGCCCAACGGAAGGAATGAGTGTTGTTTGAACGAACGGTATTCCCGGCAGCAATTGTTTGCACCGATTGGCGTGGAAGGGCAAAAGAAAATACGGGGAAAGCATGTCGTGTTAGTCGGCGCCGGAGCGCTCGGCACAGGCAACGCCGAAGCGCTCGTTCGCGCCGGCATCGGCAAATTGACGATCATTGACCGCGATTACGTCGAATGGAGCAACTTGCAGCGCCAGCAGCTTTACAGCGAAGCGGATGCGAAGGAGCGGCTGCCAAAGGCGATCGCCGCCAAACGGCGCCTTGAACAAATCAACAGCGAGGTTGAGATCGAGGCCATTGTCGGCGACGCCGGCCCGGAAGAATTGGAAACGATCGCCCTCAAGCAACGTCCTGACTTATGGATCGATGCGACAGACAATTTTGATACGCGCCTTGTCATCAATGACGTTGCCTACAAGTACAACATTCCGTGGATTTATGGCGCTTGTGTCGGCAGTTACGGTTTAAGCTGCGCCTTCATTCCGAACCGCACGCCTTGTTTGTATTGCTTGCTTGAAACGGTGCCGCAAGGGGGATTGACGTGCGATACGGCCGGCATTATCAGCCCAGCGGTGCAAATGGTTGTCAGCTATCAGATGGCTGAGGTGTTAAAAATTTTAGTGGAGGACTGGTCGGCGCTCCGCGGCAAGCTCGTTTCGTTTGACCTTTGGACGAACGAATATGCCGCCATTCGGATTGATGGGGTGAAAAAGGACAGTTGCCCGACGTGCGGACGTTATCCATCTTATCCGTTTCTTTCCTATGAACAACGGACGAAGACTGCCGTCTTGTGCGGGCGCGATTCCGTGCAAATCCGTCCGCCTGCTTTGCGCCAGTACGACTTGAATGAATTGGCGGAGCTGTTTCGCCGCCAAGGGCTTCAAGCGGAAGCGAACCCGTATCTTGTCTCCGTTTCGCTCGGTGACAAGCGATTGGTTGTCTTTCGCGACGGCCGTGCGCTTGTGCACGGCACGAAAGATGTGCAGGAAGCCAAAGCCATTTATTATCGCTATTTAGGCTAAAGCGAGACCCCATGCATTGGCGGCCGCTTTCGTCTTAATATGGCAATGTCATCAAACTGTCAAATCCATGTCCTTCCTCTCCCCTTTTTTTCGCCATCTATATGGTATGATGAAAGCGGGGATGGAAAGGGAGGGAGAAGGAATGGACGAGTGGTCGGTGACGTTCAACATTGCCTCATTGCTTGTTCTTGTGTATTTCATTGGTTCTTGTTGGTTTGAGTCATGATGTGAAGGTGTCCCAAAAGGATCGGGACACCTTTTCTTATTTGTTATTTGCTGTATAAATTCAACACGATCAAAACGATCTATTGCTCCCTGCTTAGGAGAGCACGGTCTTTTAAGACAGCCATGTTTTCATTCAAGAAACTGGATTTATGGTGGAAGAAAAACCGCCAGCTGTAGTCAGTTGGCGAAAAATTTGTTATATTTAAAGTAAGGAGGGCAACGCCGGCTTCCGCCGGCCGCGCGCTCCGTGCAGCCAACGTTGTTTCCATAAGCATGATTCGGCGGAAAAATGGATATGAATAACATCGTCACCATCCATAGGAGTGTGAAGATTCGTTGGAAGAGTGGCCGTTAAGGTTATTCGGGTGGTTTTTCCTCTCCCTGCTTGCCAATGTGCTGTTCGCTTCAGCAGAAGCCGCGTTTTCCCTGGCAAGCAAGGCACGGTTGCGGCATTATGCGGAAGAGCATCTGCACAATAAGCGCCTCCAAGCGGTGATCGGTCAGCTTGACCGCGTGTTGTTGGCGCTTGCTGTGGCCAACCGCTTCACCAACGTCGTGACGGTCGTGCTGTTTACGGACATCGCCGTTTCGTTGCTTGGGGAACAGATGGGCTTGTTTGCCACGCTGGCGGTGATGACCGTATTATTTGTCGTCTTCGGTGAAATTTTGCCAAAATCGATGGCGAAAGAGCATGCGGAGCAGCTCGCCATCCGATACGCCAGTCTTGCCTATGCGCTGATGAAGTTGATGACGCCGGTTACGGCGTCGCTCCAAGCCTTAAAAGATCGAATCGCCAAGAGGTTCGCCAATGGGGTGGCTGTGCCGGCTGTGACGGAGGAAGATATTAAAGTGATGGTTGAGCTGAGTGAAGAGGAAGGGGTCATTGACAACAAAGAAAAAGAATTGATCCAACGTTCGCTCGATTTTGATGAAATTTTGGTCGGAGAAATTTTCACGCCGCGCGCTGATATGGTGGCGGTGGAAGTGAACCAGCCGATTGAAGAGATTCGCGACGTGTTTTTGGAAGAGAAATATTCCCGCATCCCGGTTTATGAAGGGGATATTGACAACGTGATCGGCATTTTGTCGGAAAGCGACTTTTTCAGCGAGCTTGTGCAAAAGCGGGAGGTGCGCATCCGCGATTTGTTGCGCCAGCCGTTGTTCGTTGTCGAGTCCATGAAAGTGTCCGATCTCCTGCCGGAGCTGCAAAAAAGCAAAGTGCATATGGCGATCGTCGTCGACGAGTTTGGCGGCACCGCTGGCTTGATTACGCTCGAAGATATTCTCGAGCAAATTGTCGGCGAAATATGGGATGAGCATGATGAGGCGGTGAAAACGGTGCGTCAAATCGACGAGCACAGCTTCGAGTTCAGCGCCGAACTGCCGCTGGATGAATTTTGCGAAGTGATGAACATCGACGTGCCAAAGAGTGAATCGCATACGTTGGGTGGCTGGATTTTTGAGATGTTTGAGCGCATTCCAGCCGTCGGCGAAACGTTGCAATATGGATCGCTGACGTTCACCGTCCGCCAAGTCGACAATCGCCGTATTCGCAAAGTGCTTGTCTCATTGAGCCAACCGCTTGCCGAGCAGGCGGGAGGCGCCTGATTCGCTCCCCGTTTCCATATGAAAGCGCCCCGGGCTGACGGCCCGGGGCGTTTGCCATCTATATGAAGTTGTTCGTTAAGGCGGTTATTGAATGTTGCCGAATTGGCCGCCAAGTTGTTGCTGAGCCATGGCGACAAGACGTTTCGTAATTTCGCCGCCGACCGAACCGTTCGCGCGAGAAGTCGTGTCAGCGCCGAGGTTCACACCAAATTCTTGGGCGATTTCGTACTTCATTTGATCAATGGCTTGTTGAGCACCAGCGACTAACAATTGGTTGTTGTTATTGTTGCGTGCCATCGTTGATCATCTCCTCTTAAAAATTTTTGATGGTTGGGGTGGTTGGATTTGCACCAACACTTCACGCTGCAAGGCATGTGCCAAGCTTGGCTGAACCCACCGGCCCACCCGCTTTTGGCTTCGCCAGCGTCACTGTTGCAACGGATGGGTGGTTTCGCTGGCGGTACTCATAGTTTGGGACGTTTTTTGCCTGTTATGCATGGGGAGAATATGGGAATTTTTAACGTTTTACCGCTGTCACCATTAGGGAATATGTAAAGATAAGGAACATCCTAGAGGAGGAAGCAACATGAATGTATGCCCGCTGTGCAACGGGCTGCGCCGGGTGACGGTGTATTGTAGCTACTGCCGGCAACCAATGGAAGATCATGGGAAAGTTACAGATTATTTCGATGACTACAGCCCGTACATGGATGCGGACGTCATGAAACTTGTCGACGGCTATTTGCGCACGTATACGAATCATGAATGTGTTCATTTGTTTTACTGTCCGACTTGCCATGAGGAGGAAGTGCGTTTTATCAAGGAATAAGGCTGTTGATGGAGTGGAAAGGAAAGGCGTTCCGTTTTTTTCGGAACGCCTTCGAATGAATCTATATGAACAACAATGGGGGGTTACTTTTCATCCGCCGCCCGGATGCGCCGTTCCGTTTCAACGTCAAAGAAATGCGCTTTGTTCATATCAAGCGCCAGGTCAATCCGGTGGCCCGGCTTGATTTCCGTGCGGGCGTCGATGCGAGCGACCAATTCTTGGTTGTCGATGCTAA
Organism: Geobacillus zalihae NBRC 101842; assembly: GCF_001544135.1. Classification (GTDB taxonomy): domain Bacteria; phylum Bacillota; class Bacilli; order Bacillales; family Anoxybacillaceae; genus Geobacillus; species Geobacillus zalihae. Next base: position 8,192 of record NZ_BCPV01000037.1, on the reverse strand, counting down.
AATAAATCATCGATTCAGCGCCAAGCAGCTCGGCGACTTCGACGAGAGCGGTGACTTTCGTCGACGGAGATGCTTCAAGGAAGAGCGGTTCGTCGTGAATGTCTTCCGGACGAATGCCTAAAATCACTTCCTTGCCGACATACCCTTGCTCACGCAGCACTTTCATTTTTCCTTCCGGAATGCCAAATGATGTTTGGCCGACGACAAACTTGCCGTCTTGGAGCGTTCCACGAAGGAAGTTCATGGCCGGTGAACCGATAAAGCCGCCGACAAAAATGTTTTCCGGTTTTTCGTATACTTCGCGCGGCGTTCCGACTTGCTGGATGACGCCGTCTTTCATGACGACAAGACGGGTGGCCATTGTCATGGCTTCCGTTTGGTCATGGGTGACGTAAATGGTCGTCGTTTCCAAGCGCTGATGGAGCTTCGCGATCTCCGAGCGCATTTGCACCCGCAGTTTCGCATCCAAGTTCGAGAGCGGCTCGTCCATTAAAAACACTTTTGCATCGCGGACGATGGCCCGTCCCAATGCCACGCGCTGCCGTTGCCCGCCGGAGAGCGCTTTCGGTTTGCGGTCCAAATATTGCTCGAGCCCAAGAATGCGCGCCGCCTCGCGGACGCGTTTTTCAATTTCCGCTTTCGGGAATTTGCGCAGTTTTAAACCGAACGCCATGTTGTCATAGACGCTCATATGTGGATACAGGGCGTAGTTTTGGAACACCATGGCGATGTCGCGGTCTTTCGGCGGCACATCGTTCATTCGTTTGCCGTCGATGTAAAGATCGCCTTTGGAAATTTCCTCAAGGCCGGCGATCATCCGCAACGTGGTGGATTTGCCGCAGCCGGACGGGCCGACAAATACGATAAACTCTTTGTCTTGAATATGTAAATTGAAGTCTTTGACGGCGACCACATTGTTGTCGTAAATTTTGTAAATATGATCAAGAATGAGTTCTGCCATAACCATCCTCCTCATCGCCGAAATCGTTTTCTTGCCATTAGTGTATAGAAAAATAGGAACATTCGTAAATGGACGAGGTGCACAAAAAATGCCGCCGATTTTCGGCGACATGACAAAAAAGCGGGGGATTACGAACGGCGCCGGTGCAAGATAGCCAAATAGATGGCTGCCGCCCCTTTGAACCGTTTGATGTCAACACCAGTTTGCTCCGCCCATTTATCGATTCGATATTGCAAACTATTGCGGTGCATATACAGCTTTTTCGCTGCCATCGAGACGTTTAAGTTGCATTGCAAAAACGTCTCCATCGCCCGCACTTCCTCTTCGTCGAATCCGTCAAGAAACGAGAGGGTTTGGTGAGCTTTCTCACTGACTGCTCCTTCTTCAAAGAGCGGAAGCGGAATGACGTCTTCCCATTCGTACACCGTTCGTTTCGGCCAAAAGCGCCGAGCGGCGGAAAAACACTCTTTTTCAAGGAGAAACGATTCATATAGCCGTTCATCGACGGAGCGGATTGGGCCGATCAAGAAATGAATGGCCGTATAAAAATCAGCGGCGAGCGCCTCAGCCATGTCCGCTAACGAAGGCGGCTCCGTCGTCCGCTTTTGTTTCGCTTCGACGATCAGCCCGCGCCGATCTTGTTCCCAGACGATGGCAACCGGGGAGGAAAATAAGCCGCGAACGGCGTCAGCAAACTCCTCTTTGTTGGTGATCGGCCGGCTGGCTGTAAAATGAATGAACCGGCAATACGGAGCAGCGAGCCGAGCGAGCGCGGCTGGGTCGCCGGTTGCCATCCATCGTTTCCATGCCCGCTCCTCTTCGCTTTCCGGTTCGCGTCGGCGCTCGGCGGGGGTGAAAAAAAGCGCCAGCAATCGCCGCTCCTGCTCTGTCAATCGATGCTTGGCGATGCCGATCTCATCACCATCGGCGGTATAAAACCATTCGTAATCTTCGGGGTGTTCCGGCTGACCGTTGATGACGATGTCCCCTTCATAAAGCGATTCGAGCTCTTTTAGCATCGCGGCGCACCACTTTCCGTCAAGGATGATGTCACGCCGAAGAGGAATCGGCGTTGTTTTCATTATACCAAATCCCCGCGAATGGAAAGAAAGACAATGGATGAAAGCGGGAAAGCCGCAGGATGAACGGGCGGCTTGGCCAACAGCGGTCGTTTCGAACGATCCCTGCCTAACGCATTGGCGGAGAGGCTTCATAAAACAAAAGGCCGACTTTCCCGAGGCGGGAAAATCGGCTCCGTTTACTGGCCGGCTTCGTACGGCGGCTCTTCTTTGACAAGATCGCGCGCTTCCTCCATGTTGACGTCATCGCCGTGGCCGTACACAGCACCTCCGGCCATCCCTTCGTTGATCATGCGGTCGATGTCCATATAGTATTCATCGCGCCCTTCGTACAATGAATCCCGGCGCTTGGCTTCATTTCGTTCCATCATCTCGCTCCTTCCTCTCATCGTTTTTCCTAAAGTTTGTCCAAAAGAGGCATACGCTATCCATGCCATTCATATGGATGAAAGAGGACAAGCGGCAAGAAAGGGGCGGCACGCGATGATCATGCTGATCAAAAAATTGCTCGAAACAACCGCCGCGGCGGAAGAAAAAGCCCGGCAGCTCGCTGAGATGGAAACGGATGAGGCATGGGCGGTCTATTTGGCTGAAGCCGAGCGGCAGCGTAAACTTTGGCAATACGTGCATTATTTAGTTGCTGGGGCTAACGCCGACGGTCGAGCGGAAAGAGAGCAAAGCAAAGCAGGCGCACCTCGTTGTGATCTCTTGCAAGCCATGGCGGCGGCTGAGTGGGAAAAAGCGATGTTATGCCAGAACGTCTGCCAAAGCTTAAATGGAGCCGCCAAACAAGCGGTTGATGCTGTGTTCCGCCAGGCGCTTCGCTACAGCGGCCAGTTTCTCGCTATGGCGTACGATGAGCGAGCTCGGCAAACAGCTGATTGAGCCTCTCAAGCCGCCGTGCCTCAATCTCCGGCTCATCAAACACCATCGGCTTGGCGTTGATTTCATAAATGTAAAGCTCGCGTTCGCTTCCGACGCCGATGTCGGCGGAAAACTCGCCGACAAAGCCAAACCGTTCGCCAAGGCGTGCGCCGCTCAAGGCAATAAGCCGCTCGAGCGCCGCTTCATCGATGCGTTCCTTGACTTCTTTGTACGGGAGGATGGTTCCGCCATGAAACACATGGGTCGTCACCGACTCGACGTCGGCCGAACGAACACCGATGCCGGTGATCGTATGGCGGCCGTTGTGCCAATGGGCGAGCACGCGCAAATCGTAGCGGCGTCCATTCCACTCGTCCGTTTCAGCCAATGCTTGGGCGATGTAGCGGCCGGACTGAATGAGTGATGCGAGCGCATCGAGCGAGCAGAACCGTTTTTGGCCGCCCGGATATTCGCAAATGGCTTCCGTCTCTGACAAGGCGGTGAGACGAAACAGCCCCATTCCTCTGGCGCCGTCATCCCGCTTCAAGTAAATGCAGCTGTATTGGCGGAGCCAAGCGCGAAGATCGGCCGCTGTTTGGACAGGCGCCGTCGGCAATAGATGCGGCCAGAGCCGGCGGTCGGACCGCAGCGCGTCATAAACGTCCGATTTGCGGAAAAAAGAGCGGTTGACAAGTGGAACGCCATGGGCGCTCAACTGGGCAGCCGCCGTTTGAAACGGCTCGCTTTCTTCTTCTTCGCGGCTTTTTACTCGATTGTAGACGACATCGGGCAGTGGAGCGGCCGCTTCGATGAAACGATGAAGCGTCGGAACGAATAGATATCCGGAGACCGTTTTCTCTCCGATGCCGGCGGCCGCACTGACGACGGAGATGCCGCCGGCTTTGTGGATGGAGCGGATAACGGTTTCAAGCCACGGCTTTTTCCCAGCCAGCAAAGCGGAAAGGGACGAGGCGCTGACCAGCACGCCGACGAGCGGTCCCACCCGTCCATCTTGCTCGCGGACGGGAAAGACGAGATCGGGAAGGACAGCGGCGGGAGCAACCCAGCCGCTGCCGAATCGATAAGGGCCGCCCGGACTGTTGCACACCCACTCGCCGGTGTCAGGACGGTAGCCGATCGTCAGCATGGCCAAAGCGCCTCGGGTTCGGTGATGGCTGTTTTGCTGAGGTGGACGGCGTAAGCGAGCGGCAACCGCGCTGTTCGTTCGTCTGCGTCCTTTAATTTTGGATGCTTAAAAATCGACCGTCCGGGTTTGGAATTGGCTTCAAACATCCAAATCCTTCCTTGTTGGTCAACACCAAGGTCAAAACCGATTTCGCCGATCAACGTTTCTGATGCTTCATCAAGGCAACGGCTGAGCGTAAGGGCGGCGTCAGAAAGACGGGCGAGCATGATTTCGCGCTCGGCGGCATCCGGGAAAATTTCTTCCAGCGTTTTGACGATGCCTCCGCTGTTCATATGGGTCGTGATGCTTTGTTTTCCAGCGATTTTGGCGGCGATGGCGCTCACTTGCCATATGCCGTGTTCGTTTTTGTTAACGTGAACGCGGAAATCAGCCGGTCGGCCGTTGACGGCAAGAAGCGGAACCGCTTGTTGGATGACATAGCGGTGAAGCGGCGCATGGGCGAGCAAATGATGCCACACCGCCATGGCGGTCGGAAACAGCACTGTTTGGATTTCTCCGCTTTCATCGCGGAACCGGCATTCATAGGCGTTTTTTTTCGCTACATGATAAATGCCGCGGCCGAGGCTGCCGTCGGCCGGCTTGATGTACGCTTCACGGTAGCGGGCAAGAAACTGCTCAATGGTGTGCTGCGTCACGTGGGCGGACGTCGCCGGCAAATACGGCTGCGCCTTCGGATGAAGAGCGAGCCGGCGGTAAATGTCCCATTTGTTGAAAAAACACCCGTTAAAGATCGGGATGCCGTAGGTGGTTTGCAGCGTCTTCGTCATCGTTTGAAACGTTTCCTCCTTTTCGACGCGCCGGTTTGGCAGCCGGTTGTAAACGACATTCGGCAACGGCACCGTATGGCGTTCCCAGCCGCGCTCCGTGTAAAAATAGCCGTTCGTCATGCCGTTTTCCCAGTCAATATGGGGCGCGCCAAACAAAAAGGCAAATCCGCCGACTTGCTTTTCTTGCGCCAGCAACTTGGCAAAAAAGAAGCTCCGGCTGCCGACCGGGCGGTGGAGCGACTTTGTGAATCCGGCGGTCAAAATGCCGACAAGCGGCCCGAAGTGAACAGCTTCATCGGTCAAAAAGACATGAACGTCAGCGGCAAATGGGATCGACAAGCATCGGGCAACGTCATGCGACACAATCACACGGTCGACAAGACGGGGGGAAGAAATGACCCGGCATGGGGTGACAAGGCTGCCGAACGCGGCTGATGTTTGCCTAGATGTTTGGAGCGTGGCGGGAAGAATCACCGTATTTGTTTGTTTTTCGTCAATGATCAACGTGTAGGTCATTGGCTTTTCCCCCCTCTGGCCAAAAACAAGCAATACCGAAGCGGCGCTTCGTACAGTTCGTTTTGTTGCTCCGGGGGCAGAAGATGCGCCACTTTTCTCCCCGGCTTGGAATTGACATCCAAAATCCACACCGCCCCGTTGTCGGTCGCACCAAGATCCAAGCCGATTTCAAACAAAGGTCCGAACATGTGATCTATATAAACTGGCAGCGTGCGGATGATCGTCTCAACGCCATCGAGCACGAAGAGACGTTTTGAAGAGGAAAGGCGGTCGAGCCACTCGGAAAACGGACGAATGTCCGCGCCGGCGCAGACGTTGGCCACCCATGCCCCCGGTCGGCCGACTCGCACGGCCCGCACCCGCTCCACCCAGTGTCCGTTTTCATCCTTTTGCAAAAGAATGCGGAGGTCAAACGGTTCACCCTCCGGGGTCGATAGCTGAAGCAATGGCTGCAGGACATACTCGCCGCGGCGGCTCCAAGAGGCGAGGAGTTGTTCCAGCTCGCTTCGGCGGGCAATGACGGCCTGTTCTTGACCGTGACTGTCTTGGACGGACAGCGCCTTCCCTTTCTTTTGAAAGATGCCAATACCGCGTCCCCCGGAGCCGTGCACCGGCTTGGCGATGGCGGCTTGTTCGCGGCGGAGAAGCGCAAGCACATCATCGGCGCGCTCAAGACGGACAGTCGGAGGCACGTATGCGGACAAGAGCGGGTGAGAGGAGAGCGCTTCATATACGTCCCATTTGCCCGGCAGGCCATAGCCTAAAAACGTGAGGTCAGGTCGCTGCTTCAACCAGTTCATAATCGGTTTTGCTTTTTTGGACCGCTCATCATGGCCGTAAAAGCAGCGGTCATATAAAAATGGCGGAATGGCAAAGACGGCGTTTGTCCATTCGTTCGTTTCCTCTTGAAAGAGAAAGCCGCGGACGTTTTCCGTCTGCGGATCGATCGATAGCGGTGAAAAGCGGCAGACGGAAATGCCGTAGCGTCTGGCGCGTTTCGCCACCTCCTTGCAATACGTGTGGTCTTGCTGTTCGTCAAGGGTGACAAAACCGAGTGAAAGCAAAACGGTTCACTCCTTTTCTTCCATCAATGTCAAACTATAGTCGATGATCGCCTTCGCCGACGGGCGGACCGATTGGTAGGAAGCGGCCATATCCGTCTGTTTCGACGGCTTCGTATTCACCTCGATGATCCACGGCTGGCCATGGATGTCAATGGCAAGATCAACGCCAAACTCTCCATACAGTCCTTCCGCTTCCGAGGCGAGAACGGCAGCGGATTCCAGTGCGATTTCTCTCAGAAGCTGTTTTTGCTGGAACGCGTCAACTCTCGTGTACCACTTCCGCAAGACGTCATTGACCGCCATGAGCTCCCCGCCGCGGGCAAGGTTGGCCACGAATTGGCCGGGCGGCGCGATGCGGGCGACGGCGGAAGTGACGCGCCAATCATGGTGGCGGACGCGATGACAAAGCAGGCGAAAATCGACCGGGCGGCCGTCGAGGGTGCGAAGTTCAAGCCCTTGTTGGATGATCATCGGCGTTCGGATTTGTTGCCGCAAAGCGGAAGCTAAAGCGTCCATCGAACGATATACGGCCGTTGAAGCGGAAGTGGAATGGCGAAGACAAATTCCGTCGTCCGAATGTTGGAGGCAGAAAATCCCTCGCCCTTGGCTGCCATAGATCGGCTTGAGAAAGACGGATGGGAAAGCGTCAAGGAACGCCTCAAGCGTATGTTGACCGCTCCAGAGCGCCGTTTTCGGCAAGTGCGGGTGCAAGTACTCGTGCCGCTCAAAATGGCAGTGCACTTCCCATTTATGCAAAAAGCGATGGTTGAACATCATCCCGTTTTCTTCGGCAAGCCGGGCGAGCAGCTCGGCAAACAAAGGGGAGCGTTCGAGCTTGCGCGAGTGAAGGCGATTGTAAACGACATCGGCTGGAGGCACGTCCCGCTTGCCCCATCCGCTTTCGGTCCACTGATAGCCGACTCCCTCTAAGTAAAGCGCCGGCGAGGATACGTAAAAAAAGAGACCACGCTTTCTAGCATATGCCGCCAATTCCTCGCAAAAATGATGGATGGATCCAAAGGCAGCCCGTTCACTTGTTTCATTGATTTCCGTCAGCACAGCCATCGTTCGTTGTTTGCTCATCGCAGTCCCTCATTTGCGCATTCGTCAGGCAAGCTCTATAATGAACAATTAGGCAAACGTTTATATCGCCATCGTATGATGACGGACGCCGTTTGGTGACAGCGGCGGGGACGGAAGGAGAAGAGGATGGAAACGTTCGTTTATTTGCTGTTTATGGTGGCGGTCGGGGCGCTCATTGGCGGGGTGACGAATTTTATCGCCATCGTGATGCTGTTTCGCCCATATGAGCCGATGTACGTGTTTGGAAAACGGCTGCCGTTTACGCCGGGATTGATTCCAAAGCGGCGGCGGGAGCTGGCCGAACAGCTCGGGAAAACGGTCGTGGAACATTTGGTGACGCCGGAAGGATTGCGGCGCAAACTCATGGATCCGTCCTTTACGGCCGAGATGGCCGAGTGGGGGCGGGAATGGCTTCGAAAGTGGCTTGCGCGCAAAGAAACGCCGGCTGAGTTGCTTGAACGCCTTGGTATTCGCTCTCCCGCCGAGCGGCTCGAGGCGATGGCGGCCGAGCAAGCTGAGCGAGCGTACGAACGGTGGAGCGAAACGTGGCGTCTGCGGCCGATACGCGATGTATTGCCAGCGGAGTTGAAGCAGACAATGGAAGCGCGCGTCGAAAGTCTAGCGGGTTATTTGGCCGACAGGACGCTTGAC
>NZ_BCPV01000036.1 GCF_001544135.1 Geobacillus zalihae NBRC 101842 | reverse complement strand
AGCGAGGAGGGAAAGCAGCAGATTTCCAGCATGATCGAGCGTTTTTTCCAAGAGCGCGGGATGGTTGGAAATATGCTGCAGATGCTGCTTGGCAATGTCCATTTCGTCGATAAGGTGCAGGCGGAGCTCGGTAAATTTTTGCGCCATGCTGGCACAAGAGAGGTGCTCTCCCGCCTTCTTTGGACGGAGTGGAACAAATGGTTGGACTATCCGCTCGCAACCGTGGAAGAGATGATCGGCCGCCGGCGCATCGATGAAGCGGTGCGGTCGGCTGCCCGCCGCTTGGTGCAAAGCGGCGGATGGCTGAACCGTCCGCTTGCCGAACTGCTCGCCCCATACGAACAGCCCTTGTTTGGTCGTCTCATCCCGCAGGCGGCGGAAGCAGCCAGCCGCCTGCTTAGCGGCAAGATTGAGGCAATCGTGGCGCAGCTTGGGCTTGAAGATATCGTCCGTGAACAAGTAGAGTCATTTTCGTTGCAACGGTTGGAAGCGATCATTTTATCGATCGCCCGCCGTGAACTAAAGATGATTACGTATTTGGGCGCCTTGCTTGGCGGGCTGATCGGCGCCGTTCAAGGCGTCATTGGCTTATGGCTGTAGGCTGTGGCATATCGCCGTCAGATGGCGCATACGTTAGAACGTGAACGATATTCGTATAGGAGGCTCTTTTTATGTCTGAACCCCTTCATGCGCTCGCTAGACAGCTTGAGCAGGCGATTCGGGCGAGCGAGCCGTTTCAGCAGCTGAAACGGGCATACGAAGATGTCCGCCGAGATGAAATCGCCTATCGAATGTTCGCGAATGTCCGCGACATCCAGCTTCGGCTCCATGAAAAACAGATGCGCGGGGCGGCCATTTTGCCTGATGAAATCGAACAGGCGCAAAAGGCGATGGCGCTCGCCCAGCAAAACGAGAAACTCGCCCGCCTGATGGCGCTCGAGCAGCAAATGAGCATAACCATTGCCGAGGTTCAGCAAATCGCCATGAAGCCGCTTGAGGAGTTGCACCGTTCATTCATGGAAGGAAGATAGGAAAAACACCCGGTCGGGTGTTCTTTTTTTGTCCGTTTCGTCATAGTCATGAAAATGATAAGGAATGCAAAGCCGCCGCCAGCTTGCTGGCGGCGGCAAGAGAGGTTGAGACGGACAAAAGGGGGAGACAGCCGTGTATAAGCTGTTGGCGCTCAACATTGACGGAACGATTTTAAAAAACAACGGCCGCCTGCCGCGCGAAACGAAAGAGGCGGTCGACTATGTGAAGAAAAAAGGAGTTTATGTTACGTTAATCACGAGCCGCAATTTGCTTTCCGCCCGCAAAGTGGCGAAAGCGCTGCGGCTTGATGGGATGCTCATTGCATTCCAAGGAGCGATGATTGCCAGAACGCTTGATGATAGGCTGTTTGACGCCGTGATCCCTGAGGAGCGGACGTTTAATATCGTGCAAATTTTGGAAAACTTCAACTGCAACATCCGCCTCATGCATGAGCGGTATTCGCTCGGCAATCGGAAGAAAGTGAAGAAAAACCTTGTCGTGCAAACGGTTCTCTCCTCAAGCGACCCGTTTTTCTATCCGACCCAATTTGTCGACTCGCTTGGCGACGTGTTGATGGACGAACCGATCGCTGTGCCGAAAATTGATGTATATTTTGCTACAGACGAAGAGAGGGATGCAGCGGCCGCTTTATTGACGAAATCGATTCCGTCCATTGATATGATTATGCAGCCAAACGGAAAAATGGAAATTGTCCCGCAAGGAGTGTCTAAACTAGCGGGGTTGCGCCGGTTGGCTCAACATATCGGCGTATCGTTGAAAGAAACGGTGATGATCGGTGACGGCCTTGACGATTTGCCGGCGATTGAAGCGGCTGGGCTCGGCGTCGCCATGGGGAACGCGCCGCTTGAGGTGAAGCGGGCGGCCGACTGGGTGACGCGTTCGAACGAACAGCTCGGCGTCGCCTACATGGTGAAAGAACATTTCCGCAAACAGCAACGGATCGAGTTTTTGCAAAAACTCAAAACGAAACAGTAAGAAGCTTGAGCGGGGAGCGAACCGTGAGCGGACAACTGGCGCTTGCCGTTTTCACGAAAATCATAAAAATGAGGCCGGAGCGAATGCCCGGCTTTTTTAATCTAGTTGGCCGGGCGGGAGTCATTTCCATAAAGTCGGTGGCAAAGGTGCATTCTTCCGCTTGACGAAGGAAACAGCCGTTCAGTACACTGAAAGAAGTTTGAAAGAAAAGGTGATGAACGTGCGGATCGAAATTCAAGGACTGCCGCATCCGGAACGGTTTCAGCGCCCGCTCGAAGTGATGACCGAGCTGTTCTTCGAAGCGCCGGAGCTGTCGTTCGCGCCGCTTCCCGAGGCCGATATGGCCGCTATGTTTTCCGTCAAGGAAGACGGGTGCATCGCTGTTTCTGGGACGCTTCTCGACAAGACGTCCGGGCGCGTGGAGGAAGCGCGTCATGAATGCAGCACGCCGGCGGATGCTGACGGGAAAACGTACGAAAAACAGCTGAAAAACGCCGTTTTGCATGTCTATTTGACGTTGCTTGAGCGTTCTACCGGCCTCATTCAGCCGTGGGGCGTGCTGACCGGCGTGCGTCCGGTCAAGCTGCTTCATCAGCTTTTGCGCTCAGGCCTTTCGAAAGAAGAGGCGCACCGGAAGCTGGCTGAAGAGTATTTAGTGACAAACGAAAAAATCGAATTGATGCAAGCGATCGTGGACCGCCAGCTCACGGTCGTGCCGGATTTGTACGATTTGGCCCACGAAGTGAGCATCTATATCGGCATTCCATTTTGCCCAACGAAATGCGCCTATTGCACATTTCCGGCGTACGCCATCAACGGCCGCCAAGGGTCGGTCGACGCCTTTTTGGCCGGCCTTCATTACGAAATGGAGGCGGTCGGCCGCTTTTTGCGCGAGCGCGGCATCCGCATCACAACGATTTACTACGGCGGCGGGACGCCGACGAGCATTACGGCCGACGAGATGGACCGGCTGTACGCTCATATGTATGACGTATTTCCAGACGTCGACCGCGTCCGCGAAATCACGGTCGAAGCCGGGCGTCCGGATACGATTACGCCGGAGAAGCTCGAAGTGTTGAAAAAATGGCGGATCGACCGCATCAGCATTAACCCGCAATCCTACATTCAGGAGACGTTAAAAGCGATCGGGCGCCATCATACCGTTGAAGAAACGATTGAGAAGTTCCACTTGGCGCGGCAGATGGGGATGAACAACATCAACATGGACTTAATCATCGGACTGCCGGGCGAAGGGCTTCCAGAGTTTACGTATACGCTTGAACAGACGGAACGGCTTCTGCCCGAGTCGCTGACCGTTCATACGCTGTCGTTCAAGCGGGCGTCGGAAATGACAAAGAACAAACAAAAGTACAAAGTCGCCAGCCGCGAGGAAGTGCAGGCGATGATGAAGGCGGCCCAAGAATGGACAAAGGAACACGGTTATGTCCCTTACTATTTGTATCGACAAAAAAACATTCTCGGCAACCTTGAAAACGTCGGCTACGCGCTGCCGGGGAATGAGAGCATCTACAACATCATGATTATGGAAGAGCAACAGTCGATCATCGGCCTTGGCTGCGGGGCATCAAGCAAATTCGTTGATCCGAAAACGCGGAAAATCACCCGCCAGGCGAACCCAAAAGAGCCGAAAGTGTACAACGAGCATTTCGCCGAATATACGGAAGAGAAAATCAATATATTAAAGGAAATATTTGGATAAATAACAACATCCCGGGAACAACCCCGGGGTGTTTTGATTAGCGGTGAAATAAAATGAGCTTGCCGCTCGCATTGACGCAACGGTGTGTTTTGTCCCAACAGCCGCGCTCGCGCAGCTTTTGTTCACCGATTTTTTTCGCTTCTTCATCATTGGCGGCTTCAAACGTTTCATCGAGCAATTTTTCCCCG
>NZ_BCPV01000035.1 GCF_001544135.1 Geobacillus zalihae NBRC 101842 | reverse complement strand
CCATATTGCAGGGGGGAGGGTTAATATGAAAAAATTAGCAATTATTTATGTCTGCTTGATTGGTTTGTTTCTTCTTTATATATATCGCTATCATTTCGAAATTTCTCACCTTCGTTTATCCTCCCAAGAAGAGACGGCATTTCAAGGCCAACCTAACGAAAAATACGTCATGATCACCTTCCAATCAGGAATGGATTATTGGAAGCGCTGTCTCAAAGGGTTTGAAGACGCCGCCGAGGAGTTGAACGTCTCTGTAGAATATCGCGGAGCGACACAGTATGATGTCAATGAACAAGTGACGGTGCTAGAACAGGTGATCGCAAGGAAGCCGGCGGGTATTGCTATTTCGGCGATTAATCCGACAGCGTTGACGAAAACGATCAACAAGGCAGTGGAGAAAGGAATTCCAGTTGTGTTGTTTGATTCGAATGCTTCGGGAAGCAAGGCGTTTTCGTTTTTAGGGACGAATAACTATAATGCTGGAGTGACAGCAGCTCATGAAATGGCGAAACTGTTGGGGAATAAAGGGAATGTCGGGATCATTACTTCGCCTTATCAGCTTAATCACCAAGAGAGAACAAGAGGGTTTGTCGAGACAATTTATCAAAAATACCCACAAATGCATGTGGTGGCTGTAAAAAAATGGGAAAGGGGATGTTAGGGCTTCCAAACAGGCGGCGATAGAGATCTTAGAGGATTACCCAGATGTGCAGGGGATCTTCGCAACGGAAGCGAATGGGGGAGTTGGCATGGCCGAGGCCGTTGTGATGTTGAATAAAAAGCATGTAAAATTGATTAGTTTTGATACGGAAAAACAAACGTTAGATTTGGTGAAGAAGGGTGTCATTGCTGCGACATTGGCGCAAGGAACATGGAATATGGGATACTGGTCGTTGCAGTTTTTATTTCAACTTCATCATCGCCTTACGTCTTCTTCGCGGTCAGGGGATTTGCCTCTGCCGGTGTATGTCGATACAGGGATCACGGTTGTTACGAAAGAAAATGTGGATCGTTTTTATGCCAGATAAAGAAGAAATGAGTGATCGATGTTGGGAGTACGAAAACGTTGGCGAGTTCGTCATTGGCCGATACGGTACAAGTTTGTTTCCTTGTTGCTGATTTCTATGATTGTCCCTGCTCTCGGGCTTGGAGGCCTAGTGAGCTGGGCGGTTGACCGAATCATCGAGCGGCAAGTTAACGAAAATACGTTACAGTTAATTAGCCAAGTCAATAGAACATTAGAGTTTTATGTTAATAATATGCAAAATATTACGTATTTAATTGCATTTAATCCTGAGACGAAAGCATTTTTTGACCGCTCCACCTCTAGTGATGAGTATGAGATTCGTCAGTTTTTGCAAGGGATTACAACGTTATATCCTGAAATTGCTGGAATCTTGGTTGTCAACCAATATGGCGATTATATTAGCAATGAAATGTACAGCCGCTCCTCGCAACCGTTGACAGAGGAATCGTGGTATCAGGAGGCGGTTAAAAATAAAGGGATTTTTAAAATGATTGGCCATCCTGGTGGGCGAAATGTCCTTTCCCATGCCAATTATTCAAGCGAAGAGGTCGTATCCGCAGTACGGGCGATTTTAGAGCCTGAGACACAAAAGGTGAAGGGAGTCGTGCTTATTGATTTAAAGCTGCGAGTCATTGCAGAAGCGACAAAAAACGTCCGTCTTGGGAAATGGGGACATTTGCTAGTGATAGATGAGCGAGGCGAGAGTATTTATACTCCAAGCCCATCGCCGCTTCGAACAATTCCGCTGCGATGGGTTCAAGGGAATAGTGGTACGTTTTCGAAAGAAATAAACGGACAACATATCCAGTTGATTTATCAACGCTCCCCGTTTACCAATTGGACGATTATCGGAGTATTTTCTGGCAATGAATCGGCGTTAGAAGTGATGGAAATCCGTTTTTATATCATCAGCTTCATCTTTTTCGTCTGTTTTATTGCGCTCGGCGCCTCGTATTACTTATCTTTTTCGTTATCGCGCCCAATCAGCCAGCTAACAGCTTTTATGAAAAAAGCGCAAGCAGGCGATTTAACGGTCCGTTATCATGATGAACGTATGGATGAAATTGGGATATTAGGCCGAAGCTTCAACCATATGTTGGATCAAATGCAACGTTTTATTTCTTTGGCAGAATGGCAGGAGCGACAGCGTTGGGAAGCGGAGTTGCGGGAGCTGCAGGCCCAGATTAAGCCGCATTTCCTTTACAATACGTTAGATACGATTCAGTGGATGGCGCGAAAAAAAGGGGCGGATGATGTAGCGGAAGTGGTGGGTGCGCTGGCAAAGCTGTTCCGCATCGGGTTGAGCAAAGGAAGGAACATGATTCTTTTCGCTGAGGAGATCGAACATATAAAAAGTTACTTGCACATTCAGAAAGTTCGTTATAAAGATAAGTTAAACTACACATTTGATATTCCTGAACATTTGCAACAGTTCTATGTGTTAAAATTGTTGTTGCAGCCAATTGTGGAAAATGCTATTTATCATGGCATTAAACAGCGAAGAGGACCGGGGCATATTTCGATTCAAGCAGAAGAGCGAGATGGAACGATGTATATTCGCGTGAAAGATGATGGGATTGGAATGTCCCGGGAGCGGCTTGAGGAGCTGCGGAAAAGTCTAACGATTGACTTTACAGCGGGAGATCAGGAAGGCAAGATGAGAAATATAAAAGGATACGGAATGGTCAATGTACAGGCTCGGTTGCAATTAACATTCGGTCCGTCTTATCGGTTGTATATTGACAGTGAAGAAGGGAAAGGAACGACCGTGATGATTGTGCATCCAATGATCATGAACCTCTCCTAGGAGGGACGAAGAAATGTGGAAAGTGCTAATTGCGGATGATGAGATGATTATTCGTGAAGGAATTCGAGAATCGATCGACTGGGCTCAATTCAATATGGAAGTGATCGCGGAAGCGGAAGATGGGGAAGAGGCGCTAGAATTAGCGATAAAACATGAAGTGCACGTATTATTTGTAGATTTGAGCATGCCGATTATGGACGGGCTGACACTTATGAAACATGTGCGAGAGAGGCTGCCGCACTGCCATATGATCGTGATTACTGGTTACGATGAGTTTTCATATGCGCAAGAAGCACTCCGTCTCCAGGTGGATGATTACTTGTTAAAACCAACGGACCCAAAGCAATTGCGCGAAGTAGTGGCGAAGGTGAAAGAGAAACTTGAACGTGAGCATCAGGAGAGAGGATATGTAGAGCTATTAACGAGTCAAGTACAAAAAAATGTCGGGTTGCTTCGCCAGCAATTAGGAGTCGAATGGGTAGAAGGAAGATTGAGGGAAGAGGAAATGATGAGACAGTTGCCTTTGCTTGGCCTTCCATCATTTTGTCCTGTTCAAGTTGTTGTCATTCAATGGTTCTCGTTTAAAAATCAACCCATTATGAACGATCGGGATCGATACATTCTTTTGTTTGCGATAGAAAACATCGTGTCTGAATTGTTGGTGAATCATGAAATGTTGGTTTTTCGCGATTCAAATGGGTTCGTTGTTGTCATAGTTTGGACACCGATTAGTGAAGAACAGCGTAGGGGGATTGAAGCCGCATTAAAGCAATATTTGTACATTGGAGCTAGCGCTTATATGGAAATGGTAGAGGGAGGGGTGACCGGGGTGATTTCGGCGTATGAAAAATGTAAGAGGAAGATGGAGGAAGAAAAGCGTCTTTCTCCGGTTGTCCGCCGCGCCAAACAGTATATACAGACACATTTTAGCCAGTCAGAACTGACACTTGAGTCGGTTGCTCAATTTCTCAATGTCTCTCCCATTTACCTGAGCCGAATGATCAAGCAAGAGCTAGGCATTTCTTTTGTTCACTTATTGACGAAAATTCGACTGACGAAGGCGGTTGAGCTACTTTTATCTACGGAACTACCTATTCACGAAATTGCCGAGCGAGTCGGCTATGATACACAACATTATTTTAGCACGGCCTTTAAAAAAGCGATGGGAGTGCCTCCAAACCAATATCGGAAGATACATCTAGAACGTGAGGCATAGCTAGTAGCAAAACAGATCACGTTTTCTTTTTGCGGGAGCTGACCTCAAAAGCCGCCTGCCTTCCACAGACATACTAGATATCGATTCAAGGAAGATTCATTGTTTACATATGGTAATCAAAAAGGGTGTCCCAATTTGTAGGGACATCTTTCTTTTTTTGAAAACGCTTCAATAAAGTTAAATTTTTATAAAAATCGTTAATTGATTAAAAAGACGTACAATTTAATCAATGATATAGTAAAAGCACGAAGAAAATATACGTACAAATTTTAGGAGGGGGAAAAATGAAAAGGTTTTTATCTACACTAACGTTACTGTTCCTTGTATTGGCGTTGTCTGCATGTGGCGGCATCGGAACGAGTGGCGGAAAGAACGCTGGGTTTGTCGGTATTTCGATGCCAACAAAGTCATCGGAGCGCTGGGTGCGTGATGGGGAAAGTATGGTGAAAGAGTTTGAGAAGCTCGGTTATAAGACGGATTTGCAATATGCTGAAGACGTAGTCGAAAACCAGGTATCTCAAATTGAAAATATGATCACCAAAGGCGTTAACGTGTTAGTCATTGCACCGATTGATGGGGAAGCGTTGACCGACGTATTGGAAAAAGCGAATAAACAAGGGATTAAGGTGATTTCGTACGACCGCTTAATCAAGAATAGCAAGTATGTGGACTACTATGCGACATTCGACAACTTTAAAGTTGGTGTGCTGCAAGGCCAATACATTGAACAAAAGCTAGGTCTTAAAGAAGGAAAAGGCCCGTTCAATATTGAGTTGTTTGCTGGATCTCCAGATGACAATAACGCTTATTTCTTCTTTGATGGAGCCATGTCGATTTTAAAACCGTACATCGATTCAGGAAAGCTAGTGGTAAAAAGCGGTCAAACAAAATTCGACCAAGTTGCAACACTCCGTTGGGATGGGGCGACAGCTCAAGCGCGTATGGATAACTTGCTGAGCGCGCATTATACGGACGCTCGTGTTGATGCCGTACTGTCTCCGTACGACGGTATTAGCATCGGGGTCATTTCTTCCTTAAAAGGGGTCGGTTATGGGACCGCGAGCAAACCGATGCCGGTAATCACGGGACAAGATGCGGAATTGGCTTCAATAAAATCGATTATTGCTGGTGAACAAACACAAACGGTATTTAAAGATACGCGGGAATTGGCGAAAAAAGCTGTTGAGATGGCTGATGCAGTATTGAAGGACAAAAAGCCGGAAGTAAACGACACCAAAACATATGATAATGGGGTAAAAGTCGTGCCGTCTTACTTGTTGGAACCGATTTCCGTCGATCAATCGAATTATGAAAAAGTGCTAGTCGATAGTGGCTATTACAAAAAAGAAGATTTGAAATAAGCTTGAGAGAAAAAGCGGATATAAGGGCTGCTGTCCCTTATATCCGTGCTCTCTTACGAGGAGGCGGGGGAGTATGTGTGCATTTATTTTGGAAATGAGGGGGATTACGAAACAATTTCCCGGAGTGAAAGCGCTTGATAATGTGAATTTAAAGGTGCGAGAAGGAGAAATTCATGCGCTTTGCGGGGAGAATGGGGCAGGAAAATCGACATTGATGAAAGTGTTAAGTGGCGTTTATCCATATGGGACGTATGACGGGGAAATTTTATTTAAAGGAGAAGTATGCAAATTTAAAGATATTAAACAGAGCGAGCAATTAGGGATTGTCATCATCCATCAAGAGCTTGCCCTAATCCCCTATTTGTCCATTGCTGAAAACATTTTTTTAGGGAATGAACGGGCGAAAAAAGGAGTCATTAACTGGAACGAAACGTTTGCACAAACAAAAGAGCTGTTGCAGAAAGTTGGATTGGATGAATCCCCCCACACGTTGGTCGGTCAACTTGGAGTCGGCAAACAGCAATTGGTGGAAATCGCGAAAGCATTATCCAAAGAAGTAAAATTGCTTATTTTGGATGAGCCGACGGCGGCATTGAATGAAGATGACAGTGAAAATTTATTAAACTTGCTTTTAGAGTTTAAAAAACAAGGTTTGTCTGCCATTATTATTTCTCATAAGTTGAATGAAATTGCCAAGGTCGCCGATTCGATCACGATTTTACGGGATGGAAAAACGATTGAAACATTGGATATGAAGCGCGATGAAGTGACCGAGGATCGAATCATTCGCGGAATGGTGGGGCGTGATTTAACGAACCGTTATCCGACAAGAACGCCGAAGATCGGTGAAGTTATATTTGAAGTAAAAAACTGGACCGTACATCATCCTGTTTATCCCGAACGCAAAGTAATTGATAATGTTCATTTGTCAATTCGCAGAGGAGAAATTGTGGGAATCGCCGGTCTCATGGGGGCAGGTCGAACTGAATTGGCCATGAGCATCTTTGGTCGATCATACGGAAAGAAAATCAGCGGTGAGATATGGAAAAATGGGGCCAAAATCGATGTAAGCGATGTTAGTAAAGCCATTGCCAACGGGATCGCTTATGTAACCGAAGACAGGAAAGGAAATGGCCTTATCTTAATGGAAGACATTCGGAAAAATATTACGCTTTCTCGCTTAGGAAAAATCTCGAACCATTTTGTGGTCGATGAAAATAAGGAAATTATTGAATCGGAACGATTCCGTAACCAATTCAAAATTAAAACGCCAAGCGTGTTTCAAAAAGCGGAAGCGCTTAGTGGTGGAAATCAGCAAAAAGTCGTTTTAAGTAAATGGATTTTTGCCGAACCGGATATTTTGATTTTGGATGAACCGACAAGGGGAATTGATGTAGGGGCGAAATATGAAATTTATACGATCATTCATCAGTTGGCGAATGCAGGGAAAGGCATTTTAATGATTTCTTCCGAGCTTCCAGAAATTCTCGGGATGTGCGACCGGATTTACGTGATGAGCGAAGGACGCATCACTGGTGAAGTTGTACGGGAAGAAGCAACACAGGAAAAATTAATGAGACTAATGACAAAAACGGCTATTCGGGAGGGAGTATAAGATGGAAGCACCGATGCAAAAAACAGTACACCAACCTTCAAAGCGGTCAACAAAGGACGAACGGTTAACTTTCAAACAGATGATAAAAAGCAATATGAGAAGCTATAGCATGGTGATCGCTCTCGTCTTGATCATGTTATTGTTTCAATTATTAACGGGAGGCATTTTATTAAGGCCGCTAAATATTACGAACTTAATCTTGCAAAACAGTTATATTTTAGTGTTGGCTGTTGGAATGATGCTTGTCATTATTACTGGACATATCGACTTATCGGTCGGATCGGTGGCAGCCTTTGTCGGGGCTTTGGCTGGCATTCTTATGGTTCAACATCATGTACCGGTTTGGATGACAGTTCTCATTTGCTTAGTGCTAGGAGCCTTGATTGGGGCATGGCAAGGATTTTGGGTTGCCTACGTGAAAATCCCGGCGTTTATTGTGACGTTGGCAGGCATGTTACTGTTTCGCGGGTTGACGATGGTCATTTTAGAGGGGCAATCAATCGCCCCGTTTCCGAAAACATTCCAAAATATTAGTTCAGGGTTTCTTCCAGATCTATTTAATGGGGGATCTCTTCATCTTTTCACTCTTGTGGTCGGTTTAGCGATTTCTGTCTTATTTATCGCATTGGAATGGCGAAAACGAAACGGCCAAAAAAAATACGGCTTTGCGGTCAGTCCTGCCCCGGTGTTTGGGATAAAAATGGCCGTCATTGTTGCCGTTATTATGATCTTCTCTTATATTTTGGCGACGTACGAAGGAATTCCGACAATCTTAGTTATTTTGGCTGCGTTGATCATCGCTTATTCATTTGTCGCTAATCGAACGGTCGTTGGGCGTCACATTTATGCTATTGGCGGCAATGAAAAGGCAGCCCAACTGTCAGGGATTAAAACAAAACGTGTCACTTTTTGGGTGTTTGTGAATATGGGGGTATTGGCCGCTTTGTCCGGACTAATTTTTGCTGCCCGTCTCAACGCAGCGACGCCAAAAGCAGGAAATTTGTTTGAACTCGATGCCATCGCGGCATGCTTTATTGGAGGTGCATCTGCTTATGGCGGCGTCGGTACGATCGGTGGGGCGATCATCGGTGGTCTTGTCATGGGCGTAATGAATAACGGGATGTCCTTACTTGGACTGGGCATCGACTGGCAACAAGCCATTAAAGGACTTGTTCTGCTTGCCGCTGTTGCCTTTGATATTTACAACAAAAACAAAGCTGCGTAAGCAAAACAAAGGGTCAAGCCAATCTGCTTGGCCCTTTGTTATTAAAAATAGATACGAACAAATGAGAATTGCTATAATAAAATTAATTTGTATCTCATTTTTGTCGTTGAGGTGGACTTATGAAGGAGAAAATGGTGCCAAAATATGTGCAATTAAAGCAAGAAATTTTATCTTGGATCGTGTCTGGAAAAATGAAGCCGGATGAGAAAATTCCAACTGAGCATGAAATCGCCAACCAGTTTCAGTTAAGTCGTCATACGGTTCGGCAGGCGCTCGGGGAGCTCGAGAAGGAAGGGTGGCTGTACAAAATTCAAGGGAGCGGCACATTTGTGTCCCGGCCGAAGTCAAAAGAACAAGTGGATACGAAAACCATTGGGATCATCACTACTTATATTTCCGACTATATTTTTCCGCATATTGTCCGCGGGGCGGAGGAGACGTTGCGGGAAAAGGGATACCGTCTTTTGCTGGCCAGTACGAATAATGATAAACAGCGAGAGAAAGAGCAGCTTGAGGAGATGATTCGAGAACCATTAAGCGGGTTGATCATCGAGCCGACCAAAAGTGCACAAGGGAATCCGAATCTAGGCTACTACTTGTCGCTCAATAACCTCCATATTCCGTATGTCATGATTAACGCTCGCTATTTGGAAGTGAGCTGTCCATGCGTGAAAATGGATGATGAGCAGGGCGGATTTTTATTGACCGATCATCTTATTCGTTTAGGGCACCGCCGGATTGCTGGTTTCTTTAAAACCGACGATTTGCAAGGAGTGGACCGTTTGCGCGGCTTTATTCGCGCTCACCAGCAACACGAGATGCCTGTTGCAACAGACTATCTTCTTTCTTATGCAACAGAGGAGAAAATGACAAAACCGCTTGAGGTGGCAAGACAGTTTTTGCAACGCCCAAAAGGGGAGCGACCAACTGCCTTTGTCTGCTATAACGATGAGCTGGCGATTTTACTTCTTGAGGTGATTCGTCAACAAGGATTATCCGTTCCCGATGACCTTTCGATCGTCGGGTTTGATGACTCGACGTTTGCGACAGCGACGGAAGTGAAGTTGACGACGATCCGTCATCCAAAAATGGAAATGGGGATCGAAGCAGCGCAACTGCTTATTCAAATGATCGAACAGCCAACGGCTGAAACGATCAGGGATATTATTTATAAACCTGAGTTAATTGTCCGGAACTCTACTAAAGAAATATAAAAATATGTCCAAAATAAAGAAAAAAGTATGGAAAAATTGTACGTACAAAATTATAATGGAGGTGAAGAGACTTTTATAGGGAGTGGGAGTTATGCTTGAGGAGCTGAAACGGGCTGTATTTGAGGCCAACCTGCAGCTCCCACAATACCGCCTTGTGACATTTACATGGGGAAATGTGAGCGGGATTGACCGGGAGCGCGGGTTGGTTGTCATTAAGCCAAGTGGGTTGGCGTATGACAGACTGACTGCGGAAGATATGGTGGTCGTGAATTTAGACGGCGAGGTGGTGGAAGGACAGTGGAAACCGTCATCGGACACTCCGACCCATCTCTGGCTGTATAAACAATTTCCGGGAATCGGAGGAATTGTGCATACCCATTCGACTTGGGCGACTGTTTGGGCGCAGGCCGGGAAAGGGATTCCTCCGTTGGGGACGACGCACGCGGACTATTTTTATGGGGAAATTCCGTGCACCCGCCCGATGACCAATGAAGAAATTCAAGGGGCTTATGAACTAGAGACCGGAAAGGTGATTACAGAAACGTTCCGTTTCCTTGATCCGCTGCAAATGCCTGGCGTTTTAGTGCATGGGCATGGACCGTTTGCTTGGGGGAAAGATCCAGCGAACGCCGTTCATAATGCTGTTGTTTTGGAAGAGGTGGCAAAAATGGCAGCAAGAACATTCATGCTCAATCCGAACGTACAGCCGATCAGCCAATCGCTGCTTGACCGCCACTATTTACGCAAGCATGGCGTCAATGCTTACTATGGGCAATAAGGGGAGGGAGAACTAGATGGGCCAAAAATATGTCATTGGCATCGACTATGGGACGGAATCGGGACGGGCGGTTCTCGTTGATCTAGATGGAAACGAAATTGCGGATCATGTCACTCCATACCCTCACGGAGTTATCGATGAAGTCCTGCCGGAATCGAACGTACAACTCGAGCCAGACTGGGCGTTGCAACACCCGGGCGATTATATCGAAGTGTTGGCGACCGCTGTCCCGGCCGTCTTGCAAAAGTCTGGAGTTAGTCCATCGGATGTTATCGGGGTCGGGATCGATTTTACGGCTTGCACAATGTTGCCGGTTGATGCCTCCGGAGAGCCGCTTTGCTTGAAACCAGAGTTTAAGCATCGCCCGCACAGCTGGGTGAAACTGTGGAAGCACCATGCCGCTCAGGATGAGGCGAACTTGCTCAACGAGATCGCTGCCAAACGAGGGGAAGCGTTTTTGCCGCGATATGGCGGAAAAATTTCATCTGAATGGATGATTGCGAAAATTTGGCAGATTCTAAACGAAGATCCGGAGATTTACGAACAGACCGACCTTTTCCTTGAGGCGACCGATTGGGTCATTTTCAAAATGACCGGGAATATCGTCCGCAACAGCTGCACAGCGGGCTATAAATCGATTTGGCATAAACAAGATGGGTATCCAAGCAAGGAATTTTTCCGGGCGCTCGACCCGCGGCTGGAACACTTGACAGACACGAAACTGCGCGGTCCGATCGTTCCGCTTGGTACGAGAGCGGGAGTGCTGACGAACGAAATGGCGGCCATGATGGGCCTTCTCCCGGGAACGGCCGTTGCCGTCGGAAATGTCGATGCCCATGCGGCCGTACCGGGTGTCGGGGTTGTCGAGCCCGGCAAGCTGGTGATGGCGATGGGAACCTCGATTTGCCACATGCTACTGGGCACGGAAGAAAAATATGTCGAAGGCATGTGCGGGGTCGTCGAGGACGGCATCATTCCCGGGTATTTCGGTTACGAAGCCGGCCAATCCGCAGTTGGTGACATTTTCGCTTGGTATGTGGAGCAAGGTGTTCCGGCATATGTGAAAGAAGCGGCAGAAAAAGAAGGAGTCGGCGTCCACGAATGGCTTGAGAAGCGGGCTGCTGCCTATCGGCCGGGAGAAACCGGGCTGTTGGCGTTGGACTGGTGGAACGGCAACCGCTCCGTATTGGTCGATACCGATTTAACCGGGCTTATCATCGGCTATACGTTGCTAACGAAACCAGAAGAGATTTACCGTGCGCTGCTTGAAGCAACGGCCTTTGGCACACGCAAAATTATCGATGCTTTCGTTGAAAACGGTGTCAAAGTTGACGAATTGTATGCGTGCGGTGGGCTGCCGCAAAAAAATAAACTGCTCATGCAAATTTATGCCGATGTCACCAACCGCGAGATCAAAATCGCGGCTTCGAAACAAACTCCGGCGGTGGGGGCGGCTATGTTTGCGGCGGTCGCGGCCGGCAAAGAAAACGGTGGATATGAATCGATCGTCGACGCAGCCCAAAAGATGGGGAAAGTACGCGAAGAGACGTTCAAGCCAATTCCAGAGAATGTCGCGATCTACGAGCAGTTGTACCAAGAATATACGAAGCTTCATGACTATTTCGGCCGTGGGGAAAACGATGTCATGAAACGGCTCAAACATTGGAGAGAAACTGCACGGACGGCGAACGAATCGGTGACTTTATCGTAAATGGGGAGGGGCAATCATGCTGTCATTACGTCCTTATGAATTTTGGTTTGTAACAGGAAGCCAGCACTTGTACGGGGAAGAAGCATTAAAGCAGGTTGAAGAACATTCGAGAATCATGGTCGATGGGTGGAACCGCGATTCGGTGTTTCCGTTCCCATTCGTTTTGAAACCGGTCGTCACGACGCCAGAGGAAATCCGGCGCGTTTGCCTTGAGGCGAATGCGAATGAACAATGCGCCGGGGTGATCACCTGGATGCATACGTTCTCGCCGGCGAAAATGTGGATTGGCGGCCTTTTGGAGTTGCGAAAACCGTTATTGCATCTTCATACTCAATTTAACCGCGATATTCCGTGGGACAGCATCGATATGGACTTTATGAACTTAAACCAATCGGCCCACGGCGACCGGGAATACGGATTTATCGGCGCAAGAATGGGAGTCGCCCGAAAAGTGGTGGCCGGGCACTGGGAAGACCCAAGCGTCCGCGAGCGGCTGGCGAAGTGGATGCGAACGGCCGTCGCCTTTGCGGAAAGCCGCCATCTCAAAGTCGCTCGTTTTGGCGACAACATGCGTGAAGTGGCAGTGACCGAAGGGGACAAAGTCGGAGCGCAAATCCAATTCGGTTGGTCGGTCAATGGCTATGGCGTCGGGGATTTGGTTCAATACATCCGCGATGTTTCCGAACAAAAAGTCAACGAACTGCTTGAGGAATATGCCGAGCTGTATGACATTGTGCCCGCTGGCCGCCAAGACGGGCCGGTTCGCGAGTCGATCCGTGAACAGGCGCGGATTGAACTTGGATTAAAAGCCTTCCTGAAAGACGGGAACTTTGCCGCTTTCACGACGACGTTTGAGGATTTGCATGGGATGAAGCAGCTCCCGGGACTCGCCGTTCAGCGGCTCATGGCGGAAGGATACGGCTTCGGCGGCGAAGGCGACTGGAAAACAGCCGCACTCGTCCGGTTGATGAAAGTCATGGCCGACGGCAAAGGGACGTCGTTTATGGAAGATTACACGTACCACTTTGAGCCGGGCAATGAAATGATTCTTGGCGCCCATATGCTCGAAGTATGCCCGACGATCGCCGCAACCCGGCCGCGCATTGAAGTTCATCCACTGTCGATCGGCGGAAAAGAAGACCCAGCCCGCTTAGTCTTTGACGGTGGTGAAGGGGCGGCCGTCAATGCGTCGCTAATCGACTTAGGGCACCGGTTCCGCCTCATCGTCAACGAGGTCAATGCGGTAAAAGTGGAGCACGACATGCCGAAATTGCCCGTTGCGCGCATTTTATGGAAACCGCGTCCATCGCTCCGCGATTCAGCTGAAGCATGGATTTTGGCTGGCGGCGCCCACCATACATGCTTCTCATTTGCAGTTACAACAGAACAACTGCAGGATTTTGCGGAAATGGCCGGCATCGAATGCGTCGTGATCAATGAACATACGTCCGTCTCATCGTTCAAAAATGAATTGAGA
Organism: Geobacillus zalihae NBRC 101842; assembly: GCF_001544135.1. Lineage (GTDB taxonomy): Bacteria > Bacillota > Bacilli > Bacillales > Anoxybacillaceae > Geobacillus > Geobacillus zalihae. Next base: position 25,986 of record NZ_BCPV01000035.1, on the reverse strand, counting down.
TGGAATGAAGTGTTTTGGCGGGGGAGATAAGAAATTAGAAAATCGAATGATTTGGCATCCTAGGGCACGGGCTGAGAGCTCGTGTCCCTTCTTGAACCTACACATAACTATATGTTCGTACAATTGTTAAAAATAAATGAATTAAAATTCAAAAAAATATTGACATGTACGAACAAAAAGCGATAATATAAAAACTAGAATACGCTTTCAAGAATAGTTTAATTTCCAAAGCAATCATTATGGGGGTGGTTTTGTACGTACATATAAATTGTTAGTTAGAATTTTTTGTTGTTACTACTGATCTCTGTAATAACTCATGGAAAGGGAGGTTTATTCGTGAGAAAAAAACAGTCAATCATAATGATAATATTACTCACAACATTTTTAATAGTATTAGGAGGATGCAGTTCTAATAATAAAACTGCCCAGGGGGAAGGTGAATCAAAAACTGTAACTCTAAAGTTCATGGGATGGGAGGCTAGCCCATTAGAGACTGAAGCTGTTAAGAAAGGACTCCAAAAGTTTATGGAGGAAAACCCTAACATAAGAGTTCAGTACACACCAATTCCTCAATCTCAATATAGCTCAAAATTATTAACCATGTTGGCAGGCAACGCTGCTCCTGATGTATTTTTTCTAGGCTCTGAGGATTACCGGACCTTTCAGAAAAAAGGAGTTCTTCTAGACCTAACCCCTTACTTTAAAGAAGAGTATTCTATTGATGACTTTATACCTTCAGCGGCAAGTATTATGCAGATTGACGGGAAGATTTTTGGTGTAAGTAGCTGTACAGTATCACCCGTCCTTTTTTACAATAAGAAGTTATTCGACGAAGCAGGAATTCCTTATCCTTCTAGCGATCCCCAAAAGGCTTGGACATGGAAGCAATTTGTAGAGGTTGCTAAAAAACTTACTAAAAAGAACGGAGATAAGGTTGAACAGTTTGGAGTGTTTGGACTCGAAAATAACTACATGACGGTGGCTGAATATTTCTCCAATGGTGGGAGTCCATACAATAACAGTTTTACGAAATCAACCTTTAATACCCCGGAGGTAAAACAAGTTTTACAATCTGTTTTAGATTTAAGAGTTAAGTATGGAGTAGCTCCAGAAACGAGTGTATTAGAAAAAATAGGAATGAGACCAACACAAATGTTACAAACAGGTAAAATTGGTATGCTTATTGATGGTTCTTGGTCATTACAGGAACTGGCGTCCATGAAGTTTCCTGTCGGGGTGGCTCCATTACCAAAATTTAAGGAGGCAGTTACTCACGGTCAAGCTCACGTACATGCTGTTTCAGCTAAAACTAAGTATCCTAAAGAAGCCTGGAAGTTGGTTAGTTTTCTTTCCTCTGAAGAGTATCAAATCCAGCTAGTCAAGGAAGGTCTATGGATGCCTAATCGCAAAGCCCTGTATACAAATGAAGGGATCAAAAAATGGTATAATAAGGAAGTGCATCCAGAAGGTTTTGAAAAGATGGTGACATATTTTGAGAATGCTAAGCCTTATCCTAATGCCTTCCTCTCTAATAACAAGATTACCTCCATTATTACTGAGGAATTAGACAAATTCTATTACAACGGTGAGTCGCTAGACAAGGTGGTTGAGAGGATCGATAATCGTTCAAACGAAGAGCTTAGAAAACAAAGGGATTGAATACGAGCGATAGGGCCCTAGTTTTCCCCTAGGGCCTTTCTAAGAAGAGGGGGGTCAAAATGGATACGCAAAATGATATTCAATTATCTATAAAATTAAGGGCATGGAGTAAAAAAAGTATAATTCTGGGGTTATTTCGCAAAGATATTACATGGGCAATTGTTTTATTGTTTCCTAATTTACTTGGTTTTCTATTATTTACATTTTGGCCTATCATAGCTTCCTTTCTACTCAGCTTTACTGAATGGGATTTACTACAGCCGATCAAGTTTGTGGGCTTACAGAACTATATTAACCTATTTCACGATGAAACTTTTAAAAAAGTTTTTTGGAATACACTTTATTTCACCATTGTATCTGTGCCAGTAGGCATTGTTCTATCTTTATTATTAGCAGTAGCTCTCAATCAAGGACTTAGAGGGATAAAATTTTATAGAACTGCTTATTTTCTCCCTGTTATTTCGTCTATGGTGGCCGTAGCCGTAATATGGCAGTGGATCTATAATCCAGAATATGGTGTTTTAAATTATTTTTTGGGTCTATTCGGTATAGAAGGACCAAGTTGGTTAACAAGTACAAAGTGGGCAATGCCTGCAGTTATCATGACTAGTGTATGGAAAAATTTGGGGTTCAATATGTTACCTGAATCCGTGACAGAAGTGTATCAAAAATGCTGGGAAACCCAATCGTGTCGAGACTTCGACTCCATTTCGAATGTTCACCTATTAGGTGAAGAACCCCGAGTGCAATATTTTGTTGATTGATCCAGTTTTCTTGGCAGCTTTGAACGCGTCTTTATCACGGATTCAGGTGTTAGTTTTTTTGGCTGGATTACAGTCTATTCCGGAGAGTTATTATGAAGCTGCGGATATCGATGGAGCAACTTGGTTTAAGAAGTTTTGGAATATAACAGTCCCCCTCCTTTCTCCAACTACTTTCTTTGTATCAGTGATGTCTGTTATAGGGTCTTTTCAGGTGTTCGATTCAGTATTCCTTATGACCCAGGGAGGGCCTGCAAGGTCAACATCCGTTATGGTTCACTATATTTATGAAAATGCATTTCAATTCTTCAAAATGGGTTATGCTAGTGCAATGTCGTATGTTTTATTCTTTATGATCTCAATTGTTACGCTAGTGCAGTTTTGGCATCAGAAGAAGAAATCTGAAATTTATTAAAAAGGTGCGAGAGTTATGAGAAAAAGTATAACTCAAAGGGTATTAGCACATGTGTGTCTTAGTTTAGGGGCAATTTTTATGATCTTCCCGTTTTTGTGGATGTTGAGTACTTCATTTAAGGATATGAGTGAGGTATTTATATTTCCCCCTAAACCATTTGGGAAAGAAATACATTGGGAAAACTATCTTAGAATTTTTGATCGCTTTCCTTTTGATCTATTTTTTCTAAACAGTCTTAAGATAACAGTTATTGTAGTTATCGGTCAACTGATTACGAGTTCAATGGCTGGGTATGTATTTGCACGTCTTAAGTTTCGTTATCGCGATATAATATTTGGGTTATATCTTGCAACTATGATGGTTCCAAGTCAAGTTACTATGATTCCCACGTTCATCTTGATGCGCTACTATGGATTGGTCGATACTCATGCCTCATTGATTTTACCGGGGCTTGTTTCGGCTTTTGGAACTTTTCTAATGCGCCAATTTTTCCTTACTATTCCATCAGCCTTGGAAGATGCTGCTAAGATAGACGGTTGTACACCATTTGGGATATATTGGAGGATATTCTTGCCGCTATCTAAACCTGCTCTTGCTACTTTAGGAGTCTTTGTCTTTATGGGAACATGGAATGATTTTCTTGGGCCTCTTGTTTTTATTAATTCTTTGGAGAAAATGACATTACCGTTAGGCTTGGCATCTATGCAAGGGATGTATTCTACTGACTGGCCTGTATTAATGGCTGGGACTGTGCTTAGTTTATTACCCGTTATAGTGATTTTTCTATTGGCCCAAGACTTCTTTATTCGCGGTATAACGTTATCAGGATTGAAAGACTAATTTGATTTTAATAATAAAAAATGGAGGATGAGGGGCATGAAACAAAAGGTGAATAATAACATTAACATTAAAATTACTGAAGGGTTTTGGAGTAGATATGTAGATGTTGTTAGAAAAGAAGTTGTACCGTATCAGTGGGAGGCATTGAATGATCTTATCCCTAGTGCTGAACCAAGCCATGCGATTGAGAACTTTCGCATTGCCGCAGGGGAATCGGATGGAGAGTTTTACGGGATGGTTTTTCAAGACAGCGATGTAGGGAAATGGCTCGAAGCGGTCGCGTATTTACTCGAGGAAAAGCGTGACCCGGAATTGGAAGCACTCGCCGATGACGTGATTGAGCTGCTCAGCCGCGCCCAGCAGCCGGACGGTTATCTCAACACGTATTATACGGTTAAGGAGCCTGGAAAGCGATGGACAAACTTGCGGGACAATCATGAACTGTATTGTGCCGGTCATTTGATTGAAGCAGCGGTCGCTTATTTCCGGGCCACAGGCAAACGGCGCTTTTTGGATATCATGTGCAAGTATGCCGATTATATCGGCACGGTATTCGGCCGGGGAGAGGGTCAAATTCCGGGATATGACGGACATCAGGAGATTGAGTTGGCGCTGTTGAAACTGTATGAAGTGACGGGAAATGAGAGCTATCTTAAACTGAGTCAATATTTTATTGACCAGCGCGGACAGCAGCCTCACTACTTTGATTGGGAGAAAAAAGCAAGAGGAGAAACCAAACCGTTTTGGTTTCATGATGATTACCGCTACCACCAAGCTCACATTCCAGTCAGGGAACAAAAACAAGCCGTTGGGCATGCGGTGCGGGCGCTCTATATGTATACCGCCATGGCGGGACTGGCGGCGAAAACGGGAGACGAATCGTTGAAGCAAGCATGCCAAACGTTGTGGGAAAACGTAACGAAACGGCAAATGTATATCACGGGCGGCGTCGGCTCGAGCGCGTTTGGTGAATCGTTCACATTTGATTTTGACTTGCCGAATGACACGGCCTATGCGGAGACGTGCGCATCGATCGCCTTAGTATTTTGGGCGCGCCGCATGCTCGAGTTGGAGACGGATGGGAAATACGCGGATGTAATGGAACGGGCATTATACAATGGAACCATTAGCGGCATGGATTTGGACGGCAAGAAGTTTTTTTACGTCAATCCACTCGAAGTGTGGCCGAAGGCATGCGAACGCCATGACAAGCGCCATGTGAAACCGGTGCGGCAAAAATGGTTCAGTTGTGCGTGCTGCCCGCCGAACTTGGCCCGTCTCATCGCGTCGATTGGCCATTATATTTATTCGCAAACATCAGACGCCTTGTTCGTCCACCTTTATGTCGGCAGCGACATTCGGACGGAACTCGGTGGACGGTCGGTCGAAATCGTGCAAGAGACGAACTATCCTTGGGATGGAACGGTTCGATTGACGGTTTTGCCGGAATCCGCTGGGGAATTTACGATTGGCTTGCGCATTCCAGGATGGTGTCGGGGAGCAACATTAACGATCAATGGAGAAAAAGTAGACATGGTTCCACTGATCCAAAAAGGGTATGCTTATATCAAACGGATATGGAAAAAAGGGGATCAAGTGGAGCTTGTTTTCCCGATGCCAGTTGAACGGATCAAGGCTCATCCTCAAGTGCGCGCCAATGCCGGGAAAGTCGCGTTGCAGCGCGGGCCGATTGTGTATTGCCTGGAAGAAGTTGATAATGGGCCAAATTTAGCGAATCTGTTCCTCCCGCGCGATGCCCATCTGGAAGCGCACTTTGAGCCGGACTTGCTAGAAGGGGTTGTAGTGATCACCGGAACCGCCGAGCGAATGGATGAATCAGCATGGAATGATGAGTTGTATCGGCCGATTGACCCCCAAACCTATCAAGTTCCGTTCCGTGCGATTCCTTATTATGCCTGGTGCAACCGAGGAGAAGGGGAGATGACGGTGTGGGTGAATGAGAAGTAAATTCCGTTGATGAAAGAGGGCTGGCTCAAAACGTGAGTGTGTTTTGACTCAGCCCTTGATCCGCTACAAATGATAGGCGTCCTAGTACATGGACGTGGGCTGTTTTTTGAGAGAAATCCAACTTTTGGGGGAGTTGACCAAAATGGCGGCAATAACATTCATGCCCAGTCCGGATGCAAAGATGATCGGTCGGTCGTTGCTTGATAGTCGCTATTTACGTAAGCGTGGGGCCAATGTTTATTGTTAGGTAATAAAGGGGACAGAGAATGTAGATGGGGAAAAGCCACGAGTGTTGATTATCTAAAACTTAGACATGGTCCTTCCATACATTTGAGCATACTCAAATAAAGCAATGGTGCCCTTGGATATTTCCAATCGAGCGGAATTTGCTTGAAGGAAAATGGAAAATGGAAGAAGTGGAGGAAAGATGGTGCTTCGTTCGTTTGCTTGTTTGACCATAAAGCCGTCTCAACAACAGATATGTGATGAAAATGTCAAACAATTGATTATATACTACGTTTTCGGTTGTACCAAATAATGTTGGGACATTGAGATATTGCTTCATACAACGAAAAAAACACCTCAACGATCCAACTCCCTTGATCCGTATCGGTAATGATTTCGGCAGATAAGTTCAAAATGTTCATCACAACACGAATGTCATGACCACTTGCATCTTGAAAGATCACGTACCCGATGACGCTTGACAGAACGGCATTGTTTCGTTCCTAGCTAACAAGTGAAATCATCTTGAATCGGTAATGATATGCATGGAAGGTGTTTCAGGCTTTTCTTTAACGGATCTCTACATTGTCCTTCACACGAATGAAAAACAGTTGGCGCCGCCCGATAAATTCGCCGATGCATTCTGAAATACGTCCGGCCTTCTACTAGTACCTGTTGGGGGTTCGTCAGTTGTTCCCCCATAGGAACATCGTGGCATAACTCAATCGTTTCCACAACGTCCGTCGGAGATGATGATTCTGGTGAATAAGCCACGTACAGCTTTGTTCCGGTGCGTTCATCGTGATACAGGGTTTATGGAAGGAGTCTTTCCCCAGCCATCATTTCGGGCGAATCCGCCACACACAGCGGCTAGGGAAACAAAGTGAACGGCGGGTTTGGCAGATATACTTGGAAACAATCAGAGCGAATAAAAGTTCGTGATGCCTTAGGGGACTTCTTTGGTTTTTTGGGTACGGCCCATACTTGATGAAAATGAAACAGTTTTGTTTTAGCCAATCTACGGTGAGGATCAAGGCAGCTAAAAACATGAAAAAACGGTGCCGGGGCTGCGAAGGGAGTACGGTTGTTACACAGAAAATGATGGCTAAACTTGTTGAACAAATTGATCCTTCAGCTTTTCGTTCCTGATGATGTTTATGAGAAAAGGGTCAGTATATGCATAAATTGTCCTTCTCTTCAGTACGGCACGACATGTGCTCATAGCGGGTATCTTGTCCACTATCAGGCAAAGTGGAAACAAGGAGTGTTGCCCGTTTCCGGCAAAGCCGAAATGGGGAAGAGAAAAATAGATTGGGAGTATAATAAAAAACAGAAAGGAAGAATCGCAGATGACCGCAAAAAAAGCAACCATGATCATCGAAAAAGACTTCAAAATTGCTGAAATCGACAAACGCATTTATGGCTCATTTATCGAGCACCTCGGCCGCGCGGTATACGGAGGGATTTATGAGCCGGGTCATCCACAAGCGGATGAAAACGGCTTCCGGCAGGATGTCATTGAAATGGTGAAAGAGTTACAAGTACCGATTATCCGTTATCCGGGCGGGAATTTTGTGTCCGGTTACAACTGGGAAGACGGAGTCGGACCAAAAGAAAAGCGGCCGCGGCGTCTTGATTTGGCGTGGAAGTCGGTGGAAACCAATGAAATCGGGTTGAATGAATTTGTTGATTGGGCAAAGATGGTCGGGGCCGAAGTGAATATGGCCGTCAACTTAGGAACGCGCGGCATTGATGCGGCACGCAACTTGGTTGAATACTGCAACCATCCATCGGGCTCGTATTACAGCGATTTGCGCATTTCCCACGGCTATAAAGAGCCGCATAAAATTAAAACATGGTGTCTAGGCAATGAGATGGACGGTCCGTGGCAAATCGGCCATAAGACGGCCGTTGAGTACGGACGAATCGCTTGTGAAGCGGCCAAAGTGATGAAATGGGTGGATCCGACAATTGAACTTGTTGCGTGCGGAAGTTCAGGTAGAAATATGCCAACATTTGCGGAATGGGAAGCGATTGTTCTTGATCATACGTATGAGCATGTCGATTATATTTCCCTCCATCAATACTTTGGAAATCGAGATAATGACACGGCGAATTATTTGGCGATGTCGCTGGAAATGGATGATTTTATCCGTTCGGTTGTGGCCATTGCTGATTATGTGAAGGCGAAAAAACGAAGCAAGAAGACGATTCATCTTTCGTTTGATGAATGGAACGTATGGTATCACTCAAATGAAGCGGATAAGCAAATTGAACCGTGGACCGTCGCGCCGCCTCTGTTGGAGGATATTTATAACTTTGAAGATGCACTTCTTGTCGGCTGCATGCTTATTACGCTCATGAAACATGCCGATCGGGTGAAAATTGCCTGCTTGGCTCAATTAGTGAATGTCATTGCACCAATCATGACGGAAAAGAATGGCCCGGCATGGAAACAAACGATTTACTATCCGTTTATGCATGCCTCTGTGTATGGAAGAGGAGTGGCGTTGCATCCGGTGGTTTCCAGCCCGAAATACGACAGCAAAGACTTCACCGATGTGCCATACTTAGAATCGATTGCGGTTTACAATGAAGAAAAAGAAGAAGTGACGATTTTTGCCGTCAACCGTGATATGGACGATGCGTTGCTGCTCGAATGCGATGTTCGCAGTTTTGAAGACTATCGCGTCATTGAGCATATCGTTTTGGAGCATGAAAACGTGAAACAAACGAATTCGGCGCAGTCGTCCCCGGTTGTTCCGCATCGCAACGGCGACGCTCAGATGTCCGCTGGAAAAGTGTCAGCGACGTTGCCGAAGTTGTCGTGGAACGTCATTCGTTTAGGAAAACGATAAGGAAGTGAAGGCTGGTCTGATGGCCAGCCTATCCCTTTGAAAACGGGAAGGAGATACGAAATATGGGATGTAAAGTCCGCTTTGGTATTATGAGTACAGCTGCCATTGCCAAAGACGTGATGATTCCCGCCATTCGTCGGGCGGATTACGCTGAAGTCGTGGCCATTGCGAGTGAGAGCGGGAAAGCTAAACAAGCGGCGAAGGAGCTCGGTATTCCGAAAGCGTATGACAGCTATGACCAGCTGCTTGATGACCCGGATGTCGACGCAGTGTACATCCCGCTTCCAAACAGCCTGCACGCTGAATGGACGATCAAAGCGGCGAAGAAGAAAAAGCACGTGCTTTGTGAAAAGCCGGCCGCCTTATGTGAAGAAGATGTCCGGCGCATGATCGAGGTGTGCGAGGAAAATGGCGTTTTATTTATGGAAGCGTTCATGTACCAATTCCACCCGCAGCACGAGCGGGTGAAGCAACTTCTAGCTGCTGGCGAGATCGGCGAAGTTAAGTACATGCGCTCCCATTTCTCCTTTTACTTGCAAGACCGGGAAACGAATATCCGCATGAACGATGAGCTTGGCGGGGGAAGTCTGTTCGATGTCGGTTGCTATTGTGTGCATTCGACGAGACACATTCTTGATACCGAGCCTGTTGAGCTGTTCGTCCAATCTTGTTTTGATCCACACCATTCGGTTGATTTAACGACGAACGGATGGATGAGGATGGAAAACGGTGTTCTTGCGCAGTTCACGTGCAGTTTTGATATGCTCTTTCAGAACGAATACGAAGTAGTGGGTACGAAGGGAAAAATCGTTGTCTCGCGGGCGTATCGACCGGATGTGGATGATGGAGAGGGACGGATTACGGTCGCAACGGCTGATGGGAACGTACGCGAGGAAACGGTGTCAGGCGATCAATACGCGCTGCAAATCGAGCACTTTTCGCGCTCCATTCTCGAAGGGACGCCGCTGTTGTATTCGCTGGAGCGCATGATCCAACAAGCGCGGGCGCTCGATGCTTGCCGCACATCGATGAAAACGGGAGCGATCGTGCGGTTATAGTTATAAAGGAAGGAGAATCGAGATGAACATTACATACGAAAAGTGGTCCGAATGGAATGGAAACGACGTGTTCTTATTCACCTTGACAAACGACCGCGGCATGGGACTGTCGGCGACAAACTACGGCTGCATCGTGACGGACCTCCGCGTTCCCGACCGGAACGGCAACATCGAAAATGTCGTGCTCGGGTTTGGACGATTTGAACCGTATGTTGAGAACGCCCCTTATTTCGGCGCCGTGATCGGCCGGGTGGCGGGGCGCATTCGCGGGGCGAGCTTCGAACTTGATGGAATCACATATCAACTGGCGAAAAACGAACACAACAACCACTTGCACGGCGGTTCGAACGGATTCCACCGCGTGCTGTGGCAGGCCGAGCCCGTCCAGCGCGACGATGCAGTGGGCGTCGTCTTTTCGTACACGAGCCCGGACGGGGAGGAAGGGTACCCGGGAACGGTTCATGTTCAAGTGGAATATTGGCTCAACAATGACAACGAATGGACCGTCACGTACCGGGCTCGTTCGGACAAAACAACTTTGCTCAATTTGACGAACCATACGTATTTTAACCTAAGCGGCAACGGCAAGCGCGATATATTGGACCACACGCTGACGATCCAAAGCTCGCGTGTGCTCGAGTTGAATGAGGAGCTGATTCCGACAGGCCGCGTCTTGGATGTCGCCGGCACGCCGTTTGACTTGCGGCAAGGAAAGACGATCCGGGAGGCGGTCGAATCCGGGCATCCGCAAATTGAACTCGTTGGCGGGGGTTATGACCATCCGTTTTGGCTCGATCGGCATCATGACAAAGAGATTGTGCTTTCCGACCCGAAGAGCGGGCGAGTGTTGACGGTGGAGACGGACGAAGTCGGCGTGGTGGTGTATACATCGAACCAGTTGCCGGAAGGGTTGGATCTAGGCGGCGTGCCGTCGCGGAAATATTTAGGCATCTGCCTGGAAACACAAGGGCTGCCGGATGCGGTTCATCATCCGCAGTTTCCGTCGATCGTATTGCCGGCTGGCAAAGAGCGAGCATCAACGACGGTCTACCGGTTTGGTGTGCGGACGTCATAGACGGATAGGAGGCGGATGACTCTTGATGGAGGAAATCGAAGGGGTGTTGATCGATCTTGACGGGACGATATGGAGAGGAAATGAACTAATTCCCCATGCGAATGAGGCGGTTGCCTACCTCCGTTCTCTTGGAAAACGAATCGTGTTCGTCAGTAACCGGGGCAATTGGTCGCGGCGCATGTGCCATGAACGGCTTGGACGGTTTGGAATTGCGGCCGGGGAGGAAGACATCATTTTATCCTCAACGGTAACAGCCCAATTTTTGCGGAAACATTATCCGCTATGCCAAGTTTGGACGTTAGGCGACGAAGGATTGCGTGAAGAGCTGCAGCATCACCAGGTGCCGTTGGCACCGGCTCCGGAAGACGCGGATTTTCTCATCATCACGCTGCATGAAACGATGACGTATCGCGATTTGGATTTGGCATTTCGTGCTGTCCATCATGGGGCGCGAATCATTGCGACCAACATCGATAAAACATTTCCGAGTGAACATGGAAATGCCATTGATGTCGCCGGGATGGTCGGGGCGATTGAAGCGGCGGCGAGCCGAAAAGTGGAACTTGTGTTAGGGAAGCCTTCTTGCTTTATGGTCGAAACCGCTTTGCGCCAGCTGAAGGTGCCTCCTAACCGCTGTCTCGTCATTGGTGACAGCGTGGAATCGGATATTCGCATGGGGAGAATGTACGGTATGAAAACCGCTCTTGTGCTGACAGGAAATACGAAGCGCAACGAATTAGAGGCATGGAGGGAAAAAGAACGGCCGGATTATGTGATGGATTCCATTTATGATATCGTGGGGCTCGGAAAGGAGATCGTGCAGTGAATTCAATAGAAGAAATCGTGCCATTGGTGAAACAATGCGATTGTGGCCACCGTCATTATGACATCCCGATCGAACAGATGGCGGTGGGATGTGACGCGTTTGAGCAGCTCGTTGCTTATTTGCGTCATAAGCGGTATGAGAAGGTGGCCGTGGTGGCCGATGAGCGGACGTTTGCCGCAGCAGGGGAGTCATTGTGTGATGAACTGGAAAACAAATCGATCCGCTATACAATATGCCTCGTGCAACCCGATCAAAATGGGGATGTCATCGCCGATGAACGTTCGATTGTGCAAGTGCTTCTGGAAACGCCCGACGATGTCGATGTTCTCATTGCGGCAGGAGCAGGGACGATTCATGACATTACCCGTTTTAGCAGCTATAAAATGAAGATTCCGTTCATTTCTGTCCCCACTGCCCCATCGGTGGACGGATTTACGTCAATGGGAGCTCCGCTCATCATTCGTGGGGTGAAAAAAACCATTCAAGCACAGGCGCCGGTCGCTGTGTTTGCTCATACGGATGTGTTATCCCGGGCTCCAAAAGAGATGATCGCCGCTGGATTTGGCGATATGGTGGCGAAGTATACGTCATTGGTCGACTGGCAGTTTGCCCACTGGATGGCCGATGAGCCCTATTGTCCATTTGTTCACCAGCTTACCGAACAATCTCTCAAAGCATGTGTCGACCATATTGATGACATTGCCGATGGCGGTGAACAAGGGATTCGTGTATTAATGAATGCGTTGCTGCAGTCGGGCATTGCGATGTTGCTCATGGGGCAATCGTACTCGGCATCGGGAGCGGAACACCATCTGTCCCACTACTGGGAAATGGAATTTTTGCGTCGGAACAAACGGCAAGTGCTGCACGGGGCGAAGGTTGGCGTAGCGACTCCGATGATCATTGAACACTATCAACGCGTCTTTTTGCCGTTATGGAACAAACTAGAAGAACGGCCGAAATCAATAGACGAAACTGCAAGGAAACGACTCAAAGCCAATGCGGCTTCTATTCAGAAACTGCTTGAATCCTTGCCCTCTCCAGGGCGCGTTCGAACTATGTTAGAGAAAGTAGGAGGGGCCGCTCTCCCGGAACAACTCGGCATCGATCTTCCGTTGGTTGAACGGAGTCTGCGGGAGGCTCATCGATTGCGTCCGAACCGCTTTACGATTCTCTACTTTTTAAATGAATGGGTTTTAGGAACATGATAGGGGGAATCAAAGTGGAAAAAGCTACAATAAGGGCAAATGTCAAGGATCGGTTTTGGAAACGATATATCGATGTCGTCCGGAACGAAGTCGTTCCTTACCAGTGGGAAGCGCTTAATGACCGCATCCTAGGCGCTGAACCAAGCCATGCAATCGAAAATTTCCGCATCGCCGCTGGCGAATCAGATGGAGAATTTTATGGGATGGTCTTTCAAGACAGCGATGTAGCGAAATGGCTCGAAGCGGTGGCGTATTTACTCGAGGAAAAGCGCGACTCGGAATTGGAAGCACTCGCGGATGACGTGATTGAGCTGCTTGGCCGCGCCCAGCAGCCGGACGGCTATCTCAACACGTATTATACGGTCAAGGAACCCGGTAAACGTTGGACCAACCTGCGGGACAACCATGAATTGTATTGCGCCGGCCATTTGATCGAAGCGGCAGTTGCTTATTTCCAGGCTACAGGCAAACGGCGCTTTTTAGACATTATGTGCAAATATGCCGACTATATCGGTACGGTATTCGGCCGCGGGGAAGGCCAAATTCCTGGATACGACGGACATCAGGAAATTGAGTTGGCGCTGTTGAAATTGTATGAGGCGACTGGAAACGAGAACTATTTAAAACTGAGCCAATATTTTATTGATCAGCGCGGGCAGCAACCTCATTACTTTGATCAGGAAAAAGAAGCAAGAGGGGAAACGAAGCCATTTTGGTATGACGGCGGGTATCGTTACCATCAGGCGCACATTCCGGTCAGGGAACAAAAACAAGCTGTTGGGCATGCGGTGCGGGCGCTCTATATGTATACCGCCATGGCTGGACTGGCGGCGAAAACGGGAGACGAATCGTTGAAACAAGCATGCCAAACGTTATGGGAAAACGTGACGAAACGGCAAATGTATATCACGGGCGGCGTCGGCTCGAGCGCTTTTGGCGAATCGTTTACGTTTGATTTTGATTTGCCGAATGATACGGTCTATGCCGAGACGTGCGCGTCAATTGCGTTAGTGTTTTGGGCCCGCCGCATGCTGGAACTGGAGATGGATGGGAAGTACGCGGATGTGATGGAACGGGCGCTATACAACGGAACGATCAGCGGCATGGATTTGGACGGCAAGAGATTCTTTTATGTCAACCCGCTCGAAGTGTGGCCGAAGGCATGTGAACGCCATGACAAACGCCATGTGAAACCGGTGCGGCAAAAATGGTTCAGCTGTGCGTGCTGCCCGCCGAACTTGGCCCGTCTCATCGCCTCGATCGGCCATTACATTTATTCACAAACATCGGATGCGTTGTTCGTCCACCTTTATGTCGGCAGCAACATTCAAACGGAAATAGGCGGTCGGTCAGTCGAGATCGTGCAGGAGACGAATTATCCTTGGGATGGAACGGTTCGATTGACGATTTCGCCGGAATCAGCCCAGGAATTTACACTTGGATTGCGCATTCCTGGATGGTGCCGGGGAGCGGAGGTAACGATCAATGGGGAAAACGTAGACATTGCGCCGCTGACCAAAAAAGGGTACGCTTATATCCGTCGAGTGTGGCGGCAAGGGGATGAAATGGTCCTTCACTTCTCGATGCCGGTCGAGCGGATTAAGGCTCATCCCCAAGTGCGTGCCAACGCTGGCAAGGTTGCGTTGCAGCGCGGGCCGATTGTGTATTGTTTGGAAGAAGTCGATAACGAACCGAATTTGGCAAATTTGTTCCTCCCGCGCGATGCCCAGTTGGAAGCGCACTTTGAGCCGGACTTACTGGAAGGGGTCGTGGTAATCACAGGCACCGCCGAGCGGGTCGATGAGTCGGCATGGAATGATGAGTTGTATCGGCCGATTGAACCCCGAACCTATCAAGTTCCGTTCCGTGCGATTCCTTATTATGCCTGGTGCAACCGTGGGGAAGGGGAGATGACGGTGTGGGTGAATGAGAAATAGACGTATCGATGTTGCTGGTCACCACATAGAATGCTGTGGAAATCAAGACGAATATGAAGTTGAATGAGCTGGTCGGATGGTTGATGAACCGTGCACGACCAGCTTTTTTGTTTTGACAATCTTTGTTTGTGTTCTATACAAATTATTTGGAAGCCACTATACTAGTAATTAAAGAGATTTGTCTTTCACATACTCTTTTCCATTAGGAAGGGACATCGCCATGCTTAGCTACTTAAAAAAATGGAACACGTTGCGAAATCAGATACTGGTCGTATTCCTATTTGTCATGGTGATTGTGCTGTCTCTCGTCAGCATGATCACGCTCAAGCAAGTGTCCCTGTTGATTCGGAAGAACGCTGAAAACCAAATCAAGCAGACAGCTATTGAAGCGAGCGGTCGGATTGATTCATTGTTTGAACAGTTGAATACAGCGACAAAGTTTGTGATGACCAATCAAGAAGTCCAGCGATTATTCGAACGAATCCATGCGGGAGAGAAAGTGACGTTTCCAGAATTGCAAAGGTTAAAAAGTGTGGTTAATAATATCCAAGCCAACTCTGAGGGCATTTACTCTGTCGAGCTCTATACAGAAGATTTAAAGCAAGTGTTTCCCCTAGACAGTTCTATGAAGATGTTTCAACGTCTCAACGTGAAATGGATTTATGAAGCGGATCGCGCGAAAGGCAGACTTGTATGGATCGGAGAAGATCCGCGAAACCCGCAATTTTATTTAGCGATACGGCGCATTACGTTGATGGAGCGTCATTTTGCCAACGGGGGATACTTGCTTGTGCGAATTTACAAGCCGTATTTCGCGATTACTGAGGTGAACACGGGGCAATACGTATTGGTTTCCGATCCGGAAGGAAAGGTTATTTTTTCAAATAATTCCAGCTTAACTGATGTATCTTCATTAAATCAACGGTCAGCAACGGTAATAAATCAAACCGAATACATGGTAACAAAGCAGTCTTCCAACAAAGGGTTCACCGTTTTCATATTAACGCCTGTCAGTGCCCTGACCAAGGGAGTGAACAGCATTCGGTTTGGGATCATTTTCGCTGGCATTATCGGGATGCTTGTTTACTTTTTATGTTCGCTGCTTCTCTCGACCATTATTACGCGGCCGATCGTTCAATTAACCAAAACGATGAGACTGGCGAATGAGCGGTTATTAACAGTTGATCCGAAAATGGTTACGGTCAATGAGATCAGGGAGCTGAATAGCACCTATAACCAATTGGTGAGAGAAACGAATCATTTGATCAAAATGGTGTATCAAAAAGAGATTGTTCGCAGCCAAAGTGAATTGAAAGCGCTTCAAGCGCAAATCAACCCTCATTTCTTGTACAACACGTTGGAGTCGCTGCGGTGGTCATTAGAAGAAAAGGGAGAAGAAGAGTTGGCAGATGTCGTTGTGTCCATGTCAGAGCTGTTTCGCTACACCATCAGCCGAAATGTGAACGATGATTGGGTTACATTGAAAGAGGAATTTCGCCATATCGAAAATTATATGGACATTATCAAATTTCGGTTTGGCGATCGCATCAAGTGGCATTTGTCGCTGCCTGAGGAATGGGAAAATGTCAAAATCCCAAAACTGTTGATTCAACCGTTAGTCGAAAACGCGGTCGTGCATGGTTCGGAAAACCGGACAGCCCCTTGTACCATTACCGTGGCTGTCAAACCGGTTTCGGATCGTCATCTTGAGATCATGGTGGAAGATGATGGAGTTGGAATGGATGAAGAAAGGCTCGAGGCGGTGAAACAGGCTATGCATACAGGAGAAGCGAAAGGAAAAGGAATGGCATTGTATAATGTGAAAAAACGTCTCCAACTTTATTACAAGAAAGAAACGAGCGATGGCATAACGATTGACAGCCATAAAAACAAAGGTACAAAAGTCACGATTCGAATTCCCGTTAACGGAGGTGAAAAATGATGCATGAGAAGACCATTTTAGTTGTGGATGATGAGCCGAGGGCGAGAGAAGGGATGAAGCGGTTGTTGGAAAAATGGGCCTCCGGCAAACACCGAATCATAACGGCTGCCAATGGCCAAGAAGCGCTTGACATTTTGCGGCAAGAGCGAGTGCACGTGTTATTGACAGATATTCGGATGCCGGAAATTACCGGGCTTGATGTGTTAGAGAAAATGAGAGAAAAAGACGATTCTCCGGCAGTGATCCTCATTTCTGCTTACCCTGATTTCGATTATGCGCAAAAAGCCATCAGCCTTGGGGTATTACACTATTTGTTGAAGCCGGTGAAAAAAAGCGAATTATTCGAAGCCGTAGAACGAGCGATCCACGTTTCCGAGCAAAAGGAAAGGGAACGAGTGATGAGACAATTGGTTGACGATAAACTCATCGATGCCCTTGATCGTCACCCCCAAACTCGTGAACCGATTCGCGAGGCCATCCAGTTTATTGATCGGCATCTAAAAGATGATATATCACTAAAAGAAGTGGCGGAGCACGTCCATTTGAATCCAAGCTATTTTAGCACGTTGTTTAAAGAACAAATGAAACTCACATTCAGCGAATATCTCACAAGAAGAAGAATGCAGCGAGCTAAAGAACTGTTGATGACGACTGATATGGCTGTATCCGAGATTGCGGAAGAGTGCGGTTACAAAACAGCGAAATATTTTATTCATTTGTTTAAGGAAATGGAGGGAAAGACTCCGAGCAGCTATCGAAAAAGTCAAAAAGAAAAGTAATCTAAAAATACTGGTACTTTTCCTAATGGTTGTTGCCTTTTTCACCCTTCATGATGATGGTAGACTGTATTTGCAAGCAAAGAATAGAAAAGGGGGTACAGTTTATGAAAAAGAAAGCGTTCACATGGTTGGTTTTGCTAATGTTGATGGCGGGGATTGTGCTGTCTGGTTGTTCTTCTTCGTCGAGCGATTCTGCGAGCGAGGGGAAATCCGGAGACGGGAAAATTCATTTGAAGTTTATGCACGACTGGCCAAAAGGCAGTTCAACCGCTTACTACAATCTTGTAGAGGAGATTATTAAAGACTATGAAGCGAAGCATCCGAATGTTCAGATTGATGTAGAAGTATTAAATCCGGATCAATATCGGGATAAATTAAAAGTGTTGGCCGCTTCAAATGAATTGCCTGACGTAGGGTTGACGTGGTCGAATGGTTTTGCCGAACCATACGCCACTGGGGGACAATTTGCGCCGCTAAATGATATTATCGAAAAAGAATTTAAAGACCAGTTTGTACCTGGAACGGTAGAAGCGTACACCTTTAACGGCAAATCGTATGCGCTTCCAATGGAGATGAACATCACGTATATTTTCTACAACAAAGAGATTTTCAAAAAATATGGTCTTCAGGAACCGAAAACCTTTGAAGATTTGAAAAACATTGGGAAAACGTTGATCAAGCATGGGGTGATTCCAGCAACGGTTGGTTCGAAAGATGGATGGCCGGCATCGATGTGGTTTATGTACCTCGCTGACCGAATTGGCGGCCCAACGATTTTGACGGATGTTATTCAAGGAAAAGTGAAAATGTCTGACCCAGCTATTGTCAAAGCGGCAAAAGAAGTTCAAAATCTTGTGGATATGGGGTTCTTTGTCAAAGGGAACACTGCCTTCTCGAATGATGATGCTAAAGGTTATTTCCTAAACGAAAAGGCAGCCATGTTCTTAACGGCCACATGGGAGTTACCGAACTTTACAACCAGCCCGGATGTGCCGCAAGAGTTTAAAGAGAAGGTTGGTTACTTTAAATTCCCACTGTATGAAGGCGGCAAAGGAACGGACATCAACAGTTATGTTGGCGGTCCTGGGTTAGGTGCATTCGTTGCAGAAAACTCAAAACATAAAGAACAAGCGAAAGATTTTGCGGCTTATCTCGTAAAAGAGTGGGGAAAACGTTCTGTTGAAGGCGCGGGCATTCTTCCGGCTATGAAAGTTGATACAGAAGGACTGGACGTACCACAAATGTATCTTGATGTCCTGAATGATATTAACAATGCAACAAACATTACGACTTGGTTTGACACCCAAGCAAGCCCGAATGTTTCTGAGCTGCACCATGACTTAATGACGGCCCTGTTTGGGAAACAAATCACGCCAGAAGAATTTGCGAAACAACATGATGACGCGTTGGCGGAGGAAGCCAACAAATAAGAATTTTGGGGGCATCTGGAACAACACATGCCCCCTTATTTGTAAAGAAGGAGTTATCAGCGATGAAAAATGTTATGTCCAATAAAACAGCCATCATTCTTTATGTCCTGCCGTCGCTTCTCCTTGTCTTGTTTTTGATTTATATCCCGATTGCGCTGACGGGATATTATGGATTGATGGATTGGAGCGGGGTAGGCCAGATGAAGTTCATCGGCTTGGAAAATTATAAAAAGCTTATTCATGACAAGCTGTTTTGGGAGAGCACCTGGCACTCCGTCTTGTTGGCGTTGTTTTCCGTTCTCAGTTTGATCGGCTATTTAATCGTTTCTTTAATATTGGCGAGCAAAATTAAGGGAGGAAATTTGTTTAGAAAAATTTATATTATTCCCATGCTTATGTCGTCTGTCGCCATCGCTCAACTTTGGATTAAGATTTTTGATCCGATGAATGGGCTGATTAACAGTTTATTGTCTATGTTTGGGATAAAAGAGACTCCACTTTGGTTGGCGGATCCGGATATGGCGCTATATTCGGTTTTCATCCCGATCGTTTGGCAGTATGCGGGGTTTTACATCATTATTATGTATGCGGCTTTGATCAATGTACCCCAAGAATTGATTGAAGCTGCAAGAATCGATGGTGCCAATGCCTTTCAAATTGCCTACAAAATTAAGGTGCCCCTTATTTCTGGGGTGTTAAAAGTATTGGTGATTCTAGCCGTTGTCGGGTCTTTGAAATATTTTGATTTGATTTACGTCATGACCGGAGGCGGCCCGGGGCATGCCACGGAAGTGATTGCTTCTTATATGTATAAAGAAGCGTTTGGGAAATTCAACTTCGGGTATGGAAGTGCGATTGGTTTTGGGTTGCTCATCCTTAGCATGGGAGCGACCTGGATGATTCAAAAAATGTTGAGAGTCAATCAAGAATAAAAGGAGAATTGACCATGAAAGAAAAGAAAATCTTAGATTCCAAGCCTCGTTCTCCTTTACGACAAATCGCAATGGGAATTCTTTACTTTATCTTGGTTGTCGTAGCGCTTCTTCAATTATATCCGTTAGTATGGTTATTCTTATTGTCGTTGAAGACGAATCAGGAAGTATTTGGAATGTCTCCGTTCGCTTTGCCGAAATCTCCGCGATGGGAAAATTATATAAATGCTTGGTTTGATGGAGGGATCAACCAATACTTTTTCAATAGTGTCTGGTATACGATCGTCGCTGTTGTATTGACTTTGATTTTAGCCAGTTTTGTCACGTTCGCCTTGACCAGAATGGAGTGGAAATTCAAAGGTGTTGTATTGGCCCTGTTTATGATCGCTTACATGATCCCGCTTCATTCGACGCTCATTCCGTTGTTTAATATTTATAATAAAATGAACTTGATTGATAACCCCGTTTCGATCATCCTTTCGTATACGACCTTTAACTTGCCGATTACGATTATGATTTTGCTGGGATTTTATCAGTCGTTGCCGCGCGAAATCGAAGAAGCGGCGGTAATGGACGGGTGCTCTGTTCATCGCATTTTTTTCCGCATTACATTGCCGATGACAGCGCCTGTTCTTGCGACTACAGCTATTATCAACATGATTTACAATTGGAATGAGTTTGTGTTTGTCAACACGTTCATTAGTTCGGAAAAATGGAAAACGATCACAGTCGGAGTCAATAATTTTGTCGGCCAATATCTCACCGACTGGGGGGCGATCGGCGCGACTTTGGTGATCAGCATTTTGCCGATTTTGATTGTGTACTTATTCTTGAGCGATCGAATTATTGAAGGATTGGTTGCCGGTTCGGTAAAAGGATGATGTCATATGTGATTGTGGTTAAGTTTGTTTGTGTTATATACAAACTAAATGAAATATAGTATGATGAAAATGATCAAATCGTTGCTTTTTCCATCGTTGGAGAGGGGGAGAGAGGTTGCAGATTAGGAAAGAAACATGGTCTTGTTTCAACGAAAAAGATGTTCTTTTATTTACGTTGACAAATGAACACGGCATGGAACTGTCCACGACAAACTACGGTTGCATCGTGACGGACCTCCGAGTTCCCGACCGGAACGGCAACATCGAAAACGTCGTGCTCGGGTTTGGACGATTTGAACTGTATGTTGAGAACGCCCCTTATTTCGGCGCCGTGATCGGCCGGGTGGCGGGGCGCATTCGTGGAGCGAGCTTTGAGCTTGAGGGCGTCACGTACCGGTTGGCGAAAAACGAACACAACAACCATCTGCACGGCGGGCCGAACGGATTCCACCGCGTGCTGTGGCAGGCCGAGCCCGTTCAGCGCGACGATGCGGTCGGCGTCGTCTTTTCGTACACGAGCCCGGACGGGGAGGAAGGGTACCCGGGAACGGTTCATGTTCAAGTGGAATATTGGCTCAACAATGACAACGAATGGACCGTCACGTACCGGGCTCGTTCGGACAAAACAACTTTGCTCAATTTGACGAACCATACGTATTTTAACCTAAGCGGCAACGGCAAGCGCGATATATTGGACCACACGCTGACGATCCAAAGCTCGCGTGTGCTGGAATTGAATGAGGAGCTGATTCCGACAGGCCGCGTCTTGGATGTCACTGGCACGCCGTTTGACTTGCGGCAAGGAAAGACGATCCGGGAGGCGGTCGAATCCGGGCATCCGCAAATTGCACTCGTTGGCGGGGGCTATGACCATCCGTTTTGGCTCGATCGGCATCATGACAAAGAGATTGTGCTTTCCGATCCGGAGAGTGGGCGGGTGCTGACGGTGGAGACGGATGAGGTCGGCGTGGTGGTGTATACATCGAACCAGTTGCCGGAAGGGTTGGATCTAGGCGGCGTGTCGTCGCGGAAATATTTAGGCATCTGCCTGGAAACGCAAGGACTGCCGGATGCGATCCATCATCCGCAGTTTCCGTCGATCGTATTGCCAGCTGGCCAAGAGCGAGCATCAACGACGGTCTATCGGTTTGGCATCATTTGAATCAATGGAGGAAAGATAGAGGAATGATTGAACATGTAGAGACGCCGCACAGATTGGTCGCCCTGACGTTTGATGATGGACCGAATCCGGTTTATACATTGAACGTGTTGGAGATATTGGAGAAGGCATCTGGAAAAGCGACCTTTTTTATGATCGGAAGCCAGATGGAGAAGCATCCGGAAGTTGTAGAGGCGGTCAAGGCGCAAGGGCATGAAATTGGCAATCATACGTATTCTCACGCTAACCTCACTTCTCTAACGGAAGATGAGGCTTTGAGAGAAATGGAGTGGACGGATGCCATCATTACCGAGATGACTGGAGCGAAGCCCGGGATTTTCCGTCCTCCTTATCTTGACTACAATGCAACTGTTGTTTCGATGTGCAACCATTTCGGCTACCAAATGATCGGTGCGCTCAATACGGATGCCCGAGACTGGGAACAGCCAGGAGTTGACTATATTGTTCGGAAGAGTCGCCCCCATATAAAAAACGGGAGCATCTTGCTTTTTCATGACGGATTTGGAGATCGTTCGCAGACGATCGTGGCTGTCAATATACTCGTATCCGAATTGTATTCGCAAGGTTACAAAATGGTCACGGTTAGCGAATTGTTGGAGCTGCAAGCTGGAAGTAGATGAAAAAGTAGCAGTTCTCTGATGCTCTGATGATTGATCGCATGCATAGTAAGAAAAGGGGAGAGTGAGCTATTCATGCCAACCAATGTATTTTTCAACGCCCATCACTCGCCGATTGGGGCGTTTGCCAGCTTTACGCTAGGATTCCCAGGAAAAAGCGGAGGACTAGATTTGGAACTTGCCCGACCGCCACGGCAAAATGTCTTTATTGGCGTTGAGTCGCCGCATGAGCCGGGGCTGTATCATATCCTTCCATTCGCGGAAACAGCAGGCGAGGATGAAAGCAAACGATATGACATTGAAAATCCTGATCCGAATCCGCAAAAACCAAACATCCTGATTCCATTTGCGAAAGAGCGGATCGAACGCGAATTTCGCGTTGCCACGGATACATGGAAAGCCGGGGACTTGACGTTGACGATTTATTCACCGGTGAAGGCCGTACCAGATCCGGAAACGGCCTCCGAGGAAGAGCTTAAGCTGGCGTTGGTCCCAGCTGTCATTGTTGAGATGACGATCGATAATACGAACGGAACAAGAACACGACGGGCGTTTTTCGGATTCGAAGGCACTGACCCGTATACCTCGATGCGGCGGATCGATGATACATGCCCGCAGCTGCGCGGGGTTGGGCAAGGACGAATGGTTGGCATCGTTTCCAAAGACGAGGATGTTCGCTCCGCGTTGCATTTTAGCATGGAAGATATTTTAACGGCACAGCTGGAAGAAAACTGGACGTTTGGGCTTGGCAAAGTGGGCGCCTTAATTGTCGATGTGCCGGCAGGCGAAAAGAAAACTTATCAATTTGCGGTTTGTTTTTACCGAGGCGGGTACGTGACGGCGGGGATGGATGCTTCCTATTTTTATACCCGTTTCTTTCAAAATATTGAGGAAGTCGGCCTTTATGCCCTGGAGCAGGCGGAAGTATTGAAGGAGCAATCGTTCCGTTCCAATAAGCTGATTGAAAAAGAATGGCTGTCCGATGATCAAACATTTATGATGGCGCACGCCATTCGCAGCTACTACGGCAATACGCAGCTGTTAGAGCACGAGGGGAAACCGATTTGGGTGGTCAACGAAGGCGAGTACCGGATGATGAATACGTTTGATTTGACCGTTGACCAACTCTTTTTTGAACTGAAACTGAATCCATGGACGGTCAAAAATGTTCTCGATTTGTACGTCGAGCGTTACAGTTACGAGGATCGCGTTCGTTTTCCGGGAGAAGAGACAGAATATCCGGGCGGCATCAGTTTTACTCACGACATGGGAGTAGCCAATACGTTCTCGCGCCCGCACTACTCGTCATACGAGCTGTATGGCATTAGCGGCTGCTTCTCGCACATGACGCACGAACAGCTTGTCAACTGGGTGCTTTGCGCGGCGGTGTACATTGAACAAACGAAAGACTGGGCATGGCGCGACAAGCGGCTTGCTATTTTGGAGCAATGCCTAGAAAGCATGGTTCGCCGCGATCATCCCGATCCGGAACAACGAAATGGCGTAATGGGACTCGACAGCACCCGCACGATGGGCGGGGCGGAAATTACGACATATGACAGTTTGGACGTTTCCCTCGGCCAAGCCCGCAACAATTTATATTTAGCAGGTAAATGTTGGGCGGCCTATGTAGCGCTTGAAAAATTGTTCCGTGATGTCGGCAAGGAAGAATTGGCCGCGCTGGCGGGAGAGCAGGCGGAAAAATGCGCCGCGACGATCGTCAGCCATGTAACCGATGACGGGTATATTCCGGCGATCATGGGAGAAGGAAACGACTCAAAAATCATTCCGGCTATTGAGGGGCTTGTGTTCCCTTATTTCACCAATTGCCATGAAGCGTTGGACGAAAACGGACGCTTTGGAGCATATATTCAAGCGTTGCGCAACCATTTGCAATACGTGTTGCGGGAAGGAATTTGCCTGTTCCCGGATGGAGGCTGGAAAATTTCCTCAACGAGCAACAACTCATGGCTAAGTAAAATTTACCTATGTCAGTTCATTGCCCGTCATATTTTAGGCTGGGAATGGGATGAACAAGGCAAACGGGCCGATGCCGCCCATGTCGCTTGGCTCACCCATCCGACATTATCCATTTGGAGCTGGAGTGATCAAATCATCGCGGGTGAAATTACCGGCAGCAAATATTACCCGCGCGGCGTGACAAGTATTTTGTGGCTTGAGGAGGGAGAATAACGATGTGCTCATCCATCCCGTCCCTTCGCGAAGTGTTTGCCAATGATTTTCGCATCGGGGCAGCAGTCAATCCAGTGACGCTAGAAGCCCAACAATCGCTGTTGATCCGCCATGTAAACAGCCTTACCGCCGAAAACCATATGAAGTTTGAACATCTTCAGCCAGAGGAGGGGCGGTTTACGTTTGACATCGCCGATCAAATCATCGACTTCGCCCGTTCTCATCACATGGCCGTTCGCGGACATACGCTCGTGTGGCATAACCAAACCCCGAGCTGGGTGTTTCAAGACAGCCAAGGGCATTTCGTCGGCAGAGATGTGTTGCTGGAACGGATGAAATCTCATATCTCCACGGTTGTACAGCGATACAAAGGGAAAGTCTATTGTTGGGATGTCGTCAACGAAGCGGTCGCCGATGAGGGGAGCGAATGGCTGCGCTCCTCAACGTGGCGACAAATCATCGGCGATGATTTTATTCAGCAGGCGTTTCTTTATGCCCATGAAGCGGACCCAGAGGCGTTGCTGTTTTACAACGACTATAATGAATGTTTTCCGGAAAAACGCGAGAAAATTTACACACTAGTAAAATCTTTGCGTGACAAAGGAATTCCCATTCACGGCATCGGCATGCAGGCGCACTGGAGCCTGACCCGCCCGACGCTTGATGAAATTCGCGCGGCGATTGAGCGATATGCGTCTTTGGGAGTGATTCTTCATATTACCGAACTTGATATATCGATGTTTGAATTTGACGACCATCGAAAGGACTTGGCTGCTCCTACAAACGAAATGGTCGAACGGCAGGCAGAGCGGTACGAGCAAATTTTCTCTCTCTTCAAGGAATATCGTGATGTCATTCAAAATGTCACGTTTTGGGGAATTGCCGATGACCACACGTGGCTTGACCACTTCCCTGTGCAAGGAAGAAAAAATTGGCCCCTTTTGTTCGATGAACAACACAACCCCAAACCGGCTTTTTGGCGGGTGGTGAATATCTAAATTTCTAGTTGCTTTGAAATCATACTATATAGTGAAGAGGGGAAAAAATAGAGTTTAGTTCTCCCCTCTTCCATAATAATAGAAAACTTTCAGAAAAGTATTGAATATGGGGAGGTTTTTCGTTATAATAAAAACAAAACTAGTATACTAGTGTTACTAGTAATCAAGTATCGCGTAAGATTGTACGTTTGCCTTTTTGAACTA
>NZ_BCPV01000034.1 GCF_001544135.1 Geobacillus zalihae NBRC 101842 | reverse complement strand
CCAAGGCAAGCCTCGATCCGGTCCGCTCGACTTGCATGTATTAGGCACGCCGCCAGCGTTCGTCCTGAGCCAGGATCAAACTCTCCAAAAGAAAGTTGATTGGCTTTTCGCATTGTCCAGCTTCAGCCCGCCGCCGCTCGGGGTCAAATAACCTTCGCCTTCGGGATTGTAAATCCCTGCAGGCGAAGAACATTTGCCCATCGCGGCGACCCGCGGGCCTCAGCTTTTCCGTATTGTCCAGCTTCGGCCAAAGCGGCCTCCGCTTTTCTTTCGCGCTTCGTTTCGTTCAGTTTTCAAGGAACGACAGTTACTATTATAAACAATCTTTCAAAAATGTCAACTACTGATTCTCTTCTAATTATTACCGCGTTCATTTCGTCGCGGCAATTATTCATTATACGCAGTGTTAACTATTTGTCAATAGTTTTTTTATTTCATGATTGTTCGATCGTTGCACTCCGACATTCCGTCGAAGCGCGATTTTTATTTTATACACTATCTCACCTTATGTCAACTACTTTTTTAGGTTGAACGCTCTCCCACCTACGCTAACGCTTAGAGGTGGGAGATTTTTGGGAACACCCGCCCCACGGCAGGCTGTCAACCAAGCCATCCTCGTGCGTCCCACGGTTCGACTGCCTTACAACGACAGCAAACGAAACCAGCCCCCACTATCTACATTCGACTTGGCCTCCCGAATCGCTTCGACTGCTGTATGATATAATTTCTTAAAAAGAATATGTTGCAAGGAGCAGACCTCGAGGATCGCTATGCATATTTTTAAGGAGGGAAACAGCCGTGACCTATCCATTTTCTGCATTGCTTGACGGCTACCGCCGCCTTTGGCCGAACCGATCGCTGGCGGCCGGACCGCTTGATGAACAAGAAAGCCAAACTCTTTTGTATGAAACGATAAGGCAAGAGCTGCGCGATGAATGGACGCATCCGCGCGTGCGGCAATCGTCCGAAGTGAAGTTTTATTACGCAGTTAAGCGGGTGGCCGCTTCTGACTTGCCGGATGGCATGAAAGTAGCACTCATTCAAGCGTATTTGACGGTGATGGAACAATTGCAAGCCAATCATACATAAAACAGACGAATCCGGTTCACACTACTGAGCGGAAAAACATTTCTTGTTAAGGAGGATGGCAGTTATGGCGTTAATTCCGTATGACCCGTTCCGGCACTTGGAATCGATTCGCCGGGATATGAACCGCTTTTTTGCTAGTGATTTTCCATCGCTGTTCACTCATATGGATGAGCAGCACTGGATGCCGCGCATCGACATGCATGAAACGGCCAACGAATACGTCGTTTCGTGCGATTTACCGGGGCTGGAGCGGAAAGAGGATGTGCACATTGACGTGCAGAACAACATGTTGACCATCAGCGGCACGATTCAACGCCACCACGATGTAAGAGAAGAACAAATGCACCGGCGCGAACGCTTCTTCGGTCGCTTCCAGCGTTCGATCACCCTGCCGGCGGATGCGGCGACGGAAAACATTCGCGCGACGTACAAAAACGGCGTGCTGGACATTCATATCCCGAAAACAACGACAGGAACGAAAAAACGCGTTGATATCGAGTTCCATTAATGCGGAAGGGAGCGGCTTATCGACCGCTCCCCTTTTCGTTGCCCTCGCTGCTTGAGCGGATGACGAGCTCTGTCGGCACGACGACCTTTTTGCAAATCGCTCGTTTCGTCGTCAACCGTTCGATGAGCAGCTCAACCGCTGTTTCACCCATAAATTCTGTGTATACTTTCACCGTCGAAAGCGGCGGGTGAAGAAATGCTGCCGTCGGAATATCATTGAATCCGACAATCGCCGCCTCTTCCGGAACAGCGATCCCGGCTTCATGCAGCGCACGCAGGGCGCCAATCGCCATCGAATCACTGGCAATGAAAAACGCCGTCGGCAAGTCGCCGCCTGAAACAGCCTCTTTCATCAGCCGATAGCCATCTTCAGCAGTGAAGGCACCGATCCATACATAGCGGGAATCATACAGCCCTTTGACATACAAATATTCGTAAAACGCCGCTTCGCGCTCATCGCGGATCGGCGTTTCCCCGTCGACATATTCACGGCCGCCGATATAACCAATTTTCGTATGCCCCAACCGAAGCAAATAATCAAGCACTGTCACCGTCGCTTGACGCAAGTCGATGACGACTGAATCAAACCGATGCTCATCAGGCGAACAGTCGACAAACACAATTTGTTTGGCCCCGGCGGCAAAAACCTCGACTTCCTTCGGCCCGAACTTTCCGACGGCGATGACGCCGTCAAGCCCTTCCATCCGTTCGGTCGGATAAACGCCATTTTGCTTAAACAGTTTGACCAGTTCTATGCCGCGGTCAAAACATTCTTTTTCCACCCCGAGGCGAATCGCCATATAATACGGGTCATCGATTTCCTGGCGTTCCGAATACCAGTGAATGAGCCCGAAGCGAAACGATTCGCGCGCTTGCTGGCTTCGCTCCCGCAATGTTTTGTAGTTCAGCTCTTGGGCGACTTCAAAAATGCGCCTTCTCGTTTCATCGGAAACGGACAGCGTCGTATCGTAATTAAGCACGCGCGACACCGTCGCGACCGAAACGCCGACTTTTTCCGCGATTTCTTTTAACGTAGCCATCGTCTGTTCGCACCCCCTTTCTGTTTCATATGAAACGCGTTTTTTCGCCGCATTTAAACAAGAGACGACATGCGCTCCACCGCGTGCTGTAGAAAGCGGCGAAACGCGTCCTTCCCTCGCTTGTCCCGCTTAAACACCCCGGCATGTTCCAACACGGTCACAAACCGTTGCCCGACTTCGTGCCGCAAAATGTCATGGACGTTGTCCTTCGTGATGTCCGGATAGGCCGAGTGAATGGCTTCGCACCAATCCCAATGTTTATGCATCGACTCGTCCCAGTCTTCTTTTTTTGTCCGATGCACGAGATAATCGGCCAGCGTCTCCAGTTCCACGGCAAGCCGTGCCGGCAGCACCGCCAGCCCCATCACTTCGATCAAGCCGATATTTTCTTTTTTAATATGATGCAATTCTTCATGCGGATGGAAAATGCCGTACGGATGTTCCGCTGATGTCCGATTGTTGCGCAAAACAATGTCCAACTCAAACAAATCGCCGCACCGCCGGGCGATCGGGGTGATCGTGTTGTGCGGAACATCGCCGCTGTAGGCCATAATCTCGACGCTTGGGTCGCTGTACGTCCGCCATGTTTCATACAAAAAGGCAGCCGCATCCAACACGTCCTCTTTTGGTCCAGTCAAACGGATGACGGACATCGGCCAGCGCACAATGCCGGCTGTGACCGACGGAAACGATGGCAGCGGGATACACTCTTCGATCTCCGCCTTTTCCATCGCAAACGGATAACGCCCGCCTTGGAAATGGTCATGCACTAAAATCGAGCCGCCGACAATCGGCAAGTCGGCGTTCGAGCCAATGAAATAGTGCGGGAACTTTTCGACGAAATCGAGCAAGCGCTCAAGCGTCTTCCGCTCCATTTTCATCGGCACATGTTCGGCGGAAAAGACGATGCAATGTTCATGATAGTACACGTAGGGAGAATA
This sequence comes from Geobacillus zalihae NBRC 101842, assembly GCF_001544135.1. GTDB lineage: Bacteria > Bacillota > Bacilli > Bacillales > Anoxybacillaceae > Geobacillus > Geobacillus zalihae. The sequence goes on along the minus strand of NZ_BCPV01000034.1, from coordinate 37,942 downwards.
TTGGAAATACCACTGTTCATCCAATAACGTGATCGGGATGACACGGTGATTGGAACGGGCGGGATGACGCCACGTTCCTTCATACCCTTCGTTTTCTTTGCATAATACACATTTTGGATACGAGGATGACGGCATCTCTTTTAATTTGGCGATTTCCTTCGGGTCTTTTTCCGGCTTCGCCAAGTTAATGGTGATATCCAATTCTCCATAGATGGTTGACACTTTCCAGTGCTGATTGTTGGCGATGCGCGCCGTTTGAATGTAATTGGACGCTTGGCTCAACGAATAAAACCAGTCCGTCGCCTCCTGCGGGCTGCGGCGGTACCGCTCGTAAAAGGCGCGGATCACTTCCGACGGCCGCGGCATGACGCAGTCCATCAGTCTCGCATTCCATATATCGCGCTCGGTCGTGGTATTCGTTTCCAACAATCCTTGTTCATACGCCCAATCAATCATAGCGTCCAATACCGGGGCCGGCGAGGCCAAGGGAACGTCCTTGACCTCGGCCGGCTGCCATTCCGTGAGTCGGAGCGTTGCCAGCAGGCGGTTGCGCGCGTACACCACATCTTCCGGCGCTAAAAGGCCGCGTTGCTCGGCATAACGGATCAGTTGTTCAATCGCCGTCCAAATTCGTTCCATCGCTCACACACCCCGATAGCCGTTTGGCCGCGCTTTGTGCCACTCCCACGCCGAGGCGACGATATCCGTAATGGACAAGTATTTCGGCTCCCAGCCGAGCTCGCGCTTTGCTTTTTCCGATGAAGCGACAAGCCGCGCCGGGTCGCCCGGCCGCCGCGCCACGACGCGGGCAGGGATCGGGTGTCCGGTCACTTGCCGCGCCGCTTCGATCACTTCTTTGACGCTGAAGCCGTTGCCGTTGCCTAAATTGTATACATCGCTGTCTGCCCCGCTCCGTAATTTCTCGAGCGCCAGCCAATGGGCATCGACGAGATCAAGCACATGAATGTAGTCGCGGATGCACGTGCCGTCGGGCGTGTCGTAGTCATCGCCGAAAATGTAGATTTCCTCGCGCTGGCCAAGCGGCACTTTTAAAATCAATGGAATCAGATGCGTCTCCGGGTTGTGGTCCTCACCGATTGTCGTGCCGTACGCCCCGGCGACATTAAAGTAGCGGAGCGAAATCGAACGGATGCCGTAGGCGCGGTCCGCCCATTTCATCATTTTTTCCATCGCCAGCTTTGTTTCTCCGTACGCGTTTGTCGGTTCGGTCGGATCGGTTTCGATGATCGGGATTTGTTTCGGCTCCCCATACACGGCGGCGGTTGAAGAAAAGACGATTTGCTTGACGCCAAATTCCTTCATCACTTCAAGCAGCACTTGTGTCCCGTACACGTTGTTGTCGTAATACTTCAGCGGCTCTTCCATGCTTTCGCCGACCAATGAGTTCGCCGCAAAATGAATGACCGCCTCAATGTCGTGCTGGCGAAACACCTCGCGCAAAAACTCGCGGTCGCGAATATCGCCTTGGCAAAACACCGCATCACGGTGAACCGCCTCCCGGTGCCCCGTCTGCAAGTTATCCACCACGACCACACGCTCCCCTTTTTCAAGCAGACGGTACACCGCATGGCTGCCGATATACCCTGCCCCTCCGCAAACCAAAATCATCGGCTCATCTCCTCCAGTCCCGTGAGTTCTCTCGCCCCGTCACCAACTTCAACGACATAAAAGCTTGCTTCATAACCGATTTTTTCGGCATACGCGTTTCCGACCCGTTCAATGAAATCTTGAACGCATGCCTTTTTCACAATGTTCACCGTGCAGCCGCCGAATCCTGCTCCGGTCATGCGCGCCCCGACCGTTCCTTCGTGCGACCATGCCGCTTCAACGAGCGTGTCGAGTTCAACACCTGTCACTTCGTAATCATTGCGCAGCGACAAATGCGACTGTTTCATCAACTCGCCAAAGCGGACGAGATCCCCGCGCTCAAGCGCCCAGGCGGCTTCAAGCGTCCGCTCGTTTTCCGTCACCGCATGGCGGGCCCGTTTTTGCTCAAGCGGGGAAAGAAGATGTGCATAACGGGCCAGCTCTGCGCTTGTCAGCTCGCCGAGCGAGGCGATGTTCCGCACGCTTTGCAGCTTCGCAAGAGCCGCCTCGCACGTCGCCCGCCGCTCGTTGTACGCCGAGTCCGCCAGGCCGCGCTTTTTGTTTGTGTTCGCGATGACGATCGCACAATCGTCAAGCACCAATGGCAAATAGCGATACTCGAGCGTCTGGCAGTTTAACAGGATGGCGCAATCTTGTTTTCCCATGCCGACGGCGAACTGATCCATAATGCCGCAATTGACGCCGATGTATTTATTTTCTACGTTTTGGCTCATTTTCACAAGCTCCAGCTGATCAAGCCCGCGCCTGAACAGTTCGTTGAGCATCACCGCGGTCACAAGCTCAATCGACGCGGATGACGACAGTCCTGCGCCGTTCGGGATCGTTCCATAATACAAAATGTCCAATCCGGTCTCAAGCGGACGTAACGCTTGAAACGCAGCCAAGATCCCTTTCGGGTAGTTCGCCCAACCGTGTTCGCTCCGGTATGACAAGTCATCGTAAGAGACCGTGATCACTCCCGTTTCCGGGAAGTTTTGGGAGTAAAGGCGGACAAATGGCTCTTTCGTCTGCCGAACAAGCGCATACGTGCCGATCGCAAGCGCGCACGGCAGCACACGCCCGCCGTTGTAATCCGTATGCTCACCGATCAAATTGACGCGGCCGGGGGCGAAGAAAGTGCAGATGGCTTCGTCCGAGCCGCCAAAAAGTTGGGTAAATTGTTGTTTTAAAGCTGCGATCATGAAAAAGCCTCCTTAAGGTCATCTAGTCTAATAAATATTTTAGTTAAAATTTTACTATCCATCAACGAAAAATTCCGATTTTGATTATACCGACAAGCTTCTTGTTAGAAACAAAGCCCTTCCTTCATCCGTATAATTCGTTACAATCAACTTATCCTAAACATAAAGAAGGAACAGGAGGCCCAAGCATGGATGCCATACTGGAGCTGCAAAAAGAACTAAAGCAAATCGAACAGTGGGAACACTCCCAAAAAGACCTATGGTTTTGGGAAAAGCTCGGCCGCTTGCCGTTTCAAGTGCTCGATAAGCTGACGCCAAAAGTCGTCCATCGAAAACTCGGGCAGCTGCTTGATGAGCTGGGCAGCTATATTCAAAGCGGCGGGCAATACTTAGTGAATGAAGGAAAGGTATTGGACAAGCTTGGCGTATCGTCGTTGGCCGAGGTGCCGCACTTGCCGCTTGCGACGATGGACCGCGTTTGCGACGAGTTGATCGATGCGCGCGTCACGTTCGCCCAGCTGCAAGGGGCGGCGACCGGGGTCGGCGGGGCGCTGACGCTGGCGGTGGACATTCCAGCGCTTCTTGGCTTGGCGCTGAAAACGCTGCAAGAGATCGCCATCGTGTACGGATATGACCCGAAGGAAAAAGAGGAGCGCGTGTTTGTCGTCAAATGCCTGCAGTTTGCCACGGCGGACATCGTCGGGAAAAAAGCGATTTTGGACGAACTTTCGTCGTTCTCCCATGAACGCGGGCGCGTCTTTTCCGAACTGCAAGGCTGGCGGGAAGTGATGATGACGTTCCGTGACCAATACGGGTGGAAAAAGCTGTTTCAAGCCGTTCCGATCATCGGTGTCATTTTCGGTTCGCTGTTTAACAAATCGTTTATGGAAGACATCGCCGAAACCGGGAAGATGCTCTATCGGAAGCGGCGCATTATCGAGAAGCTCAAACAGTTTGAACCCGGCATCTAACATGCCGGGTTCGATTCGTTTGTTTCGCGCTGATGCATCCGCTCAGGCCGCATCATCCCCCCTATCATCGAACGGCTTTCAATCGCCACATCATGCTGATAAAATCGCCCAAGCGGTGCGGCACCGCCACTCCGGCATACATCAGCTCGTCGCCGCCGTAGACGCCAAGGCCTTCGATTTCATAGTCTTGATTCGGGTCAAGCCCTTTTAAGCGCAAGTGCGACAGCGGGGCGTTCGCTTCGGCCAGAACGCGGAAGTAGGCGACGAGCGCTTCCGACTGATCTTCCGAGACGAACATCCATGCCGCCTCGTTGCCTTCAAACGGGCTGAGCAGCCGATAAAACGTGCCGAACTGGACGAGGCGGCGCACATCTTTGTAAAACGCGACTTGTTCCTTAATGATTTGTTTTTCTGTTTCCGTCAATTTCGTGATATCGAGCTCATAGCCGAAGTTGCCTGACATCGCCACATGGCCGCGCGTCTTGAGGGACGTCACCCGCCCGACTTGATGGTTCGGCACGGCCGAGACGTGGGCGCCCATGGCGCTCACTGGGTAAACGAGGCTTGTACCGTACTGGATTTTCAGGCGCGAGACAGCGTCAGTGTTGTCGCTCGTCCATGTTTGCGGCATATAATAGAGAATCCCCGGGTCAAACCGCCCTCCGCCTCCGGAGCAGCTTTCAAACAAAATGTGCGGAAAACGCGCGGTGATCTCGTCCATCACGCGATAGAGCCCAAGCATATAGCGGTGCGACGTTTCGCGCTGGCGCTCGGGCGGCAGGGCGGCCGAACCGATTTCCGTCATATGGCGGTTCATGTCCCATTTCACATAAGTGATGGGGGCGCTCGCAAGCACGTTCGAGATCGTTTCAATCATATAGTCGCACACGTCTTGGCGGGAATAATCGAGCACAAGCTGGTTCCGTCCTTCAGAGCGCGGGCGGTTGGGCACATGGAGGCACCAGTCGGGATGTTTCCGGTACAGCTCGCTGTTTGGCGACACCATTTCCGGTTCGATCCATAAGCCGAACTGCAGCCCGAGTTCGTTCACTTGTTTCGCCAACCCGTCCAAGCCGTTTGGAAGCTTGCGCCGGTTGACGATCCAATCGCCGAGCGAACGGCGGTCGTCATCGCGCTCGCCAAACCAGCCGTCGTCCAGCACAACCAGTTCGATGCCAAGCTCCGCCGCCGTTCGGGCGATATTCATCATCTTTTCCTCATTGAAGTCAAAATACGTTGCTTCCCAGTTATTGATCAAGATCGGACGTTCGCGGTCGCGGAACGCGCCGCGCGCTAGGCGGGTGCGGTACAGTTCGTGGTACGTTTGCGACATTCCGTTTAACCCTTGATCGGAGTAGACCATAACGACTTCCGGCATTTGGAACGACTCGCCCGGTTCCAATAGCCACGTAAAATCAAACGGATTGATGCCCATCGAGACGCGGGCAGTGCGGAACTGGTCCACCTCGATTTGGGCGAGAAAATTGCCGCTGTACACCAAGCTGAACCCGTATACTTCGCCTTGGTGTTCATCGGCGTTTTTGGCAGCGAGCGCAATAAACGGGTTTTGTTGGTGGCTGCTCGCGCCGCGGCGGCTTTCCGCCGCTTGCACGCCGGTCAGAAGCGGGAGCCGCTCGATCCAGCGCTCGCGCCCCCACGCTCCGGGGAGATGGATCCAATCATAGTCAGCAGTTGGGAAATCAACGCTCATACTGAGCGCACGCAGCAGTTTCAACCGCTCGCCGCCTTTGTTTTCAAAACGGGCCGCGCGCGTGATGACGTTCCATTTTTCATACGCCGTATACTGCAGCGTGACCTCTAGGCCAATCAGCGCATCTTCAAGAACCATTTCAAGCGTCTCCGCTTCTTGTTCGTGCTCAACATACGTCGCCGGAAGCCCATCAAGCTTTGGCTTCCCCTTGAAAATGCGATGCGTTTTGTAGCGCAAATCGGTCACGGTCGAGCCATTCTCAAGCTGCACTTGATACGCCGGAGCCCGGAAATCGGTATTCCCATAGGCTGGATATTCTTGTGGCAGCGTATCGAGCGAAAACGTGCGGTCGGATGGGTCGGGGTTAGGGGAAAACGCGCGATCGAGCCGCGGAAACGCCCGCGCGCCTCGAACATCGCGCACCGCTTTTCCCCAATAGACATGCGCCAAATAGCCGGAGCGGAAAAGCTGCATCACGTAGCTCGCCTTTCCCGCCCGCAAATGAAACTGCTTCGTTTGCGGATTGTATGCAACTGACATTCTCTTCCCCCGCTTTGTTTTTGTTTAAATTTTACTTAATTTTTACGAAAAAATCCATCAAAAAAGCGCCCTGGATTCAGGCGCTCATCATTTCCTTCAAAGGATCATTCACTCCTCTCCTTCCTCCGCCAACACAGCACGCCGCAGTTCCTGATCGAGTTCCTTCCCATACATGTCCCGCTCTTCCTCGGTCCACCCAAAATACCGCGCCATAAACGCAACAACCGCCTCTTTCTCACGCCGGACCGAATCAATATCAAACAACAGCGCTCCGGTGCGGCGGATGAAGTAGTCGACTGGTTTGACCGCCATTTCTTCCTCGATGGCGTAGACGAGGCGGACGAACGTTTCGCGCGTTAAGCCGGACGAGCGGTCGTACTCGTTGCTTAAGGCAAAGAGGCGGTCGACATTTGTGCCGTACTGTTTTGCCAGCCGCGCCCCTTGTTCTTCTGTCAGCCCATAGCGCGCCGCTTCCTTCGCCTTTTCGGCGATGAAGACCGGCAGCCGGTGCGAGCCGCCGACATCACCGCCGGAAATTGGCAGCTGTTTCGTTTGGCACGGGCGGAACGTGTTTCCCTCTTCTTTTTCCAATTGTTTGGCGACGAGGTCGACGACGGTTTCCGCCATTTTCCGGTAGCCGGTCAGTTTGCCGCCGGCGATTGTGATGAGGCCGGATGGCGATGTCCAAATCTCGTCTTTGCGGGAAATTTCCGACGGGTTTTTCCCTTCTTCGTAAATGAGCGGGCGGACGCCGGCCCAACTCGACTCGACATCGTCGGCAGTGACGCCGACAGACGGGAACATGTAGTGAATCGCTTGCAATAAGTAATCACGGTCTTCTTCGGTCATGGCCGGATGAGCGGGATCATCGTCATAAAATGTATCGGTCGTGCCGACATACGTTTTCCCGTCGCGGGGAATGGCAAACACCATCCGGCCGTCCGGGGTGTCAAAATAAACGGCTTGCTTGAGCGGAAACCGCTTTTGGTCGATGACGATGTGGACGCCTTTGGTCAGTTGGAGGCGTTTGCCGGTTTTCGAACCGTCTTTGTCGCGCAGCGCATCAACCCATGGTCCAGCAGCATTGACGACTTTTTTGGCGCGGATGTCATACACTCGTCCGCCGATCATGTCGCGGCAGCGGGCGCCGGTGATGCGGCCGCGCTCGTCGTATAAAAACTGTTCGGCTTTGACGTAGTTGACGGCGTCGACGCCAAGCTCGACCGCTTTTTTGACCACCTCGATCGTCAAGCGGGCATCGTCGGTCCGATACTCGACGTAATAGCCGCCGCCAATCAGGCCGTCGCGCTTTAAGAGCGGCTCTTTTTCCAACGTCTGCCGGGCATTAAGCATCGTGCGCCGCTCGCTTTGCTTGACGCCGGCCAGCCGGTCATACAACCAAAGGCCGATCGACGTGCTCCACTTGCCGAACGTTCCGCCGCGGTAAATGGGCAGCAGCATCCACTCCGGTGTGGTGACGTGCGGGCCGTTTTCATACACAATCGCCCGTTCGCGCCCGACTTCCGCGACAAGCTTCACCTCGAACTGCTTTAAGTAGCGCAAGCCGCCGTGAACAAGCTTCGTCGACCGGCTTGACGTGCCGGCGGCGAAATCTTGCATCTCGACAAGCGCGACCGTCATGCCGCGCGAGATGGCATCAAGGGCGATGCCAGAGCCGGTGATCCCCCCGCCGATGACGAGAAGATCATATTGTTTTTCGCTCATCGTTTGAAGAACATCGCTCCGCTGTTTGCTTGAGAACGTCATGCATGATTCCTCCTTTTGAAAAAGACAAAAAGAGACCATTGCAAACACGATAAGCATGACGCCTACCATGCATGCGTGGTCTCTCCTTGTCTCCTGACTGATGATTAACTTGTTACCTTTATTGTAGCAGACGGCGGCCGATTTGACCAGCTCAACGCATTATCCATTGTAGTGGCGCCAAAGCGTTTCATTTGACGTCGTCACCGATGCCGCGCCGGCTTCCAGCGCCCGCTCGACATCGTCGACCGTGCGGATGAGGCCGCCGGCGTAAATCGGTTTTCCCGTCCGTTCTTTCACTTCGCGGATGATGTGCGGCATGGCGCCCGGGATGACTTCGATGCAGTCCGGATTCGTTTTGGCGATCAGCTGATAGCTTTTCTCCAACGCATGAGAATCGAGCAAAAAGATGCGTTGCACGGCCAAGACTCGTTTTTGCCGCGCCTTCATAATGACGCCCGCTTTCGTGGAAATGAGGCCATGCGGGCGGAACTCTTGGCAAAGGTATTCCGCCGCATGTTCATCATGGCTCAGCCCTTGCACCAAGTCGACGTGAATGATCAACTCCTTGCCATGCCGGCGCGCATAGGCAAAGATGCTTTTTAACTGGGCAATATGCACCTCAAGCAACACGCCGACCGTGTAACCGCTTGACAAAAAGGCGTCAAATTGCTTCATCGTTTTAATGGCCGGAATGATGCGCTGTTTCGCTTCCATTTTCTTTTCTTCGATTCATCCTCTCATTTTGTCGATCTCATCTAAGCATGACAGTGACATCATCGTCCGCGGTTTGCATGTCGCGATTTTCACCCCGCGCTTGCGGAACTTCTCGACGACGTGATGAATCGCTTTTTTGCCTGCCGTCTCTTCGCCATGGGAATGTCCCATGTCTCTCACTCTCCTCCTATTCCGCTTTCGGAATGGCCAGTTCGACCGTCGTTCCTTGATCGATCTCGCTTTCCACTGTAATTTGCCCGCCGTATTTATCGATGATTTCCTTGGCGATCGAAAGCCCGAGCCCGGCGCCGCCTTGTTCGCGGCTGCGCGCCTTGTCGACGCGATAAAAGCGCAAAAAAACGTTTTTCAGCTCGTCTTTCGGAATGCCAATGCCATGGTCGCGGACGGCGACCGTCACAAACGGCCCTTCCTCGCGCAAGGAAATCGCGATTTGTTTCACTCGCTGAGAATATTTTACCGCATTGTCAAGCAAAATGAACAGCAATTGTTCAAAATGATGCTTCGCCATCGCCGCGCGCGCAATCGGCTTATCCGGCTGGTCAATCAGAAATTGGAAGTCCGGGTGCAAGACGCGGAAATTTTTGACGACTTGTCCGACAGCCGCCGCGGCATCCATCGGCGCGACCTCATCCGGCACCGTGATCGCCTCGGCGCGCGACAAGTCCAGAAGCTCGAGAACGAGCCGCTTCAGCCGCTCCGCCTCTTTCATCGCCGCCTCAAGCGATTCTTCCAAAATCTCCGGGTTGTGCTTCCCCCACCGTTGCAGCAACGAAAGATGGCCTTGCAAAATGGCGAGCGGCGTGCGCAGTTCATGGGACGCATCCTCGACAAATTGCCGCTGCATGGCGAACGACCGCTCAATTTCATCCATCATGCCGTTGAACATCACCATCAGTTCCGCAATTTCATCGCGCGCCGGAGGCACATCAATGCGCCGTTTCAGCCCGTTGTTTTTGATGTCGGCCATCGTTTTGGCCAGCGTTTGCAACGGCCGGACGAAGCTTTGCGCCACGAACCGGCCGGCGACAGCGCTTGCGGCCATGGCCAAAAAGCCGATCGCCGTCATGATGAGAAAGAGCGTGTTGGTCACTTGCTGGAACCTCGCCAGCCGGCGGGCGATTTCGATCGTTCCATGCAAGTTGCTGATATGAATCGGCTGACGGAGCAGCAAAAACCGTTCATTGTTGATGAAATGCTCATCCATTTTCCGCTTGTCGGGCATCTCGCTCGGCGATAGCGACACCGCTGCCCCATTTGAAACGGAGACGATGACGTTTCCTTTCTCATCCGTGACGCGAATGAGTTGGTATCGTTCATTCAACCTTTCCAAAAACGCGCGGCTGCGGCGAATCCCTTCCCATGATAGATTACGTTTTTCCTCGTAATAGGTTTCAATTTCCGCCACCGTTTGTTCCATCGTTTTTTCTTCTTCCTTCAGCAGCCATTGTTTGACCATATGATATTGCAAAAACGTAAACACAAAATACGTAATGAAAATCGCCCCGGCCGACAAAACGGTCAGCTTCCCTTTCAGCGAAAGCCGGCGAATCGCCTCCCTCTTCATGGCCGCATCACATATCCCGTGCCGCGCACCGTTTGGATATACCGCTCTTTATCGTGTTCGTCAAGCTTTTGCCGCAAGTAGCGGACATAGACGTCAACGACGTTCGTCTCGACTTCGGCGTCAAATCCCCACACTTTGTCAAGGAGCGCATCACGCGTCAAGACGACATTGATGTTTTGCATAAAGGCGACGAGCAAGTCGTATTCCCGCTTCGTCAGCTCAATAAATTCGTCTCCTTTTTTCACGGTGCGCGCCTGCACGTCAACGACTAAATCTTTAAACGTCAACACTTGGGCGTTCGCTTCCGGATGAACGCGGCGGAACAAGGCGCGGATGCGGGCGAGCAGCTCTTCAATGGCAAACGGTTTGACGATGTAGTCATCGGCCCCGTTATCGAGTCCCATGACGCGGTCAAACACGCTATCGCGCGCTGTGATCATCATGATCGGCGTCGATTTCGCCGCCCGGATGCGGCGGCATACTTCCATGCCATTGAGACTCGGCAGCATCACATCAAGCAAAATGAGATCCCACTGCTCCGAAAGAGCGAGCTCGAGCCCTTCGCGTCCATCGGCGCATACATGCACGTCAAAGCCTTCGTGCTTTAAGTCAAGCTCCAAAAACCGGGCGAGCCCGGCTTCATCTTCAATCAATAAAATACGTCCGTTCATCAGCTGCTCCTCCTCCATTGCGGCTGTTTGCTTTCATTTTATACATCTTTCACTATACACAACAAATCGTCCACCGCCAACGGACAGCCAGCAGTCAAAAAAGGAATGGGGCGCCTGTTCGAGACGCCCTCAAAAATGAATCGGCCAAAAGCGGCGCAGGCAGCTGTTTACGAGTGGCGGTCAACGATCCAATCGACAATGGCTTGAACGATTTCCAACGCTTGATAGGAAAGAAGCGACACGGCTGTTCCAGAAAAAAACAATGTCACCAACCAATGAACCCAATGCATCGCGCCATCCCTCCTCCCGCCGCCGGGCAACCGACAGCGTTATTGATGTGCATCACATGGATGGTGGTGTCATTATATTCCATCTGGGTTAAAACAAGATGAAAACTCCCTAAAAAAGTACGGAGTAGCTTTTTTTTCGCTCCGTACATACATTGACAGTGAATCGCCTTGCCAATCGGCAGCGTCCCGACAGAGTCATTTCGCTGTTTTGAAAAAAGGGAGGGAAGCGCAATGAATGAATCGTTTCAACCACCAGCCAATGGGGGAGGCCATCACCCGTTCCATCATTTGCGGAAAATGATGAATCAATGGTTTGATGAACGGCCGCTGCAAAAACTGTTTGAAACGCTCGATGACTATTTCGCACAAACGTTTGCTGCCGCGTACATTCCGATCGAGGTGAAAGAGACGAAGCACGATTACCAAATCATTGTCCGGCTGCCTGACATCAAAAGGGAACAAATCAGCTTGCAATGGCAGGAAGATGGGCTGCAGCTGATCGTCGATCACAATGAAACCATTGAATCGGCAGATCATCACGGCCATGTATACGAACGCCGCCACGCACGGCGGCGCGTGGCGCGGCTGATTCCGTTTCCGTATCCGGTCGCTGAGCATGAGGTGAAAGCCTCGTTTCAAAATGGGACGCTCACCATCCAGCTGCCGCAAAAACGGAAATATATCGATATCGATTGAAGACGATCCAGCCTGTGTGTGCGTTCAAAAACCATTTTGGCAACGGCCAGCGCCGCGCTTGGGCGTGAAACAAGCCGTTCCCTGCATGGGGAGCGGCTTGTTTCTTGTCCATCTTCTATTGTTTATGGAGTGAATTTCCGGAACGTTCGCCCTCTTCCGGCGTTCCTTTTTTGATCACCCATTCATTGGCGATTTCCTCACGGTTGTTCGTGTATTTGTTTTTCCGCTTCCAGTTGTCGTTGCAGTCTGTCACCGCCGCCCCCTTATTGTTTGCCATTTGCTTGCCTTGCCGCGATCAAAACGATGCATACATACTTTCTCGGCTGACAAGCTACGCTACTGATAGGAGGTGCAAAACGAATGGCGAAACTGCCCGATTTCAAACAATTGAACGACCGACTGATCAACGAGCCGTCGGATGAGCCGATGCTTGTCATCAAAACAAACCTCGACCCGGACCGCGTGACGGAAGAAAATCCGTACGTCCAAGGCCGCACAAACACAAGCAAAGAGTTTGTCTCTTTTTTTGAAGGGGGCGGACGATGATGGAACAAACACTCGCTTACTTGCGCGAAGTGCTGTCCAACTATTTGGATCACCACAGCGACACCCCAAAACGCATTTACAAAAAACTGATCAGCAAACCATACCGAGGCGAAGGGGAATTTGTCCGCGACTTAACGCAAGAAGAAAGCGCCTTTTTGGACCGCATTTTGCCCCATGAAATCCGCTATGCGATGGATGAGCGCGATTATGAGCGCGTGTATCAGCTCAATGAAGTGTATGAGTTGCTCATTTGACAACGTGACAACCGCTCCCCGTGCAAACGGCGGAGCGGTTTCCCTTTTTCAAGCGCGCTCGACCGTCGCGCCATGACGCGGTTTCATTTTTTAAACGTACCGAGCAATCCTTTCAACACGCCATTCACTTGATTGACCGTATTGATCATTTGCCCCACGGTACTCATCATTTTGTTGATATCGTACGTTCCGTCGCTGTTTTTAAACTGGGCGAGAAACGACGGGCGCGGCGGCGGCAAAAGCGGTCCTGGCTTTGGATACGGCATCGGATACGAGGGAGGCGCGGCATGGCCGGACGGAAGATGAGGCCAGTGAACCGGCGCCGATGGGAAGGATGAAACCCCATAGTGAAAATAAGGACTATAATGGCCGCCTGAGCCGTATGGTCCATAAACCGGCGGCGAAACTGGGCGCGGATAACGGTGCATGTCTCCTCTCCCCCATGTTTGATAATCGATTCCCCCTAGGCTAAGGAGGCGAGCTGCCACTAGTATATGTGCAAACGCCTGACGACGTGTGCGGACATGTCACCTCTTGTCGGAAGTTTTAATTTTCCGAAATCATTCTTTCTCCCTATTTTCATGGTACGATGTAAAAAAGGGGAAGGGGGAAAAGCATCAATGAACGTGACGGAGTTAAAGCATAAGTTTATGGCGGTCAAACATTGCGAACCGGCTGAGGCGAACGAACTGCTTGATTTTGCCCGCCGTCTGTATTTGCGCGGGGAAATTTCGCTCGCCGAGTACCGCGATCTCGTGCGTGAGCTCGAAAAAGCCGGCGCCTCTCAGCCGGATGAAGCAGGGGAATACGCTGGGCTGTAGGACGATGAGGGAGCTTTTCCCTTCTTTTTTTTGCCCCTGTTCCTCAAGACGCATAAAAAACGATGTTTCTTCCCACCCTAAAGAGGCGAGAGGAATTGTCGTACAAGGGGGGATTGGCGATGGGTCGAGGCGTCCACTTTAACCATAAATTGAAAGGCCATGACCATGAAAAGCCGAAACATGGAAAACCAGCGCCGCCCAAGCATACGGAGCGGGTCGAATACGAGATCAACACCGTCGCTACTGCAGAAGGCGGCCCTGTCTCGATCACAACAGGCAAAGACACATAAAACAAAAAAGGGGGCTAATCCAAAACGCACTCGCGTTTTGGGTCAGCCCCTTTTTCCGTGCGGCCGCTTTCTCCTGCCCCGTCAAAACCTCTCCTTGCCTGCTTCGCTCGTGTCGTCAAGCCGTTCCTTGACAAGCGCCAGCGTATAAGCGACGGCCTGGCTGTATTGCTTGATGCGGCGCTCAGGAACGGATGGATAAAAGGCCTCAACGCACAGCTTCGCCATATGGTCGGCGGCGGCCTCAATTTGCCGCTCATGGACATATTTCGGCCGCGCATGGCGGACCCAGCGGGAAGCGGCGTCCTTCCACCGTTCGGCAACGGCCTGCACCTCTTCGGCCATCGGTTTCACGTCGCCAAAAAAATCCGGCTCCTCGTTCTGCTCGCGGGCGCGCCGGGCGATCAAAAGCAACTGTTCGTTGTATTGTTGCAGGCGCTTCGTCAACGCCTTAAGCTCTTTTTCCATGGCGCCTCCTCCTTTATCCATGCCGGCAAATCCGGTTTGCCCTGTGCCCTATGGCCCGGAGAACGGATGCGTTTTGCCGCGATGCGCTTCTGTTTGATGATACCATATCGGCCGGCTTACACGAAATACAATTTCGACGAAAGCGGAAGTGCAGCGCTCTGCTTCTCCTTCTCAAGCCGCTGTTCCACGCCGGCGATCTGCCCTTCAAGGCGCCCGAGCTGCGCTTGATTTTGCGCATAACGCTCTTCGATGACATCGGCGATCACTTTTTCCATTTTCGCATCGACCTGCTCGATGAGTGCAACTATTTCCTGCAGCTGCTTTTCGATCTCCTCTTTTTTCACGAGCCGTTTTTCCATTCCCTCTCCCCCATTTCTCGCATGATGATATTCCATTCGCGGCGGGAAGGACGACTCCTGCTGCGGCGACAAAAGTAGAACGAATTCGGCAAAGAAAGTGGCAAGCAGCCGCCATTCGACATTGACCTCCTTCGCTTGCCTTCAGTCGAAAGGAGGAAAAGAAAAAGAGCGCATATGACCGGAGCGTATGGTATAATAAAAACCATTCAAAGGAGATGAACGCGATGGCACTCAAATACCCGAGCGGAAAAGAGTATCGCGGAAACAAGCCGAACGCCGCGCGCCGGCCGGCGGCCGATTATGCCAATCGCGGCATGACGCTCGAAGACGACTTAAACGCGACGAATGAATATTACCGGGAACGCGGCATCGCGGTCATCCATAAAAAGCCGACCCCGGTGCAAATCGTGCGCGTCGACTATCCGAAACGGAGCGCCGCCGTCATTACCGAAGCCTACTTCCGGCAAGCGTCGACGACCGACTACAACGGTGTGTACCGCGGCAAGTACATTGACTTTGAGGCGAAAGAGACAAAAAACAAAACGGCGTTTCCGCTGAAAAATTTCCACGCTCATCAAATCCGCCATATGGAGCAAGTCGTCGCCCACGGCGGCATTTGTTTTGCGATTTTGCGTTTTTCTTTGCTCAATGAAACGTATTTGCTTGACGCCTCTCATTTGATCGCTTGGTGGAACAAACAGGAAGCCGGCGGACGAAAGTCGATTCCGAAACAAGAGATCGAACGGCATGGACATTCCATTCCGCTTGGCTACCAGCCGAGAATTGATTATATTAGTGTAGTAGACAACGTGTACTTCACCCGTTGAAGTGAAAACTTGTAAGAAAGGCAGGATTTGCTTATGTCTGGTGAATATCGTTCTCGCGTAGAACGAAAGCAGGCAGCGAAACAGACCAAACAGAAGAAAGCGAAAACGAAACGAGGAAGGTCATGGTTGAAAACCGTCGCCATTGCGATATTGCTGATGATGGTCCTTGGCGCCATCGGGGGTATTGCCACTTTCGCCTATTTCGTTAAGGACGCTCCTCCGCTGGATGAGGCCAAAATTAAAGATCCGCTTTCTTCCGTCTTGTACGATATGAATGGAAAACAAGTAGCGGAGCTTGGCGGCTACAAGCGAACGTACATTTCGTATAAAGACGTGCCGAAAGTGCTTGAAGATGCCGTCTTGGCAACAGAGGACGCCCGCTTTTATGAACATCACGGGATCGACATCGTCCGCTTGGCCGGCGCCGTCCTCGCCAACATCAAGGAAGGATTTGGGGCGGAAGGCGGCAGCACGATCACCCAGCAAGTCGTGAAAATGACATTCCTTTCATCAAAGAAAACGTTGGAACGGAAAGCGCAAGAAGCGTGGCTCGCGCTACAGCTGGAACAAAAATATTCGAAACATGAAATTTTGGAAATGTATTTGAACAAAATTTATTATTCAGACGGCATTTATGGCGTCGCACGCGCCGCCGAATATTATTTTGGCAAGACAGACTTGAAAAAACTCACTCTTCCGGAAGCAGCTTTGCTCGCTGGCATGCCCCAGGCCCCAAACCGGTATAATCCGTACGACCATCCGGAAGCAGCGAAAAAACGGCGTGACACCGTATTGTCGCTTATGGCGAAACACGGCTTCATCAGCGAAGAAGAAGCGGAAAAAGCGAAACAAGTGCCCATTCAATCGATGTTGGCGAAACGGAAAAAAACGCAAAATGACGTACCATATGACGCCTTCATTGATGAAGTGATCAAAGAAGTGACAGATAAGGCGAACGTCAACGTCTTTGAAGATGGGCTGAAAATTTATACAACGCTCGATCAAAACGTTCAAACATACGTAGAAAAGCTATTAAACTCTGACAAATACTTTACCAATAAGAAGGATTTGCAATCCGGCATCGCCGTCGTCGACACCAAAACAGGCGCCATTCGCGCGTTAGGCGGCGGTCGCCATCGCGACAATATCGAATTCGGCTTCAACTACGCAATCCAACCGGTCGGCCAGCCCGGTTCAACGATCAAGCCGATTTTGGACTATGGCCCGGCGATTGAATATTTAAAATGGTCAACCGCGCACATTCTTGTTGACGAGCCGTATACGTATTCGGACGGCACGCCGATCCGCAACGCCGGCGGGGGATATATGGGGCCGATCACCTTGCGGACGGCACTGGCAAAATCACGCAACATCCCGGCATTAAAAACGTTCCAAGCCGTCGGCAAAGAGCGGGCGATGGAGTTCGCTAACCGACTCGGCATGGGCTTTGATGAAGTATATGAGCCTTACGCTATCGGCGGAGTATCCCGCTACGTATCGGTGCTGCAAATGGCTGGAGCGTACACTGCTTTTGGTAATAACGGCGTCTATACGAAGCCATATGCCGTGACAAAAATCGTCTTCCCGGACGGCACGGAAATGGATTTGCAGCCGAAACCGAAACGGGTGATGCATGATTATACCGCCTACATGATCACGGACGTGCTGAAGTCTGTCATCCGCTCCGGAACAGGTCAATTGGCCAATGTTCCAGGACTTGAGCTCGCAGGCAAAACAGGGACGACGAACTATGGGAAAGATGGAGCAAAATTCGGCCTTGACCGGGACGATGTGCCGGACAGCTGGATTGTCGGCTATACGCCAAACTATACGGCGGCCATTTGGGTCGGCTTCAGCAAGCGAAGCAGCACGGCAAAGCTTAGTATAGAGGAACAAAAAATCCCGAAATACTTGTTGAAAAACTTAATGTCCCACATCGATGACGGCAGCGGAAGCTTCAAGCAGCCGGAGAGCGTCGTCAGACTGCCGATCAAAAAAGGCACGAACCCGCCGAAACTTGCCGGCAAATACACGCCGGAAAGCGAAATTACGTATGAATTGTTCGTGCGCGGCACTGAGCCGACGGAGACGGCGAACGACGTGCCGGAAGAACTGCCGGCGGTGAAAGGGTTGACCGCTGTGTACGACCAAGCGGCGAACGCCATCTCGGTTTCGTGGTCATACGATGAGCAAACCGATGAGACGATCTTCGAGGTGCGCGTCAAAGATGGCCAAGGTCAAACGAATACGATCACCACAAAAGACCGTTCGATCACGATTTCCAATCCGACGCCAGGATGGACGTACACAATCGCCGTGTACGCAAAAGACGGCGAACGAATGAGCAAACCGGCCATAGCCAGCGTTCATGTCCCCGGCGGAGAAGATCAAACTCCCGTGCCACAACAACCGGGGGATGACAGCCAAGGCAGCGGCGGGCAAAACGGCGGCACCGATCAAGGCAACAGCGGGAATAACGGAAACGAAAACGGTCAGGGAAACAACAATGAACAAAACGGCGGCGCAAGCGGCGGACAAGAAAATGGCAACAGCGGCGGGGCCAACCAAAACAATGGCCAAACGGATGGAACAAACAACCAAGGAACGAACAACAGCGGCCAAACGAACGGAACGAACGGTGGAACGGGTGCAAACAGCGGAACGCCGCCTGTCTCCCCGCCGTTAAAAAACGAATCCGGAGCGGGTCTTGGCACCCGTCCATAACCGTTGCATTCCCAAAAAACGGATGGCTTTTGCGCCATCCGTTTTTTCATGACCGACCGGCATGCTGCTGGCCCTTCTTCACCAAGCCCTTTCACGGCTCCGTTCACTTCTGATTTGCCGCTTTTTCCTCCCGTTTTCGCATCCGTTTTTTTCCTTCACGGCATAAATGAAGAAGAGGACATGACGGACATTGCGGAGACTGTGCCTTGCAATGGTAGCGGCCGAAAAAAATCATTCGGTGGTGGGTGATCGACCATTCTTCTTTTGGGATGATGTTCATCAGCGTCTTCTCGACTTCCAAAACCGAGTCGTCCCAGCGGCAAAAGCCGAGCCGTTTGCTGACGCGCTCGACGTGTGTATCAACCGCGATGGCCGGCACGCCGAACGCAACGGACACAACGACGTTCGCCGTCTTCCGCCCGACGCCCGGCAGCTTCATCAACTCATCGCGGTCGCGCGGCACTTCGCCGTTGTACTTGTCAATCAACATCGCGCACAGCTTTTGAATGTTTCGTGCTTTGTTCCGATATAAGCCGATTGAGCGGATATCTTGCTCGAGCTCCTCAAGCGGCACCGCAATATAATCGTGCGGCGTCCGATATTTTTCAAACAGCCGTTTCGTCACCTTGTTGACGAGCGCATCGGTGCATTGCGCCGACAAAACAACCGCAATCAGCAGCTCAAACGGATTGCGGTGCAAAAGCTCGCAATGCGCATCTGGAAACATTTTGGCCATCTCATCCAAACAGTAGCGGATTTGTTGCTTTGTCAGCACCTCGTCTCCTCCTTATTGCCATATTGGCCCGAACAAAACGACGCCTTTTACCGGTTCGATTGGCCATTTTTGGACAAACAAAAACGAGAGACAGCGCCTCTCGTTACGAGTCGAGCCAATTGAAAAACGGGATCGTCTGTTTAAATTCTCCCGCCGTCTGTCTCGCCGAACGGGAGGACGGCTTGCGAAACTTTTTGCCGTAATCGTGCGCCTGTTCAATCGTGCGAATGCCGTTCTTTTTCCATTCAAACAAGATGCGATCGATGTAGCGGAAATTCAACTTCCCCGACAGCACCGCTTCGCGCAGCGCCGCTTTAATGATGGCCGGCTCATGGCCGTCTTGATCGATCCACATCGCAAGCGTTTCACACTCGAACGGGGAGAGCGGGCGGCCAAACTCCTGCTCAAAAACGGTGTATAAGCTCTCCTCTTCCTCCTGCCGGCCGAGTTCCCCCTGTTGAGCCGCCTGGGTGTACAAATGATGCACGAGCTTCTCCCAAAGCGGTTCAAGCGTATATTTTTCGTTGCGAATGCCTTGTTCATCCGTATGCTCTTCAATCGCGATCATCCCTTTTTGCAAGAGCCGACGCACCATCTCCATGCATTCCGCTGCCGAGACCGTCATTCTTTCGGCCAGCTCGGCCGGCGTCGGAAACAAGACGCCTTCTTCGAAAAACGACTGCATATGCAAAAGCAAGACGAGCTCCCCCTCGCCCAACCCAAGCTGCTTGTAGTGGCCAAGCAACAGCTTCGGGACGGCGATGCTTCCTTGCGCCAGCCATTCGGCCACCTTTTTCTTTTCCATGCCGATGCACCTCAACTATAGTATAACATGACGGCGGCGAAAAAACCCCCTTTTTGCAGGGGGTTTTTTACGGATAAAGCCGGTTGAGCAGCCGCGGGAACGGAATCGTCTCGCGCACATGTTCGACGCCGCAAATCCAAGCGACAGTGCGCTCCAAGCCGAGCCCGAACCCTGAATGCGGCACAGAACCGTATTTGCGCAAATCCAAATACCATTCATACGCTTCAAGCGGCAAATGGTGCTCTTCAAGGCGGCGCTTGAGCAGCTCATAATCGTGAATCCGTTCCGAGCCGCCAATGATTTCCCCGTATCCTTCCGGCGCAATCAAATCGGCGCATAGCACAACGTCGGGGCGGTTCGGGTCCGGCTGCATATAAAACGGCTTCAAAGAGGTCGGATAGTGGGTGATGAACACCGGTTTGTCAAAACTTTCGGCGATGGCCGTCTCATGCGGCGCACCGAAGTCATCGCCCCACTCGATGTCGGTCAATCCTTTTTCATGAAGCAGCTTGATCGCCTCATCATACGTTAGGCGCGGAAACGGCGGTTTGACCAGCTCAAGCTTCGACACGTCGCGCCCGAGCCGCCCGAGTTCAAGCCGGCAGCGCTCGAGCACCGACTGCACAAGGTAGGAGACGTACTCTTCTTGCAGCCGCAAATTGTCTTCAAACTCATAAAACGCCATTTCCGGCTCCACCATCCAAAACTCGATCAAATGGCGGCGTGTTTTCGATTTTTCGGCGCGGAACGTCGGGCCGAATGAGAACACTTTGCCGAGCGCCATCGCCGCCGCTTCCATGTAGAGCTGGCCGCTTTGCGACAAATAGGCATCCTCATCAAAATATTTCGTATGAAACAGTTCGGTCGTTCCTTCCGGTGCGCTGCCAGTCAAAATCGGGGCGTCGACTTTCACAAACCCGCGGTCGTTGAAAAACTCATACGTCGCCCGGATAATTTCGTTGCGAATTTTCATGATCGCGTGCTGGCGCCGCGACCGAAGCCAAAGGTGGCGATGGTCCATCAAAAATTCGACGCCATGCTCTTTCGGCGTAATCGGATAGTCAACTGCTTCTTGAATGACTTGCAAATCGGCAACCGACAGCTCGTAGCCAAATGGGGAGCGCTCGTCGATGCGCACCGTGCCCGTCACATAGAGCGACGTTTCTTGCGTCAATGTTTTTGCGCGTTGAAACACCTCTTCCGAGACGTTCGCCTTTTCGACGACGCCTTGAATAAAGCCAGTGCCGTCGCGCAGCTGCAAAAAGACGATTTTCCCGCTTGAGCGCTTGTTCGCGAGCCAAGCGCCGATCGTCACTTGTTGTCCTACGTATTGATTCACTTCCGCAATCGTCGTCGTTTTCACGCACTGATTCCCTCCAATAATCGACACGTCCATCATTCGCTATTATACCGTTCCGTCGGCGTCACGGCAACGACCAGCCAAAGCAGCGCAAAACGATGCTGCCCCCACCAATCGCCCTTCGGCGCAGCCGCCCGGAGCCAGCCGACAGACCGACGCGGAAAAAGCGGCTTTGCGCCAAACAAAGCCGCCCTTTTTCTTTCCACTCTGACACCTTGGCGCAAAGCGCCTTAGGCCCGCGCCTCCATAAACCGGCGGATGCGTTCGATCGCTGTCTCGAGCGCCTCAAGCGAGGTCGCGTACGACAAGCGGACGTAATCCGGCGCCCCAAACCCAGAACCAGGCACAAGCGCGACTTTCGCTTCCTCCAACAAGACGGCGACGAACTCGTCGACCGTGCGGCATTCGGCCATATCCGCCGCCTTTCGGGCGTTCGGGAACAAATAAAACGCTCCTTGCGGTTTGATGCAGGTGAAGCCTGGAATTTGCACAAGCTTGTTATAAATGATGTCAAGCCGCTTTTCAAACGCTTGGCGCATTTGTTCGACCGGCTCCTGCGGCCCGCTGTAGGCGGCAATGGCCGCATATTGAGCGATCGATGTCGGATTCGATGTGCTATGGCTTGCTAAATCGGTCATCGCTTGAATGATGTCTTTCGGTCCAGCCGCGTAGCCGATGCGCCACCCTGTCATCGAGTGCGATTTCGATACGCCGTTGATGATGATCGTCTGCTCCTTCAGCTCCGGCGACAGTTCGGCGATCGACACATGTTTCGCCCCGCCGTAAATCAATTTTTCATAAATTTCGTCCGAAACGATCAACACGCCATGCGCCAAGCATACTTCCCCGAGCGCTTTCAGCTCCTCGGCCGTATAAATCATGCCGGTCGGATTGCTCGGGGAGTTGATAATCACCGCCTTCGTCTTCGGGGTAATCGCCTGTTTCAGCTGATCCGGCGTCATTTTAAAGTCGTTTTCTTCCAGCCCTTCAACGTAAACCGGAACGCCGCCAGCCAGCTTCACTTGTTCCGGGTAGCTCACCCAATACGGCGTCGGAATGATGACCTCATCGCCTTCATCAAGCAGCACTTGAAAGAGCGTATAAAGCGCATGCTTCGCCCCGACACAGACGATGATTTCCGCCGGCTCGTATGAAAGCCCTTGATCGCGGGCAAATTTTTTGATGATTTCCTCTTTCAGTGCCGGCAACCCGCCTGATGGCGTATATTTTGTATGCCCTTCATTCATCGCCTTGATGGCCGCCGCGATAATGTGCTCAGGCGTGTTGAAATCCGGTTCGCCGGCCCCAAGGCCGATCACGTCGTATCCGGCCGCTTTCAGTTCCTTTGCTTTCGCCGTAATGGCCAATGTCGCCGATGGCGTCAGCGACGCCACCCGTTTTGCCAGTTTCATCGCTTCTTCCCCCTCACGTCCTCACTGTTGAAAACTGTACCTCTTCAGGAAGGCCCCATCCGCAAAGTGAAGGTAATAAAACGAATACCTTCCTTCCGCATCAATATATGTCAACTCCCAAAGAGGCACGCCTTTTTCCATGCCAAGCGTCGCGTCGATGATGCGCCGCGGTCGGCGGTCGCGTTGCAAAATGGCGCGCGCTTCCGCCTCGCTGATGCCGCTGTCCACGCCCTTGACGACGACACTCCCCTTTTTTTCAGGCACCCAAACGACGACCGCTTTCCCTTGTTTTGTTCTTCCGATGAATACGGTGCACGCTTCGTCGCCATAATATGTATAGACTTTCTTCACATCAGCAAGCCCGGCGGCTTCCTTCGCCCGCGCCAACGCATGTTCCACCATCAGCCGCTTGGGCGCCATCGCCTCGTCATAAATCGACCATGCCTGCCAAATGAGGAATCCAAAAAAAAGCAGAGTGAACCAACCCCACTTTTTCATCGTGATCACGTCCGATAAATCGTAAAGATGGCCTGGCGCTTGTCGTTTTCATCCAAGGCAAGGCCAAACATCAAATTGTCGCGCTTCAGCGTTCGGTTCAAGCAGTCGACAATTTTGTACAAGTCGTCGGAGTGCTGAACTTTGACGGTAGCGAGCACTTCGATTTTGCTTTCCATTTTCGTCGTTTCCTCCTGTGCGGCGCAAATTTTGTTACTTATACACGCCGGCGGCTCCGGCAACAATACAAATACAGCGAAGGTGACATCAAAGGCGTGCTTCTTCGCACCTCTGCGGCCAAGCCGACAAAGCCAAACGGCAAGGCGCAAACTGTCATCGCAGTTGTGCTTCTTCCCTATTATAGCAGGTTTGTCCGATCATTTCATAACAAATTTGCCCGCCTACACCGTCAACGCCAATTTGCTTCTTTGCCCCCGCTTCATGCGGGGTTTTTTGCCGCCTGACACCTTTAGATTGCGCCGTTTCGTCCATCTTTATGAAACATAAAGCGCGCTTTAAGAAAGCCAAGTTTCCGCCTTGTCGAGCAGCTCAGAAAGCGCGCCTTCATGCATCGAAAGCGGCGGCAAGGAAGCGAGAAAATCCGCGCCGTACGGGGAAGCCAAAAGCCGCCGATCCAGCACAAATACGGCTCCTTTGTCGTCTTCCGTGCGAATGAGGCGGCCAAACCCTTGCTTAAAACGAAGCACCGCCTCAGGAAGCGCCAGCTCGGAAAACGGATCGCCGCCTTCTAGGCGAATGCGCTCGCTTTTTGCCTCCATCACGGGATCGTCCGGGGGCGCAAACGGCAAGCGGGCGATGACAAGCACATCGAGCGCTGAACCTGGCAGATCGACCCCTTCCCAAAAGCTGCTCGTCCCAAACAACACCGCATGCTCAAACTGCAAAAACGTCCGCAAGAGCTTTGCCGGACTGCCGCTTTGCACCCCTTGAGCGATCAAAACAAACGGCTCGCCTTCTTCCTCCGTCTTCAACGCATCAACCGTCAGTTTCAACAGTTCATACGAAGGGAACAACACAAGCACCCGCCGTCCGAGGCGTCGGGCGATCGCAAGCACCGAAGCGGCGACCGCTTCGGCGTAATCTTCAAGCGGCACGGCAGAAACGAGCGGCATGTCCGCCGGCACGAAGAGCGCGGCCTGCTCCTCGTAACGAAACGGCGACGGAAACGAGCGGCAAAGTGGATAAAAATCCTCAAGACCGAGACGCGCCGCCATATACGTGAACCGGCCGCGGACAGTGAGCGTCGCCGACGTCAAAACGACGCTCCGTTTTTTCATAAACAGTTGATCGGCGAAAAAGTCAGCAAGGTCAACCGGCTGCGAGTAAAGGCGGACAGCGTTCGCCGCCCCTTTTTCGTCCGCTTCGATCCACCGGACGACACCCGGCTCCTTTTCGGTCAGCAAACGCACGAGCGCAGCCATTTGCCGGTTGAGAGCCGCCAAATCAGCCGACAGCAAGGCGGATGGTGGGAAATCGCCACTCGTATCAGCGGATAGAAGCGGCTTCGCTTCAGCGGATAGCGCCGCCGCCAAATCGCGCAGGCGCCAGCATAACTCCACCGCCGCCTGCCACGCCCGGCTCTGTTCGTCCGTCGGCGAAAAGCGATAGCGGCAACGTCCAGCGCGAGCTGGCTTTTTGTCCAACGCATAGCGGCGCAACAGGCGGAACAGCTCGCCCCCTTCAAACTGCAGCTCCTCAAGACGCTGCTGGCAACGGACAAGAGCCCCATTCGGTGCGTCCTGTTCTGCTTCTTGCCATTTCGCGATCGTCTGCGCGATTTTGGCGGTCAGCAGGCGAAACGACACATAGCCAATCTGCTCGCCAAAACACCGGGCGGCGGCATCTTCAAGCCGATGCGCCTCATCGATGATCAGATGGCGAAACGGCGGCAAAAGCGGCGCCGGGCCGGTCAAATCATGAAGCAAAAGCGCATGGTTGGTAATGACCACATCCGCCCGTTCGGAGCGCTCTTTCGCCCGGGCGAAAAAATGATGCCGCCCGCCGTCTTCCTCTTCGCCGATGGCAAGCGCGGACAATAGGAGACGGGCGCCGGATGACACATTCAATTCGTCCAAGTCGCCGCTGTCGGTCTCAAGCAACCAAACGAGCACCTGGCATTTCAAGAGCGCCGCATCGTACGTGTCAGACGGCTCCGACAAAAACGAAGCGAACTTGTCAAGGGATAAGTAATTTTGCTTTCCTTTCAAAACGGCAACGCGGAGCGGAAACGGCGCGATTTGCCGCAATACCGGCCAATCGCGGCGAATGAGCTGCTCCTGCAGATGGAGGGTATGCGTGCTGATGACGACCCGCTCTTGCTGCTCACAGGCAAAAAAAGCAGCGGGAATCAAATAGGCGAGCGATTTGCCAAGTCCAGTCCCTGCTTCAATGAGCGCGTGCTGGGACGTCGACAGCGCCTCATAAACGAGCCGCATCATCTCCCACTGCCCCGCGCGCCGCTTGTAGCCGGGAAGCGGAAGGGGCGGCTCCTGTTCGCAAAAGGCAGCGAACGAAGCCAAAGCGGGGCGCCGATCGCTCTCATCTGGCTCCGGCGCCGGTTGTTTCAACGCAATGCCGCGGTATACGGCGACAGCGCGGTCGGCCGGCGCCTTGTTCCGCTTTTTGGCGATGACCGCATCAAGGAGCAAGTAAATATCGCTTTTCAAGTGGCGGGCAAGACCGCGCAGTTGCTCAAGCGTCATAAGCGGCAGACGGGAGAGCCGCTTGAGCAAGGCAATGAACAGCTTGGCGGTCACTTCCGCATCGCTGTCCGCTTGATGCGGACGATCGTGGTGAAGGCCGAGCTGCCTCGCCAAATCGCCGAGCTTATAGCTTTCGGCAGTCGGCAACACGATGCGGGCGAGCTCGACCGTATCGATCGTCGGACCGGCAAACGGCGGCCAGCCAGCCCGTTCAAGCTCGGCCTGCAAAAACGGCAAATCAAAGTCGACGTTATGGGCGACAAAGTAAGCACCGTGCATCAAGGCGGCGATCTCGCCCGCCTTGTCAGCAAACAGCGGCGCTCCTTCGACCATCTGTTCGTTGATGTTCGTCAGCTGCTGAATGAACAGCGGAATGGGCTGTTCCGGGTTAAAAAAGCTGGCAAACCGTTCGACAATCAGGCCATCTTCGACGACCGCCATGCCGAGCTGGATGATCCGATCGCCTTTTTTCGGCCCATTTCCGGTTGTCTCCAAGTCAATGATGACAAAGCGCGTTGCCATAAACGATCACCTCAAAACGAAAAGGGGCGGAAAGCCCCTTTTTGCCCTCATAAAACCGTATGCGCCGGCTCTTCGGCGATGAGCTGCACAATTCGGTTGTTTTCGTCCATAATCGCGATTTTCGGTCGATGGGCGGCGATTTTTTCCTCTGGAACGAGCACATATGAGATGACGATAATAACGTCCCCTTTTTGCACAAGGCGGGCGGCGGCGCCGTTTAGGCAAAAGACACCGCTGCCGCGCTCACCGGGGATGACGTATGTTTCAAAACGGGCTCCATTATGATTGTTCACTACCTGTACTTTTTCATTCGCCACAATGCCGACGGCATCCAAAATATCTTCATCGATCGTGATGCTGCCGACGTAATCGAGATTGGCCTCTGTTACACGAGCGCGGTGAATTTTGGCGTTCATGAGCGTGCGAAACATGCTTGCTCCCCCTTTCCATCCCCTTGTTCGCCGGTTTTGGGCAACTCAATCATGATATTGTCGATCAACCGGGCGCTCGCAAATCGGACGGCGACAGCGATCAGCACTGTCCCGGCGAGCGTCTCAAGCGGCGTCAAGTCCGGATATGAACATACTTCGACATAATCGATCTCAGCGTGCGTATGCGCTTCAATATGCTCTCTAACCATCCGGCGGATGGCCGCTGCGCTCCGCTCCCCTCGTTCGACGGCGGAAGCGGCTGCTTGAAGCGCTGCATACAGCGCCGGCGCCTCACTCCGTTCTTGCGGCGACAAATAGACGTTGCGCGAGCTTTTCGCCAGCCCGTCCGCCTCGCGGACCGTCGGCACCGGCACGAGCTCGATCGGAAAATTGAGATCGCGGATCAAGCCGTCGACGACCGCCACCTGTTGGGCATCTTTCATCCCAAAGTACGCGCGGTCGGGCATCACAATGTTGAACAGCTTCATGAGCACCGTCGCCACGCCGTCAAAATGGCCGGGGCGCGACCGTCCGCACAGCACGTCGGCGCGCGCTTGAACGATCGCTCGTACGGTAAGCGGCTCCGGATACATCTCGTCCGCTTCCGGATGGAACAAGACGTCGACTCCATGCTGTTCGGCGATGCGCCGGTCGCGCTCGAAATCGCGCGGATAACGGGCAAAGTCTTCGTTCGGTCCGAACTGAAGCGGGTTGACGAAAACGCTTAGGACGACGATGTCGTTTTCCGCGCGCGCCCGATCGATGAGGGAGGTATGCCCTTCATGCAAATAGCCCATCGTCGGAACGAACCCGATCGTCTTTCCTTCACGTCGATATTGGCGCATGAGCGCCTGCATCGCTGCAATCTGATCCATCACGATCATCCTTGCTTTCCTCCGTAAAGCGCCACCCATTCTTCTTCCTTCATCGTAAACGTGTGCGCCGGCTCCGGGAACTGGCGCAGTTTGACATCAGCGACGTAGTTGGCTAACGCCTCAACGATCGTCTCTTGGATGGACGCGTATTGTTTCACAAACTTCGGCACGCGGGTGACACCGTAGCCAAGCAAATCGTGATACACGAGCACTTGGCCGTCGACTTCCGCCCCGGCGCCGATGCCGATGACGGGAATGGTGAGTTCCCGGGCCATGGCCGCCCCGAGCTGCTTCGGAACACACTCTAAGACAAGGGCGATCGCTCCCGCCTGCTCGCATTGTTTCGCATCATCGAGCAGCTTTTTCGCACTTTCGGCATCTTTGCCTTGCACTTTATAGCCGCCAAGAACGCCGACCGATTGCGGCGTCAACCCGAGATGGGCAACGACCGGCACGCCGGCTTTCGTCAGCGCGGCAATCATGTCGACGACTTCATCCGCTCCTTCGACTTTAACGGCGTTCGCCCCTGACTCTTGCATGATGCGGCGGGCGTTTTGCAGCGCCTCTTCTTTGGACGCATGGTACGACATAAACGGCATATCGGTGACAATAAACGTGTTCGGCGCACCGCGGCGAACCGCCTTCGTATGGTGGATCATATCATCGACCGTCACCGGGATCGTTGAATCATACCCGAGCACAACCATGCCGAGCGAATCGCCGACCAAAATCATGTCGACGCCGGCTTGCTCGGCAAGCTTCGCGGACGGAAAATCGTAGGCGGTCACCATCACGATCGGCTCACCCGCCTGCTTCATGTGGAAAAAATCGGTTTTCGCTTTCATTTTCGTTCCCTCCTCTTTGACTGCAGAGGAGATGAACCGCCCGAAACAAAACGTCCTTCTTTCCCGCCTTGAGAAAGAAGGACGCCATAAAACCGCCGTCGGTTTCGTTCATCCCTCTGTCCTAGTCCTTCAAAAAAGGATCAAGGCAGATCATTTCCTTCACCTATTCGTGCTGTCGGCCTCGGTGCAGTTCTTCTTGCGAAAGATACTGCCCTTTTCCTCGCTTTGTATTTTAACAAAATTGTTACAATTTTTCTAGTGGCAAATTAGAACTGAATATCGGCAGAATGGATGTAATGGATGTCCTTTTGCTCATCTTCAAGGATGAGCAGCCCGTCGTCGGTGATGCCGCGGGCGATGCCGTGAATCACGCCGTTCAGCGTTCTCGCTGTCACCGGCTTGCCGATCGAAACGGCGTACCCTTCCCAAAGAAGCTTAATCGGACGGAAGCCATGCGCCAAATATTGCTCATACAGCCGCTCAAGCCGGAACAAAATTTCCTGAATGAGCGGGGCGCGCTTTACGGGCCCGCCCTTTTCAATGGCCAGCGATGTCGCGATGGTCCGGATATCCTCCGGAAACTGCTCGATCGTTTGGTTGACGTTGATGCCGATGCCGATGATGACCGAATGGACGCGGTCAGGGTCGGCTTGCAGCTCTGTTAAAATGCCGACGCACTTTCTGCCGTCAAGCAAAATGTCATTCGGCCATTTAATGTCTGGGACAAGCCCGGTCACTTCCTGAATCGCCTGGCTGACGGCCACCGCGGCAAGCAGCGTCAGCTGCGGCGCCCGCTGCGGCGGGATGGCCGGCCGCAAAATGAGGCTCATCCAAATGCCCGTCCCTTTTGGGGAAAACCATTTCCGATCCAAACGCCCGCGCCCGGCCTTTTGCTCTTCCGCGACGACGAGCGTTCCTTCCGGCGCCCCTTCATACGCGAGCCTTGCCGCAATGCGCTGCGTCGAATCGACTTCGTCAAAAAAGTGGATCGTGTGGCCAAGTTTTTCCGTTTTTAAGCCGAGCTGGATTTCGTTGGCCGTCACTTTATCCGGCGTGCTGATAATCCGGTAGCCAAGGCGGCGCACTGCTTCGAGTTCAAATCCTTCTTTGCGCAGCTCCTCGATATGCTTCCATACCGCCGCCCGCGAACAGCCGAGCTGTTCGCTGATTTTTTGCCCGGACAAAAACTCGCCGTTCGCTTCGGCAAACAACTCTAACAGTTTTTTTCGTGTGTCCGATTGCGCTCCATGAGCCATGCGTAAATCCGCTCCTTCTCATTTTCGACTTCGCTGCTGACGACCGCCCGCCAGATGGCATCCAGCGTCTCTTTCACCCACGGACCGGCCGGTTTTCCAGCCCAGCGAATGACGTCTTTCCCGTTGACGGCAAGCTCCCCTTTCGTTTTGATCGGCAGCGCCGCAAAGCGGCGGCGGAGCTCCTCATGATGCGGTTCAGACGGCGCGCCGCAAAGCGCGGCGCGCACCGCTTCAACCGATAGCGCCCGCTCGAGGCCGGCTGAAAACAACTGTTCGTTCGTCCACTCCTCCGGCCTAGGGACATCATCGAGCGCCGCCAAAATGGCGCCAGCTTCATCGATTACTTTGTTGGGAAGCTTCCAGGCGCGCAAAAACGGACGGATGTCTTTGACATCAAGCGCGCGGCAAAGAAGCGCCCAGCGCTCTTCGCGCTTTGTAAGCCACGGCCAGCGAAAGGCGGCGGCCGAGCGCAGCAGCTGCACTTTTGCGGCCAGCCCAGGCAAATAAGCGAACAGCCCGGTATCGGCCAACAGCGGCAGCGCCTCGGCAACGAACGGACCGGCGAGCAGTTTTTCCATTTCCATGGTCATCCGTTCGACAGAAATGTGGGCCATAAGCGGTGCGTTTTGGACAATCGCGCTCTTCGTATCCTCAGAGAGCGCAAATCCGAGCTGGCTGACGAAGCGAACAGCCCGCATCATGCGGAGCGCATCTTCGCGAAACCGTTCGTCCGCCGCCCCGACCGTGCAAATGAGCCGCCGCTCGATCGCCTCTTGTCCGCCAAACGGATCAATGATCGTTCCGCGTTCATCCATGGCGATGGCGTTCATCGTGAAATCGCGCCGCTTTAAGTCTTCCTCAAGCGAACGAACGAACGTCACCGACTCCGGACGGCGATGGTCCTCATAATCGCCGTCCGTGCGGAATGTCGTCACTTCGTACGCCGTTCCTTCATGCACGACGACGACCGTGCCGTGTTTCGAACCGACGTCGATCGTTTTCGGAAACAAGCGCATCACTTCTTCCGGCAGAGCGCTTGTCGCAATATCGACGTCGCCAATTGGACGCCCGATCAACAAGTCGCGCACCGCGCCGCCGACAAAATACGCCTCATAGCCATGCCGCTTCAATTGTCGGATAATGCCGAGCGCCTGTTCAAACGGCGGTTTCATCGTTTCACCTTCCTTGCCGCAAGCGAAGCGTACAGCTGTTCATACTGGCCGACGATGTCGGCCGAGCGGAACTTGCGCTCAACCGTTTGCACCGCCTGTCTTGCCATCTCAGCGTGCAACCGGCAGTCTGTCAACAGCGCCATCGCCTGTCTTGCTGCCTCTTTGACATCGCCAAGCGGGCATAAAAACCCGGTTTTCCCATCCTCAATCACTTCCGGAATCCCGCCGATGGCCGTGCCGATGCACGGAACGCCGCACGCCATCGCTTCAAGCAATACGAGCCCGAAGCTTTCTTTTTCGGACAAAAGCATCATCACATCACTGATCGAATACAGCTCTTCGAGTTTATCCTGTTTTCCTAAAAAGCGGACATCATCTTGCAGCCCAAGCTCTTTCACAAGCCGGCAGACGACGGTCATTTCCGGACCGTCGCCGACAAGCAAGAGCTTGGCTGGCACGTGCCGGCGCACGATGGCAAACGCTCGCACTACATCAGGCACACGCTTCACTTTCCGGAAATTCGAGACATGGATCACAACTCGTTCATCGTCGCGAATGCCGTACTCGCGCCGTAAATGGCCCGCTTCCCGACGACGGTAGACGCGTTCATCGACAAAATTGTAGACGGTATGGATCGTCGCTTGCACATCGAGCAGTTCATACGTCTGCCGGGCAAGGGCGTCAGACACCGCCGTAACGATATCCGACTGCTCGATGCCAAATTTGATCATATCGGAAAGCGACGGGTCATAGCCTAACACGGTGATATCCGTGCCGTGCAGCGTCGTGATGATCGGCAGCTCGCCGACCATTTGCCGCGCCAACACCGCACAGACGGCATGAGGAACGGCGTAATGGGCATGAAGCACATCGAGCCGTTCCCGCTTTGCCACCTCAGCAATTTTGCTTGCCAATGCCAAATCGTACGGCGGGTATTGAAAGACGGAATATTGGTTGACACTGACTTCATGATAATAAATGTTGCCGTACACTTTATTCAAACGAAACGGCATGCTCGATGAGATAAAGTGAATCTCATGCCCCCGCTCCGCCAGCAGCTTGCCAAGCTCAGTGGCGACCACTCCGGAGCCCCCGACCGTCGGATAGCAAACAATCCCGATTTTCAGCTTCATCGCTCCTCCTCAAACAAATTGGAAAGATGAATCGGCGTTTTCGTCAAAAACCCTTCCGCATACGCCGCGCCGATTTGTTGACCGAACCAGCGCTCGCGGCTTTCAATCATCTCGATGTAGCCGTTGGTCAGCGGGGTGTCAACCGAGCCAGGCCGTTTTTGAAACTGGCTTTCGTACGCGCGCAGGCTGTCCAGCTTGTCATTGATCGTTTCGCTAATATCGATGAGAAAATGCGGGCGGCAAAAGGCATTGATCATATAATAATACACCGCCCGAACGCGGTGCGCATCGCCAAGCTCTCCGGCGCCATAGCGGCGGATGCCGGCGGAAAAGACCGCTTCCTCGACAAGGCGGGCGCATCGCCCGTGATCCGGATGTCGATCTTCCCAATAGGGGGCGAATACAAGGCGCGGCCGATAGCGGCGGATGACCGCTGCGATCTGGCGGATCGCCTCTT
Source organism: Geobacillus zalihae NBRC 101842 (assembly GCF_001544135.1). GTDB lineage: Bacteria > Bacillota > Bacilli > Bacillales > Anoxybacillaceae > Geobacillus > Geobacillus zalihae. Next base: position 5,640 of record NZ_BCPV01000034.1, on the reverse strand, counting down.
CCTCGACGTAAAGGCCGCGGTCAGGCAACCCAAGATTGAACCGCTCGGATACACCGAGCCGGCGGGCCGCCTCGGCCGCCTCTCTCTGCCGCTCGTCGACCGTGCCGTTGGACGACAGCTCGGCTTGCGTCAAGTCGCAAATGACAATACGGTACCCACGGCGTACGTATTTGGCGATCGTCCCTCCCATGCCGATTTCGACATCATCCGGATGGGCGCCGAACGCCAACAAGTCACACGTTTCCTTCATCGCTGTCACCTTTCTGTTTTCGATTCCTCCCCGCCTTTTGTTTGGCCGCGCACAATGCTGCGCCATGCCAAATCGCCGCGCTCCAACGCGCGGATGAGCAGCTCGGCCGTGCCGATGTTCGTCGCCAACGGCACGGCATAGACGTCGCAAAGCCGCATCAATGCGCTGATGTCCGGCTCATGCGGCTGGGCGGTGAGCGGATCGCGGAAAAAAATGACCAGATCCATTTCATTGCGGGCGATCATCGCCCCGATTTCTTGGTCGCCTCCGTACGGCCCTGATTGGAAGCGATGAACGGGAAGACCGGTCGCCTCCTGGATGCGCAAGCCGGTCGTGCCGGTGGCGTACAATTCATGGTTGGCAAGCACAGGCGCATAGGCGGTCGCAAATGCGACCATCTCTTCCTTTTTTTGGTCATGGGCAATTAACGCGATTTTCATTCCATTCTCCCCCGTTTGCGCAGTTTGCACACTATTCCAAAATATGCTCCAGCCCATAGACAAGCGTATGTAAATGCATCACCGTTTCCACTGCCAGCTTCACCCCGGACATAAACGAGCGGCGGTCGAACGAATCGTGGCGGATCGTCAACGTCTGGCCGTTGCCGCCGAAAATCACTTCTTGATGAGCGACAAAGCCCGGCAGACGGACGCTGTGGATCGGGATGCCGTCATATTCCGCGCCGCGCGCGCCAGCAAGCGTTTCCTTTTCGTTCGGGTGGCCTTGCTTTTTCGACGGTCGCACTTCGGCAATGAGCTGCGCCGTCTTCAACGCCGTTCCGGACGGTGCGTCAAGCTTTTGATCATGGTGCAATTCAATGATTTCCACATCAGTGAAATATTTGGCCGCCATGCGGGCGAATTTCATCATCAACACCGCTCCGACGGCAAAGTTCGGCGCAATGATGGCGCCGATTTCTTTCTCTTCCGCCAGCTTGGTGAGCCGCTCGATATCTTCCGGCGTAAATCCAGTCGTGCCGACGACCGGACGAACGCCGTAACGCAGCGCCAGCTCGGTGTGCCGCTTTCCGGCTTCCGGCGTTGTCAAATCGATCAATACATCCGGCTTCACCTCGGCAAAACAGCGGGCCGCATCGGTGTAAATCGGGGCGTTGACGCCGGAAAATCCGTCGATCTCCGCTAAATTTTGTCCATCGTAACGGCGGTCGATGACCGCAGCCAGTTCAAAGTGATCGGTTTGCTGCACGAGCGCAACCGCTTCTCGGCCCATGCGGCCGCGCGGCCCCGCGATGACAATGCGAATCGTCATGATCCTTCCTCCTTCCGCGTCCAGCGGTCGCGGTCGCGGGTGCGAAACTTGTCCATCACCCGGTCGTGCGCCGCCTGCAAATCAATGCCGAGCGAATTGGCGAAGCAAATGAGCACAAACAGCAAATCGCCCAGCTCTTCTTCCACCGTTTTTTCTTGTTCGGTCGCCTTTTTCGGTTTTTCCCCGTAGTAATGGTTCACCTCGCGCGCCAGCTCGCCGAGCTCTTCCGTCAGCCGCGCCAGCATGGCGAGCGGGCTGAAATAGCCTTCTTTGAATTGACTGATATAGTCATCCACTTCCTGTTGCATTTGTTTCATCGTTTTCTCCTGCATGGCTTGTCACCTCGCCTGTTTTCATGTTAGCGAAAAGCGGCGCATTTGACAAATGTTTTCGCCCGCTGGCAATTCCGTCCGTTTTCGCTCGTCATTGCCTATATGGACAAGTTCCTCTATAATTAAGGGCGCCGACTATTTTTGCGGACGGAGGGACGGTATGATTTTTGGACTAAAGATCAAAAACTGCCTGTTTATTTTGCTTGGCGCCGCCATTTTCGCCTTCGGGCTCGTTCATTTCAACATGCAAAACAATTTGGCGGAAGGCGGGTTTACCGGCATTACGCTTCTTCTTTATTTTTTGTTCGGACTGGATCCAGCGATCACCAACTTGGCGCTCAACATTCCGCTCTTTTTCATCGGCTGGAAGCTGCTCGGCCGCCAGACGTTTCTCTATACCGTCATCGGCACGGTCGCCGTTTCCGTCTTTTTGTCCATCTTTCAACGCTACATGATTCATATGCCGCTTCGACATGACATGACGCTCGCCGCCTTGTTTGCCGGCGTCTTTATCGGCGTCGGCCTCGGCATTATTTTCCGCTACGGCGGCACAACCGGAGGCGTCGATATTATCGCCCGCCTCGTCCATAAATATAAAGGCATCAGCATGGGCAAAACGATGTTTGCCTTTGACGCCACCGTCATCACGTTGTCGCTTCTTCTTTACCTGTCATACCGCGAGGCGATGTATACGTTGGTCGCCGTCTTTATCGCCGCCCGGGTCATTGATTTTCTGCAGGAAGGCGGCTATGCGGCAAAAGGGGCGACCATCATCTCAGAAAAAAGCGAAGAGATCGCCAACCGGATCTTGACAGAGATGGAGCGCGGCGTCACTGTGCTCAAAGGGCGCGGCTCGTATACGAAGCGCGACCGCGACGTCTTGTATTGCGTCGTCGCCAAAAACGAACTGCCGCGCTTAAAAAGTGTCATTATATCCGTTGATCCGCATGCGTTCGTCGCCGTCACCGATGTGCATGATGTGCTCGGCGAAGGGTTTACGCTCGATGAACAAAAGCGGCCGCTGGAACCATGAAAAGCCGCTGGCGCGAAAGCCCAACCGGGACAAGCCCGGCAAGCGCCGCTTGAAAGTGCCGGGGCGGTGCTTGCACAAAGCGACGGGAAAACAAAAAAGAGGGGGAAACGTTTCCCCCTCGCAAAAAGCGCCGGTGCTTAGTCTTCCGGCTGCCGCGCCCGCTTCTCTTCCTTTTCTCCTTTGTACTTCCGCCAGCCAACGTACGTCAGCGTCAACACGATCACTCCGCCAGTGGAAATCATCACCCAAATCAGCGACGGATCAGCTTCGTCCTTTTTCACCCCGGCAAACAGCGCTTCAAGATCTTGACGCGCATCGGCGAGTTGCTCGCGCTGCTCGTCTTCGCCGCGTTGCCAAAACGCGGCGGCCTGCAACGCCTCAAGATCATCATCGACCTTTGTCGCGATATCCGGCGGCACGTCGATTTTCACACTCGGCTCGATCAATGTATAGCGGTCAAGCAACTGGCGGAGGGCAGCGGCATACGCTTTCTGCTCGCCTTGTTGTGCCGCCTTTTCGACCGCGGCAAACGCCTCCATGACAGCCGGCTCCATCTCCGTCCAAAGCGGCTGGTATGTCGAATGGATGGCGTCAACAACAAGGCGAAACTGGGTGATCGCCGCCACTTTGTCTTCCGCGGAGATCGGCGCCGTCATCGCCTTGACTGCCTGCTCGTGCGTCACGGTCACCGCCCGCAATTCATCGGCCGATTTCAACCGTTCTTTTGCCCCAAGGGCGAAAAACCGCTCGGAAAAATAGCGGAGCACTTCTTTTGCTTCGGCAAAACGACCGTTTTTCGCCAATTGCAGCGCCTCGTCGGAAATATCGTCCAACTGCTCCCAACCGTTTGTTTGTCCAGCCGCGCCAATGGGCGCTGGCCATAAAAAGGCGAGCGACAACAACATGGCTAGCCCGATTCGCTTCATCATCGTCCCTCCCTCATCCACTAGTACAATGTATGAAGGAGTGGACAAGAGTAGACCAGGCAACTGCTATATAGATGCAATTCGAAGCTTTGCCATTTGCACCTTTTACCGAGTATTTGATCGACTGTCGGGGGACCGAACAACGCCGCTTCCAGACCCATATATGGGTCTAGGGGGGGGGGCAGGCGGTTGTTCGGTCTTCCGTCACGCCAAGGCGTGACGGAGGCAAGCCTGTGGCTTGCCTTCGACAGTCGAAAATGGACAAACCGCTTTTCCGTCAAGGATATGTGAAACTCCTTCGTTGCATCTATATAGAAAGCTGCCGCCCAACGTTCCTCCTTGTGTTCCACGCTCTACTCTGATGCCTGCCGGAAAGACATGCCGCCCGGCAGAAGCGGCTGGCGCCGGAGGCGGACGCCAAGCTGATACGCAGCGGCAATCGATGCGATGCTCAACCAAAACGTAAAATAGCCGATTTCGTTGGCGTAGTCAGCCAGCACACTATAGCGCGGCATCATGCCAAAAACGTAGTCGATGATATCGTTATGCAGCGTCCACACGGCCGCCAGCATAAGGTGAAGGAAGCGGAATCGATAAAACCGGGCGTACAGCATTCCTTCGATCGCCATCGCCCCGTGCGAAACGATGAGCATCCAGCCGGCCCAATCCAGCGTGCCGGTAACGCGCCAAACGAGCACATTCATCACGACCGCCCAAATTCCATACTTCACAAGCGTCACCAAAGCCAACGCTTCAAAAAGCGGCGCCGACCTGCCGAAAAGCCATGCCACAAGGACGACAAGAAAAAAAAGGCTCGCCGTCGGACTGTCAGGAACAAACGGCAAAAAGACGGGCGGCGTATCGGCAAGTTGATAACGATACCAATAATATCCATAGATGGTGCCGGCCGCGTTGACGAACAAGAGCAGCCAAACAACCGGCCGGGAAGCCAACAGCGCATAAAGCCATGCCATCATCTGCACCTCGCCTCGGTTTCATGTTGGCACGAAAAAAGCTGACTAACGCGAGTCAGCTTTTTCGTGTCGAAACGATTATTCCGCTTTCAGTCCGGCAATAAATTCGGACAGCTTTTTCAGCTCTTCATCCGTTCCTTTAAAGACGCCAGCCGGCATGTTGCCTTTCCCTTCCTTGGCAATCTTCGCGATTTCTTCCGGCTTCAAGCCGGTGCCGATGAGCGACGGACCAGCGCCGCCGGACAAGTTTTGTCCGTGGCACGATGTACATGTGTTCGCTTGAGCGATTTTATAGCCTTCCGCGTTCGTGTCAATTTTCACTTCCGCCCGAATTTTCCCTTGTTCAGCCGCTTTTTTCCAGTCGTGTGTGACGACCGCTTCCCATGTCAAATAAATCATCGCCGCAAGCGCCAACAGCATCATCCCGGTCGCGACCGGACGCTTCCAAGGACGGCGCTCTGGGCCGCGGTCCAAAAACGGCGCCAACAAGAGCGCGCCGAACGCCAACCCTGGGATGATGATCGCGCCGACGACCGTATACGGACCAGACGCATACGAATATTTGAGCAATTGGTATAAGAACAAGAAATACCAGTCAGGCAGCGGCACGTACGTCGTGTCCGTCGGGTCGGCGATCCGCTCAAGCGGCGACGGATGGGCGACCGTCAAGCATAAGAAACCGACGAGAAAGACCGATCCGACCAACCATTCCTTAAGCAGGAAGTTCGGCCAAAACACTTCCGTTTTCCCGGGATATTCCGAATAGTCCTTTGGAATATTCGGTTTTCTCACCGCGGGAACACGGGAATCGCCGACGAATTTCATTCCTTTTCCGCGATGCATTGCGTGGTTCCCT
>NZ_BCPV01000033.1 GCF_001544135.1 Geobacillus zalihae NBRC 101842 | reverse complement strand
CGGCAAACACAGGCGGCGCTTCATGGCCTGCCGCCAGCTCGGCAAGCTGCTCGAGCTGCGCCTTGAACGAAATGATCATTTGCCAATCTTGTTCATACCGCTGCCGCTCTGCCTCAAGCTCGGACAGACGCTCAAGTTGGACATCGTGCGGTGCGGCGGCCGGATGCGGATGCTCGCGCGATCCGCACACTGGACACGGCTCGCCGGGACGGAGCCGCTCAGCCAAGGCGGAGGCGAGTTGCGCCGTCCGCGCTTCTTCGGCTCGCTGTCGCTCCGCCTCCATGGTTTTCTGCAACGTATACAATTGTTTTTCAGCGTCCTGCTGCCGCCAGCAGACGAAACGATACGTCCGCTCCACACGCCGGAACAGCTCTTGAAGCCGGGAGCCGACAGCGGCTGATCGGCGTTCCCGCTCCAACTTTTCCTCTTTCGCCCGACGCCAAACGGCCTCCTTTTGCTGAAGTTGGGCATCGACGCGAGCGATGGCTGACGCCGCTTGCTCAATATGCTGCTTCTGCCTGTACGCCCGCTCTGCCTCATCTTTTCCATCCAGCGCCTCTTCATGCTGTTTCAGTTCTTCTTTCAACTCCCGCTGCCGCTTCGCGCCGCGCTCATACCAGACCGACGCCTCTTCAAACCGGCGTGCAGCTGCCTTCTCCTGGGCAATGAGTCGCTTCCTCTCTTCACGAAGAGCTGCGAGCTCCTGTCCAAGCACTTCCATTTGCTGCTCAAGCTGCGCCGCCTGCCGCAGCCGTTCCATCTGGACGAGCAATTCCGGTTCGCGCTGCGCCTTTTCTTGGCGCGCCCGTTCATAACGCCGCGCCGCTTCTTCATAGCTCAATTGGGCTTCTTCTAACCGACGCGCCAGTCCTTCATACCGACGAAACGCCTCTGCCCGCAAGCGACATGCCTGCTCGCACTGCTCCCAATACGGCCAGATGCGCTCTGCTTGCTCGGCGCGCTCCTTTTTCGCCTCAAGCTCGCGGATGGCGGATTCATGTTGGCGCAGCGCGGCGAGCTCTTGTTCGACCGCTTCTTTTTCTTGCTGCCACGCCCATCGTTGTTTTGTTCGTTCCACATCTGCTTCGACTTCCTCAAGCTCTTTTTTTCGCTTGGCAAACAGCCCCGCGAGCTCCCGCACATCCGCCTCTGCCTGCTCGAGCGCTGCTTTTGAAGCATCGCCAAGCCCCGCTTTTTCCGCTTCGATTTTTTCCCATTCTTGCCGAGCGGCGGCAAGCCGGTCTTTCAACTTTTTATTCAACTGATCGCCATACCGCTCAAGATGGAAGAGGCGCTGCAGCATTTGCCGCCGCTCCGACCCTTTGAGCGATAAAAATTCGGCAAATTTTCCTTGCGGCAAGACGACCGCCCGGGTGAAATCCTCCATCGTCAAGCCGAGCAATTGCTCGATCGCCTTGTCCACCTCCGACAGTTTATCGGCGAGCACGACCGGCTCGGACCGATGCTCGATTAGGCGGCAAACGGCGCTGCGCGTCCGCCATTCGTCCACTTTTTTTAAGCTTCGTTCGACTGTATACCGTTTCGCTCCTGCCGCATTTTCCAGCTCAAACGTAAACGAGACAAACAACTCTTGCTCCGCGTGGTTGATGATCGCCTGCGTGCGGTTGGCCGCCCGCTCGACGCTGCCGAACAAGGCGAGCGTCATGGCGTCTAAAATCGTTGATTTGCCGCTTCCAGTCGGCCCGAAAATGCCGAACACACCGCCCTCACACAGTGCGGTGAAATCGATCGTCTGCTTTTCACGAAAGCTATGAAGCCCGGCGATCGTCAGCGAGATCGGCTTCATTCTCCCTCCCCTTCCTTCTCTTCTTCCGCCGCCAGCTCCAAAAAGAGGCGGACGAGCTCTTCATCCGGCGTTTGTCCCCCAGTCTGCCGTTCGTAAAAGCGGTGAAACATTTCTTCAAGTGAAAGCGGCTCGCGGCTCATTTCCATCATCTCTTCCACCCGATTGGGAAGCACCGGGCGAATGTGGACAAATCCGGGATGAAGCTTACGCAGCCGATCAATTTCTTCCATTGTCAACGACTCGGTCACATGAATCTCCAAATCGATCCAGCTTGATCGGTCTCTTCCTTCCTCACACCAGCGGTATACTTGAGCGAGCCCCTCTGTCGCCTTCCAACGGATGAGCGGTTTGCCGGCAACGAGCGGTATCTCCGCCACCTTGGCCTTCCTGCCTGGATGCACGTCAACGACCGTGACCGATTTGGCTTGACCGGCTTCGGAAAAGCTGTACGCCAACGGCGAGCCGGAATAGCGCGCCGCCGTCTTTGCCTGCTTGACATCCTGCGGCCGGTGCAGATGGCCAAGCGCCACATATTGCGCGGCTTTCGGCAAGCTCTCAGCCGCCACCGTATAAGCGCCGCCGACTTCAATCGGCCGCTCGGAATCGGACGTACGTCCGCCGGCAACGTAAAGATGGCTCATCGCGATATTGACGGTCTCCGCCGTGAACGAGGCGGCCATCGCCGCTAATAGGGCGCGGATGCGGTCATCGTACCGATCGCGCATCGTCGTCTCTTTACAGTCGGATGACAACAGCTCGGCGAGGCGCGATTCGGACGGATAGGCCAACGGAGCAAGCATCATCGTTTCGCCGCACGATGGAACGTCAATCCGGCAAACAGCCGCTTGCGGGCGGCCGAAAAGAAAAATGTTGTGCGCACACATCAACGTCCGGGCAGCGCTGATCCGGTCGGGGTGGTCGTGGTTGCCGCTGATGACTGCCACCGGGCGGCGTCCTTTGTCGGACAGGCGGGCGAGGCTTTCATAAAACAGTTGTTCCGCAGCCGCCGGCGGATTGACGGAGTCGAATACATCGCCGGCCACAAGGATGATGTCGATTTGTTCTTTCTTGACAATCTCCACAAGCTCATCAACAAATGCCTCTTGCTCGGCCATCCGACTCCGCCCCTCGAGCGTTCTCCCAAAATGCCAGTCCGCGGTATGCAAAATCCGCATTCTCTCTTTCCCCCCTTGCATCACTCAACAGCCACAACAAACCCGCCGTCAAACGAATACAAATAGCATTCCGCCACCGGCGCACGCCAAATTTGCTCGATGGCCCGCCGGTACAAGCGCATTTGCGTCCCGTAGCGGCCGAGCAGAAAACGAGCCGCTTCTTCCTTTTGCCCAGCAAAACGGTGGACGACTTCATCCGTTTTATAGTCAATCATCACATAGCCGCATTCGTCGGCAAACACGCAGTCGATCACCCCTTGCACGAGGACGCGCCGGCCGCTTTCCGTCCCTTCGCCGCCGTACAGTTCAGCCGCTTTAAGCCCCAAGCTGAACGGCACTTCACGGTGCACTTCGCGGGCGGCGCAAAGGCGGCGGCCAAGATCTGCAGTGAAAAAGGCAGCGATGGCCGCTGGATCGACCGCCTCTGCTTGTTCTGCCGACAGCAGCTCTTTTTCGACAAGGCGGACGATCTGACTGCGGATCCACGATTCATCAAGCGGCGCTTGCAAATCGAGATGGCGCATGACGACATGGAGCGCCGTCCCTTTTTCGGCCGGCGTCAACGTTTTCTCCTGCATAAAACGCGGCCGGGAAAACACCGGAGCCGTCCCTTGGCGCGGCCGCCATTCGTCCGCTTGCTCGCCAAAGAGCGCGCGCTGTTCTTTGAGTTCTGACACCGATTGCTTGGCGCGCACGGCCGTTTCTTTCTCATACGAATACCGCCACAACAAGCGGCGTTTGACCTCCTTCTGCCACCCTCCTTCTACGGGAACGGGTCGGCCTTGTTCGAGGGCAAGAAGCACGCCGCCATCCATCTCCTCCCTCGCAGCCTCTGCGCCGCGCAAATCGGCGGCCGGCACGATGGCGACACGCCATACAGACGGGTGAGAGGCGACCTCTTCAGGCGCCTTCGTTCCCGCAAGCGCCCCCCCATCCCGATGACGGATGAGCGCCCGGCCGATCCAATCCAAGTAGGAGCGGGCCGAAGCCCGCACATCGTCGGGGAGAAGCCAGCCGCGTTCCGAAGCAGCGCTTTTCCATTTTTCAATCTCCTTGGCCGCATCGTTGACCGACGCCAACAAATACAGCTTCTCTTTTGCCCTTGTGAGCGCGACATACAAAATGCGCATCTCCTCAGCGAGCAGTTCAAGCCGCTTTTTCGTTTGGATGGCCAACAGCGGCAGCGTCGGATAACTGATGCGCAGCCGCGGGTGGACAAAGCGGGCGGCAAAGCCCAGCTCTTTATCGAGCAAATATGGGTGGTGCAAATCACGTGTATGAAACGGACGAGCCAGCCCAGCGAGAAACACGATCGGAAATTCCAATCCTTTGCTGCTGTGAATCGTCATGATGCGCACGACGTCTTCCTGCTCGCCGAGCGGCCGGGCCGCCCCTAAATCGTCGCCGCGCTCTTGCAGCCGCTCGATGAAGCGAAGAAAGCGAAACAAGCCGCGAAACGACGTCGACTCGTACTGCCGCGCGCGGTCGTACAAAGCGCGCAAGTTCGCCTGCCGTTGCCTGCCGCCCGGCAGTGCGCCGACAAAATCGTAAAATTGCGTATCGCGGTACAGCTGCCAAATGAGATCAGCTAATGAGCGGCGGCGCGCCATCGTACGCCAGCCCTCGAGCCGCTCTAAGAAAGCCGCCGCTTTCCTTTGGGCGTTGGCCTCCTCTTTTGTTTCCGCCGGCTTTTGCCGAAACGAACAGAGCGCTTCATAAAACGTGCCCTTTGGATCGGCGAGGCGAATCATGGCGAGCTCATTCTCGTCAAAACGAAAGAGCGGCGACCGGAGCACCGCGGCGAGCGGAATGTCTTGGTGCGGGTTGTCGATCACTTTTAACAGTGAGAGCATGATCGAAATTTCCGTCGCCTGAAAATAGCCGGATGACAAATCCGCGGCCGCCGGGATGCCTTGCGCCTGCAACTGCTCGATCATCTGCGGCGCATTCGTCATCGAGCGGACAAGGATGACGATGTCACGGTACATGGCGCGCCGCGGCTGCCCGCTCGAACGATCGTATACATAAAACGGAGCGGAAACGATCTCTTTGATTTTTTTCGCCATCAGCCGCGCCTCGAGCTCCGCCGCTTCCCATTCAGCCGCTTCCTCTTCGTCCTCTTCCGCCGCACGCTGCCGGTTGATGATCATGACTTCCGGCGCCGCATCCTCCCCTTCCGGGTAATCGGCGCCGTATTTCAGCTGCGCCGCTTCGTCGTAAACCATTTCGCCGACGGTTTCCCCCATGAGTTGCGCAAACAGAAAATTCGTCCCGTCAAGCACTTCGCGGCGGCTGCGGAAGTTGCTCGCGAGGTCGATTTTCATCCCCCCTTCTTCCCCGTCGGCGGTGAATCGTTTGTATTTGTCCAAAAACAGCATCGGCTCGGCAAGGCGGAATCGGTAAATCGACTGTTTCACGTCGCCGACCATAAACAAATTGCCTGTTCGTTCACTTCCTTTTTTTACCATCCGCAAAATCGCTTCTTGAACGAGGTTCGTATCTTGATACTCGTCAACAAGCACTTCATCAAACTGCGCCTGGTATTCCAAGGCGGCGGAGGAAGGCTGCCATTCGCCCGTTTCCGGATCGCGCCGCCGCAAAATATGCAAACAATAATGTTCCAAGTCAGAAAAATCAACGATTCCTTTTTCCCGTTTCGCCGCTTGGAACATGACGGCAAAACGGCGGACAAGGTTAGCGATCGTTTCAACGATCGGCTTCATTTCCCTCATATGGCGGAGCCAAACGGATGGATCGAGCGAAAACACATTGTCGCGCAGCGCCTCCACTTTCTTTTTCGCCTGATCGCGCAGCGATTTGGCTTCGTCGATCAGCCGCTCGTCATAGTCCTTGCCGCGGCAGGCCGGCAGCCGCCCAAACGACAGCGCCTTTAGCGCGCGATGCAGCTCGGCCCACGGCCCGGAAAGTTGCGCCTCTAACTTGACGATCATCTCCAGATCTTCGCGCAGCCGCTCGGCATACGGCCGCGGCCCGCTCGGTTCTTCGGCGAGCTCAAGCGCCCTTCGGATCAGCCGTTTGGCCGCCGCCAGCTCCATCGCGGCATGTTGCGCGATATAGCGGGCTGCTGGCAGCGTCTTGATATCCGTCCGTTCATCGACGTCATACATCGAGGCCAAACCGGCCAACCATTCATCTGGTTCCGGATGGGAGCGGGAAAATTCATAAAGGGCGACAATCATCTCCTGCAGCTCGGCGTCGCTCCGGTCGCCCGTATAGGCATCCACGACGGCGAAAAACCGCTCGTTGTCCGGCTTTCCGTATTCCTCCTCAAGCAGCTCTTCAAGGACATCCTCTTTCAACAGCTCGATTTCCGTTTCATCCGCGATGCGAAACGACGGATCCAAATCGAGCAAATAGTAATATTTGCGAATGACATCCAAGCAAAAGGAATGGAGCGTCGAGATCGCGGCGCGGGGAAGCAGGCTGAGCTGGCGCCGCAAATGGAGCGAATGCGGACGCTTGGCCAATTCCCGCTCGAGCGCCTCACCGATTCTTGCTTTCATCTCCGCGGCTGCCGCATTGGTAAAGGTAACGACAAGCAGCCGGTCGATATCGACCGCTCCTTCTTCCGCCGTCACTTTTTGAATGATCCGCTCGACAAGAACGGCCGTTTTCCCGGATCCGGCCGCCGCGGCGACAAGAATGTCTCGGCCGCCCGCGGCGATCGCCTTCCATTGTTCATCCGTCCATCGGCTCCCAGCCGGCTTCGGGCGAATCGTGGCGTTCATTTATCCTTCCTTCCCTTCCGCTAGTTTTTCGATGACCGCTTCCTTCGTTTGCGGGGCAAGCTTCCGGTATTCGTTGCCGGAGAGTGCCTCATCAAATTGGCAGACCGGTTTGAAGACGCAAAACTCGCACGCTGTTTTATCTTTCAACTTGTACGGGGCGATCGACACGACGCCGTCGGCGATTTGCCCGCCGATGTCGATGAACAAACGGCGGACATGCTGGCGGAGCGCGGCAAAGTCGGATGGACTCGCCACCGACGAACGCGAATGGATCGATCCGCTTTTCGTAAGCTGAGCGGGCACAATCAGCGACCATTGTCCGTCTTCCGTTCGGTTGTCCATCAACCGGATCGCCTCGACGTCAGCGAGCAACAGTCCGCGCATCCGAAACGGTTCAAGCAACTTTTTCGCCATTTCCACCTCATCATCCACCCATTGCTTCGCTTGAACGATCGGATTGTGGATGTGAAAATAAAGCACCCCGGCTGGCAAGGCCGGCTGGCCGACGAGCTGTTCGGCATATGTCAGCACGATGTCCAGGTAGGTGAACATTTGCAGCGCCAGGCCGTAATATACTTCCGTCAAATCGAGCGTTTTCGCGCTCGATTTGTAATCGATAATGCGCAGAAGCACTCCTTGGCTGCTTTCCGCCTTATCGACGCGGTCGATCCGCCCAACAAGCTCCATCACTGTTCCGTCGGGCAGCCGAAACCGAAGCGGCGGCAGGTCGCCATTGGGGCCGAATGACAGCTCAAGTCCGATCGGAACGAAACCGCTCGCCCGCGCATGCTCACTTAACACATGGGTTGTACGGGCAACGACGTGTTTCAATTTTCGTTTCATATATTCATAGCGATGAGAGCTTGAGAGCACTTGCTGCTGGATGAGCGGGGCGATTCGCTCGACCGCTTCGGCCGACAGCCGTTCACAGTCTGGTCTTGACAGTTCGCGCCAATCAAGATGCTGTTCGCGCAGCCGGTCGGCGATTTGCTTGATGGCGGCATGGAACAATTGCCCAACATCCGGCGCCTCAAGTCGGAAAACGTTGCGCTCTTTCAACCGCAGCCCATGCGATGCGAAATGGGCGTACGGGCATTTTTGAAACTGCTCCATGCGCGAGACGCTCGCCTGAATTTTTTTGCCGTACAGCCGCTGGCTCCACTGTTTTTTGAGCGGCGTCGCTCCGTTTGTATAAAAGAGCGCGGAGACGGCATGCCGCACCTGCTCCTTCCAGTCCCGATGGCCGATGAACGTGTTATACACATCCCACCAAAGCGGATCGATGCCGTAGTTGCGCTTCCATGCTCGGAGCTGGCTGATCAAATACGTTTGCGTCGCCCGCGGCGCGGTCACGAACGCCTCTGCTTTTTCTGCCGGGGCGTCGAACGGGTCGTTGCCGCACAGATGCACCGGCGCATGCGGAAACAGTTCCGTAAGCTGCTTGATGAGCGGCGACGGCATCAACGCTTTCCCTTCTCCATCAGCAAGCGGATATGTAACATACAGCCGCCGGCTCGGACAAACAAGTGCCAAGTAGACAAAAAACGGGTCATAAAACAGCTGCTCCCGTCCCCCTGGGGCGAGCGCCACCCCCAACTCACGCAGCTGCTCGCGCTCCACTTCCGCCATCAGCCCGTCTTCCTTCACTTTCGCTGGAATAACGCCATCGTTGGCGCCGATGACGAACGCATACTTGATGTCAATTAAACGAGAGCGATCAAGCTGAGCGACGATCACCTGGTCCATCGCCGGCGGCACAAGGGAGAACTCCAACCGATCGAGCCCAGCCTCGATAATCTTGACAAACTCAGCGAGCGGCAGTGATTCTGTCCCGAGCATTTCTACATATTGGTCAAGCAAATCGACGACGGCGTTCCACGCCTGTTCATGCTGGCGCGCTTCAACGAGGCGGCCGTCCGCTTCCGCTTGCGCGCTCATTTTCTCTAGTTTTTTTGGAATCTGCAATTCTTCCAAAAACAGATATAATGCCATACAAAACCCGCGTCCGTCCTCCGCCCGGCGCAGACGGCGCTCCAACCGGCGAAGCGGAGCGGCCAACGCCTCGCGCCATTCATTGAGCATGTCCTCAAACTGCCGCTCTTCATCCGTTTGTGGTACGTTCAAACCGTCAAGCGCCTGATAGCGCCGATACGCCCAGCGCTCATTGTTTGTCCACTTATCCCCTTTGATTCCGTAAGCAAGCACATAGTTTTCGAGCTTGTCGGCCGCCTCGCGCCACATGTGCAGATCGCCGTCCGTTGGAAAAAGCAAATCCGTTTTCACCGCCCGAAACACCGCTTCATATCGCCAACGCGTCACGACCGTCTCTAAGGCAGCGCGCACGAGTTCAATGAGCGGGTGGTGGTGCATCGGTTCTTTTTCATCCATAAAATACGGGATCCCAAAATCAAAAAACACCGTTTTTACCAGATCGCGGTACGCCTCCGTCTGGCGGATGATCAGCGCAATGTCGCGATAGCGCGCCCCTTCATCGCGGACAAGGCGGATGATTTCGCGTGCGACCGCTTCGATTTCCGCTCGGCGATTGGACGCCTCATAAAGATGGACGGCATCGGTCTTTGCACCATATGGAAGCAACGGGCGTCGGTGAAATTGCGCCTCAAGATGAACGAGCGCCCTGTCTTCATGGCGTCGGTTGGCCGAAAGCACGATCGGCTCTTCGATCGCAATGTCATTGCTTAGCGCCAACTCCCTCAGCTGGCGGTACGTTTGCGCCGGCAAATAAAAGAGATGAAGTTCGTCCGGCATTCCGTCGTCATACGGGCGGTCGATCGTCAAACAAACGGTGACGCGCCGGCAATGGCGAAGAAGCTGTTCGATGATCATATATTCTTGCGGCGCGAAATGATGAAAGCCGTCGATGTAAATATCGGCATCCCGCAAATAACTTGAGCGCGGAATATGCTCAGCGAGCAAGCGCAAATAATCTTCCGAATCAAGATAGTGGCCGGAAAGACTTTTCTCAAGTTCCTCATACACAAGCGCGACATCGCTCAACTTGTCAGCGAGCAAGCGGCGGCCCGGTTGATCAGGCCCATCCTCGAACGCCTCAGCATGTCGGCGGAGTTCGCCCGGCGTCAGGCAATACCGTTTGCATTCGGTGATCATTTCGTTCAGCTGCTCGATAAACCCATGTTTGTCCGCCGCGCGGCCAAACAGTTTCAGCTCTTGTTTGCGTTGCTCAATAATTTTGCGGATCATCATCTGCACGCCAACATCATGAATGTGGTACCGGGTCATGCCGCCTGTTTCCTGCAGCACGCGCCAAGCGAGACGGGTGAAGCTGAACACTTGGGCGCGAATCATCCCGTCCACTCCCTCGGTATGTATCAACGCGTATTCGCATTGAAATGTCATTTGCTCCGGAACGAGATAGACGATCGCCCTTCCTTTTGGATCCTCTTGCAACTGGCGGCGAATTTCTTCGAGGCAGACAGCCGTTTTCCCACTTCCTGACCGTCCGAGCAAAAACCGCAGCGACATTGTATCCACCACCATTCGTTTCCTTTATTTGTTTTATTTTAGCACGTATGTTCGCTTTTGGGAAGAAAAAAACGCCCTTCCGGCCGCGGGTTATATAGAGGCAATCTGAAACGTTAACGTTTGTTTCTTTTTGTGGATCCAGCCGACATGTCAGCGACTGTCGGACGACTGAACAACCTCGCTTCGAAGGATCCATTTATTGGTCTCTGAAGCTTCACTTCGTTATAGAAGCGGAAGACTTCTTTCGAGATTAAGGTTAAAATTGAAAGGCGAACTGTTTAAACGGCCAGTAGCGAAAGTCCACCTTGCCGACAATTTGGTTGATTTTGACAAACCCAAAATGGCGGCTGTCCCAGCTGCTAAGCCGGTTGTCGCCAAGAACGAAAATGCAGCCGGGAGGCACCCGTGTTTTCCCGGTCACCTCCTCAAGCGTAAAATCCCCGGTCAGCCTGCCGTCAAGCAGCTTTTGCTTATACGGGCGCAAATACGGTTCGTCAACTTTTTTTCCGTTGACATACAAGATGTCATTTTTGTACGCGATCCGATCGCCAGGCAGGCCGATAACCCGCTTGACGTAATCTTCCTTTTTGTTGGCGTGAAAAACGATAATGTCGAACCGGCGAATAGGCCCGATGTCGTAGGAAAGCTTATTGACGATCAGCAAATTGCCGCTCTCCAGCGTCGGCATCATCGATTTTCCTTCCACCACGTAATTGCTGAACACGAACAACCGAAGCGTGGCGACAACACAAACGGCAACAAACCATGGCCATCGGCGGCCTCGTTTTTCTTTTTGCTTGGTCACTCCCCGCCCTCCTCGCCGCCTTGTTCTTCCGTCAACGAAAATCGCGCTTCCACCCGTTTTCCGGCGTACCAAAGCAACAGAACGACTGCGGCGATCATCGCCGTGCGCAGCGGCTGACGGATGAGCGCCTTCAAGTCATAGCCGATAAAACTGATGGTAAACACCATGATCATCTTTCCTAGCAGCACCGCCAATACAAACTGCTGGCGGCTGATGCGCGACAGTCCGGCAACAATATTGACAAGCGCCGATGGGGTGAACGGAAAGCAATACAACAAAAACAGCGGACCAAATCCGTGTCGCTCAATCCAATGCATAAACTGCCGCACTTTCGGGTGGCGGCGGACAAAGTGAAAAAAACGCTTCTGCCCCACTTTCCGCGTCAGCCAAAACACGATGAGCGAGCCAAGTGAAGCGCCTAGCCAAGAGATCAGAAACCCTTTCCATAGTCCAAACGCCGCTGCGTTCGCCATCACGAAGACGAACATGGGCAAAATGGGAAAAAACGACTCAAGCAACGTCGCTGCGATGCCGGGAAGCACGCCGAAAGAGCGGTATTGTTCGAGCAGGGAAAGGATGCTGTCGAGCGTGAACCATTGTTTGATTGTTTCCATATCCATGTCTATTCCCCATTCAAATGCCGTTTATATCTTTATTTTACACGTCCAGGCGCCTAATTTGAACTCATCTTTAGGAAAAACCATTTTTATCAATTTATTCAGCTAACTCTGTTTTTCTTGCTGCATGCGAAATATGTATTGGAGTTTGCGCTCCCTCGCTTCCATCCGCTCGGATAATTTTGTCCGCAGTTGAGCCGTTCGGTATAACTGGTTGATGAACGATTTGCAGGAAACATCGAGGGATATGCTTTTTCCGTTGCGGAAATAAACGATGGTCCGCTCATATTTGGCAGGCTCATACCGATAAACGTGCATGTGCGAGAGCCAAACGCAGCGGGAGTCACGCGGAGAGGCGGTTGGAAATACGTAAATTTCATTGGCTGGTTCAATGGCGATCGGCGCTTTATGGGTGATGCCAATGACGGCTTTTGTTCCTTCTTTTCTCCCTTGAAAGCTGCTTCCATAGTAATCGCAACTATGTTTAATAATGTCCATCGGCGTTTGTTTGATGATATATTCGCCGTCCTCCTCAATGACTTTCGCATACACATCGCTGTTTAAAAAGTATGGGAGAATCGCCATCGTATAACGGCTTACGATGAATTGCTCCAAGACAATGAATTCATTGACTTTCATCCGTTCGTCTCCTCTCTTAATCAACTCACCCACTACTCCTATCATACCATCAGAAGTTATATTTTTCTATATTTTGCAAAAAATCTATTAAAAAAACCCATGACAATCGTCATGGGTGTTCTAAGAGTTTTCAAACGTTTGACCGATTTCTTTGGACGCTAAATATTCATTCGCCTGTTCCAACGCGGTATGCTCGCCGACCGAGTCGCCAGCATACGTCTCTTCATCCATCAACCATTGCTCAACATGAAGATCCGTGCTGACGCGAAACTCAGCGGGCATCAGCTCCGGCAGGTCGCCTTGATTCTTTTCCATCACATCGCCTCCCTATGTCTTATAGGATGCTCCATCTTTTTCCTTTTTATACACGAAAAAAGCCCGGCCACGCCGGGCTTTCGTCTTCGTTTGTGATCGGTTTGCATTAAGCTGTCGTAAACTGTTCTTCTTCGGTCGATCCTTTCAAAGCGACTGTTGACGATTGGCCGCCAGAGATCACTTGGGCGACTTCGTCGAAATAGCCCGTGCCGACTTCGCGCTGATGGCGCGTCGCCGTGTAGCCGTACTTCTCGGCGGCAAATTCCGCTTGCTGCAGCTCGGCATACGCCGCCATGCCTCGCTCTTTGTAGCCGCGCGCCAGTTCGAACATGCTGTAGTTGAGCGCATGGAAGCCAGCCAAAGTGACAAATTGGAACTTGTATCCCATTTTGCCGAGCTCTTGCTGGAATTTGGCGATCGTTTCGTCGTCCAATTTTTTCTTCCAGTTGAACGACGGCGAGCAGTTGTACGCCAGCAGCTTGCCTGGGAATTTTTCATGAATCGCTTCGGCAAACCGGCGCGCCTCATCCAAATTCGGCTCGCTCGTCTCACACCAAATGAGGTCGGCATACGGCGCATAGGCAAGCCCGCGGGCGATCGCTTGATCCAAACCGGCTCTTGTGCGATAGAATCCTTCCGGTGTCCGTTCTCCAGTGATAAACGCTTGATCGCGCGGGTCGATGTCGCTTGTGATCAAGTCAGCAGCGTTCGCGTCGGTGCGTGCGATGAGCACCGTCGGAACCCCCATGACATCGGCGGCCAACCGCGCCGCAATCAAGTTGCGAATCGCCGTTTGCGTCGGCAAAAGCACTTTGCCGCCTAAATGGCCGCATTTTTTCTCCGATGACAGCTGGTCTTCAAAATGGACGCCAGCCGCTCCGGCTTCAATCATTGCCTTCATGAGCTCAAAGACGTTCAGTTGGCCGCCGAACCCCGCCTCAGCGTCAGCGACGATCGGCACAAAGTAGTCCACGTCCCCGCTGCCTTCTAAGTATTGAATTTGATCCGCGCGCTGCAACGCTTGATTGATTCGCTTGACGACATGCGGAACGCTGTTGGACGGATACAGGCTTTGGTCCGGATACATCTGTCCAGCGAGGTTGGCGTCGGCCGCCACTTGCCAGCCGCTTAAATAAATCGCCTTCAAGCCTGCTTTCACTTGCTGCACCGCCTGATTTCCGGTCAGCGCGCCAAGGGCCGCGACGTAATCCTCTGTATGAAGCAGCTTCCATAATTTTTCCGCCCCGCGTCGAGCGAGCGTATACTCGATGTCAAGCGAGCCGCGCAGTTTAATGACATCCTCCGCGCTGTACGGACGGACGATCCCTTTCCAGCGCTCCTCATTTTTCCAACTTTCTTCTAATTGCCGGACACGTTCAGCAAATGACGCCATTTTTCCTTCCCCCATCTCTCTATTGTTATATTACATTGTTTATATTTACGATTTTATTATATAACAGAAAAACAAAAGTGCAAGCCTTTTTTTGAAACTTTTTTTAATTGGGAAAATAGTCGCATATTGTTCATAAACATCGCGATTTTTTCGCTAATCTTTTTGATATGATCATATTGAGGAGTGATGAATAGTGAAAAAATGGTATACGTTAGCTGCCTCTCTTGTCATCATCGGCATCAGCGTCGGCATCCTGTACTTTGCTGTCTACCAGCCATCGACGATGCGGCTTCCAAATGACGTGACGATGGAAACAGCATGGGGAAAATCATACGAGTTTGGCGACCTTCCGCCGAAAGTGCGGCTTGTCGAGTTTATTTATACAAACTGTCCGGATCTTTGTCCGAATACGACAGCACAAATGGCAAAACTGCGCGATCGCCTAAAAAAAGCCGGGGTATTTGGGAGCAAGGTGGAATTCATCACGATCACGATCGACCCGGCGCGCGATACGAATGAAAAGCTGCAGACATATGCCAATGCGTTTGGAGTCATGAGCGACGGACAAGGTTGGGTGTTTTTGCGCGGCAGCGAAGCAGACACGAAAAAAGTAGCGGACGCCTTCCACTTTCAATACCGCGACCCGGGCAACGGCATGATCGTACACACGACGCTCGCCTACTTGCTTGGCCGCAACGGGCGTGTCGTCAAACAAATCGGCATGGGGACATCTCGATTTCATGTCGATGAGGTATACGAGGCGATTATGGAGGAATTGTCATAACCATGCAGCAAGTTTGCATACCTGTCGCAAAAGGAAAAGAGGAAGCGATGTCCGCTTCCCTTTTTAAACAAATAACGAATACAGGCTGAGCGCCGCAACCGCCGCAAGCACGACGATCATGACATTGGCCCCAAGCCAAGCGGTGATGACGGCCGCTACAAAACCGATGACACCGAACGAAAGATCATCTTGGATGAAAAAAACGTCCGGAATAATGAGCGCCCCAAGCACCGCATACGGCACATTTTTCAGCACTCCTTGCCAAAACGACGGCAGCTCGACGCCGCCGAGCAACACAAACGGCAACAGGCGCGGCAAATACGTCACGATCCCCATGCCGATGATCATCCATACGATCGCGCTATTCACCGCCGTTTCCCCCTTCCTTCGTCAGCCATTGAACGATGATGGCCGACAACAATGTAGCCAACACGATCGACCAGCCTTTCGACAAGTGAAGGGCAAACGTGCCGATCGAGTTGAATAAAGCCGACAGCCCCGCCAGCCAGACGATTTTCCGCTGCTTTTTCAACGCTGGAACGAGCAAGCCGATAAACATGGCATACAAGGCAATGGACATACTTTCTTGCAAACTTTCCGGCAAACCGGACCCAGCGGCATAACCAATGCCCGAGTTGACGACCCAGCTGCCATACGCCATGGCAATGAGCCCAAACATATACGAGGCATTGATCGTTCCTTCTTTCATCGCCGCCACCGAAAACGTCTCATCGGTAATGCCAAAGGCGTACAGCGCTTTTTTCCAAAGTGCGTCCGGCTCAGCCTTTTCATTAAGGGACGCCGACATTAAAAAATGGCGAATGTTCAATACGAATGTCGTCAACACGATTTCAAACACCCCGGTGCCAGCGGCAAGCAGACTTAATGAGATATATTGCGAGGCGCCGGCGAAGACGACGATGCTCATGAGCACGGTCTCGGCGAACGTCAGTCCGGTTGTCTTGGCGAGCAGCCCAAACGCCAGCGCGATCGGCATGTAGCCGATGGCAATCGCTGCTCCTGCTTGCACCCCTTGGCGAAACGGCGCCATCTTGCCGGCTGCCCATGTCGTTTCCATTCATTCATCCCCCCATTTGACTATATAAGTTGAAACTTTGTTTTACATCCAGTAGAGCGCCCGCTGCATTCTATCAAAATGACTTGTTATGAAGGAAAACAGAATCGAACAATCGGAAAATCTTTATTGCAACTTATATAGATTGATAACTTTATTATCTAAAAATTCGTCTCATTTCGCAACCCGAACATCCATCCATTGTTTCCGCTCACGCCAAACACGAGACAAACGCAGAAAGAGGCCAATCTATGATATAATCAAACTGATTCATGATTGATGGCAACAGAAAAGGAGTGCACGTCCATGTCAGTGAAACCGTATGTATTAACCGACCGCGGCATTTTCCGTTATGAACAAGTCACGTACCCGATGGAAGAGCGCGGCTTGCAATTCGGTGATGGCGTCTACGAAGTCGTCCGCTTATATAACGGGATATACGTTTGGCTTCGCGAGCATCTTGACCGGCTGTACCGTTCAGCGGCCGCCATTCGCCTATCCGTTCCGTTTGGCTGCGAAGAGCTCATCGAACAGCTTGAGGAGCTTCGCCGCCTCAACGATGTGCAGGAAGATGCGATTTTGTATTTGCAAATGACGCGCGGCAGCTTCCCGCGCAACCATGCGTTTCCGGCGGAAAACCGGCCGAACTTGTACGCCTACATCCAGCCGATGGCGCGGAAAACCGAGGAAATGACACATGGGGTGCGCACGATTTTGACGAAAGATGTCCGCTGGGAATACTGTTACATTAAAAGCTTGAACTTATTGCCCAACGTATTGGCGAAACAAGAAGCGGTTGAGCGCGGAGCGTTTGAAGCGATTTTGCATCGCGACGGCGTCGTAACCGAAGGCAGCTCGTCAAACATTTTCCTTGTCAAAAATGAAACGGTGTACACCCATCCGGCCACCGCACGGATTTTAAACGGCATCGTCCGCACGAAAGTGAAGCAGTTTTGCGCTGAGCTTGGCATTCCATTTGTCGAAGAAGCGTTTTCCACCAACGACCTTAGGGAGGCGGACGAACTGTTTTTAACGAGCACGACGTCAGCGATTATCCCGATTATTCAAGTCGACGAAACGGTGATCCGAAGCGGCGCGCCGGGGGCGGTGACGAAGGCGCTGCAAGCCGCCTACCGACAAGCGACGCAGCGAGAAACCCAAAATATCTGACCGGCCGGCCGAACAGAAGAGGTGTCCCCCAGCCAAAGAAGGACACCTCATTTCCTTTATGAGCTGAGCACGGCGCGGTCGCTCGCAAACTGGCTGCCGCGGATGCGTTGGAATGCCTCAAGCAGCCGCTCGACCGTCAGCTCTTCTTTCTCCTTTCCTTCTGCGGCAAAAATGATTTGCCCGCCATCCATCATGATCAACCGGTTGCCAAGGCGAATCGCCTGCTCCATGTTGTGCGTCACCATGAGCGTCGTCAGGCGGTGCTGCTCAACAATTTGCTTCGTCAACTCCGTGACCAACTCCGCCCGCGCCGGATCAAGGGCGGCGGTATGTTCATCGAGCAACAGCACATCCGGTTTTGTAAACGTCGCCATCAACAAGGAAAGCGCCTGCCGCTCCCCGCCGGAAAGAAGTCCGACTTTGGCGGCGAGCCGGTCTTCAAGCCCTAAATGAAGCGTTCGCAGCGTTTCCCGAAACCACTCGCGCTTTTGCTTCGTGACGCCAAGGCTTAACGTGCGCCGCTTTGTCCGGTTGTAGGCGAGCGCCAAATTTTCCTCAATCGTCATATGCGGGGCGGTGCCGGCCATCGGGTCTTGAAAGACGCGGCCGATGTAGCGGGCGCGCGCATGCTCCTTGAGCGCGGTTACATCGCGGCCGTTGATCCACACTTCGCCGGTATCAGGAGACAGCCGTCCGGAAATGATGTTCATGAGCGTGGACTTGCCGGCGCCGTTGCTGCCGATGACGGTGACGAAATCGCCGGGGGCAAGCGTCAGATCAATGCCGCGCAAAGCGATTTTCTCGTCAGCCGTTCCTTCGTTAAACACTTTTGTAATTCGTTTCAGCTCCAGCAACGGTTTCCCCCCTCTCCAACTGCCGCACCCTCCGCTTTTTCCTCTGCCGTTCTTTTTGCGCCGCCAACGTGTTGGGCACGACGAGCGCCATCATCACAATGAGCGCAGTAATCAATTTCACATCGCCCGTCTCCAAAAACTCGACGCGCAACGCAAGCGCCAAAATGAGGCGATAGACGATGGCGCCGCCGATGACCGCCCACGTCGCGCGTGCGACCGAACGGGCGCCAAA
The DNA here is from genome assembly GCF_001544135.1 of Geobacillus zalihae NBRC 101842. Taxonomy (GTDB): domain Bacteria; phylum Bacillota; class Bacilli; order Bacillales; family Anoxybacillaceae; genus Geobacillus; species Geobacillus zalihae. The sequence goes on along the minus strand of NZ_BCPV01000033.1, from coordinate 23,500 downwards.
CAAAGCCTCCCCGATGATGACGGAAGCGAGCCCAATAACGATCATCCCGATTCCCATCCCGACGTCGCTGAATCCGCCGTACTGGGCGACGAGCGCTCCGGAAAGCGCCACAAGTGCGTTCGACAGCCCAAGGCCAAACACGATCAACCAATCGGTGTTGGCGGAAAAGCTCGCCACCATCGGCTTGTTGTCTCCAGTTGCCCGCAAGGCGATCCCCACTTCTGTTTTCAGCAGCCAATCCAACAGCCCTTTGACCATTAGCGCGACAATCGCCATTGACACAAGCACCGCCCATGTCCGCGGCGCAAAGCCGGTGAAGGAAACAAGTCGGTTGAGCGCCGCATCCAATCCGGCTTGCCGCCAGGCGGCGGTGATTTTTGTGATGACCGTTTCCTGCTGCAACAGCGGAACGTTCGATTTGCCCATAATGCGCAAATTGATCGAATACAAAGCGATCATCATTAAAATGCCGGATAACAGTGGATTGATTTTCCCTTTCGTATGCAAAAGCCCAGTCAACACCCCGGCGGCAAAGCCGGCCAAAAGCGCCGCGGCTGAGGCGGCAAACGGGTTGGCTCCATTGACAATGAGCACGGCGGCGACAGACGCGCCGGTGACGAAGCTGCCGTCAACCGTCAGATCGGGAAAATCCAAAATGCGAAACGATAGATAGACGCCGAGCGCCATCACGGCGTAAATCAAGCCGGCTTCGACGGAACTGAACATCGCTGTCCACACAGCTTTTCACCTACCTTTTCGGAAACACACCGAAGGCGCATGTGGCACGTTGCGCGCCAAAACGCACTTTCCCTGCTTTTTTGGCCCCCTCCTTCATCGAAGGAGGGACGGCCGCTTATTCAATATATTCCGCAATGGAATCCCATTCTGGATTGAGCTTGATGCCCATTTCTTGCGCTGCTTTTTTATTGATGACAAGCTTCAATTTTTGTGGATATTGCACCGGCAAATCGGCTGGCTTTTTGCCGTCTTGCAAAATTTGCGCCGCCATTTCCCCCGCTTCGTAGCCGATGTCATAATAGTCAAACCCGTACGCCGCAAAACCGCCGCGCTTGACGGAATCGAGTTCACCGACAAAAAGCGGAATGTCGTGCTCATTCGCCACCTGGATCACCGACTCGAGCGCCGAGACGACCGTGTTGTCGGTGATGATGTACAGACAATCGACTTTGCCGACGAGCGACTCGGTCGCCTGCTTCACCTCTGCTGATGTCGATACGGACACCGGGACCATTTGCAAATCGGTTCCTTGCATCGCCTTTTTCACCTGCTCGATTTGAGCGACGGAGTTTTGTTCGCCGGCGTTGTAGACCATGCCGACGCGGTTGCCTTTGATATATTTGTCAATAAATTGCACCGTTTTTGGAATGGCCTCCGGGTGGGTATCGGTCGTTCCCGTCACATTGCCGCCCGGCTTTTCCATCGATTGGACAAGCTGCGCGCCGACTGGGTCGGTCACCGACGTGAACACGATCGGAATGTCTTTTGTCGCATTGAGCGCCGCCTGCGCGCTTGGCGTTGAGTTGGCAAAAATCAAGTCGACGCCGTCCGAAACAAAATTATTGGCGATCGTTTGGTTGTTGCTTTGGTCGCCTTGGGCGATTTGCACGTCATACTCAACGGACAGCCCTTTGTCTTTTAACGCCTGCTGGAATCCCTTGCGCGCCGCATCGAGCGATGGATGCTCGACAATTTGCGTCACGCCGATTTTGTACGTCTTTTCTTTCCCGCTCTTCCCGCCGCTTCCCTGGCTGCTTCCCGTCTCTTTCGCGCCGCCGCAGCCGCCAAGCAACAAAAAGCCGGCTGCACACACCGCGGCGAACCGCCGAATCGATTGGCCCATGATCCCATCCCCCTATGTAGAGAAGTTTAGTCCTTTTAAACTTTTATGTGTTAAATTATATAAATTTATCTACTTGTTTTCAATATACTATTCAAAAAAAAGAAAAGGTGCTGAAAATTCAGCACCATCAAGCATGGGAAGACGCGAGCCGCTCTTTTAACGCTCTTCGCAAAATTTTTCCTGTCGCATTTTTCGGCAGCTCGTCCAAAAAGTCAATCGCGCTCGGCACTTTATATTTTGCCAACCGCTCACGGCAGTAAGCAATGAGCTCTGCTTCCGTCAACTCCGGATTTTTCGAGACGACATACGCCCGCACCGCTTCGCCGTAGTCCGGGTCCGGCACGCCGATCACGGCGGCTTCCACGACATCTGGATGGCTGTACAGCACTTCTTCGACTTCGCGCGGATACACGTTGTAGCCGCCGACGATAATCATCTCTTTCTTTCGGTCGACGATATAGAAATAGCCCTCCTCGTCCATGCGCGCCAAATCACCGGTGTGCAGCCAACCGTCGCGCAAGGCAGCCGCTGTTTCTTCCGGCATTTTGTAATACCCTTTCATAACGTTTGGCCCGCGAACGACAAGCTCTCCGACTTCGCCGACGGGCACTTCCTCGCCGTACTCGTTGACGACCTTATTTTCAACATTTTTAATGTTCGTTCCGATCGAACCAGGCTTGCGCGGCCGATCAAGAGGATTGAAACAGGTGACAGGGGACGCCTCCGAAAGCCCATATCCTTCTGAAATGATGACGTTGAACTTTTTCTCAAAGTTTTCAAGCAAAGCGACCGGCATTGAAGCGCCTCCTGAGATGCAAAGGCGGAGCGTCCGCAAATCGTCCGCGCTTCCACCTTCGTACTGATAAAGGAAATTGTACATCGTCGGCACGCCGGCAAAAATCGTCGCTTTTTCCTCTCGGGCCAGCTGAAACAACTTTGCTGGACTGAACTTTGGCATAATGAGCACCGTCCCGCCGTTCATTAGCGGGGCGTTGAGCGCCACGGTCAGGCAAAACACATGAAACATCGGCAGCGCAGCGATGATGCGGTCATTTTCATTGATGCCTAAATAATCGGCCGTATCTTGGGCATTGCTGTATATGTTTTTATGAGTGAGCATCGCCCCTTTCGGCTTGCCGGTCGTCCCCGATGTGTACAAAATGACGGCGACATCGTCATCACCCAGTTCAGGGCCGGTAAAATCCCGGCTGCCGTCCGCCAACACTTCTGCAAACGATTTCATTCCTTCCGACAGGGAAATGCCTTTTTCCTTCCCTTCCGGTGTTTCACAAACGATCGCATGCTCGAGCAGCGGAAGCCGCTTCTTCGCCTCCACAAACAACGGAGCGAGCAAGTCAAGGCCGATCACCGCCTTGACGTCGCCGTTGTGCAAAATATAAGAAATTTCCTCGGGCGTGTAGATGGGATTGATCGGAATGACGGTCGCCCCAAGCCGCAGCGCCCCGTACAAGCCGATGACGAACTGCGGCGAATTGCCAAGCAACAAGGCAATATGGTCGCCTCGGCGAATGCCAAGCCGCGCCAATCCGTCGGCAAATCGGGAAATGGCTTCATCCAATTGTTGATACGTGCACCGCTCTTCCCTAAACACATACGCTTCCTTGTCCGGCAACTGCTTCGCGATTTGCGCCAACCGCGCCGTGACGTTCATATACGCTCCTCCCCCCAAAATGAATGAATGACCATTCATTTTATAAATAAAAAAATTCGAACTATATCCATTATAAAAAAAAGAACAGCAAAGGGCAAGGGAAAGCGTTTCCTTTGCTGCTCTCTCTTATTTTGGCCTATTGCGCCCATGTTAGGCCGGTGCGGGCGAGGCGGATGACACCGCGGAACGTCCGGCCAGCCTCCTCAACCAGCTGCTCGTGCCGGCCAACGTGTGGCAAATGCGTCAACCATAATTCTCCGACACGTGCTCCCTCTGCGATGGCCGCCGCCTCCTCGCTCGTCATATGCCCAGCCGGCGCCGCGTTTTGCCCAGCGTAAAAGTTGCACTCGCAAATGAGCAAGTCGGCTCCTTTGGCAAACGGAAGAAACTCCGGTATATAGCTTGAATCGGCCGTATAAACAACCGTCTTGCCGCCGGCAGTAATGCGCATCGCGTAGCATGGCACCGGATGGACTGTTTTCATAAATGTGATCGAAAACGGTCCAACAGCCAGCGTCCCATTCGGGTCATAGGCAATTCCTTCCGTAATGCCGCTGTGCGTCAAGCGGGAAAACGCCGCCTCGTCTTCCACATGGCCGTAAATCGGCAAGACGGGAAGGTCAGCTCCCAAATTTTTATGAATGAGACGCGCGTATTGGAGCGGGCCGATGTCGGCGATATGGTCGTAATGGTAATGGGAGATGATGACCGCATCTAAGTTTTCCACAGCCGTATAGTTTTGCAGCTTGGCAAGCGCCCCGCTGCCGCAATCAACGAGCAGGCAAAATCCGTCATGCTCGAACAAATACGCCGATGTCGCTTCATTGGAGGCCGGGAACCCTCCCCAATAGCCGATGACCGTCACTTTCATTTTCGGTTCTCTCCTTCCATTCGTTTTGTCTTCATCATACACAACCGCGCCTATTTTTTCATCTTTGTTGATTTTTGTTTTAAAACACATATTGACATTTTGTTATGTGTTATAATACAATAAAATTACCAAGACAACGGAGGGGATCGGAATGTTGATGAAAGTGTTGGAATTTTTCAGAAACTTGCCACCTAAAAAATGTACGCACTGCGGCAAAGAGATTGACGAGCAGCATGAATGCTACGGCAACACATGTTCTGATTGCCTTGGCGCCGCTTACCGCCACTAGGTAAGCGGAATACCTTCTTGCGTCACGACGTCGGCTGCCCCGCCGGCGTTTGGCTGTTCCCTAATGCAGCCTGCCTTTTCTTTTGACTGCCTCCAGCTAAGAGGCATTTTTTTTTTGCCAATCTCAGGGGCGCCATCACACACAACGTTCTAATGGCGGCCCATCCGCAAAAAGCAATCCCTCGTCCTAGAAAATGGTTTTAATTCCATCTGTTGTTTGATTCCGATATTGGCCAATGCAAAAAGGCGTCCCAATCTTTTTAGGACGCCTTCGAGACGGCATGGTTCAATCATCACGTTTGAGCCGCTGTTTCCGTCCATACCGCATAACGGCGGCGATACCGAAGGAGAAAATACACGAGCGTCGCCAAGGCAAAGACCGCGGCTGTCGCAAGCAATATCGCAGCTTCCTTCCACATGACCAAGAAATCGCCGCTTGAAATGACTGCTCGCAACCCACGGATCGCATGGGTCATCGGCAGCCACGGATGAAGCGACTGCAACGCACCCGGAACGAGCTCAATCGGATACGTGCCGGCGCTTCCAACTAGCTGGGCAATCAATAGCAAAATGGCAAGAAACCGGCCTGAGTTGTCAAACACGGTGACAAGGAATTGAACAATCATCATAAATGTTATGCTGATGATCCAAGTGAACAAATGCCAAGCAAATTCGGGCGGAGCACGATGGCCCGCAGCTCTTTTCGCAGCATATGGCGCTCCCTCCTTTGTACAGATGACCAAATTGTCCGCATGGTCAATTTCCAACAAAAAAAGAGGATCATCTATCTCGACAATCCTTGCAAAAAATAGAGCGTAAACAATTCAGCAATTTGTTCTTTTGTCAACGGTTCATGATCTTTTTCCCAATCGACGATCAAGGCGATGTACGTCTTGAGCATCAAAAATGCCGTAATTTCCGAATTGCACGGACGAATCTCCCCTTTTTCCACCGCCGCATCAATTTTTTGCCGAATGAACTCGACCATTGCCCGGTCCAGTTTGGCAAGCACTTCTTGCACCGCCGCCGTACCGATATTGCGCACTTCTTGAAGCAGCTTCGCCGTCAGCTGATGGCGCTGGCGAAATTCCAAAATGCGGTACAAGGCGCGGTGGACGTTTTCGGAAAACGGCAGCGACGAGTCCATCGCCAGCTCCGCTTCCGCCTTGATTTCCATAATCAATCCGGAGACGATTTCATCAAGCAGTTCCTCTTTGCTTTTAAAAAACGTATAGATCGTCCCCTTGCCGACGTTGGCGAGCTTGGCGATCTGCTCCATCGTCGTCGCCTTGTAGCCAAAGGCAGCAAACGATTGGGCCGCCGCTTCGATGATTTGCCGTTTGCGGTCGCTTGCCATACTCCTCATCCTTCAAACTGACTAAATGAACAATTTGGTCAATCCGTATCCATTATACTATCAAACAACATGGATGTAAAGGGCCGTCGCATTGGGGACGGAATTTCTTCCTGCTCCCTCATCCTTTCCAAGCAAATGGGTAGAAGCGCCGTTGAAGCTTCTCCCACGTTCTTTTCACATCCCTTTTGCAGCGGAAACCACTTCCACGAACCAAAAGAGACAAACAGCCATCCGCTGCTTTTCGCTTCAAACGGCGGGCGGCCGCACCGACGTCCAAATGTGAGCGGCGAACGGACCAGGGCGTTGGAAAACCGTTGGTTAACGGACGCTGCTGTACAGATCGGACGTCTGTTGAACTGGCGCTTGCTGCAAATACAGAAGCACGTCACGCACCGCTTTTTCGCCTTGGTCAATGCAATCCGGCAATCCGAGCCCTTCGTATGAGCTGCCGGCCAAAAACACCCCCGGCAACTCGGACGCCATCTGCTCCTTAATCTTCGCCAGCCGCTCGCGGTGCCCGACCGTGTATTGCGGCATGGCCCGCTTCCAGCGCGAGATGACGGCGAACTCCGGTTGGCCGGCGATGTTCATCACTTTATTTAAATCATCCAATACAACACGGACGATCTCATCATCAGGTTGGTCGACGATCTCCTCATCGCCCGGGCGCCCGACGTAGCAACGCAAGAGCGCCTTGCCAGGCGGCGCGGTGTGCGGCCATTTTTTATGCGTCCATGTGCACGCTGTCATCGTGTAATCGCTGCGGCGCGAAACGACAAACCCGGTGCCGTCAATGTCTTGGCGGATCGCCTCCTCCGGAAATGCGAGCGCCACCGTCGCCACCGACGTCAGCGGCACTGAACGGAACGGGGCGAAAAACGGATAGTCAGCGAACATGTCGGGCACAACATGATGCGGCGTTGTCACGATGATGCCGTCTGCCCCCCACACCTCTCCTGTGCTCAGTTGCAGCCGATACGCCGAATCGGTGCGAACGATCCGCTCGACACGCACCCCTTTGATGACGCTGCCCGGCTCAAGCCGTTTTTCCACTTCATCAACGAGCGACTGCAAGCCCGTTTTTAACGTCTGGAACGCCCCTTTCCGCTCTTTTTGCTCTTTCGGCGTCGTTCGTCTCGCTCCACGGACAAGGCTTCCGTATTTTTGCTCAAGCTGAAAAAACTGTGGAAACGTCGCCATTAGGCTCATCTCATCAATGTCGCCGGCGTAAATGCCGGAAAGTAGCGGTTCGATGAGATTGTCCACCACCTCATCGCCGAGGCGGCGGCGGAAGAAGCGGCCAAGCGGCATATCACCATCGACTTTCACCGGCGGCAGCACAAAGTCAAGCGCCGCCCGCAGCTTGCCGGCCGGGGAAAACAGTCCGGTCGTTAAAAACGGGGCGATGCGCGTCGGAATGCCCATCACCGCTCCGCCCGGAATGGGATAGAGTTTGCCGTTGACCAAAATGTACGATGTTCCGGTCGCGTTATGAACGATCTCATGTTCAAGGCCGACTTCCTTCACAAGGCGAAACGCGCTCGTTTTCCGCGCCAAAAACGAGTCTGGACCGCGTTCAATGACAAAACCGTCGCGGACGACCGTCTGCACTTTTCCGCCGAGCCGGTGCGTCGCCTCGACAAGTTTGCATGCAAGTGGGAGGCGTTGCTCTCGAATCGCTTTTTGCAAGTAGTAAGCAGCCGTCAAGCCGGTAATGCCACCGCCGATGATGACGACCGTCCGTTGCCCTTCATTCATGTCGATCGCCTTCTTCCGCCCACCGCTTTAACACAACCGACGCCAATGCATCAATAAACAATGGATTCGTGTTGGGCATCTCCGGTCGGTAATAGCGGGCGCCGATCTCTTCCGTCACCTGTTTGCACTCAATGTCGTTGTCATACAACACTTCCAAATGGTCGGCGACAAAACCGACCGGCGCGTAAACGAACGACGTATAGCCGCGCTCTTCGTAAAGCTGGCGCGTCAAGTCTTGCACGTCCGGCCCAAGCCATGGTTCCGGCGTCTGACCGGCGCTTTGCCAGCCGACGGCATAGTGGGCGACGCCGGCTTGATCAGCAATTCGTTTCGCTGTATCTTCGAGCTGCGTTGGATACGGGTCACCGGCTTGAATAATTTTTTCCGGCAAACTATGTGCGGATACGATCAGCACAGCTCGCTCCCGCTCACGTTCCGGCATGGCGGCAAAAATCGCCCGCACTTGTTCTGCCCAATATTGCAAAAACTTCGGCTCGTCATACCATTGATCAATCGTGTAAATGGTCGGTCCGCCGAGCTTTTTTGCTGCCGCTTTCGCCCGCTCATTGTACGAGCGAATGCTGAATGTGGAATAATGAGGGGCTAGGACGATCCCAACCGCTTCTTTGATGCCGTCATCATGCATGCGCTCGACGGCATCCTCAATGAACGGCTCAATATGTTTGAGCCCTAAATACATGCGAAACTCGACTTCATCTTGCACTTCGTTCAGCCGCTCCTCGAGCCGTTTCGCCTGCTCTTCCGTAATTTTCGCAAGGGGCGACAACCCGCCGATCGCCCGGTAACGCGCTTTTAAATCGTCGATTTGTTCCTGCGGCGGCTTGCGCCCATGGCGAATGTGCGTATAATACCGTTCAATATCATCTTCCCGGTACGGCGTTCCGTACGCCATCACGAGCAGCCCCACTGTTTTTTTCACCATTGTGCCACCCCCTCGTTTAGTTCGTTGACGTATATTCGTGGATAAAAGCGGTCAGACGCTTCAGTGTCGCCGGCTGAACATCCGGAAAAATGCCGTGGCCTAAGTTGAAGATGTAGCCCGGCCGTTCCATCCCTTCGTCCAAAATGCGCTTCACCCGTTCTTCGATCACGTCCCACGGCGCAAGAAGCACCGCCGGATCCAAGTTGCCTTGAATCGCTTTCGCAATGCCTTGGCGGCGCGCTTCGCGAATCGACAGCCGCCAGTCAAGGCCGATGACATCAAGCGGCAAATCGTTCCACTCATGCACTAAGTGGCTGGCGCCGACGCCAAACATAATGAGCGGAGCCCCTTCTTCCCGCAAAGCGGCAAAAATGCGCGCCATCGCCGGCTTGATAAACGTCCGGTAATCGTCAGCACTAACGGCGCCAACCCAAGAATCAAAAATTTGCACAGCGCTTGCCCCTGCCCGAATTTGCGCCCGCACATAACGGATCGTCATCTCAGCGAGCTTGTCCATTAAGGCGAACCACGCTTTCGGTTCAGCATACATGAACGCTTTCGTCTTATGATAATTTTTTGACGGACCGCCTTCAATCATGTAGCTCGCCAACGTAAACGGCGCCCCGGCAAACCCGATGAGCGGCACATCCAACTGTTCGTTGACAAGGAGCCGAATCGTTTCAAACACATACGGCACATCATGTTCTGGATCAATCTCCCCAAGCCGCTCGACGTCTTGAAGCGAGCGAATCGGATTTGCGATCACCGGCCCGATGCCGCCCTGAATCTCGACGTTCACGCCAATGGCCGGCAGCGGTGTCATAATGTCTTTATATAAAATGGCGGCATCGACGCCATATTGCTCAACTGGAAGTCTCGTGACGTACGCGCAAAGCTCCGGTTGATGCGTAATTTCAAACAGCGAATATTTTTCTTTCAGCGCCCGATACTCCGGCTGCGACCGTCCGGCTTGCCGCATATACCAAACCGGCACGTACGATGTTTGTTCGCCGCGGCAGGCGCGCAAAAATGTATCATTGATCTGTCTAGCCATCTCCATCCGCCTTTCTTTCCTCACAATCCCGTCAATGGTTTCGCCTTTTTTTGCCTTCAAACATTGCCTATCTCCTTTTCACTATACAGCTTTCCGTACCCAATGTATAGAGAAGAAGGCGAACTGTCAAAAAATCGACCGATTTTTAAGTCCATGCCCATTATAGCAAAAAAGCTGCCCCGGCCGCACGGGACAGCTTTCTGTTCAGATGAGAAACATGGCGACAACGGTCGTCACCACCAAGCCGACAGCAACAGGAATGAGGTTGCGGCGCGCCAGCTCAAACGGGTCAACCCCGCAGATCGCTGCGGCTGGAATGAGCGCCCACGGAACGAGCGTGCCGCCGCCGACCCAAATGGCGGCGATTTGGCCGAGCGCCGTCAACGTTGCCGCTCCGCCGCCGATCGCTACAGAAAACAAATGGGCGATCGAACCGGCGAGCGAGATGCCGGAAAACCCGGAGCCGTCAAGACCAGTAATCGCCCCGACGATCGTAAGTGTAACCGCTCCCACCTCATTGTTCAGCGGCATCGCATGAGCCAAGGCAACCCCTAAATCGTTGACGATGCCTTGCGATGCCTGCGGCAAATAGTCGCCGATGATTTTCACAAACCCCGCATCGCCAAGATAGAAAAACGCGGCGATCGGAATAACAGGGCCGAACACTTTAAACCCGAACTGAAACCCTTCAATAAAGTAATGGGTCACTTCCGCAAAACTTTCTTGCCGATGGGCGAGAACGGAGATGAGAATCAAAATGAAAATCGCCGTCCCACCGACCAAGGCGGTCGCTTCCCCGCCTTGCAACCGCAAATAAAACATCGCGATGACATCAAGGGCGAACAAAATCGGAATCAACAGCGCAAGCCATTTTTTCGTTTGTCCCGTCAGGAAATGACTTGTTTTTTCCAGCGTCGAATCGACCGTTGCAGCCATTTCCGCCTCCCCGCTTGCCAGGCGCCCTCGCTTCATGTCACGGCGCAGCAAGTAAAACGCGGTGACCGTTGTGACGGCCCCCATGACAAAAACAAGCGGCACACTGGCAGCGATGACATCGCCGACCGGCAGCCCGGCGGCATCGGCCGTTAATTTCGGCGCCCCTTGGATGATAAAATCGCCGGAAAGCGCGATGCCATGCCCGAACAAGTTCATCGCCATCGCCACTCCCAACGCCGGCAAGCCCACCCGGACCGCTGCCGGCAACAGAACTGCCCCCATGAGAGCAACAGCCGGAGACGGCCAGAAAAACCAAGAAATGATCATCATCAAAATTCCGATCGTCCAATACGCCCAAGCCGGCGTACGGATGAAACGGACAAACGGCGAAACCATGACATCATTGATGCCGGTGGCCGACAACACTTTGCTCATCGCCACAATAATGGAGATGACTAAAATCGTCGGCAATAGCTCCGTAATGGCGTAAATAAAGCTGTTAAACACTCCGCTGACCGCCGCGCTCAACGAATGGGTAGCGACCGCCGCCAATAAAAAGATGCCGGCAATGCAAATGAGCGATGTATCTTTGCGGGCGACCATAAACCCAATAATGAGCACGATGAACAGCAAGTAAATCCAGTGCAACGCTACAAGCTCTACACCCATGATTCATTCCCCTTTCTTCCCGACTTCCAGCCTGACCGCCGGACATGCGCCCAGGCCAGTGTACTACAGCATATGAAGCGGGAAAAAAGGTGTGAAAGCTTTGGCCATCCATTGAAGAATGAAAAACGCCGGCGCCAGCGCAAACAGCGCTAGCGTCCGGCTTTCTGCCCACGCTGCAGGCGCACGTACCGCCCTGCCGTCCAAAGCCCCCATATATTTCCGCCAAGCCAAGTGGCGAGCCAAAGAAGGCGCGGGGAAACAGCCAACAGTACGAGATGGAATATCGTATTTTGCCCAATCAGCAGAATGGAAAGCAACCGAACCGCCGCAGCATCCGGTTGCGCCTGCGGCAACGGGTACAGCCGCGGCCATAGCAAATAGCGATGATGGGAAGGCAGCGCGGCCAATTGAACAGCGGTCGCGTAAAGAAACAAAAATGCGATGCCCGCCCGCCCGTATTGGTGATCGATCACAGCCAGCATGACGCCTCCGATCGCAGTGAGGCGGACATATAGACCAGCATACCCGCCGGCGCGCAAAAACGTGCGGGCATACAAATGAAAAAACACATGCCGCTCGTCGTACGGTATCAAAGCGAGCAGCGGATCAAGCCAGCGCCGCCGCTTCGCCGCCTCCCGCCATTCCGGAACGTCGGTAAACAAGTTGGCCAACCGGTAAAACGCCGTGGCCGCTCGCTGTTCTTCCGCGATGATCCGTTCCCATTTCCATGTTTTACCTCTGACCAATCTTGACAAACAGATGGACAGAACAACCATCAAACCGACCAAAACGACGAAAAATGGCCATGGGGCCGCAACCAGCACCAAATAAACGAACACCGCCGCTAGGCTGAAACGGGTAAATGCGCCAAAGCGATGAAAAGACGGATCGGCGATGTAGCTTCCTTGCCAACTGGCCCATAAGCTCCATCCTTTGAAGCAGAAAAGACCGAACAAAAAAAGCGGCCATGACACCGGGGAAAAGCGAGCATGCAGTGGACCCGCCAACAGCAAAAGCAAAGAAAGGCCGTACGCCTGCCATAACCATGAGACGAAAAACGCCCGCTGAATATACGGACCGAGCCGTTCTTCCGCCGGCAATAAAAACACCGTATCCGCCTCGCGGAACAAGGTGCGCACCGATCCAGCGGCCGCCGCCCAGCCGAACACGACCGCCGCAATAGCCGGATACGGAAACGAGTCAGGAAGCGCCGCCGCAAAGCGCTCGTACATCACCGCTATGCCGCCAAGCACAATGATCAAACCGACGAGCAAATGGTCGTTGAACATATAGCGCAAGTAGCGGATCCGTTTTCGCCATTCCGCTTGGAAACGCTGCTTCCAAAGACGGCGGGCGTCAATCATGGCGCATCGTCCTTTGTCAATTCGACGTACAGTTCATCAAGCGACGCCCCCCGCAGCCCGAACTGGCGGCGAATGTCATCGAGCGTCCCTTTGGCTTTGACGCGGCCGTTGTGCAAAATCACAAATGAGTCGCAATACCGCTCTGCCGTCGCTAAAATGTGCGTCGACAGCAAAATGCCCGCCCCCTTCTCTTTCTGTTCATTCATTCGCTCAAGCAGGGCGTGAATGGCAAGCGGATCGAGGCCGAGAAACGGCTCATCGATGATATAAAGCGGCGGTTCAAGCAAAAAGGCGCATACAATCATGACTTTTTGCTTCATTCCTTTCGAAAAATGAGCCGGAAACGAGGAAAGCCGCCGCTCCAATCGAAACTCGCGAAGCAGCGGCGGAAGGCGGCGTTCATACTCTGCTTCGCTCAACCCGTACGCCATCGCCGCTAGACGCAAATGTTCCTCAAGCGTCAATTCTTCATACAACACCGGCGTTTCCGGGATATAAGCAAACTGCCTTCGATACGTTTCCCGCCCGTCCGCAAGCCGATAGCCGTTAATGGAAATCGCGCCGCGGCGCGGTTCCATCAAGCCGATAATATGTTTGATCGTCGTGCTTTTGCCGGCTCCATTTAGGCCGATCAAGGCGACCATTTCGCCGCGGTCGACCGCAAACGTCACGTCTTCAAGCACGTTTTGCGCCGTGTAGCCTCCGGATAGATCCTTCACTTCTAAAAGCGTCATCGTCCGCTCCCTTTCCGTTCTGGCCTTTGTCCCCATTGTACCAAACGATAGCCTCGCTTACCAAAAAAAGATCACACCGTTCTTTTGCATAAACTCACTCAAGCCGGGCATGATAAATAGCGAAGAGGGGATGAGGAATCAAAAAGTTGATGAACGATCCATCCGAAATGGGGTGTTCGTCAAAGACACCGTTGTGAGCCGCAAAACGTTGTAAACGTTCCTAGGAAGCGACCATCGCATTCGTTGCTGGGAAGCAACGAGCCTGTCCAAAGGGGATGGTCACGTTGAACAAAGGAAGCGCTCACGCCGAACCAACTTTTGTTGCAAATGGGGTGTTCATCAAACGCACATTTGCTTGAATCATCCTCTCCCCTTTTCACCAACCGGGATGTAACCTGCGTTGCGGGATTACATCCCGGTTTTTTTATGGTAAAATGAAGAAAATAGGAAGGAAAGGGTGACCACAGTGAGCGATTGCATTTTTTGCAAAATCATTAACGGCGAATTGCCTGCGGCGAAAGTGTACGAAGACGACCATGTGCTCGCGTTTTTGGACATCAGCCAAGTGACAAAAGGGCATACGCTTGTCATCCCGAAAGTACATACGGAAAACATTTTCACCCTCACGTCGGAGGCGGCCGGCCAACTGTTTCGCGCAGTGCCGACGATTGCCAATGCACTCAGGCGAGCATTTTCCCCGGTCGGGCTCAACTTACTGAACAACAATGGCGAGCAAGCGGGGCAGACGGTGTTCCATTACCATCTTCACCTCATTCCACGCTACGGCAAAGGGGATGGGTTTGGCGCGGTCTGGAAGTCGCATGCAAGCGACTATACGCCCGCTGACCTGCAGGCGATCGCGGCCGCCATTCGCGAACAGCTCGGCTGATCTCCCGTTGTTGAACAGCAGAAAGGTCAAGCCCACAAATAAAAAAACGGAAGCAGGGATGTTCCGCTTCCGTTTTTTTACTGTTTTCCTTGCTGCCCGATCACATCTTGCAAATCTTTGTCTTTGATCTCAACACCGGCATCTTTCACCAGTTTGTCCACTTTTGACTGCATCGTCGCAGGATCAAGCTTGTTCCGTTTGACTTCAAACGCAATTTCGTCTTTCATTTCGTTGAACGACTTTTTCTTTTCTTTGTCCGTCACTTTAATGATATGGTAGCCGTAATCCGTTTTCACCGGATCGCTCACTTCGCCGACTTTCAGCTTATAGGCGGCTTCTTCAAACTCCTTGACCATTTTCCCTGGGCCAAACCAGCCTAAATCGCCGCCGTTGGACGCCGAGCCTGGATCTTGGGAGTATTCTTTGGCCAACTTGGCGAAATCCTCGCCTTTATCAAGCTTCGCCTTTACTTCTTTTGCTGTTTTTTCATCTTTGACCAAAATATGGCTGGCGCGAATTTTCGGCTTGTAGTTGTCATAATACTCCTTCAGCTCTTTCTCCGTCACTTTTATGTCTTCAACGGCCGCTTTCGTCCGCAGCAAATCGAGCTTGACCATTTCGCGGATCACTTTTTCTCCGTTCTGCTGCACGGCCAAATCATATTGCGTTCCATACGCTTCCTTGATTCGTTCGATTTCGCGGTCGATCTCTTCATCGGTTACCTTGTATTTTTTGCTCAACACTTTTTCGTCAATCAAATCACGAAGGACGGATTTGCCGACGCGCTCTTTCATCTCATTATAAAATTCGTCTTTCGTAATATTGCCGTTTTTCGTTTCCACAATCGCTTCCGAACCGTCGTTGCTGCAGGCCGACAAAGCCATGAGCGAAACGACGGCAGCGGCCATCATCCATTTTTTCATTCGCTTCACAACTCCTACATCTTTTTTCGATTGAATGTTCCCACGCTTTCAAGCGGCGCAGATCGAATGGCGCCCAAGCGCGCCCAAGAAACAACATGCTCGCCTCTTCAGCCACGACAATAACTATACCATATTTCCAACGAAAAAAAAACCTCTTTCCGCTTTAGTCATCCGCCCATAACATGCACGCTTGCCATACATATGATGAGGATGAAGCGCTCGACAGGCTTCTTCTTGCCGAAAGGGGGTGTTACGATGAGCGCACCTTATTCCGGAGGCTTTGCGTTGATTGTTGTGCTGTTTATTTTGCTAATCATTGTCGGCTGCGCCTGCGTCATCTACTAAACGAAAGAGGGTGCTCCCGCAAAAGGAGCACCCTTTTTTTGCCGCCTTCCTTGAAACGAAGGGAGAGGCAACGACAATGGAACTCGCTCCATCAAAAGGAAAACATAACAATCCCCGCATCAACCGTTAGAAGAGAGAAAAGTTATGTAAACAACACTTCAAAGTAAGAAGAGATTAATAAAATCGTAATAAGGACATTGATCGTGCGAAAAACCGCCGGCTGCTGCTCCTCCGGGATGTCACGCTGCGCGCAAAGCGAGTGTGTGAGCTGGTTGATAAAAAATAAGACCGTAACCGCCAGGAGGATGAAATAAAGCACCAAAACTGTTCCCCTCCTCTTTGATTCTTCGCCAAACGCCGCCCATGGCTTTAACTTTACATCGTTCATGGCGGGAAATCAATCATTTTTCTTTTTCCGGACACAAACCGATTTTTCTATTGGTGAATGCGCACAAATTCGGTAAAATATACGTAAAAACGGTCACATTTTCGTCACCAAAAGGAGCACGATATATGGAATCGTTGGAAAAGCGAGTGGCCAAGCTGGAATTTCACCAGTCTCTGCTGATGGAAATGATCGACGAAACGAAAAAACCATTTTATTCCCTCATCATCCGCGCGGATTTGACCAAAGAAGAAGTCGACGCCTTCTTGGCGTTTTGCCAAGAGCTTGCCGACCAATACGAACAGCAAAAAGCGGAAGGGTTGACGATTTTCACTCCCCTGCTCGTGCAGTTTGCTGGGATGCTTCATCCGAACCTTCCGCTGGAACAGACAGTTGACGCTCTTTTGGCCCAACAAATGTTTGTCCCGCTGATGACCGAGCTGAAAACGCTCATTCGCACCATCAGTTAGCCTGGCTGGCCAATTCTTTCTCGTGCTCTTCCGTTTTCGGCTTTCGCTTGACAAGTTTGCCGTCCTGCTCGATAAAGTCTTCTTTAATGTTTTCAAACGCCCGCTCAAAAATTTCCATGAAATCATCGCCATAAATATTGCGGACGATGCACATCATTTCTAAAATTTCTGGAAACTTTCCGTACAACTCGCGCAACGGCAACGCCCCATTGAAAACGGCATTTTTCGTCGGGTCATACGTCTCCATCAGCTTCATCAACACTTCTTCGCCTTTTTCCGTCAACTCAATGTACGTATTGCGCTTGTCATCCTGTTTTTTGGAAAACGAAAGCAATCCTTTTTCTTCTAATTTCTTTGAGAAGTTGAACGCCGTCGACACATGCATCACACCGAACTTGGCGATTTCCGAAATCGAGGCCCCTTTGAAGTGGTAGGCGATCCATAAAATGTGATGTTCGTTAATGTTCAAGTCAAACGGCTTGATCCACCGTTGCCAATCTTTTTCAATGGATTTCCATAGCGCTTTGCTCAGCTGGGCAATTCGTTGGCTGAATAACATCGCCTCTTTGATGGAATAATGCTGTTCTGTCGCTTTCATCGTTCCACCCACTCTTCCCTCACCGTATTTTTTACTCTCCATTATATCAATAAAACAAAAAGGAATAAAGACAAAAGTATTTATTTTTATGATTTTTTTTTGCATATTCATAGTAGTAAGCATAAGGCGCTTAGCGCATACAGGAGGAGAATGCCATGGTGTATATACAATGGCTGCTTATCGCTGTCGGATTCTTATTTTTCTGTCTTTTTATAAACGCATTTTTCGCCTTATGGAAAGCGCGGGCGTACCCGCCGAAAGCATTGCTGAAAGAACGGACTTTGCGCTATATTGGAATAGCGTTCATTTGCTTGCTCACCGCTTGGCTTCTCAGCTATGTCTAATACGCGTTAAAAACAAATGGAGCATAACACGAGTGTTGATGATCCATTATTTTACTAAAAGCACAGAATCATTTGACTGAACACAAGCTTTTCTGCCTCTTCCCTCGAACAAGAACGCCGGCGGGCAAATGTCATTTGCCCGCAAAGCGTTCATTGTTCGAGGAAGGCATGCGTACAGCATGCCCAGTCGGCAAGCGGTTCGCTTGCCGACTACGGCAGAAAAAGCTGATAATAGAGCGATTTCAACTGGTTTTTAATGGTTAATCAACACGCCTGAGAGCATAAGTATTTTTTTCCTACTCTCTCTTTGATAGCAAAAAACCCGACCAGCCATGATCGGGTTTTTCGCCGTCTACACGTGCGCTGTCACGTTCATCCGTCGGAAAATCGACGATGCGATCGGATAGATGACGGCCATCGCCACGGCGTTCAACGCCGCTGTCGGCAACACGATGGTGACAAACAGCGCCGAAAACGTCGCTCCGCCCGGCAACCCGACAAGCAAGAGCGCCGCAGCCAAAAACACCGCCCCGGAAATGACGGTGCCGACAGCCGCCAGCACTGAAGCCCCAATGACCGTTTGGCTGTATGCTTTCATCAAAGTCGCTAGGGCAAACACGACAAAGGCGGTGATGATCTTATCGATCATATTCGGCAGCTGTCCGCCCGGGAACGTCGTCGTCATGGCTGAGATCAAGCCAGTGACGACGCCGACAAGGCCGACCGCTTTGACGTTCGGAAAAAGCAAAATCGCCAAAAACATCATCGCCAGCATCATATCCGGCTTCATTCCGAAAAACAACCCCGGAATGACCGCGTGCAACACGGCTCCGATTCCGACTAACAGCGCCATCGATACTAATGCTCTCACATTCATGCTCATCTCTCCTCATCTCTCCTCGTCTATATCTTTTGCTCGAGAATTTTTCTATCATTATATCACTTTGCAGTGTAAAAGTGAAGAAGAAATTTTCAGGCAAAACGGCGGCGGAACTCGTTCATGAACGACGCGAGCGCTTCGCACGCCTCAAGCGGCACCGCGTTGTAAATCGACGCCCTGCAGCCGCCGACCGATCGGTGCCCGCCGAGCCCGACAAACCCGCGTTCTTTCGCCTCGGCGAGGAACGTTCTCGTCAGCTCCTCATTTGGAAGCGTAAAGGTGACGTTCATGAGCGAACGGCTCCCCTTTTCGGCGTGCGGTTTGTAAAAGCCGCCGCTTTCATCAATCGCCTCATACAGCACGGCTGCCTTTTGCTGGCTGCGCTCTTCCATCGCCGCCACACCGCCTTGCTCTTCGACCCATTCGAGCACGAGCGACAGCATGTAAATCGCAAACGTCGGCGGCGTGTTGTACAGCGAATTGCTCTTCTGGTGCGTCCGGTAATCAAGCATCGTCGGCAGCCCGTCCGGAATGCGCTCAAGCAAATCGTTGCGGAGAATGACAACCGTGACTCCTGACGGGCCGAGATTTTTCTGCGCCCCGGCGTAAATGAGGGCAAATTGACTGACATCGAACGGACGGCTTAAAATATCGCTCGACATATCCGCGACCAAGTCAACCGGCGTGTTCGGAAATTCCTTCCATTGAGTGCCGAAGATCGTGTTGTTTGACGTAATATGGACATAGGCGGCGTTTTTCGGCCATTGGACGTCATCAAGCGGCGGAATGTATGTGTAGTTCGCTTCTTTGCTCGAAGCGACGACCGTTGTCAAACCGATTTTTTGCGCTTCTTTCAGCGCTTTCTCCGACCACGCCCCGGTCAGCACATAACAGCCGATTTTCCCTTCCGTGAGGAGGTTCATCGGCACCATGGAAAACTGCAGGCTCGCCCCGCCTTGCAAAAATAAAATGTCATATCCGTCCGGCACATTTAGAAGCCGCTTGAGCCGCTCTTTCGCCGCATTATGGACAGCCTCGTATTCCTTGCTTCGGTGGCTTAATTCCATCACCGACATGCCGGTGTTTTGAAAATTAAGGAGCTCTTTTTGCGCCCGCTCAAGCACCGGAAGCGGCAGCGCTGACGGGCCGGCGTTGAAGTTGTACGCGCGTTTCATTGTCATCCCTCACTTTGCCTCCTGGTAGTCCATTGATATTATTATCCTAACACGATTCGCAAAAAAAGAAAGAGAATTTTTCGAAAAAAACGCTTTCAAATGAAATCTTCCAAAAAAAGAAAGTCCCTGCTATTGCAAGGACTTCGCTTGTTTCCGCCGCTCGCGCTCCTTTCGGATGCGCTCCATGTAAATCTCCCCTTCTTTTTCAATAAATGCTTCGTCAATTTCCCGCTCGCGCGCCGCCGTTTTTACGGTCATATAGCCGCTGAAAATAATACCGGCAACAACCAAATACACCCACCAAGGCAAACTGAGCATCGCCATTCCCCCTTGTATGCTTGTCTTGTCTTAGTACACTATACGCGCAACAAGGGGGCAGTATGCATGGAGAAAGAGGCGGGAAAGCCGCCTCTTTCTTAGGGACAACGCTTATGCTTCGTTTCGCTTCTTCTTTGTTTTCTTCTTCGCTTTCTTCCACTGTCGGCGCAGCTCGTTCAACTCTTCTTTCGCCTGTTCATACTGAGCCGTCGGGACGATTTCAATGATCGGTTCGATCATGATCCATCCCTCCCTTGGTCCGCCCCTTACTCTTTACTACCCGCGTTTTTTGGCTTTGAAACAGACAAAAACGCCGGTTTGTAAAACGAGCGGTTGTCAAGGGCAAAGACGCGTTCAGTGAATTCACCTGGTTTCACTTTCTCAAGCGCACGGTCGATCATCGTAATTTTCGCATCCAAATTGTCAATGTAATGAAGCACCTCGGCTTCTTTGACAAGCGGCGGCTTCGGGCTGCCCCATTCCGCCTTGCCGTGATGCGCGAGCACAAGATGCTGCAAAATGACAACTTCTTCACCTTGAATGCCGAGCTGTTCCGCCGCCTTGCTGATCTCGCTCACCATGATCGAAATGTGTCCGAGCAAATTCCCTTCAAGCGTATACGCCGTCGATACCGGACCAGATAATTCCATCACTTTGCCAAGGTCATGCAAAATGACGCCGGCATAAAGCAAGTCTTTATTGAGCGACGGATAGAGATGGACGAGCGCCTTGGCGAGTTCAAGCATCGACACGACATGATACGCCAGTCCGGAGATGAATTCATGATGGTTTTTCGTCGCCGCTGGGTACTCAAAAAACGCCTTTTCGTATTTTTTCAACAAATAGCGGGTAATGCGCTGGATGTTTGGATTTTCCATCGCAAATATGTATTCCATCACTTTCGCCTTCATTTCCTCGCGCCCGAGCGGAGCCGTCTCCAAAAAGTCATCGATGCGCACCGCATCGCCCGGATGAGCAGGACGGATCGAACGGATGCGCAACTGCAATTTGCCGCGGTAGTTATGGATGTCTCCCGCCACTTTGACGATGCACTCCGGCACATACCGCTCTTCGTCATCCGGCGAGACATCCCACAGTTTGGCTTCAATGTCGCCGCTTTTATCTTGCAAAATCAACGTCAAGAACGGCTTGCCGTTGCTGGCGATGCCTTTCGTTGCGGATTTGATGAGCAAAAAGAGATCAACTTGTTCCCCAACCTCATAATGGATGATGCCTTTCGCCACTTCGTTCTCCTCCGTTTCTCTGTACGTACTTTCTAGTATATCATAACGGGCAAAGGGCAAAAAGAAAGCCTTGCCGAAACGGCAAGGAAACATTGGCCCAAACGTCCCGTCACGCTGTTTATTTTTTTGTTAGCTGAATGGCCCGTTTTATATCCTTGAAAATGTTCATTCGCCCATACATCAGCACACCGCCTCGATACACTTTGGCGCCAAAATAGATCAGCAAAACAATCGTCGCCACCAAAAGCACAAGGCAAAGCGCCACTTCCCACCCCGGCACGGACACGAGGCCGATGCGCAAAAACATGAGCATCGGCGCGAAAAAAGGAACGAACGAAGCGCCGGTCACGAACGCCGACTCTGGGGCATTCAAGCCAAACATCGCGATCATAAAGGCAGCGACAACCAACATCATGACCGGCGTAATCGCCGGCTGCACGTCCTCAACCCGGCTGACGAGCGAACCGAGCACGGCAAACAGCACCGCGTACAAGAGGTAACCGAGCAAGAAAAAAAACGAGTGCATACACAAAGATCGATGCCGGCAGGTGGTCCAATCCGAGGAAACGCCACACTTCCTGCCCGCTCGTTTTTAACGCGGCGAACGCGACGGCGAAAAAAACGAAAAATTGCGTCAAGCTGACAAGCGCAACGCCGATGATTTTGCCAAACAGCTGTTGGACCGGCGGGACGCTTGACACTAAAATTTCCATCACGCGCGACGATTTTTCCGTCGCCACCTCCGTCGCGATCATGCCGCCATACATCAAAACGAACATATACATCGCGAAAAGAAGGACATAAACAAGAGCGCGCGCTTGGTTCAACTCCTCTTCCGTCTTCGCGTTTTTTTCCAATGCCACCTTTTGGAACGGAACAGGTTTGTAAAGCTCCGCCATTTGTTCATCCGTCAGGCCAAGCTTAGCGGCTGAAAGCGCTGTTTTCAGCTGGCTCAGCGCTCGTTCCAGCTCCTCAGGCGTCTGATTGTCCACAATCGTATTGGCATAATACACCGCTTCCGGCAATCCTTCCGCATCCTTGGACAATACGAGCAATCCGTCCCATTTGCCTTCTTTGACTGCTTCTTTCGCTTCGTTTTCCATATCCGTAATTTTTGTCAACGCGATTTGATTATGGTTTGCCTGCTTCTCAAGCGGACCGTACAAAGATCCCGTGCGGTCAATGACCGCGACATGAGGCTTTTCATCACCGGTGAAAAACTCAATGATCGGCTGAATGTTGGCCACCCCGATGATCAACAGGCAAGTGATGGCAGTGGTCACCAAAAATGCTTTCGCCTTCAGCTTCGTCTGATACGTATGTACCGCCACAAGGAAAAACTTATTCATACGCCGCACCTACTTTTTCAATAAAGATATCATTCAGAGACGGTTCCTCCAAGGCAAACAGACGAACCGCGAATTTTCCTGCTATATGACCGAGTATCGCTTGTGCCGTCTCCTCATTGGCGATTTGCAGCCGCACCCCTTCCGCCGTCCTCTTCCACTGCAAAACGCCAGGAAACCGCGCCAATTCTTCAAACGGCCCGTCGCCTTGAATAACAAGTATTTGTTTGCCAAACGAGCGTTTCAGTTCACGCAGCGCTCCAGCCACCACTGCGCGGCCGCGGCGCAAAATGCAGACATGTTCGCACAGCTCTTCCACATGTTCCATCCGATGACTCGAGAAGACAATGGTCGTGCCGTTCCGTTTTAAATCAAGCACCGCTTCTTTCAACAGTTCAACGTTCACCGGATCAAGACCGCTGAATGGCTCATCCAAGATTAATAGCTTCGGTCGATGAAGCACAGCAGCGATAAACTGGATTTTTTGCTGGTTGCCTTTCGACAGCTCCTCCACCCGCTTGTGGGCGTAATCGCGGATATGGAAGCGCTCGAGCCAGCGGTCGATTTCCGGAAGAAGATCCGTCTTTTTCATTCCGCGCAACCGCCCTAAATACAGAAGCTGCTCTTGCACTTTCAGCTTCGGGTACAACCCGCGCTCTTCCGGCAAATAGCCGATCAGATGACTTTTCGAGTCATCAATTGGTTCGCCTTGCCAACGGATCACCCCTTCCGTCGGGAGCAGAAGGCCTAAAATCATGCGAAAGGTCGTCGTTTTTCCCGCTCCGTTCGCCCCAAGCAATCCGAACATCTCCCCTTCTGGAACCGTCAACGTTAAATGGTCGACGGCCGTCGCCTGACCAAACCGTTTCGTCACCTCAATGATCTCTAAACTCATCCACATTCCCCCAACGTAAAACAAATTTTCCACCCACATTATTAAAACGTACAATCTTAAAAAAAGTTTCAGATAAAAGCAGGAATTTGTCGATTCAACCTCTAAATGAAAGAGAAATGAATGATGATTCAGCGAAAGGAGATGGTGACATGCCGACGTATACGTTGACCGCGTTTGAGCG
>NZ_BCPV01000032.1 GCF_001544135.1 Geobacillus zalihae NBRC 101842 | reverse complement strand
AGGATCGATGTAAATCATTTTTATTCTACCTGAATAACTTTTTTGCAATAAACGTAAAACCTCTAAATTATCCCCTTCGATTAATATATGCTTTGCGTTCTCTTCGTTTATCCCTTCTCCTTCCATAAATTTAAGAGTTCCTTGTGGCGGTAAAAAAGCAAGACGACGGGCTTCTTTTTTACCCACCCATTGAAGCCCGTAAAATTCCTCAGTGTTACTTTCAATTAATTCTTCGTCAATACCGTTGATTTCTTCTTGCATAAAGGATGGATCAATGCCAAGCAGCAGAACGCTTATGCTGTCCAAGGAACAGCAGAACCCCATAGCGCTGTGCAAGTTTTGTTGAGCGATGGAAAGCAGCGCATCACCAAAACGGTGCGTGCAGACGGCAAAGGGAGATTCCGGGCGGTGGTCGATGCAAGAAAGTTGGCGGAAGGAGAGATTACGGTCTCCGCGGTTAGTGTGGATTCGGCAGGAAACCAAAGCGGACAATCGAAGAAAGTGCTTCGGAAAGATGTGAGCATAGAGGCTCCTGAACTGTTGAATGAAGGATATATCAACGCTTTCAACTATGAAGCTTATCCAGTAACGGGGACAGGAACGCCTGGAGAGAAAGTGGTGGTGGAGGCTGGTGATGGAAAAAAATCCGTCTCAGCGAGCGGACTTGTGGATGAAGATGGGAATTATGAAGTAGAGATCAATACTTCTTCTCTGAAGGACGGGAAGATCACGATCCGTGTGAAAACGATCGATCAAGCGGGGAATGAAAGCCGGATAGTAAGTGTCGTCCTTATCAAATCGTTGTCTTCTCCGGCCAAGCCGTCTATTGACAATAAAGGTTACGTGAACGCCAGCGCAGATGCAACTGCTTATGAGGTGACGGGCAAGGGAGAGCCAGGGGCGGAAGTGGAGGTCACTTTGTCCGATGGAACGAATGAAATCAGCACAGTCGGTACGGTGGAAGAAAACGGGAGATACCGTGTAGAAGCTGATATTTCCCCGTTAAGCGATGGACTGATTACCATTACAGCCGTTCAAACGAGTGCAACGGGCAATGTAAGCCCAGAGGCAACCACGACGGTTTGGAAGGATACCGCTGTTGCCGCTCCATCATTGAACGCCCTGCCAGCCGTTACGAATCAAAATCAAGCGGCATATACGATCGCAGGAACGGCAGAAAGCAACGCATCGGTGCAAATCATCATTACGGATGGACAAAAATCTCTCGTTGAACGGACGTCGGCGGACTCGAATGGGAATTTTTCGAAGACGATCGATCTGTCTGCATTCAACAATGGCCAGCTGATGATCATTGTGACACAAGAAGACAAAGCGCAAAACCATAGTGAAGCGACCACAGCGACGGTGACGAAAGGGCAATAAGAAGGAACCTGTCGGCCGAGCCTTTCTTTGAAGCGGGATGCTTCAAAGAGGACTCGGTCGATTTTTTGGTGAATAGACATGTTTCAATATCACATAATCATGGAAAATCACAAAATTCAGAGGCCTTCCTGGATGTTATTTGCGCACCGCATGGACATAATGGACATGTTCAAACGCTGTCAGATCGTCGTTTCGGTTCGAGAAAAATTCCGCTTGGATTTGTTCCGGCGATACGTGTTCGAAAATGAGGAGACGGTGATGCTGCAGCTGTTTCTCAAGTTCCTCGATCGAATACGCCGCTTTCATCGGTTCACCGCTTTGCCGGGCGAGGGCGAGCGTGTTTTGCACCCGCTTGACAGGGGAGGTGAACAGCTGCTCATCGGCAACATCAAACACGATAGAACTGCCCTCTGTCATCAATGGAGCGAGTTGGTGCAAAAGACGATAGAAGTGCTCTTTTTCTAGATAATATGAGACGCCAAGCAGGCTGAACACCGTTTTTTCGTTTGGGCGAAAGCCGGCTGCGAGCAATCGGGAAGCCACGTCATCCTTGGTAAAATCAGCGGCGACCAGTTGCAAGCAGTTTGGCATCTTCCCGTTGGCCATGTGGATGCGTTCGCGCTTGAATTGCTGCGTGTTGGGATGGTCGACTTCGAATATCGTCAGGCCGCTGTTTGGATGACGGAAGGCGAACGTATCCATCCCTGCTCCTAACATGACATACTGCGTCGCGCCAAGCCGCTTTTCGTGTTGGACGATCCGTTCGGTATAGGCGGCGCGGGCGATTGGAGTCGGAGCGAGCTGCGTTTGGACGATCCATTTCACTTTCTCTTCGTCCGATGAGAACGCATCAAGCCGCTCGGGGGCAAAAAATCCCAAGCCGTTGGCGAGAAAGGTTTGGATTTGTTTGTATTCTTCGTCTGTGATCAGCTGTCTGGCCATATCGTCACGAAATATGACAGGCGTATCGTGTTCCGTATGATAAGCGCGGACGAAACAGGACATCAATGCGGTCATGCTCGGTTCGTTTGGTTTCATGGCAATGGCTCCTTTGCGAGGCTATGGAGAATCATCTTCTGGCCGTAGGCGACAAATTGTTCTTTCGTCTTGCCGAGCGTCGGCAGCAAAAACGCTCCTTTTGTTTCGATAAGGTCAAACAATGCGTGTAGCTGTGCGGAGAACACGTACACGGTCATCATGACGTCTGCGGTTTCACGGACAACGCCTTCTGCGATGCCTTGCTCGATCCAGCAGGAGAGGGCGTCATTGATGTCCGTTCCTAAAGAGAAAATAGCTTCCATGGTGGGTGTCACTGCGTCCAGCGATGGCGGGCGAAACTCGCGGACGGCGCGCGCCGAAACGGGACAATGTTCGTAGTAAGCGCGCATTGCTTTACAAATGTGTTCGTACTTGGCCAAAAACGGCTGCTCGGCTTGCACGATGTCGGTTAGACGATCACGCAACTGTTTGAGACCATTCGCGACAATGTAGTACAAAATCTCCTCCTTCGTGTCAAAGTAGCGGTACACCGTACGGCGGCTGTATCCCGACGCTGCGCAAATGTCGCTGATT
This sequence comes from Geobacillus zalihae NBRC 101842, assembly GCF_001544135.1. GTDB lineage: Bacteria > Bacillota > Bacilli > Bacillales > Anoxybacillaceae > Geobacillus > Geobacillus zalihae. The sequence goes on along the minus strand of NZ_BCPV01000032.1, from coordinate 42,754 downwards.
GACGTGCCGTCAAACCCGCGTTCGAGAAACAACCGCTCAGCGGCTTGGGCAATCGTTTGTTTGTGTACAGCGGCGATATGTTCTTTCATAGCTGATACTCCTAGTATCAAAAGTATACTATCAGTATACTCTTGTTTTTCTGTTTGTCAAGTGGTTACTTTATTGACAAACGAGCCATCAAAACAATGGTGATGAAGGGGAGCTGGGGTGGTGTTCGTAGAGCATATCGAAAGTGGATGGTTCAACATTCATCAGGCGAATCACTAAAAATATATCGGGGCTTTTGGTGAATGGCCCAATGGTTGACGGTAATACGAACTATGAGACAGAAGAGGTTTTTCTTTTGCGTGCAGGATATTGCCCTCGTGCTTACGAATCTATACGGATGCACATCAAGCAAGGAGGATGGCTATGGGAAACATCCAGCCAAGGCGGTTGGTGACGGCAAGCGGCCAACCGATTGTTATACGGACGGCATGGCCCGAGGATGCCGAGCGGATCGTTGCGTTTGTCAAGGCCGTGACCGCGGAAGCGCTTTACTTGCTTACGACGGAAGCGGAAGTGACGGTCACAGAAGAGCAACAACGCCAATGGCTGCAAAAAATGGCGGACGATCCTGGAAAGTTGGCGCTGTTGGCCGAGCATGACGGAGAGATGATCGGGTTTTTAGATTTTCATAATGGAAATAAGCGGCGAACCAAGCACCAAGGGTCTTTCGGCATGAGCGTGAAAAACGGCTTTCGAGGCCAGGGGATCGGCACGGCGTTGCTTGCAGCGCTCCTTGATTGGGCAAAAGAAAATCCTTTGATTGAAAAAGTTTGCCTCGAAGTCGTCGCTGACAACACGAACGCGATTCGATTGTATCAAAAGTTTGGATTTGTGGAAGAAGGCGTGAAGAAAAAAGCTGCAAAAATCGATGACGGGATGTATTGGGATTTGATTTTGATGGCTCGCTTTGTCAAGTAGGTTCGGCGGATGAGTGCGGGGAGATCGCTCGATGAGCATTTCCTTCCTTTCTATTGCGCCGGTTTGCGCTTCGGTGCGGCGGTCGGCGTGACAAGGAGGGAGAACGTGAGAGACAAGGGAATGAGGTTGTTGCCGCTTGGCGTCAGGCTCATGAAGCCGCAGCGGGAACAATACAAACGGATGGCGGCCTGCGAGAGAAAGGCCGCCATGTTGGTTTTGGTTGAAATGCCCAATCTTTTGTCATTTGGTCCCGATGTGCTGTTGTTTCTGCCGTTGCTTCTCCTAGAAGGCTTGTGATTTAAGGGGAAATGTTGCTCCCCAACAGCGTTTCTCAAATTGAAAAACCTTGCAACACCATAACTTTATCCCTTTCGACTTCTCGCAAATCGAGCGAATCCGTTGTTTTTCACCGGTCTTCTAGGAGGCGCGGCGCTTTTTTGAGTAAAAGAGGTGTTGGGGGCTGCTCGCAGAAAGGAGCGGCCGCTCCTGGCCGCGCACCGCTACGAACGCTCGCTGAAGGCGATTTGAATGCCGATTAGGGCGAAGATGGCGCCTTTGAGCCAATGGATTCGCTTCGTGATGGTGGTGTTGGCCAAGAGCCAATGGCGCAGTTTTTCCGCGCCGATGCTCACCAAGGTGAAGACGGCGAGCGCTTGAGCGAGAAAGACGGCGCCAAGAAGCAACATCTGTTGCGGCACGCGGCCCGCTGACGGATCAACGAACTGCGGCAGGAGCGCCAAAAAGAAGAGCGACACTTTCGGGTTGAGCACGTTCATGACAATGCCTTTTTTGTACAGCGAGGCGTATGCCATTGGCTTCTGCCGCCCAAAGGCGAGACTGCTGTCTTTTTCGCGGAACGCCTGCCATGCCAAGTACAGCAAATACGCGGCACCGGCGTACTTGACGATGGCAAACGCCAAGGCGGATTGGTAAATGACAGCCGAGACGCCAAGCGTGGCTGCGCTGATGTGGACAAGCAGGCCGGTGCACAGCCCGAGCGCGGTGGCGATGCCCGCCTGTTTGCCTTGGGACAGGCTTTGGGCGATGACGAACAAAATGTCTGGCCCTGGCGCTAACGTAAGCAAAACGGCGACGCCTAAAAACGCGAAGATCGTTCCGATTCCCATGAGGCATCCCTTCCTTCGGCATGATGACTCTATATGTTCGCCGCGGATCGTATTGATTCCTTTTTGTTTGAAAGGGAAAATGGACAAACGAAAAAGCCGCCCATGCCATTCAAAGCAGAGGCGGCATTTCCTATTCATGGGAAGCTTTTTTCTCCAAAAACGCCCGGCCATAGCGGCCATGGTCATGGAGCATGGCGTGCTCCACCTGGATGGTGGCGTGCTCGATTCCGTATTTTTCCTTCAACATTTCATTCACCGCCAAGATGACGCATAGCGGCTGGATGCGTTCGTTGACAAACACATGAGCCGACAGCGAGTAATGGTCGGTTGAGATGGCCCATAAGTGCATGTCGTGCACGTCTTCGACCCCTTCGATCTTTCGAATATCGGCGCGGATTTGTTCGAGGTCGAACCCATCTGGCACGGCTTCCATTAAGATGAGATACGATTCGCGCATAATTTTCGCCCCGCCTGTGAAAATGATGGCGGCGATCACTAAGCTGATGATCGGGTCGAACACCGTCCAGCCGGTGAAGTAAATGAGCAGCGCGGAAACGATGACGCCGATCGAGCTAATCAAGTCGCCGATGAAATGCCAAAGGGCGCTCTGAACGTTCAAATTGTCTTCCTCTTTCGTGCTCCGGCTTAAGACGATGGTCAACGTCAAGTTGACGACGAGGCCGATCGCTGCGATCCCGAGCATGAGGCGAAAGTGGATCGGTTCAGGATGGAGAAAACGCTGAATGCCTTCCCATAAAATCCACAGCGCAATGACGGCCAACGTCAGCCCGTTCAAAAACGATGTGATGATTTCAAACCGCAAAAAGCCGAACGTAAACCGACGGTTCGGCGGGCGCGTCGCCATGTAGAGGGCGACCATGCTTAAGCCAAGCGCCAATACATCGGATGCCATATGGGCCGAATCGGACAAGAGGGCGAGTGAGTTGGAAATCAGTCCGCCAATGATTTCGACGGCGGTGAAAAACATGGTCAACAAAAGCGTCACCCAGAGCGCTTTTTTCGATTCATTTTGCGTTTTGACGTGCGGGAGATGATGAAAATCGTACAGTGTTGGAGCCATAATGCACCTCCGTTATTTATAATAATTATCAACTTATATATATTATAATATAAAAATCCGCCTGTGTGCAAATGAAATTTCGACATCCAGAAACAGCGGTTGTTGGAATTTGTCTAAAAATATAGACGAAGCATTCAAGGAATGAACCCTGCTACTGGCGAATAGGAATCAATGTTGTGTATGGCCATCATTTTGCTTCGGAAAGGATGCGATCCAGCTTGATTGCGGCGAATCCGACAGATTTAGAAGTGTATTTGTTTCATGAAGGCCGTTTGTATCAAAGTTATGAGCTGTTCGGCGCTCATGTCATCCGCGGCGGCGGAGCGGTCGGCACTCGCTTTTGCGTGTGGGCGCCCCGTGCGCGGGAAGTCCGTCTTGTCGGCAGTTTCAACGATTGGAATGGGGCGAATTCCCCCCTGACGAAGGTGAACGACGAAGGGGTATGGACGATCGTTGTTCCAGAAAACTTGGAAGGGCATCTCTATAAATATGAGATCATCACACCGGATGGCCGTGTTCTGTTGAAAGCCGACCCGTACGCCTTTTACTCCGAATTGCGCCCTCATACCGCCTCGATTGTCTACGATTTGAAAGGATACGAGTGGAATGATTCATCTTGGCAGCGGAAGAAACGGCGAAAGCGGATTTATGACCAACCGATGGTCATTTATGAACTTCATTTCGGTTCGTGGAAAAAGAAACCGGACGGCCGCTTTTATACGTACCGTGAGATGGCCGACGAACTCATTCCGTACGTGCTGGAGCGCGGATTTACGCACATTGAGCTGCTTCCGCTTGTCGAGCATCCGCTCGATCGTTCGTGGGGATATCAAGGGACCGGCTATTATTCGGTGACAAGCCGCTACGGTGCGCCGCACGATTTCATGTATTTCGTCGACCGCTGCCATCAAGCGGGGCTTGGCGTCATCATCGACTGGGTGCCGGGGCATTTTTGCAAGGACGCCCACGGGCTGTACATGTTTGACGGCGCACCGACGTATGAATACGCGAATGAAAAAGACCGAGAAAATTACGTCTGGGGGACGGCGAATTTTGACTTGGGCAAGCCGGAAGTGCGCAGCTTTCTGATCTCCAATGCGTTGTTTTGGCTGGAGTATTACCATGTGGACGGGTTTCGCGTCGATGCGGTCGCCAATATGCTTTATTGGCCGAACAACGACCGGCTCTATGAAAATCCGTATGCGGTCGAGTTTTTGCGCCAGTTGAATGAGGCGGTGTTTGCCTATGACCCGAACGTCTTGATGATCGCTGAAGATTCGACCGACTGGCCGCGGGTGACGGCGCCGACGTACGATGGCGGCCTTGGGTTTAACTACAAGTGGAACATGGGCTGGATGAACGACATGCTGAAGTATATGGAAACGCCGCCGCATGAGCGGAAGCATGCACACAATCAAGTCACCTTTTCCCTCCTTTATGCGTATTCAGAAAATTTCATTTTGCCGTTTTCCCATGATGAAGTTGTGCATGGCAAAAAGTCGCTGCTCAACAAAATGCCGGGGTCGTACGAGGAGAAGTTCGCCCAGCTGCGGCTGTTGTACGGCTACATGATGGCCCACCCCGGGAAAAAGTTGTTGTTTATGGGCAACGAATTCGCCCAGTTTGACGAATGGAAGTTTGAGGGAGAGCTCGACTGGGTGCTGTTTGATTTTGACTTGCACCGGAAGATGGATGAGTATGTCAAGCAATTGATCGCCTGCTACAAGCGGTATAAGCCGTTTTACGAGCTCGACCACGACCCGCAGGGGTTTGAATGGATTGACGTTCATAATGCCGAGCAAAGCATTTTCTCGTTCGTCCGCCGGGGGAAAAAAGAAGGTGATGTGCTGGTCATTGTTTGTAATTTCACAAATCAGGCGTATGACGATTACAAAGTCGGCGTGCCGCTTTTGGCGCCGTACCGCGAAGTGCTGAACAGCGATGCAGCGGAGTTTGGCGGTTCGGGACATGTCAACGGGAAGCGGCTTCCCGCTTTCCATGAGCCGTTTCATGGAAAACCGTACCATGTGCGCATGACGATTCCGCCGTTTGGCATTTCCATTTTGCGGCCAGTGCAAAAACGAGGGGAGAGAAAGCAGAATGAAGAAGACGTGCATCGCGATGTTATTGGCCGGCGGGCAAGGAAGCCGGCTTCGCTCGCTGACGACAAACATCGCGAAACCAGCCGTGCCGTTTGGGGGGAAGTACCGGATCATTGATTTTACGTTGAGCAATTGCACGAACTCGGGCATTGACACAGTCGGGGTGTTGACCCAATATCAGCCGCTTCTTTTGCACTCGTACATCGGCATCGGAAGCGCATGGGATTTAGATCGAAGAAACGGGGGCGTCACCGTCCTTCCCCCTTACTCCGCCTCTTCCGGCGTCAAATGGTACGAAGGCACAGCGAACGCCCTTTATCAAAATATGAATTATATTGAACAATACGACCCGGATTACGTTCTCGTGCTGTCTGGCGATCATATTTACAAGATGGATTACCAGCAGATGCTCGACTACCATATCGCCAAACAGGCGGATGCAACGATTTCCGTTATTGAAGTGCCGTGGGAAGAGGCGAGCCGGTTTGGCATTATGAATACGAATGACGAGATGCAAATTGTCGAGTTTGCCGAAAAACCGGCGGAGCCAAAGAGCAATTTGGCGTCGATGGGCATTTACATTTTCAATTGGCCGTTATTGAGGGAGTATTTGCAAATCGACAACGCCGACCCGCATTCGTCGCACGACTTCGGCAAAGATGTGATTCCGCGGCTGCTTCGGGAGAACAAGCGGCTCGTGGCCTATCCGTTCAAAGGCTATTGGAAAGATGTCGGCACCATCAAAAGCTTGTGGGAAGCCAACATGGATTTGCTCGATGAACACAATGAACTTGACTTGTTTGACCGCTCGTGGCGCATTTATTCGGTCAACCCGAACCAGCCGCCGCAATACATCGCTCCCGAGGCGGAAGTGAGCGATTCTCTCATCAATGAGGGATGCGTCGTGGAAGGAACGGTGGGGCGCTCAGTGCTGTTTCAAGGCGCCCGCATCGGCAAGGGAGCGGTTGTGAAAGAATCCGTCATTATGCCAGGGGCAACAGTTGGTGAAGGAGCGTATGTCGAGCGAGCGATCGTCACTCCGGAGATCGTCATCCCGCCGCATTCGACTGTGAGCCCGGGCGATGCTGATGATGACGTCGTGCTCGTAACGACCGAGTGGATCAAGCAACGGAATAAGGACACCGCAAGGAAGGATGGAGCACAATGAACAACAACATGATGTTGGGCGTCATCGACGCGACCACGTATATGGAGGCAATGGCGCCGCTTGTCGAGAGGCGTTCCATCGCAGCGGTGCCGTTTGCCGGGCGGTATCGGCTCATTGATTTCGTGCTTTCAAGCATGGTCAACTCCGGCATTGAAAGCGTCGCGATTTTTCCGAAATACCAATATCGGTCGCTGATGGACCATTTAGGATCAGGGAAGAATTGGGATTTAAACCGAAAGCGGGACGGATTGTTTTTCTTCCCATCGCCGGACTTGTTGTTTTCCGGTGAGCGCCGGGTCGGGGCGTTTGCCCATTTTGAGCAGCATATCGACTATTTTTTGCGGAGCCGGCAAAAGTATGCGGTCATCGTCAATAGCTACACGGTGTGCAACATCGACTTTGACGCCGTCCTCGAGCGCCATATCGAACGCGGCTGCGATGTGACGCGAATTTGCCATCGCGGCGAGCCGCTGGAGATGTACGTGTTGGAGACGTCTCTTCTGCTTGATTTGATCGCCGGCTACAAAGACCACGGCTATCGGAGCATCGTCGATGTCATTCATGACGACCGCCATTCGCTGTCCATTTGCGACTATGAATACAGCGGGTATGCGGCCGTCATCGATTCGCTCGCCCGCTATTTTCAGGCAAGCATGGAGCTGCTTGACCGAAGCGCTTGGGAGCAGCTTTTTCTTCCATCGCGGCCGATTTATACGAAAGTGAAAGACGAGCCGCCGACGAAATACCGCCGGGAAGGGAATGTGAAGCGCTCGATGATCGCCAACGGCTGCGTCATTGAAGGAACGGTGGAAAACAGCGTCCTGTTTCGTTCCGTGAAAATCGGCAAAGGAGCCGTTGTGAAGAACAGCATCGTGATGCAAAAATGCCAAATCGGCGACGGCTGCGTCCTCGATGGCGTCATTATCGATAAAGACGCCAAGGTCGAACCGGGCGTGGTGTTGAAAGGAACGGCTGATCAACCGTTTGTCGTCCGCAAAGGAACGGTGCAAGGGGAGGTCGTCAGCCGATGAACGTGCTGTTTGCCGTATCAGAATGCGCCCCGTTTGCCAAATCAGGGGGATTGGCCGACGTCGCCGGCGCGCTGCCGAAAGAGCTGCGCCGGCTTGGCGTCGATGTCCGCGTCATGTTGCCCAAGTATGAAACAATCGCTTCAAAGTGGAAAGAACGAATGGACAAAGTGGCGGAGTTCGTCGTGCCAGTCGGGTGGCGCCGCCAGTATTGCGGCGTTGAGGAGCTCGAGCATGACGGGGTCGTCTATTACTTGATCGACAACGAATACTATTTCAAACGGCCGCAGCTGTACGGCCATGATGACGACGGCGAGCGGTTCGCTTATTTTTGCCGGGCGGTGCTGGACGCGCTTCCGGCGATTTCGTTTCAGCCCGACATCATTCATTGCCATGACTGGCACACCGGCATGATTCCGTTTTTCTTGCGCGAGCAATACCGTCATGATCCGTTTTATGCGGATATCTGCACGATCTTTACGATTCACAACTTGCAGTTTCAAGGGCTGTTTCCGCGCGGGATTTTAGAGGATTTGTTGAATTTGGACGGACGGTATTTCACCGTCGACCATCTCGAGTTTTACGGAAGCGTCAGCTTTATGAAAGGGGCGCTTGTCGCCTCCGATTTGATTACGACGGTCAGCCCGACGTACAAAGAAGAGATTCAAACCGCTTATTACGGCGAGCGGCTTGACGGGCTGTTGCGGGCGCGGCGGGATGATTTGCTTGGCATTTTAAATGGCATTGACGACGAGTTTTACAACCCGGAAACCGATCCGTTTTGGGCGGCGACCTATAGCGTACATACGCGGGAAAGAAAAAAATTCAACAAGCGCGCCCTGCAGCGGCGGTTTGGTCTGCCAGAGCGGGATGATGCGCCCGTTGTCGCGATGGTGACGCGAATGACGGCGCAAAAAGGACTCGATTTAGTCACGTGCGTCTTCCATGATCTGATGCAGGAAGAGATGCAGCTTGTTGTGCTTGGAACGGGGGATTGGCGGTTTGAACAGTTTTTCTCGCAAATGGCGGCGGCCTATCCGGACAAAGTCGGGGTGTACATCGGCTTTCACGAACCGCTCGCCCATCAAATTTATGCGGGCGCGGACTTGTTTTTAATGCCGTCATTGTTTGAACCGTGCGGGCTGAGCCAAATGATCGCGCTTCGGTACGGGACGATTCCGATCGTTCGGGAAACGGGCGGGCTGAACGATACGGTGCAATCGTACAATGAATTCACAGGAGAAGGGAACGGGTTCAGCTTTACGAACTTTAACGCCCACGACATGTTGTACACGATCCGCCGGGCGCTGTCGTTCTACCGCCAGCCATCTGTCTGGGAGCGGCTCGTGGAGCGGGCGATGCGCGGCGATTACAGCTGGCGCCGGTCGGCGAGGGAGTATCGAAAAGCGTACGAACAGCTGAACAAAAAGGGGGAAGACGCGCTTGTTCGCGGATAAAGAAACGTTTCAACGGGCGTTTGTGACGCGGGTCGAGGCGTTGTGCGGCAAACCGTTTGCCGAATCGACGGCGCGCGATCATTATCATGTCCTTGGCCATATGGTACGCGAACATATCAGCCGCCATTGGATCACGACGAATGAACGCTACCGGGCGCAACGGTGGAAGCAAGTGTATTATTTGTCGATTGAGTTTTTGTTGGGTCGCCTGCTCGGCAACAATTTGTTAAACCTCGGCGTCCGCCCGATGGTCGAAGAGGGGCTTCGCGAGCTCGGCATCCGCCTTGAGGACATTGAGGAATGCGAAGCGGACGCCGGGCTTGGCAACGGCGGGCTGGGGCGGCTCGCCGCCTGTTTTCTTGACTCGCTCGCCACATTGAATTTGCCGGGCCACGGCCACGGCATTCGCTATAAACACGGGCTGTTTGACCAAAAAATCGTTGACGGCTATCAAGTCGAGCTGCCGGAGCAATGGCTGCGAAACGGGAACGTTTGGGAAATCCGGAAAGAAGAGCTGGCGGTCGAAGTTCGCTTCTGGGGAAGGGTCGAGGTGTCGGAACAAAACGGCCGCCTTGTGTTCCGCCATGTCGACAGCGAAAACGTGATGGCTGTGCCGTACGATATGCCGGTCATCGGCTTCGGGACGAACACGGTCAACACGCTCCGGCTTTGGAGCGCCGAGCCGGCGAAAACGTTCCCGCTTCATAAAGATGTGATGCAATACAAGCGGGAGACGGAAGCCATTTCGGAGTTTTTGTACCCGGACGATACGCACGATGAAGGCAAACTGCTCCGGTTAAAGCAGCAGTATTTTCTCGCCGCCGCCAGCCTCGGCAGCATCACTCGCTCCCATCGCCGCCAGCACGGGAGCTTGCGCCGCCTCCATGAATATGTCGCCATTCATATCAACGACACGCACCCGGTGCTCGCGATTCCGGAGTTGATGCGCATTTTGCTCGATGAGGAAGGGATGAGCTGGGAAGAGGCTTGGCACATTACGACCCATACGATCGCGTACACGAATCATACGACGCTGGCGGAAGCGTTGGAGAAATGGCCGATTCGTCTGTTTCAGCCGCTGTTGCCGCGCATTTATATGATCGTCGAGGAAATCAACGAACGGTTTTGCCGCGAGCTGTGGGAACGTTATCCCGGCGATTGGGGGCGGATTGAACAAATGGCCATCGTCGCCCACGGGATGGTGAAAATGGCGCACTTGGCCGTCGTTGCGAGCCATAGCGTCAACGGCGTGGCGAAACTGCATACGGAGATTTTGAAACAGCGGGAGATGCGCTTGTTTTACGAATGGGCGCCGCACAAGTTCAACAACAAAACGAACGGGGTGACGCACCGGCGCTGGCTGTTGAAAGCCAACCCTGAGCTGTCGGCGTTGATTACGGAAACGATTGGTCCGCGCTGGATCCGCGAGCCGGAAGCATTGATTGAGCTGAAGTCTTATGCTTCCGATCCGGCGTTTCAGCAGGCGTTGGCTGCGGTCAAACAGCAGCGGAAGCTGAAGCTTGCCAAGCGCATTTCGGAAAAAACGGGCATTGTTGTCGACGAATCGTCGATATTTGATGTCCAAGTGAAACGGCTGCACGCTTATAAACGGCAGTTGTTAAACGTTTTGCACATTATGCATTTATACAATCGGCTGAAAGAGGATTCACACTTCTCGATTTATCCGCGCACGTTCATTTTCGGAGCGAAAGCGTCGCCAGGCTATTACTACGCCAAGAGGATTATCAAGCTGATCCATTCGGTCGCCGAGAAGGTGAACAACGACAAACGGGTCCATGACCAGTTGAAAGTCATTTTTTTGGAAAACTACCGTGTGTCGCTCGCCGAAGAGATCATCCCGGCCGCCGATGTGAGCGAGCAAATCTCAACCGCCAGCAAAGAAGCGTCCGGGACGGGCAACATGAAGTTTATGATGAACGGGGCGATCACGCTTGGCACACTTGATGGGGCGAACGTCGAAATCGCGGAAGCGGTCGGGAAAGAAAACATGTTTTTGTTCGGGCTGACGGCTGAGGAAGTGCTCAACTACTATGAGCACGGCGGCTACCGGGCGCACGAGTATTACCATCACGACAAGCGGATCAAGCAAGTCGCCGACCAGCTTGTCAACGGCTTTTTCCCGGATGCCGGCGATTACTTTGAACCGATTTACGATTCGCTTTTGACGCAAAATGATGAATATTTTGTGCTGCGCGACTTTGCCGCCTACGCCGAAGCGCATGAGCAGGTGGAAGACGCTTACCGCGATCCGGCGCGCTGGTGGCGGATGAGCGCCGTCAACATCGCCCACTCCGGCTACTTTGCCAGCGACCGGACCGTCGCGGAATACGCGGCCGAAATTTGGGGTCTTTTGCCGTCGGGGGAACGTTTCTCAACTTAGGAAAGGACGTTGGAAAGGACGTTTTTGGGTTGCTTTTTCATCGTCTTTGGCGAGGAGACCCCCACTTCAACGACCAAAGGGAGTAAGTGGGGGAGGAATCGCTTTTTTGTGTTTTTGTATCACTAAAAAATATATTTAGTGAAAGAGAGGTGAGACAAATGGACATGACGTTAACAGCCAAAATCAAAATTTACCCAACAGCGGAACAAGCAGAAGTATTGAAAGCCACCCTTTCCGCCTATCGACAAGCGTGCAACGCTGTGTCTGTTGTGATTTTTGACACAAAAGTGCTTGCACAAGCCAAGTTACACGACATGACCTATCGTCTACTTCGATCAAACTACGCTTTGCGTTCACAAATGGCGCAATCTGTGATTAAAACGGTGATCGCTAGATACCGTTCCCTAAAAAGCAATGGTCATGAATGGACATTGGTTCGCTTTAAAAAGCCTGAATATGATCTCGTTTGGAATCGAGATTACTCCATTGTTCAAGGGTTATTTTCTGTCAATACACTAGAAGGACGAATCAAAGTGCCATTCGAACCAAAAGGCATGGAACAATATTTTGATGGCTCATGGACGTTTGGCACAGCCAAACTCGTCTATAAGCATAACAAATTCTTTTTGCACATCCCCATGACCAAAACAATTCCAACCGTAGATGAACACAACATTCGCCAAGTGGTCGGTGTCGATGTAGGGGTTAACTTTCTTGCAGCAGCTTATGATTCGCAAGGGAAAACGATCTTTTTTAACGGACGAAAAATCAAGCATATGCGTGCCAAGTACAAACGAATGCGAAAAACCCTCCAGCAAAAAGGGACGGCTTCTGCGCGTCGGAAGTTGAAAACAATCGGACAACGAGAAAACCGTTGGATGACGGATGTGAACCATGCTGTCACGAAGGCACTCGTTCGTCAATATGGAGAACGTACCCTTTTTGTATTAGAAGATTTAACAGGCATTCGTGAAAAAACAGAACGTGTATGGATCCATGACCGATATGAAACCGTATCGTGGGCGTTCTATCAGTTCCGTCAAATGTTAGAGTATAAGGCACGTTTGCATGGGTCAAAAGTGATGGTGGTTGCTCCGCATTACACCTCTTTGACATGTCCAAAGTGCGGGCATACGGAAAAAGCCAATCGAAACAAGCGTACACACACCTTTTGTTGCCGAACATGCGGATACACCTCAAACGATGACCGCATTGGTGCCATGAACCTTCAACGAAAAGGAATAGAGTACATCGTTGAAGGAACGACACAGGCATGACCTGCGTCGTTGGGCAGTTGTCAACCTGCCCCTGATGCAACCCCAAGTCAAGGAAGGAGGACCAAGTCCGCTCGCACTTCTGGGGAGTTGCAAGCCCCCACTTCAAGCGTTAGCGAAGTGGGGGTAGTTGACTCAATCATCGTCCTTTTTAGGGAATTTCGAGGGAGAAGGCATAAAAGCAAAAGGGCGTTCCGTTTGGCCGGAGCGCCCTTTCTCGCTTAGTCGTCGCCGTCGAGCCAGTCGCCGATGCCGCCGAGGATGCTGCCTTCGCCGACCGACCGTCCGCCGGCGCTCGGGGCGGCAGCGAGGACGCGGTCAGCGAGCCGGCTGAACGGAAGCGACTGCACCCACACTGCTCCCGGACCGGTGACGGTGGCCAAAAACAATCCTTCGCCGCCGAAGAAGGCGGTTTTGATGCTGCCGACATATTCAATATCGTAGTTGACGTCTTTCGTCATGGCGACAAGGCAGCCGGTGTCAATGCGAAGCGTTTCCCCGGGCTGCAAGTCGCGGCGGTGGATCGTTCCGCCGGCGTGCAAAAAGGCAAGCCCGTCACCTTCCAACTTTTGCATAATAAACCCTTCGCCGCCGAAAAAGCCAGCGCCGAGTTTGCGCTGAAACTCAATGCCGACGGAGACGCCTTTTGCCGCACACAAAAAGGAGTCTTTTTGGCAGATGAGCTTCCCGCCAAGTTTGCTCAAATCGACCGGGATGATTTTTCCCGGATACGGAGCGGCGAAGGCGACGCGGCGCTTGCCGCTTCCTTGGTTGGTAAACACGGTCATGAACAAGCTTTCGCCGGTGAGCAGCCGCTTCCCCGCGCCGACAAGGCGGCCAAGCAGCCCTTTTCCGGACGAGGAGCCGTCGCCAAATACGGTTTCCATGACGATGCCGTCATCCATCATCATCATCCCGCCCGCTTCCGCGACCACGCTTTCGTATGGGTCGAGCTCGATTTCGACAAACTGCATGTCATCGCCGTACAGCCGGTAATCGATCTCATGTGCGTTCATCATTTCGCCTCCATTAGGATCATATAACGTTCTGCTCTGTACTACGGAAAACGGCATTGGCCTGTTTCACAAAAAAGACCATCTTGCCGATGGCCTTTTTCATGGAGTCGTTTCCCCAAAATGCTGCTGGGACGGTCTTTCATCGTACCGGCGGTAGCTGTCTTTCGATGTATACGGGTCTTTTTCATACGCCGGCAAATCGCCGATGTTCGACATGATGCCTTCGTCATCCAATATGTTTTCCAGCAGCTCATGCTCCCGCGTCGGGTACACACGTACGTGTTGGCCATGCAAATCGACGGCCGCGAAATTTTCCAAGTCTTCGACATAGCCGACGTTCTCTTCCGACTCGGCATACACTTCGCTGTAGGAATCGACGTTTTTGCCAAGGTCCGAAGGGGTGTCGGACGTGCCGTAGCGGGCTACTTCCTGCCATGCATCTTCCGCGTCGTAAGCGACCGATTCCGCGCGGTCATCGAAATCGAATTTGCCAAACGGCGGCATCAGCACGCCCTCTTCAAGCGGCCGCTTTTGCGACACCGTTTGATCCGGGCTGTGCTCACGGCAGTAGAGTGTTGTCGGCAGCGCCTCGAGCCGTTCGTATGGGATCGGACGACCGCATACGCAGCACGTTCCGTATGTGCCGTCGACGATGGCGCCAAGCGCCTGTTCAATCTCGCGAAGTTCGCGCTCGGCATGCTCCTTTAGGGCGAGATCTTTTTCCCGCTCATACAGCTCTGTCGCCTCATCGGCCGGATGGTTGTCGTAGCTCGCCAGCTCACCGACCGCATCGTGAGCGTGGCTGCGGATCATGCCGAAATGGTCGTTTTGCTTCAGCCGGTCTTCCGTCTCCCGTTTCATGTCGAGCAGTCTTGAGCGGAGGGCGGCAAGCTGTTCGTTCGTCAGCATCAGTCGCAATCCCTTCCTTCGCAGTAGCGTCTATATGATGTAGTATGGGCGAAAATCAAAAAAAAAACACGGTCATGTTGACCGTGTTACAGCCAATGGGCAATGAGCAAGCCAGCGGCGAGCAAAAAGCCGAACTGCGTATTCGTTTGCGCCGTCGCCTTCATCGCCGGCATCATCTCGATCGGCTTGATTTTGCCGATAAATCCGCGCGTCGCCGCAACCGCTTTCGGGATGCTCAACAGCGCAAGCAGCGCCCAAGGCGGAACGATGTGAAACAGAACGAGGGCGGCCGCCCAAAGAAAGGCAACGGCGAACATGGCAGCGAGCAGGCGGATGGCCCAGTTGCGGCCGATCAAAATCGCGAGCGTCTTTCGCCCTTTTTCACGATCGCCGTCCAAGTCGCGAATATTGTTCGCCAGCAAAATGGCGCCGACCAAAATCGCGATCGGAATGGCGGTGAGCACGGCACCGCCGCTGATATAGCCTGTTTGGATGAAAAATGAAATCAAAATAATGACAAAGCCCATAAAAAACCCAGCCGCCAGTTCGCCAAACGGCGTATAGGCGATCGGAACCGGCCCTCCGGTGTAAAAATAACCGGCCGCCATGCAAATCGTTCCGACAACGGCGAGCCACCAGCTGCTTTCGGCGCAAATGTAGACGCCGATGAGCATAGCCAACCCAAGACAGCCAACCGCCAACGCCAGCACCGTTTTCGGCTTGAGGCCGTCGCGGACGATGGCGCCGCCGATGCCGACCGATTCCGCGGAATCGAGGCCGCGTTGATAATCGTAGTATTCGTTGAACATGTTCGTCGCGGCTTGAATCAACAAAGAGGCGATCATCATCGCGGCAAACAGCAGCCAATTGACAGACGTTTCGCCCATCGCCAGCACCGTGCCGACGCATACGGGCACAAACGCCGCCGTCAACGTATGCGGGCGCGTCAGCCGCCAAAAGACGCGCCAGTCGCGGCGCGCCGGCGGGCGATGGTCCATATGTGTGAATGATTGCATATTCATTCCCCTTAGATTCTGTGAAAATGTCATTCGTTTATGTCCAAAATAAGTGTAGGCAAACGTTGAAAGCATGTCAACCCTTCCCGATAGATAAATGATTTCCTATTATATATAATGGGAAGTGGGGATGGAGGGGGAATTTTACGACAGAAAGCGTGAGGAACGTGGCGATTGGATTTCGACATCACCTGCAGCAACAATTGCATAGATTGGCGGTGAATGCAGGGCGGCCGTTTGTCAGCTGGACGGAACCGTGGGAGGGCGTTGATCCGGTTTCTTTTTTTATGCAAGGGCCGTCATGCGGCTTCCGCGAACGGTTTTTTTGGGCGGATCGAACCGGAGGCACGATATTGGTCGGCCTCGGCTCCGTTTATGCGATCGAAACGGAGAAGGCCGACAGCCGGTTTGATGACGTGGAAGCGGGCCGGCGCCGATGGGAGAAGGAGATGGAGCCATACGGCGCGGCCGATGCGCCGCCGTTATTGTTTGGCGGATTTTCGTTTGACCCCTATCGGCCGGGCACCGACATGTGGCGCGGCTTTCCGGCCGGGAAGCTCGTGGCGCCGGCCGCGCTTCTTGCCGTAAGAAACGGCAAAACGACGTTGACCGTCACCGTCCCAACGGACAAAAGAGGACGGGACTGGGAGCGGGTCGGGCGCTTGCTTGAGCGGATCAGCGACCCTATGGCCGCTCCAAAGCGGCTTCCGCGCCTTGTGTCAGACGAAGAAGAAGAGAAAGAACGATGGTTGGCGGCTGTTCGCGAAGCGATCGCCTCGATTCGGGCGGGGGCGTTGGACAAGGTGGTGCTCGCCCGCGCTCGGCGCCTGGCGTTTGCCAAAACGTTGGATGCCGCGGCCGTACTCCAGCGGCTTCGCGAGCAGCAGCCGTTTGCTTACATTTTTGCGTTTGAACAGGACGGCCGCTGTTTTATCGGGGCTTCCCCTGAGCAGCTTGTCCAAAAAGAAGGGAAAATGTGCCGGTCGGTTTGCCTCGCCGGATCGGTGCGCCGCGGGGCCGCTATGGAGGAAGACGAGCGGCTTGGCGCTTGGCTGCGGGCAGATCGAAAAAACAACGAAGAACATCAGTTTGTTGTGCAAATGATCGGTCGCTTGTTTTCTTCCGTCTGCGAGACGGTCGAGATGCCGCCCGCGCCGCAGCTGCTCAAGCTGCCGCACATCCAGCATTTATGCACTCCGGTTGTCGGCCGTGGCTGCCGCGAGCGCTCGGTGCTCCGCTTAGTGGAAATGATGCATCCGACACCCGCGCTCGGCGGAACGCCGCGCGATCGGGCGCTGGAGGTGATCCGCGCCCTTGAGCCGCTTGACCGCGGATGGTATGCAGCGCCGATCGGCTGGGTGGATGGCGAAGGCAATGGGGAATGGGCGGTCGCCATTCGCTCCGCCTTGCTCGCCGGGAAGGAAGCCATGCTGTTTGCCGGCTGCGGCATTGTCGCCGATTCCGACCCAAACAGCGAATATGAAGAGACAAATGTGAAAATGGCTCCGATGTTATCGGCGTTGGGAGTGATGAACGATGGCTGATGCCTTGTCTGTTTATGTAGCGGCATTGGTGGACGGATTGGCGCAGGCCGGGGTGGCGGAGGCGGTGATCAGCCCCGGTTCGCGCTCGACGCCGCTTGCGATGGCGATGGCGGCCCACCCTGGCCTTCGACTATATATGAATATCGATGAGCGGTCGGCCGCGTTTTTCGCCCTCGGCTTGGCGAAAGCGAAGCAGCGTCCGGTCGCGCTCGTATGCACGTCCGGAACGGCGGCGGCCAACTATGGGCCCGCGGTTGTCGAGGCATACTATTCGCGCGTGCCGCTCGTGGTGCTGACGGCCGACCGGCCGCATGAACTGCGCGATGTCGGGGCGCCGCAGGCGATTGATCAGCTGCACTTATACGGACGCTACGCCAAGTGGTTTGTGGACTTGGCGCTGCCGGAAGAGGCGGATGATATGCTGCGATACGCGCGGACGATGGCGGCAAGAGCCGTCCAAACGGCCGCCGGTGCACCGTGCGGGCCTGTGCATGTGAACGCGCCGTTTCGCGAGCCGCTTGTCCCGCATATCGATGAGGCGGTTTGGGAGCGGGTGCGGTCCGTTTCGAGAGCGCCGCAAGTATGGCGCGGCCGCCCAGCGCTGCCGCAAGAGAGCGTATCGGCGCTGTATGAGCAGCTGTCGGCGGCGGAACGCGGGTTGATCGTCTGCGGGCCGCTCGATCGCCCTGGGTTTGCCGAGGCGGTCACCGAGTTGGCGCGGGCGCTTGATTTTCCGATTTTGGCCGATCCGCTTTCCCAGTTGCGCGCCGGTACGCATGACAAAACGTACGTGCTGGACAGCTATGACGCCATATTGCGGGAGGAAACCGCCGCTTCCAAGCTTGTTCCGGATGTGGTGCTTCGGTTCGGCGCCATGCCGGTGTCGAAGCCGCTCTTTTTATGGCTCAAGCGCCATCGCGCGATTCGTCAAATTGTTGTCGACGACGGCGGCTGGCGTGATCCGACGTTGTCCGCGGACAGCTTCGTTCAGAGTGATGAATGGATTCTTTGCCGCCAGCTTCTTGAATGGGCGAAACCGAAAGAAAACAAAAGCGCGTGGTCGGCGATATGGCGCGAGATGAACGCGATCGCCCGCGCGGCGCTTGAGCGCCATCTGCCGAAAGAAGAATGGTTTGAAGGGAACGTGTTCACGGAGCTTGCCGATTTGCTTCCAGCCGGGGCGGCGCTGTTTGTCGGCAACAGCATGCCGATTCGCGATGCGGATACGTTTCTCTTTGCGACGGACAAGCCGCTTCGCGTTTTGGCCAACCGCGGCGCCAACGGCATTGACGGAGTTGTCTCGAGCGCCTTGGGCGCAAGCGTTGCCGCGAACCCGCTTGTGCTGGTGATCGGCGACTTGTCGTTTTACCACGATTTAAATGGCTTGTTGGCGGCGAAGATGCATTCGTTGTCAGCTACCATTGTGTTGTTGAACAACAACGGCGGCGGCATTTTCTCGTTTTTGCCGCAGGCGCGCCATAAAGGGGCGTTTGAAACGCTGTTTGGCACGCCGACGGATTTGTCGTTTGCCCACGCCGTCGAGATGTACGGCGGCCGCCATACGGTGCCGCACAATTGGGCGGAGTTCCGCCGCCATGTATCGGAATCGCTGTCGTCAGGCGGGCTTCATGTCATTGAAGTGCGCACGTCGCGCGCGGAAAATGTCCGAATGCATCGATTGTTGTGGAACGAGGTTGCCCGGGAAATCGCGAAATGTCTCGAATGAAGAGGATTGGCATGACCATGATGGTGAATGGGGTTTGTTACCATGCGGAACAATACGGAGAAGGAGAGCCGCTTCTGTTGCTTCACGGGTTTACGGGCAGCGCGGACACGTGGCGGCCGCTCGCCCCGTTTTGGCCGGACTTCCGTGTGATGGCCGTCGACTTGTTGGGCCATGGGCGGACCGAGGCGCCAAAGGACGCCCGACGGTATCGGATCGAACACGCGGCGGCTGACTTGGCGGCGCTCCTTGACGAATGGGGCGTCGAACAAGTGAACGTGCTCGGCTACTCGATGGGCGGCCGGCTCGCGTTGGCGTTCGCCGTTTGGCATCCGCACCGCGTTCGCCGCTTAGTGCTGGAAAGCAGTTCGCCCGGCTTGAAGACAGAGGAGGAGCGGCGCGCGCGGCGGGAAGCGGATGAGGCGTTGGCGCGAAAGATCGAAACGGAAGGCGTCCGTGCTTTTGTCGATGATTGGGAAAAAATCCCGCTGTTTGCCACTCAGCAGGCGCTTCCGGATTCGGTGCGGGCGGCGATTCGCCGCGAGCGGCTCCGCCATACGGCAACGGGGCTTGCCAACAGTTTGCGCGGGATGGGGACCGGCGTGCAGCCGTCGTTTTGGGAGCGGCTTGGCGAACTTGCCATGCCTGTGCTCCTTGTTTGCGGGGAGAACGATGAGAAGTTTTGCCGCATCGCTGCCCAAATGCACGAGCGGCTGCCCAACAGCGAACTTGTCTGCGTTCCGGATGCTGGACATGCAATTCACGTGGAACAGCCCGGCATTTTTGCTAAAATAGTAAGTGAATTCATGACAAAGGGGGAAGTGTAAATGCCGTTTGAATGGGTGAAGCAGTATGACTATGAGGATATTATTTACGAAACGTACAACGGCATCGCCAAAATTACGATCAACCGTCCGGAAGTACATAACGCGTTTCGGCCGAAAACGGTGAACGAGATGATCGATGCGTTCACAAAAGCGCGCGATGATTCGAATATCGGCGTCATCATTTTGACCGGCGCCGGCGGCAAGGCGTTTTGCTCGGGCGGGGACCAAAAAGTGCGCGGCCATGGCGGCTATGTCGGCGAGGATGAAATTCCGCGCCTCAATGTGCTTGATTTGCAGCGGCTCATCCGCGTCATTCCGAAGCCGGTTATTGCGATGGTCGCCGGCTACGCCATTGGCGGCGGGCATGTGCTTCATGTCGTCTGCGATTTGACGATCGCCGCGGACAACGCCATCTTCGGCCAAACCGGGCCGAAAGTGGGAAGCTTTGACGGCGGCTATGGCGCCGGCTATTTGGCCCGCATCGTCGGCCATAAAAAGGCGCGGGAAATTTGGTATTTATGCCGTCAGTACACGGCGCAAGAAGCGCTCGAAATGGGGCTGGTCAACAAAGTCGTGCCGCTTGAGCAGCTTGAAGAAGAAACGGTCAAATGGGCGCAGGAAATTTTGGAGAAAAGCCCGACGGCCATTCGCTTCTTAAAAGCGGCGTTCAACGCCGACTCCGATGGCTTGGCCGGCATCCAACAGCTCGCCGGCGACGCGACGCTTCTCTTCTACACGACCGAAGAGGCGAAGGAAGGCATGCGGGCGTTCAAAGAAAAACGGAAGCCGGACTTCAGCCAATTCCCGCGCTTTCCGTGATGGGAATAAAGCAGCTTGATGAAGAATCAAGCTGCTTTTTGCCGCTTTTTCAAAGCGAGGAATGATGGCCGATGGGCGAGAGCGGCAAGAAAGGAGGAACGCTAGATGACAACGATGCCAAACTGGCTGAAGCAGCGGGCGTTTTTAACCCCGGAGCGAATCGCCGTGAGCGACGGGCGGCGGACCAAAACGTTTGCCGAGCTGTATGAAGCGGCTGCCGTCTGGGCGCGGCGCCTCGCGCGGGCGGGCGTCAAGGAAGGAGATATTGTCGCCTTGCTGATGAAAAATCGCATCGAGATGATCGAGATCATCCATGCGTTGTTTTTTCTCGGCGCCCGCGTCCTGCTGCAAAACGTGCGCCTGACGTCCTATGAGCTTGGCTGGCAGCTGGATGACAGCGGCGCGCGGCTTGCCATCGCCGATGAGGAGCTGGCCGGGAGTCTTGACGGCGACGGGCGCGTTCTGACCGTCGGTGCGTTGGCCGCGTTGCCCGAAGCGGACGTTTCCTTCAAGGAAACATGCGATTTGGAGGAAACCGCCACGATCATGTATACGTCCGGGACGACCGGCACTCCGAAAGGCGTCTTGCAAACGTACGGCAATCATTGGTGGAGCGCCGTCGGTTCGGCGCTCAATTTAGGGTTGCATGAGCGCGACTGCTGGCTGGCCGCCGTGCCGCTGTTTCATATCAGCGGCCTGTCGATCGCCATGCGCAGCGTCATTTACGGCATGCCGATGCGGCTGCAAACGTCATTCGACCCGAAGGAAGCGAACGAATGGATCATGCGCGGCGACGTGACGATCATGTCGGTCGTGGCTGCCATGCTTCAGCGGATGATATCGGAGCTCGGGGAAGCGCGCTACCCCGATACGTTCCGCTGCATGCTGCTAGGGGGCGGGCCGGCGCCGCGCCCGCTGCTTGAGGCGTGCAAAGAAAAAGGCATTCCGGTGTACCAGACGTACGGGATGACGGAAACGGCGTCGCAAATCGCAACGCTCGCGCCGGAATACAGTTTGACGAAGCTCGGTTCGGCCGGCAAACCGCTTTTTCCGGCGGAGCTTTGCATCCTAAAAGACGAAAAGCCGGCTGCGCCGCATGAAGCGGGAGAAATTGTCGTCAAAGGGCCGAATGTGACAAAAGGATACTTGCATCGCCCGGAAGCGACGGCGCAAGCGATCCGCGGCGGCTGGTTTTTTACCGGCGATATCGGCTATATTGATGAAGAGGGATTTTTGTACGTCCTTGACCGCCGTTCTGACTTGATCATTTCCGGCGGCGAAAACGTCTATCCCGCTGAGGTGGAGGCGGTGCTGCTGTCGCATCCCGATGTGGAAGAAGCCGGGGTGACGGGCGTCGAGGATGAAACGTGGGGGCAAGTGCCGTATGCGTTCGTCCGCCTGAAACGCGGAGCGTCGCCAGACGAAGCGGCCCTTCGCGCGTTTTGCCGCGAGCGGCTGGCGAAATATAAAGTGCCGGCCCGCATTTACTTCGTCGACGAACTGCCGCGCAACGCCGCGCAAAAACTGCTGCGCCGCGAACTGAAAAGGCTCATTCCAAAAACAGAACAAACATTTTGATAGGAGTAGAAACATCTGTTCGGAAGCAGAAAAGGCAGGAACTCGCCTAGGCCGAGTTTCCTGCCTTTTTGCCGCTGCCATTCCTGCGGCGTTCCGACCGGGAGGCATGGCGTTCGCCGAATCGAAGCCCTTGCTTTTAGACCGCTGCGATCCAGCTTCATCCATCCGCTTTGTCCCCTGTTGGAGGACGGCAGTCAAACGTCATCCCTTGCACGGCCGATTTCCATCGCGCAGATGGAAACATAGGGATGGCCATCCAACGATGTTTTTTACTCCATCTGGCGTTGGTTTCGAAATGGACGGCCCTCAAACGTCATCCATCCACCCGAGTTCAGCGGCCCGATGGGCGACGAGCCGTTCAATCTCAGGTGGGAGCTGATCAAACGAACCGAACTCATAATCCCACAAACGGGCGAAGGAGTCGATGCAAGCTGGGTATGTTCCTAAAGCGACCCGCTTCATTTCCGTTTGCAGCGCTTGAATGAGGCTGGCGCGTTTGTCCATCGTCATCCCCCTCGAACGATGCAAGCGCCGCCCGGTCGGCCGGGCAGCGCCTCGTTGGTCTCGCATTATGCTTCATGGGCCGGAACAAACGTTTTGCAGTCTGTTTCCGTGGAATCAGACGCCATGTTTCCGGCATGGCTGACCACGTAAATGGCTTCAGCGCTGCAGCGATTCCCTTCTGCCCAATAACGACAGTTGCGCACTTCGCAAAGAACATCTTTCGCCATGGTCATCCCCCTTGTCGTGATGAAATCGCCCGCATCTATAGTTTGACGCATTTGCAGGCATTTTATCCATCTCTAACCGAGAAGACTCCCGCTTGGGATCAACGGAGGCAGGGGCAATCGACAGCTTCCGTTGCGCCCGTTGCTTCACGCTGTCCCAAATGGAAAGAAGGGCTTCGTGCAGAAATGGTGTTTGCCTCGTGCCGCTGTTGAAGAGGACATCATGGCCTAAAAATAGATGAAAATCTTTCTTATTTTAATTGACACAGAAAATCATTCTCAATTAAAATAAAAGAGAACAAAGGAGGATTTTATGATGGCATCGCTTCTTGTCGTTGGAGCGGATCATTTAGGCCATATTACCGATAAATTGGAGCGTTCCGGATTCCGGGAAATCATTCATCTCAATGGACGAAAAGTGAATATGGTGAAACGCGACATTCCGGAGCATGTCGACGCCATATTGGTCATGATCGATTACGTGAACCATAATTTGGCGAAGAAAGTGAAAGAGAAGGCGAAAAGCAAAGACAAGCCTATTTATTTTGCGAAACGGTCATGGAGCTCGATCAACGCCGTGTTGGAGCAGCTGGAAAAACATGCATGAACAAACAGGAGGCGAGCCATGGTGCCTATCCATCACGAGACGTTGGATGTCTGGCCGTGTGCGCTGCGCCGGTTTCTTCGCCGCGTCATTCAAGCGTATTGCGACACCGCGCCTTCGCTGCGGTCTCCGCTTTGCTTGCTCCGGTTGATTGATCAGCACCGTTCGCTCCTTCCTTTGTCGATGTTTCCGACGCCGTTGCATTATACACTAGTGTTGGCCAAGGTGACGGATCATTTGCTGCAGTTTTTCGGTTCGATGGAAGAGGCGGCATGCAAGCCGCTGCTGCTGGCGGACGGCGGATTGGGCGAAGAAGCGGATCGGGAGTTGTACATCGTTTACCGCGACCGGGTTCGTGTGCTGCTGTGGTGTGAGGAAGAGGAAGCCATTCGGCGATGCAAAGAAACGGCGTCGTCCTTATGCCGCAAAACAATCGGACGTTGTCCGAACGAACTGGAATGCTGCTTTTTATGGACGGGCGGACGCCGCGTTGAGTGGCTTTCGGCTTGAATGGAAGGACCACAGGCATGAAAAGCGCCGTTTTATAGGCAAAGCGTTGTCGAATCAATTTTGGCTTGAACAAAGAGGAAGGGACGGCGTATAATAAACGTTAGTGAGAATGAAAATCGTTATTTTAAAAATGGAGGAGCAAGCCATGAAACGCATGCCTTGGAAAGTCATGGCCACGTCGGCGGCGGCCTCGCTGCTTTTGGCGTCCGGCTGTTCCGCCGTCGGGGAGAAAGAGAACGGCCGTTCATCGGAAGCGCCGCGCCTGCACGTGCCGGTGGCGGACGATCATTTTGATACGGCCGGCAATATGTTTGCCTACTCGGAATTTGAACTTTCGGGCGAACCGCTCGCTGAAGGGCTCGGGCTTGATTTGGACACCCTTGATGCGAGAAAGCCTGATAAACCGACGAAATTCGACTATACGGCCGGCATCGAGTCATACGAGTATTCCGAAGAGGCGATGTACGAAGTGACGGAAAAGTCAGGGCTCGGGCTTCATCTCATCAACGGCCCGATCGCCAAGCAACGGGCCGAACAGCGGCATCAGCCAGCCGATCAGGCGCTCGCCGACCGTTTTTATGAGCTTGCGGACAGCGTCGGCTATCCGCGCGAGGAAATTTTCCGCAACATGTTCCCAACCTTCATCGAGTACGCCGGCGGCGATCCGCATTATGCGCAAAAGGTTGACACGGACGTGTACGCGGAAAATGACGACGGTACATACGTTCCCGTCTATCAAGTCGATTTCCAATCGCTTCGTTGGGATCGCGGAAAAATGGACAAAGTGCTCACGCCATCGGCTTACGGCGGCGTCTTTTTGAAGCAAGCGCTTTGGGCCGGCGACTTTTTGGGGAATTTTCATCAAAAAGACAGCGATGAAGAGGTGGAGGCGAAAACGCCAAACGACGATCAAAGCGGGAAAGTCGCTCTTGGCGTCAGCTCCGCCGACGGGATGCAAGGGATGATTTTGACGGAACAAATATGGAACAAGCTGGCTTTTATCCGTGACCATTTATTTTATGATGCGAAGCAACAGGCGTTGACGAAGGCAGCCGGCAGCCGCTACAACCCAAGCGGGGGATTCGTCTATTTGCCGCACGCGGTGGAAGTGGCTGAAGGGGGAAGCGAGCTGGCGCCGGATGCGGCGAAGTTGGTCGTCAAAGATCCCCGCAGCTTGCTTGAGGACCAATGGCTCATGCTATGGCCGGCGGCGGAGTTTTTCGGCATGACCGACCAGCGGCCGGAAAACAAAAACCAAAACCCCGCGTTTTTGGCCGTGTTTGACGGAAAACCGTTCCCAAGCGCGCCAAAGGAAAACCTTGACGCGACGACGGCGAACGACCGCGTGGCCGACGACCCGTATTCCGTCAACCGCGACGTGCTGCTGCAAGTGTTTCGCAACATCGATGCCATGCATTTCAATGAAAAAGCGGGCGCGTTTGTGACCGAACATGACGGGCGAACGCAAGGAAATCGGGTCGATACGTTCCAAGCCGGCTATACAATGGAAGCGCTCCGCATCTTCGAACGGGCGATTGACGGGATGCCGGTCGGCTATGCGAGCGGAGAGAGCGCCAAAGGGCTCGGCACGCCGGAAGGAAAGCGGGCGCTCGAGCTCATCCGCCGGCAAGCGGATTTTATCATGCACAACTTGATGCGAAAAGACGGACTTGTCGAAAACGGCTATACGATCGGCCAAGGGCCGGATCAAGACGAGCCGACGCTTCTTGCCCAGCTTGGCGCGATCCGCGGGCTGACGGCGGCATTTTTGGCGACGAAAGACGAAGCATACCGCGATGCGGCGCGCCGTGTTTATGAGGCAATGAACAAACATTTTTGGGATCAAAAATGGCACGTGTACCATACGGGAGAAAAAGAGGACAAGTACACCCCGTGGCTCGCCGGCGCGTTGTCGGGGGTGTTCCGCGTGGCCTTGCAAAACTTGAACAACGACCAAGCGGATGAGACGGCGAAATCCCTTGACCGCGAAACGATCATCTCCCGCTACGTCGACTTTTACGACCGAATCGTCGACGGCCCGACGCTTCAGGAAGGGATGCAGGCAAGCGAGTTTTGGGATACGGGAGATGTCTACATCAAAGGGAAAAAATTGGGCAACACCGATCATGACCATGTCCCGCAAGTGCAGGCGGCCGGCGGCCCATACGGCGTGGCGCCGGTGTTGCGGACGGTCAAGGTCAACGTTGGATCCGCCAACAAATAACAGAAAGAAAGCGGCGAATACGATTGAGATTCGCCGCTTTTCTTTGTAAAATTGAGGATGGTTATCATTTTCGTGAAAAAACGGGGGAATATTGAAATGCGAAAATGGTGGTTCGCCGCGGCGATCGCCACGCTGTTGGCCGGCTGTCAGGACGAAAAGGCATGGCATGAGCAGCCGAAAGTGGTCAGACATGCCCCGGCGCACGGCGACAACATCGCCGTAAGCAGCGACGGGCGCTATGTCTACACCGCCAACATCGATGTGGATACAGTGACAATCATCAACGCGAAAACGAAAACGAAGGAAGCGGAAATTCCCGTCGGCCGCGAACCGCGCCAGCTGGCGCTCAGCCCGGATGGACGGACACTGTATGTTTCCTGCATGTACGATGATGAAGTGGACGTCGTATCGCTTGACAAGCGGAAAGTCGTCGACCGTTGGAAAACGGGGATCGAGCCGTTCGGCATCGTCACCAGTCCGGATGGGGCGGAAGTATATGTCGCCAACTACCGCTCGGGCACGGTCTCGGTGTTTGACGCCGAGAGCGGGAAGCGGACGAAAGACATCCAAGCGGGCGATCGGCCGCGGGCGCTGGCGCTGACAGCGGACGGAAGGAAGCTGTACGTGACGCAATATTTGGCGGCCAAAGTCACCGTGATTGACACAAAGAAACGGCGGGCGGTCAAGGAAATCGCCCTCGCCCCGTCGCCGGACAAAGCCGATCGAAAAAAGAGCCAAGGCGTTCCGAACACGCTTGAGCAAATCGTCATCGCCTCGGACGGCAAAAAAGCGTATATTCCGCACTTATTGACGAACATCGATACGCCGATCCAATTTGAGGAAACGGTCTTTCCGGCCATCTCGGTCATTGATGTGACGAAAGACGTTGAGTTGCCGGACGAGCGGAAAGAGCTGTTTGCCGCGATCAATGTCACGGATGTTCATAACGAGACGATCATCGTCTCCAATCCGTACGATGTGGCGTTTTCCCCGGACGGCGGCAAAGCGTACGCGGTCATGTCTGGAAGCGAGGACCTCGTCGTCTTTGACTTGCGACGCGGCGGCAAGGCGACGCAAATTTTGCGCCGCATCCACGGCAACAATCCGCGCGGGATCGCGATTTCGCCGGATGGGAAGACGCTTTACGTCCACAACGCCATGAGCCATGATTTGGCCGTGATCAAAACCGGAGGAAAAAGCCCATATGCGAAAGCGAAGCAGGAAGATGGCACGATCCGCCTCATTGCGAAAGATTCGCTCTCCCCGCTCGTGCGTGAAGGAAAAACGATCTTTTACAGCGCCAACAGCGACGAGTTTGCCATCAACATCACAGGGAACAATTGGATGAGCTGCGCTTCGTGCCATAGCGACGGCGACATCAACGGCTTGACGCTCATGACGGCGAAAGGGCCGCGCAACGTGCCGAGCAATATTTTGGCGACGAAAACCGGGCTGTTTATGTGGGATGGGTCGCGCGACGATTTTACCGACTACATTCATACCGTGCAAGGCGAGATGGGCGGCATGACGGCGATCGACCCGTCCAAGCCGCTGCCGCCGAACGTCCAGCATATGTTTGACGCCATTCTCGCCTACTTGAACGACCCGCGCTCGTTCCCCGTGCCGAAAAGCCCGTACCGGAACCGCGACGGCAGCTTGACGGCGGAAGCGAAGGAAGGGGAGCGCCTGTTTAACGGGAAAGGGAATTGCTTAAGCTGCCATGGGGGCGAGTATTTCACCGACAGCGTCAAGGCGGTCGGGCCGGACGGGAAATTGACGACTGCCAATACCGCCTACTTGCACGATATCGGCACGGCCAATCCGAAGGACCGCGCCTCCAAAGGCGACGCCCGCGCCCGGTTCACAAACCCGCGGACGCCCAAGCAGTGGGATACGCCGACGCTGCGCGGCGTATGGGCGACAGCCCCGTATTTGCATGACGGCAGCGCGAAAACGATCGAGGAAGCAATCCGGCGCCATCGGACGAAAGAAGTGCAAACATTGACGCCGGGAGAAATTGCGGCCATTGCGGCCTATGTCCGCTCGCTGCAATAGTGAGAGTGATGGGTGAGGAAAAGGTGGCTTTTCTTTCTGCAGGACAGAAGATCGCACGTCATAAAGGAAGGTGTCCCACGCGTGTTGGGGACACCTTTTTCCTTGTTATTTTGGCCGTACATAGCGCTTATCGTGCATAAACAAACGCCAGAAATAGACGAAGCCGGGAAACAAAATGAGAAAGCCCACGATGTAGGAGGCAAACAGCGCCCGGAATGTATCCGGATGGGGAAAAGGAAACGAAACCGCCTGCCTCAATCGAAAGAGGCAGGCGGTTGTATTTCAATGAAGGGCTTTTTGCAGCACGCGGAGATTCTCGGCCATAAGGGAAAAGTAATCTTTGTGGGCTTTTCGATCTTCATCGGTCAGCGATTCCAAGTTATGCAGACGGAGCGGCTTGGCGCCGATTTCGTTCTGAATCACTTCCGCCGTTTTGGGATGAACATTTTGTTCGAAAATGACATAGCGGATGTGATGCTGTTTGGCTGTCTGGATGAGCTGAGTCAGCTCTTTTTGCGATGGTTCGTTGCTCGGAGAAAGCCCGGAAACGCTCAGCTGTTTGATTCCGTAGCGGTCTTCCCAATATCCGTAGGCTTGATGGGAAACGAGT
Source organism: Geobacillus zalihae NBRC 101842 (assembly GCF_001544135.1). Taxonomy (GTDB): domain Bacteria; phylum Bacillota; class Bacilli; order Bacillales; family Anoxybacillaceae; genus Geobacillus; species Geobacillus zalihae. Next base: position 13,987 of record NZ_BCPV01000032.1, on the reverse strand, counting down.
ATCTCTTTTCTAGGAGCTTTCTCCACTGTTGAACGGAATTGCCCGTCAAGGCGCTCGAGTTTCATCTTTAACGTTTCAAAGTTTTGCATAAACAGGTCTTTTTTTTCAGGTTTCAGTTCAATCAGCAAATCGCGGATGTTCTTGGCGATCGCAATGGAGCGGATGGGGTCAAGCCATACGTGAGGATCTTTGTCTCCGTGTTCATGGCCATGTTCTTTCTCATGTCCCTCTCCGTGTTCGTCTTTGTGCCCTTCGCCATGCGCATGCTCCTGTTCATGGTTCGATTCAAGCAATTCGATGCCGTTTGTAGCAACGAGAAATCGGACGTGCTCATTTTGTAATGTTTCCTGCAGTTTTTCGGCGAACGGTTCCATCCCGTGGCCAATGTAAATGAAGGCGTCCGCATCGGCAATCTGCTGCACGGTTTTGGTTGTCGGTTCGAACGTATGGGCTTCCACTCCCGGCGGGTAAACGCTTTTGACGTTCACGGCGTCGCCGCCGATTTTTTTCGTAAAGTCTTCAAGCGGATAGACGGTTGTATAAATCGTTAGCTGATCGTTCGATGTTTGGCCCTCTTTTGTTTCTGGCTTCGATTGACAGCCGTATAGCAAGGCGCTCGTCGCCAAAAGGAAAGACAAAATGATGGACGTTGCTCTCATGTTGAACTCCTTTCTGGAATCAAGATGTCCGCATTTATTATATCGTAATCATTACGATTTACAAGATCGATCATACAAAAAAATAAAGCAAATGGCAAGGCCATTAAGTGATTTTGTTTCTTTTCGCGTGTTCTGATGATTCAGGAACGGGATCAAAACCGCCCGGATGGAACGGATGGCATTTCAAAATGCGCTTCGCCGTCAGCCATCCCCCTTTTATGGCGCCAAAGCGCCGGATCGCTTCGATGCCATAGTTCGAGCAGGTCGGATAAAAGCGGCATGTCGGCGGCTTGAGCGGAGAAAGGAAGCGTTGATAAAAGCGGATGCACCAAATCAGCCATTGGCCCATGCCCAGTTCTCCTTTCTGTGATCATCATGATTACAATAGAACAAACCTTTCTTTTGTTCAAGCAAAACGACTGTCGTTCGCTCGGAATGGGGGCGCTCGCCCAGACCTTGCTTTTTGGGCATAGACGCCAAGCGAGAGGCAAAAAAGATGCGGGACGCCCCTCGTTTTGGTTATGATAAAGAAAGAGGATCAAAATAGCTAGGAGTGATTGACATGCCTTCACCGGTGGAAAGCTTTGAATTGGACCATTGCGCGGTCAAAGCGCCGTACGTTCGGCATTGCGGCGTTCACAAAGTCGGCAGTGACGGCGTCGTCAATAAGTTTGACATTCGCTTTTGCCAGCCGAACAAAGAAGCGATGGACCCGGCCGCGATTCATACGCTCGAACATCTGTTGGCGTATACGCTGCGCCGACATGCGGCCAAATATGATCATTTCGATATTATCGACATCTCGCCTATGGGTTGCCAAACCGGGTTTTATCTTGTCGTGAGCGGCTCGCCGACCGTGGACGAGATCATTGATTTGTTGGAAGAAGCCATGAAGGACGCGCTCGCCGCGACGGAAGTGCCAGCCGCGACCGAGCGGCAATGCGGCCAAGCGAAGCTGCATGATCTAGAGGCGGCCAAACAGCTGATGCGCTTTTGGCTTTCGCAAGAGAAAGAAGAGTTGAAAAAGGTGTTTGGTTGATGAACAAGCCAGCCCCGCGCCGCTACTGCGGCTGCTTCGGGCCGGCTTGTTGTTCGCCGCCGTGTTCATTCGGGTGCGGATCGACCGTATGCTTGTAGGCATACGCTTTGGACGTCGTGACGACCGCCAGCACGAGAACGACAGCGGCGATGATGAGGCAAACGATCAAGGTCCAGTACATCATGACGCCCGCCTTTTTTCTTTTTATTATACCATATCTGGCAGAGCTGGCGTTCATATTTCCGGTGAAATCGGGTAAGCTATCCATCGACACGTTTTCCATGTTTCATCTCTATTTCGCGCAGGAGACTCCCACTCAACGACCAAAGGGAGTAAGTGGGAGAGGAATGCGCGTTCCCCCTTTCTTTTGTGTATGATCGAATAAAGGCGTGGAGAAAACTGTTCAATAAAGGCACTCCAATCACGGCTGCTCGATGGATGGGGTTGGTTGCAGGAAACGTTGCAACCGTAAAACATCGAGCGTAGGTCCGTCTGTTGTGTGTGGAAGCCAAGTACTGCCAACAGACACACCGAGAGAATCGGCAACGATGCAGGCATGACCTGCATCGTTGGGCAGTTGTCAACCTGCCCCTGATGCAACCCCAAGTCAAGGAAGGAGGACGAAGTCCGCTCGCACTTCTGGGGAGTTGCAAGCCCCCACTTCAAGCGTTCGCGAAGTGGGGGTAGTTGACCAACAAGCCAGCTGGGTACAAGAACCATAAGGAGGAGTGAGAGGATGACAACTCGACTGATCGATCTTGTCAACAAGCAAATCGCCAACTGGACTGTGTTGTACGTGAAATTGCACAACTATCATTGGTATGTCACCGGGCCGCAGTTTTTCACGCTGCATGAAAAATTCGAAGAGCTGTACAACGAAGCCGCGACCCACATTGACGCACTGGCCGAGCGGCTGTTGGCCTTGGGTGGCAAGCCTGTGGCGACGATGAAAGACTGCCTCAAGCAGGCGTCCGTCAAAGAAGCAGCCGGGACGGAAACGGCGGAGCAAATGGTCGCTTCGATTGTCGGCGACTTTGAAACGATGATCGGCGAATTGAAAGAAGGCATGCAGCTGGCGGATGAAGTGAACGATGAAACGACGGGGGATATGCTGCTTGGCATTCATCGCAGCTTGGAAAAACACGTCTGGATGTTGAAATCGTTCTTAGGACGATAAGAAGAGGAGGCTGTCCTCAGGCCGGGGGACGGCCTTTTGCTTTGTCCTGTCTTTGTCGAAAAAGGGCGATTTTTTAGGGAATGCGCCGCGTCGCGTTCTCCTCACCGGGCATACGATAGTTACGCGTATCCTATGTTCAAGGAGGGGGGAGCGTGAACAAGCCGATCCCGATGGTTGCCGTGTCGCTGTTCGGTTCGTTTTTGTCGCTGTTTGTCGGCAGCGTGGACTCATTTGTCGTGATTTTGCTTGCTTTGGTCATTGTCGACTACCTCACCGGCATCGCCGCCAGCGCGGTTGAAGGCAAGCTATCAAGTCAAGTCGGCTTTCGCGGCATCATCCGCAAACTGTTGATTTTCATTCTGGTGGCGGCATCGCATCTCGTCGATTTGGCCATTGGATGGAACATGCATGTCATCCGCGATGCGATCATTTTTTTCTATATCGCCAATGAGTTTATCTCGATTGTGGAAAACGCCGGCCGGGCGGGCGTTCCGATCCCGTCCGTGCTGCGCAAGGCGATCGAGCTGTTGAAAGATGAAATAAAATGAGCATAGTTTTCCCCGATTGCCCCACACTAAGCAAAAAGAGCAAAAGAAGGAGTGGATGAAGGTGGCAGATGAACAAAAAAAGACGTATTACGTCTCAATGGCGCACGGGGAAATTTCCCAGTTGAAAACGGCATCGCCGTGGGACTTTCAAATTGAGGCGACCGACGAGGAAATCGCACGCCTGCGCGAGTATTTTGACCAAAACTACTCCACCGACTGGCAGGCGTTTTGGCGCACCCATGTGCCGTACATCCAATACCACTATGATCGGGAAAACGATGCGTACGACCGGACGATGGTCGACATTTACAAAATGATTTATGAGCTCGGCAACGACGAAGCGAAAGCGCACATCCGCTCGATGGGCATTCTCCCGGACGAAAAAGAAGAGTAAACGCCGCGAGTCGAGCGGCGTTTTTCTGTATAATGGGGAGAGGAAAGGGGAGAGTCCGATGCATGAATTTCGCGATTATTACGGACATCGCGTTCGGCTGGCCTTTGCGGATCATCCGTTTTCCCCCTCCCCCGGGCATGTATGGGTCATTTGCCGCTATGGCGGGCGATGGCTGTTGACGGATCATCCGCGCCGCGGCCTTGAGTTTCCCGGCGGCAAGGTGGAAGAACGGGAAACAGCGGCGGAAGCCGCGGTCCGCGAAGTGATGGAAGAAACGGGGGGAATCGTCGGCCGGCTCGAATACATCGGCCAATATAAAGTGGAGCCGGATATCGTGAAAAACATTTATTTTGCCGACATCGCTGCGCTCGTCGAGCGGGGGTCGTATTTGGAAACGAACGGCCCGGTGCTGCTTGAGGCGCTGCCGGATGACATCCGCACGGATGAACGGTTCAGCTATATCATGAAAGACGATGTCCTTTCGCTTTCGCTTGCCGAGTTGAAACAGCGCGGACTGATCAGCCGAGGGGAAAGAAGCGGAGAACGGTGATGATTTTAGACGGCTTTTGTTGGTCATCCGGTTCCATGAAGGAAGAAGCCAAGGGGGGATGGGCGGATGCCGGCCCGACGTCAGGAATGAAAAGAGACGCCCGTCGATCGTTTACGAACGTCTCTTAACGACGGCTGCCCCATTTTTTCTCGACGATGGCAACAAGTTGGTACATAACAGTCGACAACAAAGCGACAATGAGCAGGCTCATCAATACGAGCGTGAAGTTGAACACTTGGAAGCCGTAAATGATTAAATACCCAAGCCCTTGCTTGGAGACGAGAAACTCTCCGGTGATGACACCGACCCAAGCGAGGCCGACGTTCACTTTCAACGTCGAAATGATCGCCGGGAACGACGCCGGCAGCACCGCCTCTTTAAAGCATTGGTAGCGGGTGGCGCCGAACGTCCGCAGCACTTTCAAATAGTTCGGGTCAACTTCTTGGAACGCCGAATAGACGACAATCGTCGTGATGATGATGGAAATGACGACGCCCATGGCGATGATGGACGTAAATCCCGGTCCGAGAGCGACGATCAAAATCGGCCCGAGGGCGACTTTTGGCATGGCGTTGAAGACGACCAAATACGGATCGAGCGTTTTCGCCAGGCGCGGAAACCACCAAAGGACCGCGCCGATGAGCGCCCCGCCGGTGGTACCGATAAGAAAGCCGAGCAACGTTTCAAACAATGTCGCCCACGTGTGGACAAACAGCGAATGATCGCCAAGTTTTTCGCCAAACAGCTTGGCGATGGCGGACGGCGAACTGAATAGGAGCGGATCGACCCAATGGAAGCGGCTCGCCGCTTCCCAGACGGCGAAAAAGGCGACAAGCAGCGCCGTCTGCCAAAGGCGGATCACCCGCCGCTCTTTACGCAATGCGGCGAGGTATTCACGGTGCAGCGATTCGATGCGATCATGGAGCGGCTTCAAGGTCCTCCATCTCCTTCCAAATGGATTGGAACAATGGCGAAAACGCCGGATGCTGGCGGGCGGCAAGCGGCGGGCGGCCGCGCAGTTCATCCGGGATGACAAACGTCCGCACAAGGCGCCCAGGGCGCGGTGAAAACAAGAAAATGCGATCGCTCATGGCGATGGCTTCTTCGATGTCATGGGTGACGAGCACCGCTGTTTTTTCGTATTGTTTTAACGTCTTCCAAACGAGTTCTTCCAGTTTCAGCTTTGTTTGTTGATCGAGGGCGGAAAACGGTTCATCAAGCAAAAGCAGCTTCGGGTCGGTCGCCAACGTGCGCACGAGCGCCGCACGCTGGCGCATGCCGCCGGACAGCTGGCTCGGGTAATACGACTCGACGCCGGCTAGGCCGATCTCCGCCAGCAGAGCGAGCGCCCGTTCTTTGGTTTGAGCAGTTAGCGTTCTAGTCATTTTTAAGCCGAGAAGGATGTTTTCTTCGATCGTTTTCCATGGGAATAGGTAGTCTTGCTGAAGCATGTAGCCGACCGCGCGCCGCGCCGTTTGGGCGTCCGATCCGCCCGACCAGAGCGGTTCGCCTTCTATGAGCACCGCCCCTTCCGTTGGTTCGATCAATCCGGCGATGATCGAAAGCAGCGTCGTTTTGCCGCAGCCGCTAGGGCCGAGAAAGGAGACGAACTCCCCTTTCTCGACGGACAGCGACACATCATCGAGTGCAGTGACAGCGGTCGTTTTTGTCAAATACGTGTGCGAGAGGCGGTCGATGACAAGAAACATTTCGTTCACCCGCTTTCGTCACTTGTTCATCGCGCTTTTGGCAAACGACGAATCAACAAGCGTGTTCAGGTCGATGCGCTTCGGCAGCTCGCCGGCTTCGGCCATAATGGTTTGCAAGTTGTTCCATTCTTCTTCATCCAAAATCGGATCGGTCGCGTAGGTCCCTTGGCTTTTGTACCGGTCGACGACTTTTTCGATCAAAGCCAAATCGGTGTCTTTGAAATACGGCTGAATAGCTTTCGCGATCTCGGCGGCGCTGTGCGATTCGACCCATTGCTGCGCTTTGTAGATCGCGCGCGTAAATTTTTCAATGACGTCTTTGTTCGCTTTGATGTAGCTTCGTTTCGCCATATACGACGTGTACGGCACGCGCCCGGATTCGGTGCCGAATGAAGCGACGATATAGCCTTTTCCTTCTTGTTCAAAAATGCTCGCCGTCGGTTCAAACAGCTGGACGAAATCGCCCGTCCCGCTCGCAAAGGCGTTGGCGATATTGGCGAAATCAACGTTTTGGATCAGCTTCAAATCTTGATGCGGGTCAATGCCGTGTTTTTTCAGCACAAACTCGCCGACCATTTGCGGCATGCCGCCTTTCCGTTGGCCGAGGAACGTGCTTCCTTTCAGCATCTCCCATGTAAAGTGGTCGATTTTCTCGCGGGAAACAAGAAACGTCCCGTCGGTTTGCGTGAGCTGCGCGAAATTGATGACCGGATCGTCCGTCCCTTGCGCATAGACATAAATGGATGTTTCCGAGCCGACAAGGGCGATGTCCGCGCCGCCGGAAAGCAGCGTCGTCATCGTTTTGTCGCCGCCCCATGTCGTCGTCAGTTCGACATCCAGCCCCTCTTCTTGAAAGAAGCCTTTTGCCAGGGCGACGTACTGCGGCGCGTAAAAAATCGAGTGCGTCACTTCGGCGAGCCGCACTTTTTTGAGCGGCTTTTCGCTTTGGCCCCCGTCATTCGTGCAGGCGGAAAGCGGCAAAAGCAAGAGAAGCGAGCATAACCATACGGCCCATTTTTTCATGTTCGTTAACCCCCTTGGTTCGCATGCGGTAAACCGTGGTTTCACCTTATCGTATGCACGCAGCAAAAATGTGTGAATGCCTAGAAAAAATGGGCGGTCAGCCGAGAACGGGCGGCGGTCGGGACGCTCCTCGCGCTCCAGGGCTTTTTCAAGATGACGCTCGGCCAAGGGGAGGCATGCAAGAGCGGCGAGGCAGTCGGACATCCCCACTTGTCCTAATGAAAGAAGGCGTTGGGGGATGATGACGGGTGGTTCGCATCATCTGTTTTCGCATAGGAAGGAGGCAGGCGTATGGACGGGGACATCATCGACCAATACCGGTTTCCGTCGCCGCATCCGGGAATCGATGTGTTCTTTGTCACCTATATGTCCCAAGGGCTGAAGGTGAAAGGATTTTTAGCGGCGCCGAAACAAAATAAGGTGTATGACGGCTTCTTGTATTTGCGCGGCGGGATTAAAAATGTGGGGCAGGTGCGAGTGCCGCGCCTTGTCCAATTCGCTTCGCAAGGGTTTGTCGTCTTCGCTCCGCTTTACCGCGGCAATGGGGGCGGAGAAGGAAACGAAGATTTCGCCGGCGACGACCGTTATGACGCGCTTGCTGGGTTTTATCTCCTTCGCCGCCATCCGCTCGTCCATCCCGGGCGCGTTCACATGTTCGGCTTCTCCCGCGGCGGGGCGATGGCGCTCCATGCCGCCCTAATGGCCGAGGGGGTCTGTTCGGTGGCGGTCTGGGGAGGGGTGGCGGATCTGGAGCTTACGTATTGGGAGCGGCCTGACTTGCGGCGAATGATGAAGCGCGTCATCGGCGGGACGCCGAACAAATGCCCGGAGCGCTACCGGCATCGAACCCCGCTTTATTATCTCGAGCGGCTCCAAGCCCCGGTGCTCATCATCCACGGCGGGCGCGATGAGAACGTATCGATTGAGCACGCCTATCGGCTTGAGCGGCGGCTGAAGCAGCTCGGCAAACCGGTCACGGCTTGGTACTTCCCTGAGTTCACCCACTATTTTCCGCCGCAAGCCAATCGCGAGACGGTGCAAAGGCTCACGGAATGGATGAAACAACAGCTGACAATGTGATACGATACAACTAGAGGGGCGGCTGCGCGCGCCGCTCGGGTGGCGGCGCGGCCGCCAACGAATCGATGGGGTGCCAAGGAGGTTGAAATCATATGGGCATGCCGATGGAAGTGCAGACGGTCATTGTGACCAAAGGGAAGGAACAGCGCGTTCAAGGAAATGTGTTTGTGCTGGAAAAAGACGGATACCGCTTGTATCCGCTCGACGTGCCGCTTGAAGTGCGTCGGACCGTACAAAGCGAAGCGAGCGGCATCGCGGTCGTGAAAAAGCTTGAGTGGAAAGACAGCCGGACGACGGTGACGTATGAGCTCGTCAGCCTGTATTCGACGAATTGAACGAGGCTGCACACCACGAAGCGGCTGAATGAGAGCTGAACGGGTTCATCGGACAGGAGCGCAAACGGAAGAACGGTTTGCGCTCTTGGCTCAAGTTTTTTCCGTCTATAGTTAACTTGTGGCGTCAGGCCGATTCAGACAAGCATAAAAATAGCCTTTGCTTGAGGACTTCCTGTGCGACGTTTGATCATACCATAAAAAAAGTAGGGGGGAGGAGAAGGAGTTTGGCCGCGGAGAGCGAATATCATACGATGAATTCGATGCCGCAAGGAGGGAAAACGTGGCCAAACAGCGAATCGATCACGACCGGTTGTTCAAGGAGCTGCTGTCGACGTTTTTCGAAGACTTTTTGCTTCTTTTCTTTCCTGACGTGTACGAGCACATCGACGTTCACCATCTCTCTTTCCTCTCCGAAGAGCTGTTCACCGACGTGACAGCCGGGGAGAAGCACCGCGTCGACTTGTTGGTCGAAACAAAGGTAAAAGGGGAAGACGGGCTCGTCATCGTTCACGTCGAACATCAAAGCTATAAGCAGCGGACGTTCCCCGAGCGAATGTTCCTCTACTTCAGCCGCTTGTTTCAAAAACACCGCCGCCGCATCCTCCCGATTGCCATCTTCAGCTACGACGAACGCCACGACGAACCTTCCTCATTGATGATTCAATTTCCATTTTTGACGGTTCTTGACTTCCGCTTTCTGACGGTGGAACTGCGCAAACTGCCGTGGCGCGAGTACATCCGCCGTGACAATCCGGTTGCCGCCGCCTTGTTAAGCAAAATGGGGTATAATGAAAGCGAGAAGGTGGAAGTGAAAAAGGAGTTTTTGCGCATGCTAGTCCGCCTCGAGCTCGATGAGGCGAAGCAGCGGCTGTTGTTTGGGTTTTTTGAAACGTATTTGCGGTTGTCCGAAGCGGAGGAAATCCAACTGCGAAACGAGGTGAGCCAAATGGAGACGAAGGAAGCGAAACAAGTGATGGAGCTCATCATCTCATACGAACAGCGGGGAATCGAGAAAGGCATTCAACAAGGAGTCAAACAAGGAATCGAACAAGGGTTGAAACAAGGAATAAAGCAAGGGATGAAGCAAGGGATGAAGCAAGGGATTGAACAGGGACGTCAAAAAGGGATCGAGGAAGGGAAAATCGACATCGCGAAGAAAATGTTGGCGAAAGGGTACGATGTCGACACGATCCACGAGCTGACCGGGCTGCCGGCGGAAAAGATTGAACAGCTGAAGAAGTAAACCCGCCTTCGCATTGTCGTCGACCTCCAATCGTGCAAAAATCCCGGGGGATCGACGACAATCATTTTATGCGTTCGAACCTTACGGCCATCGAGGGTAAAGTCTATTGACAGAATTTGTCGGCGACGTTCATCGTCCCGATTGGCGTTTTGATTCTAATGTTGAAAAGGCAGGGGCGCAAACAATCCTTCGGTTTGCACTCTGCCATATGATGAAGCAAGACTGATTCCTTTGCTTTGTTCTGAAATAAAGTGATCATTTACAGAGGGAGCTCACAAAATAGTTCCCGTGATTTCTCCTTTTTGGTTCTCCTTATAACTCCAGATTTTCCGCTGACGATAACTGATCCAGCCGCTGATCAAAAAGCAGCAAACAGACAAATAAAATGAAAAACGAATCCCGTAAACATCGGCGATAAAGCTCATTAACAATGTGGAAATTCCGAATGTTACGGAACTAATGACTCCCTGCACGGCAAAAACATGAGGCAGCGCGTCCATCCGGGCATTTTTTTGAAGAATCGTCTGAAGACAGATCAGCTTCCATTGTTCGATGATCCCGTACAGGGCGGAATACAGAAGCGCCAGCGCACCGTGCGTCGTTGTGCCAAATAACAGTGTGACAATAGCGATACAAAACGGGCCAAACAATACAAAAAATTGCTGGTTTTTTTCAACCGATTGACTAAACGTAACGCTTAACAATCCCCCTATCACCATGCCGCCAAAGAAAACAGAGTTAATATATCCCCACCATTCCTCTCCTACATGTAATTGTTCTTTCACATACATATAAAGGATGGCCGAAATCCAGACGCCATTTCCGATTCCTTCAAAAAATGACATGAAGCTAATCGATTTTGCGTGCACATTTCTCCACGTGTATTCCCATCCTAGACGGATCGAAAGGAGAAAGTTCTTTAGGCCTTTGTCTTGGACCGTATTCTTCTTTGTATGTTCTTGTATAGGCAACAGAAACATGAGAATGCTTGAAACGATATAGAACAATAAGGTGATATGGATTAAAAGGAACGGCGATCCCGCACTGACAATCAAACTCCCGATCGGCCATGCGCTAAGTTTGATGAATTGGTCTAACGTGTTTAAAAAACTGTTGGCTTTCAAGATTTCCTCCTTGGAAACGATAAAAGGAACGAGGGAGTTTTTAATCGGATTATTGATCCCGTCTAAAAAAGCGATCAATGATACAAAAACGTAAACGATCGCAATGTGATGTTCCGCACCCCATTGCAAAAACAGCGAGAGAAAAAGCAGCAGAAATGTTTTACACAGTTGTCCGTAGGACAATAACGTTTTTAGTTTATATTTTTCGAAAAATATCGGTGCGACGATTCCACTAATAAATAACGACAATGTAACGAAAAAAGGGACTAAGGCGGCAGCCATGGCTTTCGATGTCAAATGATATAGGCAAGAGACAACGGAAACAATGTAGAACACATCTCCGAAATTCGCGAAAGATTGTCCGATCCAAAGGAAATGAAATGGTTTCTTTTTCATGACCTCAATCCTCTCTTTGATCATCGAAACGATTGGTAATGGAATCGTAAACACGAACCAAAAGCCAGCTCTTCAGTTTTTGATAAAACGAGCTTTTTGTCGCGCCCCTAAGCGAGGAGGCGAAAGAAAGCGGATGGATTTTCAACAATTTCCTAAAGGCGAATGGATATACTGAAGCAATGGAAGCCTCCCCCTTATTCTGTTTAGAGTCCATTTTTATTCCTATGGTGCTGGTTGAGCATCAGCGCTCAACTAGCACCACGGGTGGATGAGGAATTTGGGTCATCACGCTTTCGGCTGCGATTCGATCGTGGCAGGATGCTTCCGTCACCACATATCCCATTGGCAAACCTTGATCGGTCACTTGAAGGTGCAGTTTCAACCCGTAGTACCATTGCTTTTTGGAAGCGCAATACCCGATGTCGGCGATCCCTTGAAACCGTTTGACACGATGCATTCTCGCAGCATGGCACAACTCTAATGGCAAGCTGTCGACTACGGCATAGGCATGATGTTGGCCGCGTTTCGCCAGCTCATGGCGGATCCATTTCATCGCCCAACGCAGCGCCCGACAACGACGGTTGTATCGGGAACGTTCGAGAAACTGACCGTTTGTGAACAAATTTCCGGTGACAAAGCGATGCCATGCCCGTTCGGAAGAAAAGCCAAGCAGCTTCCCCAAAATGTGAATCGCTATGATCACGTCATCTTCTTGCTTTACCAAATGGCGGTTGCGGCGTTGAAGATGCGTCTGAATCAATGACAGTTGAGCGGAGACAAAAAAGAAAATGGCGGCATATTGCTTTTGAATCTTGGCCCGATCTGTAGTAAAATGAAAGTGCTCTTGCATGGGGATTCTCCTTTCGAATGTTGGATCGCACTTTCATTCTACAGGAGATCCTCATGCAAGGGCTATTTTTATGCTTGTTTGAGTTTATCTAGCACCACGGGTAAAGATATATTATCCAATACATAAATTTATAAAAAAGGGGAATTTTGTATATGATAAAAAAAGAAAAAGGTAGAAATAAATATTCTGTTTCAGATCACATCTTTGCAATAACAATTGTATCCTTCATGTGCTTAGCCATTATCTCGTTGCCTTTCCTACTTTTTTATTCAGTAATGCATCTTATTTCGTTGACAACCGATGTCCGTATTAATTCATTTGGAACCTTTTCTTCTATCAAAATTATCCTAAAATTTTTTATAACTACTTTAGTCATAACAGGGGTGGTAGATACGATTTTTTCTATAATCTTGAACCGCTCGAAAAGAATTCTTGGTTTTCTTTCTGAAGCACTTCTGATGCTTGCCTTTTTCTATTTTTATGTTTTGATTTATTCTCTTATGTCTAATGAAATTGTAATGACAGATAAAGGTCGCCTTTATGTTTCCTTATTTTTGTTCCTCATGTATTTATCTATTCATGTAGTATATATTGGTTCAAAACGGCTTTATGAATTAATAGTAAAAAAGTAACATATTAACAGTATTTTATCTCCCTACAAATAGACAATAAAAGAAACACATTTGATACACTGTTGTAAATTAACACATTATTTCAGAATCCCTTTTTCAAATTATTTCAGGCGGATTCGGAAATAATGTGCAAAATTTTTGCGGATTGTTCCGGATTTTGCACATTCTTTCGGAACGTTTGCACGCTCTTTCAGATGAAGATTTCCAACGCGCCTGATGGACCGATGGAAAAGAGAAAGCACAAAAGAGGCCGATTCGGCCCCTTTCGTGCTAATACCCCATTTCCTCTGCGGCCATGCGCACCACTTCTTCGTCAATGGCGTCCTTTTTCAGCTGATGCCCGTATAACAGGCACGTCGTGGCCAACGTGTTGATCACCCGAGGCCATCCCCGTGACTGCAGGGCAATCGCCTCTAACGCCGATGGGGTGAAGATTGGATGCTTCGCTCCGGCCTGTTTCATCCGATGCTCGATGTAGCCCGCCACCTCTTCCTTCTCCAGCGGCCCCATCCGATATCGCATGATGATTCGCTGGTCGAGAGGACGGTGCTGATTGAGCCGCAGCTTCCCCTGTAAATGAGGCAACCCGGCCAAAATCAAGACAAATGGGTTGGTTGAATCCATCTCAAAGTTGAACAAGATGGCGATGTCTTGTAAAAAGGCATCCTTTGCGAAATGCATCTCGTCCAAAATGAACACCGGGGTAATCCGTCGTTCATGATACAAACGCTCGATCGCCTGCTGGATTTGGCGGAAGAGGTCTACCTTGCGGTACTTCGGTTCCTCTCCTAATCCCAAGGCCAGTCCACGGTAAACATCCATCACGCCTCCGGTGGATAACGGAAAGTAGACGACATGATACAATGATGGATTCAATGACTCTTTCAGCGCCCGAAGGGCGAACGTCTTGCCCGCCCCCGGCTCTCCGATCAACAGCCCGATCCCCCGGGTTCGTTTCACGTACTCCAGCGCCTGCAGCGCTTCTTGAAACGCCGCCCCTTGATACGCCTCGGACGGGTCGGTTTCTTTCGCAAACGGCTCCCGCGAGAGGGAATAAAACGTTTTATACATCCTGTTCGCCCTCCTTCGCCGAAACCGCCGCAAACGGCGACCGGTGGCGCTTCACATAGGCGTTATCCTCCAAACGCACCCGAATGGCTTCTGCCACCTGTTTGCCATCTTTGTACACATAGACGCCTCGTTCATCATAGCGGAGCTCAATCGATTG
>NZ_BCPV01000031.1 GCF_001544135.1 Geobacillus zalihae NBRC 101842 | reverse complement strand
GAAATTGATCATCAAAGCGATGGAGAAAACGATCGCTGCGAAAATCGTCACGTATGACTTCGCCCGCCTGATGGAAGGGGCGACGGAAGTGAAATGCTCCGAATTTGCTGATGCGCTCATCCGCAATATGGACTAACCTTTGAAGGAAAGGGATGGCAAACGATGGCGATGAAACGGAAAAAAATCTCGGTGATCGGCGCCGGATTCACGGGGGCGACGACGGCGTTCCTTTTGGCGCAAAAAGAGCTCGGCGACGTCGTGTTGGTCGATATTCCGCAGCTTGAGAACCCAACGAAAGGGAAGGCGCTCGATATGCTCGAGGCAAGCCCGGTGCTCGGCTTTGACGCGAATATCATCGGCACATCGGATTACGCTGACACAGCCGATTCCGACATCGTCGTCATCACAGCAGGCATCGCCCGCAAGCCGGGCATGAGCCGCGACGATTTGGTGACGACGAACCAAAAAATTATGAAGCAAGTGACGAAGGAAGTCGTCAAATACTCGCCGAACTGCTACATCATCGTCTTGACGAACCCGGTCGATGCCATGACATACACGGTGTTTCAAGAGTCCGGGTTTCCGAAAAACCGCGTCATCGGCCAGTCGGGCGTCTTGGATACGGCGCGCTTCCGCACGTTCGTCGCCGAGGAGCTGAACATTTCGGTAAAAGATGTCACTGGGTTTGTTTTAGGCGGCCATGGCGATGACATGGTGCCGCTCGTCCGCTACTCGTACGCCGGCGGCATTCCGCTCGAAAAACTCATTCCGAAAGATCGTTTGGACGCCATCGTTGAGCGGACGCGCAAAGGCGGCGGTGAAATCGTCAACCTGCTCGGCAACGGCAGCGCCTACTACGCACCGGCCGCCTCGCTTGTCGAAATGGTCGAAGCGATTTTGAAAGACCAGCGCCGCATTTTGCCGGCGATCGCCTACCTTGAAGGCGAATACGGCTATGAAGGCATTTATTTGGGCGTGCCGACGATCCTCGGCGGCAACGGCATCGAGAAAGTGATCGAGCTCGAGCTGACCGAAGAGGAAAAAGCGGCGCTCGCCAAATCCGTCGAATCCGTTAAAAATGTCATGCGCATGCTGGAATAGCGGCGAGGCAAAAATCCGGGCATTGCCCCGGATTTTTGCCCACAGTCAATGAAAGCGCTTTCTAGACAACGAAGGGGTGGGAACATGTTGAAAAAACGAAAGCTCGGGAGACGGATCGGGGAAATTCAAGCGGGGGAAAAGCTCGTGTTCCAAGCCGCCATCGAAGACAAAGACTTGCTTCTTTATCTTGGGCTGACGGATGATGCCAATCCGCTCTATATCCAGCATGATTATGCTTCACAGACGCCGTTTGGAAAACCGGTCGTGCCGCCGGTCATGTTGACGGGGATGATCACGTCCGCGGTCTCCAAATATTTGCCAGGCCCGGGCAGCTACATTACGCGGCAGGATCTTCGCTTTCTCCGCCCCGTTTATCATTATGAAACGCTCGAATTTTTGCTCGAAGTCGCCGATGTCGATGAGGCGGGCCATTGCGTGACGTTGTCCGTCATGGCGACGCGCGGTGCGGAAACGGTGCTTGACGGAACGCTGTCTGTCTGCCCGCCGCATACGTTGCCGCGCCTAGACGGGCGGGTGCTCGAGAACTTTTGACCTCATGTTGAAAGCAGTCCCCCACTTCGAAACAAAGGGGGAGTTTTATGCCGCTTTCCGCCAAAGGAAGCCAACCAAACGCGAGAGGCAGTTTTCCGCGGGCAACCTGTCCGCAGGAAAACCGCCCTTTTTTCTTTTTTTGTCCGAATCATGGCGTCAATTGTGGTATCATAAAGGCAGAAACCATTGGACGGGATGGAGGAGCGGCATGGGACGAAAAATTTTAGTTGTCGATGACGAACAGCCGATTGTGACTCTGTTGTCGTACAATTTGGAGAAAGCCGGATTTCACGTCGTGACCGCTCACGATGGCGAAGAGGCGCTCGTGAAAGTAGCGTCCGAGCAGCCGGCGCTCATTATTTTGGACTTGATGCTGCCGAAGCTTGACGGCGTTGATGTGTGCAAGCGGCTTCGCCAGCAGCAAATCATGACGCCGATTTTAATGTTGACGGCTCGCGATGATGAATTTGACAAAGTGCTTGGTCTTGAGCTTGGCGCCGACGACTATATGACAAAGCCGTTCAGCCCGCGCGAAGTCATTGCCCGCGTCAAGGCGATTTTGCGCCGCACGGAGATCGTTCAGCCGGCGGCTGAATCGAGCGAGCGGCTTGTTGTTGGCGATCTGGAAATTTTTCCGGAACGCTATGAAGCAACGATCGACGGCAAGCCGCTTGAGCTGACGCCGAAAGAGTTTGAGTTGCTCCTTTATTTGGCTCGCCATAAAGGGCGGGTGTTGACGCGCGACCAGCTGCTCAGCGCCGTGTGGAACTACGAGTTTGCCGGCGATACACGCATTGTCGACGTCCATATCAGCCACTTGCGCGAGAAGATCGAAACCGATACGAAAAAACCGATGTACATTAAAACGGTGCGCGGCCTTGGCTACAAGTTGGAGGAACCGAAGCGGCATGAATAGCTTCCGCACCCGCCTTTTGTTTTGGCTCGTGACGCTCATCGCCACGGTGTTGATCGCCCTCGGGCTTTTGCTCGGGCAATTGCTGAAAGATTTTTACGCCGAGACGATGAACAAACGGATGGAAAAAGAGGCCCAAGCGCTTGCGATTTTGCTTGAAAATGAACCGCTCGAGCAAATCCGCGCCGATTTGCAGGAAATGGGGAATGAGCTGTCGTCCCGCATCACCGTGCTCGATAAAGAAGAACGGGTGCGGTTTGACAGCGGTCGCGTCGCAGCGATCAGCGACAAAGACCATGAGCGCATCGTCCGCGCGATTTTGCGCAAAAAGCAGTTTCCCCGTTTTTCCGTGATTGAAAAAACAAACGACGTCTATTACTACATCGTCCCGTACGAGCGCGGTGAGCGGAGCGGGTACGTCGTGTTAAGCACACCGACGAGCTCACTCCAAAAAGTAAACGAGCAAATTTGGGGCGTGCTCACGAGCAGCCTCGGGATGGCGCTCGTTGTCATCATCGCCCTCGTCTGGAAAATCGCCAATCAATATATGAAGCCGATTGAAGAAGCGACGAAAGTGGCGTTTGAGCTGGAAAAAGGCAATTACGCCGCCCGTGTGCCCGATGGTGAATATAACGAGGCCGGGATGCTTGTGCGCTCGATCAACCGGCTGGCCCGCCATTTGCAGGAGATGAGCAGGGCGCGGGAAATTCAGACCGATCGGCTTCACACGCTCATTGAAAACGTCGGCAGCGGCCTGTTGTTTATTGACCACCGCGGACATATTTCTCTCATCAATCGGGCGTTCCAGACTCAGTTTCATCTCGATCCGTCGGATTGTTTACACCGTCCGTACGCCGATGTGCTGCCGCATGGCGACATCGTCCGGTTTATCGATGATATTTTCATCACCGAAACGACGATGCGCCGGCATATGCGGCTGACGATTGGCATCGAGCGGAAACATTTCGATGTATACGGGGCTCCCATCATTGGCACGAACGCCGAATGGAAAGGGATTGTCGTCGTGTTTCACGACATTACGGAGCTGAAGCGTCTTGAGCAAATCCGCAAAGACTTTGTCGCCAACGTTTCGCACGAATTGAAAACGCCGGTGACGTCCATCAAAGGATTCGCCGAAACGCTATTGGATGGCGCCATGAAGGATGAAGCGGCGCTCGAACATTTTTTGACCATCATCTTAAAAGAAAGCGAACGGCTGCAAACGCTCGTTGAGGAACTGTTGGACTTGTCGAAAATCGAGCAGCACGGATTTCAGCTGCAACTCGAAGACGTGGATATCGCTCAAGTCATCGCCGAAGCGGCTGCTGTGTTTCGCCAAAAAGCGGCGGAAAAACAAATTGATTTGCATATCGAATCGCCATCCGGGCTTGTCATCCGCGGTGACAGAAATCGGATGAAGCAAATTTTGCTGAACTTGCTCGCCAACGCCATCACGTATACGCCGGAGCACGGACGGGTCGCTGTCGAGGCGGAAGAGACGGAGAAAGAAGTGCTGATCCATGTGAAAGACACCGGAATCGGCATTGAGGAAAAGGAAATCCCGCGCATTTTTGAGCGTTTTTACCGCGTCGACAAGGCGCGCAGCCGCGATTCCGGCGGAACGGGGTTGGGCCTTTCGATTGTGAAACATTTGGTTGAGGCTCACCATGGATATATTACCGTAGCGAGCAAAGTGGGGTGCGGCACCGTGTTCACGATCCATTTTCCAAAGCCGGGACGGTAGCCGGCTTCTTTTGATCATCTCCAACTGAGAAGCCTCCCATTTTTCAGCGTGAGCGTAAGCAGGGGATGAATCGGCGCCTCCCATCATGGTGGGAGAGCGTTCAAGGCAAGCCGCAGGCATGGTACAATAGGACAAGGAAGCATCCGAGGAGGGATGAGATTGAAAAAAAAGCTTGTTTTAATCGACGGCAGCAGCGTGGCGTACCGCGCCTTTTTTGCCTTGCCGCTTTTGCATAACGACAAAGGCATCCATACGAACGCCGTCTACGGGTTTACGATGATGTTGAATAAAATTTTGGCGGAAGAAGAGCCAACTCATATGCTTGTCGCGTTTGACGCCGGGAAAACGACGTTCCGGCATGAAGCGTTTCAAGAGTATAAAGGTGGGCGCCAGCAGACGCCACCGGAGCTGTCGGAGCAGTTTCCGCTGTTGCGCGAGCTGCTGAGGGCATATCGCATCCCCGCCTATGAACTCGAGAACTACGAAGCGGACGATATTATCGGAACGCTTGCCGCCCGCGCTGAGCAGGAAGGGTTTGAGGTGAAAGTCATTTCCGGCGACCGCGATCTGACCCAGCTCGCCTCCCCCCATGTGACGGTGGACATTACGAAAAAAGGGATTACCGATATCGAACCATACACGCCGGAGACGGTCCGCGAAAAATACGGCTTAACTCCGGAACAAATCGTTGATTTGAAAGGATTGATGGGCGACAAATCGGACAACATCCCCGGAGTGCCGGGCATCGGGGAAAAGACGGCGGTCAAGCTGCTCAGGCAATTCGGCACGGTCGAAAATGTGCTTGCCTCCATTGACGAGATCAAAGGCGAAAAGTTGAAAGAAACGCTGCGCCAACACCGGGAGATGGCGCTGTTAAGCAAAAAGCTCGCCGCCATTCGCCGCGACGCCCCGGTCGAGCTCTCGCTTGATGACATCGTCTATCAAGGGGAAGACCGGGAGAAAGTGGTCGCTTTATTTAAAGAGCTTGGGTTTCAATCGTTTTTAGAGAAAATGGAATCGCCGTCATCAGAAGAGGAAAAACCGCTTGCCAAGATGGCATTTACGCTTGCTGACCGCGTGACGGAGGAGATGCTTGCCGACAAGGCGGCGCTTGTCGTTGAAGTGGTCGAGGAAAATTATCATGATGCGCCGATCGTCGGCATCGCTGTGGTCAACGAACATGGACGGTTTTTCCTGCGCCCGGAGACGGCGCTTGCCGATCCGCAGTTTGTCGCCTGGCTTGGTGATGAAACGAAGAAAAAAAGCATGTTTGACTCAAAGCGCGCGGCAGTCGCCTTGAAATGGAAAGGAATTGAGCTATGCGGCGTTTCCTTTGATTTATTGCTGGCCGCCTATTTGCTTGATCCGGCGCAAGGTGTTGATGATGTAGCTGCCGCAGCCAAAATGAAGCAATACGAAGCGGTGCGCCCGGATGAAGCGGTGTATGGCAAAGGGGCGAAGCGGGCCGTGCCGGATGAGCCAGTGCTCGCCGAGCATCTCGTCCGCAAGGCGGCGGCGATTTGGGAGCTCGAACGGCCGTTTTTGGATGAGCTGCGCCGCAACGAACAAGATCGGTTGCTCGTCGAGCTCGAGCAGCCGTTGTCTTCGATTTTGGCGGAAATGGAATTTGCCGGAGTGAAAGTGGATACGAAGCGGCTCGAACAGATGGGCGAAGAGCTCGCCGAGCAGCTCGGCACGGTCGAGCAGCGCATTTATGAGCTCGCCGGCCAAGAATTCAACATCAATTCACCGAAACAGCTCGGCGTCATTTTATTTGAAAAACTGCAGCTGCCCGTCTTGAAAAAAACGAAAACCGGCTACTCCACTTCAGCGGATGTGCTTGAAAAACTTGCGCCTTATCACGAGATCGTGGAAAACATTTTGCATTACCGCCAGCTTGGCAAGTTGCAGTCGACGTATATTGAAGGATTGCTGAAAGTCGTGCGACCCGATACAAAGAAGGTGCATACGATTTTCAATCAGGCGTTGACGCAAACCGGACGGCTCAGCTCGACGGAGCCGAACTTGCAAAACATTCCGATTCGGCTTGAGGAAGGACGGAAAATCCGCCAAGCGTTCGTGCCGTCGGAGTCTGATTGGCTCATTTTCGCCGCCGACTACTCACAAATTGAGTTGCGCGTCCTCGCCCATATTGCGGAAGATGACAATTTAATGGAAGCGTTCCGCCGCGATTTGGATATCCATACGAAAACAGCGATGGACATTTTCCAAGTGAGCGAGGACGAAGTGACGCCCAACATGCGCCGTCAGGCGAAGGCGGTCAACTTTGGGATCGTTTACGGGATCAGTGATTACGGCTTGGCGCAAAACTTAAATATTTCGCGCAAAGAGGCGGCTGAATTCATCGAGCGCTACTTCGAAAGCTTCCCTGGCGTGAAGCGGTATATGGAAAACATTGTGCAAGAAGCAAAACAGAAAGGGTATGTGACGACGCTGCTGCATCGGCGCCGCTATTTGCCGGATATCACGAGCCGCAACTTCAACGTCCGCAGCTTTGCTGAACGGATGGCGATGAACACGCCGATTCAAGGGAGCGCCGCTGACATTATTAAAAAGGCGATGATCGATCTGAACGCCAGACTGAAGGAAGAGCGGCTGCAAGCGCGCCTTTTGCTGCAGGTGCATGACGAGCTCATTTTGGAGGCGCCGAAAGAAGAGATGGAGCGGCTGTGCCGGCTCGTTCCGGAAGTGATGGAGCAAGCGGTCACACTTCGCGTGCCGCTCAAAGTCGATTACCATTATGGCTCGACGTGGTATGACGCGAAATAAAGAGAAGTCTTGGTGTGGAGCGCCGGCATCCCTAAGAAGGCCTGTGATGGAATGAAAAAGCAGTTTCACAACGACTCTTCTCCAGTTGGGAAGCCTTGAACATCGAGCCGTCCTTCTCAACCAACATGACCGATTTTGTGAAAATCAGCGTTTCTCACCGGCCTTTTAGGCAGAATCTTTCGGTGCGACGATTCTCGGCTGCAACTCGATGAATGGGAGCGAAACAGCTGCCGCCCCATGGAGAATCTTTCTCTCGGCGGATGAACCGGCGTCAATGTGAAAGCGTCGGCAGGAACGATGCAGGAAAACGGAGGAAAGGGGGGATCGCCATGCCGGAATTGCCGGAGGTGGAAACGATCCGTCGTACGCTTTTGCCGCTTATTGTCGGAAAAACGATTGAGGATGTGCGCATCTTTTGGCCGAACATCATCCGCCATCCGCGAGACCCCGAGGCGTTTGCGGCAAGAATGATCGGACAGACGGTGCGTGGTTTGGAACGGAGAGGGAAATTTTTGAAATTCCTGCTCGACCGCGATGCGCTCATTTCCCATTTGCGCATGGAAGGGCGCTACGCCGTTGCTTCTGCCCTCGAGCCGCTCGAACCGCATACGCACGTCGTGTTTTGCTTCACGGACGGCAGCGAACTCCGTTACCGCGACGTGCGCAAGTTCGGAACGATGCACGTTTATGCCAAAGAAGAAGCTGACCGCCGGCCGCCGCTTGCTGAGCTTGGGCCGGAGCCGCTTTCCCCGGCGTTTTCCCCAGCTGTATTGGCGGAGCGGGCGGTGAAAACGAAACGGTCGGTCAAAGCGTTGCTCCTTGATCAGACGGTCGTGGCTGGGTTTGGCAATATTTATGTCGACGAATCGCTGTTTCGCGCCGGCATTCTTCCCGGCCGGCCGGCCGCCTCTCTCTCCAGCAAAGAGATCGAGCGCCTGCATGAGGAAATGGTGGCGACGATCGGCGAGGCGGTCATGAAAGGGGGAAGCACGGTACGCACGTACGTGAACACGCAAGGGGAAGCGGGTGCGTTTCAGCATAGCTTGTTCGTCTACGGACGCAAAGGAGAGCCATGCAAACGATGCGGCACGCCGATTGAAAAAACGGTCGTCGCCGGCCGCGGCACGCATTATTGCCCGCGCTGCCAGCGCTAGGCGGCGTGTAAAAAGGAGAGAGGTTCCATGACGTTGACGATCGGATTGACCGGCGGGATCGCCAGCGGCAAAAGCACGGTGAGCGCGATGATGCGCGAGCTCGGCCTTCCGGTCATTGATGCTGACGAAGCGGCGCGCGCCGTCGTCCGACCGGGGGAAGACGCCTACCGTCAGATTGTCGCCGCCTTCGGTCCGGGCATTTTGCAGACAAATGGAGAGATCGATCGGGCGAAACTCGGGGCGATCGTGTTCAACGACGAAGAAGAACGGAAAAAGCTAAACGCCATCGTTCACCCGGCGGTGCGTCAGAAAATGCTCGCGGAGAAAGAAGCGCTCGTCCGTTCCGGGGCGAAAACGGTCGTATTGGACATTCCGCTTTTATTTGAAAGCGGATTGACATCCTGGGTCGATAAAGTACTTGTCGTGTATGTTGACGATGACATCCAGCTTCGCCGGCTGATGGAGCGGAACGGGTTCACTGAGGAAGAAGCGCGCGCCCGCATTTGCGCTCAATGGCCGCTGGCGGAAAAAATGAAGCGGGCCGACGCGGTCATCAACAATAACGGAACGAGGGAAGAGACACGCCGTCAGCTGTTGGCTATTTTGAAACAATGGGACGCCTTGGAAAAATAGGCGTCTTTTTTGTTCGCTTTCAGTCATTTTGTTCTCCACATTCCCTAAAAATATGATATACTATTTATACAAATATAAGAAAATAGTATAACATATATGAGAGGAGAACAAAGTGAATGAAGGCGAAAGTGGCGATTAACGGTTTCGGACGAATCGGACGGATGGTGTTCCGGCGCGCCATCAATTCCCCTGACCTCGACATTGTGGCGGTGAACGCCAGCTATCCGCCGGAAACGTTAGCCCATTTAGTGAAATATGACTCAAACCACGGTAAATTTGACGGTGAGGTCATCGCCTTGGAAGACGGCCTGCTCGTCAACGGCAAAAAAGTGAGGCTGTTAAACTCGCGCGACCCGAAACAGCTGCCGTGGAAAGAGCTTGCTATCGATATTGTGATTGAAGCGACCGGAAAATTCAACGACCGCGAAAAGGCGAGCCTTCACCTTGAGGCAGGGGCGAAGCGCGTCATTTTAACCGCCCCGGGCAAAAATGAAGATGTGACGATCGTTGTTGGCGTCAACGAGCATATGCTTGACATCGACCGCCATTTCATCATTTCGAACGCCTCGTGTACGACAAACTGTTTGGCTCCGGTCGTCAAAGTGCTCGATGAAGCGTTTGGGATTGAAAACGGCCTGATGACGACGGTTCACGCGTATACGAACGACCAAAAAAACATCGACAACCCGCATAAAGATTTGCGCCGCGCCCGCTCATGCGCGCAGTCGATCATCCCGACGACAACGGGAGCGGCGAAAGCGCTTGGCCTAGTGCTGCCGCATTTAAAAGGGAAGCTTCATGGCATGGCGCTCCGCGTCCCGACGCCGAACGTCTCGCTCGTCGACTTGGTCGTCGACTTGAAGCGCGATGTGACGGTTGATGAGGTGAACGAGGCGCTGATCCGCGCTGCCAACGGCCCATTGAAAGGCATCTTGGATTTCACGATGGAGCCGCTTGTCTCGATCGATTTCAATACGAATCCGCATTCTGCGATTATCGACGGCCTGTCGACGATGGTGATGGAAGGGCGAAAAGTGAAAGTGCTCGCTTGGTATGACAATGAATGGGGCTATTCGTGCCGCGTCGTTGATTTAGCCCATCTTGTCGCGGCCAAAATGAATGAGCGTCTCAGCGTCAATGCGTAACAGCGGTTCGATGTGAAGCGCGCCGCCTGCGCTATGGCTTTTGCGATCCGCACAAACGGATCGGGCCACGGTGCGGGCGTGGGCGCTTTTTCTCTTTTTTATGCAAAAAAATTAAAAAAGCCTGTTGCAAAAACCCCCTAAACAAAGTATACTATGTCTCGTGAACTTCTTAACGGCAAGGGTAATGTGACTACTTAAAGGGTTAGGACCTCTTAGGACTAACTTTCCCCCGTGGTAGTTATACATGCCATTTTGCAACTCACCTTCTGTTTTTTTATTTGTTTGAGAAAATTGGTTAAAGGGGGATTCTTTTCATGGACACGATGGGTCGTCACGTTATCTCGGAACTTTGGGGATGCGACTTTGACAAACTGAATGATATTGATTTTATTGAAAAAACGTTCGTTGACGCCGCGTTAAAGTCGGGAGCGGAGATTCGCGAAGTGGCGTTCCATAAATTCGCTCCGCAAGGCGTAAGCGGGGTCGTCATTATTTCGGAATCGCATTTGACGATTCACACGTTTCCCGAACACGGCTATGCGAGCATTGATGTGTATACATGCGGCCATTTAGACCCGACGATTGCCGCCGATTACATTGCCGAAATGCTGGGCGCGCAAACGCGGGAAACGATTGAACTTCCGCGCGGCATGCGCCCAATCGAAGTGAAAAAGGCGCAGGCGCTGTAATTGGATCATGATAAACCGAAAGGAGCGTAAGCGAAACGCTCCTTTTTTTGCGCCCTCGGCGGTACAACAGCGGCGAACATCATGGTATGATGGAAGAAAAAGAATGACTAGGGAGACGTGGCAATGAGCATGTGGAAAACACTCAAATACGCCTTCACAAACCATTGTGAAACGCGGGAAAATCATGAAGATGAAGAGCTAAGAAGCCATTATTACAAAGCGACGAACCGCGCTGTGATCGATGCGGTCAAGGAGCTGCTCTCGTCGCTGCCTGGCGCCGAGCTCGTTTCTGTTTCCGAAGAGCGCGGCGAAATTTGTGCACAAACAAGGCGCGGCAAAAAGTTGTTTATCGTCGCTACCGTCATTTCCGTGCGGCCGTTTGAAACGGCGGTCGACTTTTCCGCGACGACGGAGACGAAGCTATTGCCGTTTGATTTTGGGCATAGCCGGGCGGTCATTCTCGATTTGTATCGGAAGCTCGACGCCCGCCTGCCCTATATCGGTTCCGGACTGAACAGCTAACTATATCTTGTCTGCTTTCGTCCATTCCGGTATGATAGAAAATAAGAAGATCAACGGAGTGGATGTTATGCGATGTCCTTCATGCCATCATCAAGGCACGCGCGTGCTTGACTCGCGCCCGGTTGAAGAGGGTCGTTCGATCCGCCGCCGGCGGGAGTGCGAACAGTGCCATTATCGGTTTACGACGTTTGAGCGGATCGAGGAGCCGCCGCTGATTGTTGTGAAAAAAGAGGGGACGCGCGAAGAATTTAGCCGGGAGAAAATTTTGCGCGGCTTGATCAAAGCGTGCGAGAAGCGGCCGGTGGCGCTCGAGGAGCTTGAAAAAGTGACGCAGGAAATTGAGCGCGAACTGCGCAATCAAGGCGTCTCGGAAGTGAAAAGCGAAACGATCGGCGAAATGGTGATGGAGCGCCTGTCACACATCGATGAGGTCGCCTATGTCCGCTTCGCTTCCGTCTATCGGCAGTTTAAAGATATTAATGTGTTCATTGAAGAACTGAAAGAGCTGATCAAAAAAGGGCAACGGTAAAAAGGGCTTTGGCGTTAGGCGGCAAGCCCTTTTTTTCAACGTCTTTTCGGCAGGAAAGGGGAGAGCCGGTTTGAAACGAATACGGCGAAATGGAAGGTCGGAGCGATGCAACACCATTGGAAAGAGCTGATTGCTGTCGACCGTTATACCGTGCAAAGCCGTGGGGTGTTGCAAGAGGTGGACCGTAAAGTGCTGACGCTGCTTTACCAGCCGCTCATCGGCTGCCGGGCGTTGGCGCTTTATATGACGCTTTGGGGGGAGCTTGAGCTGCTTGACGGCCAGGAAGCGACCCATCATCGGCTTATGGCGCTCATGCAGTGCGGACTGCCGGACATTTACAGCGAACGGTTGAAACTCGAAGGAATCGGGCTGCTCGACACATACGTCCACGCTAAAGAGGCGGATGAACCGAAGCTGTTTCTTTATGAGCTGCGCCCGCCGTTGGCGCCAGACCAGTTTTTCCGCGACGAGATGTTGAGCGTTTTTTTGCACCGGCAAGTCGGCCGCCACTTGTTTATCCAGCTGAGCAACTTTTTTGCCCGTCCGTCCATTGATGAAACGAAATTCACCCAGGTGACGCGGTCGTTTTCCGACGTGTTTTCGGCCGTGCCCGCTGAACAAATCGTCGCCGGCCTCAGCGAAGAAGCCGGGCCCGAGCTGCTTGAAGGGAAGGATCACATCAGGCGGGATGAGGAGTCGTATGTGCTTGATGATGATGTATTCGACTTTGAGCTGTTTTTTGCCGGCCTGTCCAAGCAGCTTGTGCCGCGCCGAGCGGTGACAGCGAAAGTGAAGGAAGCGATTAAAAAGCTGGCGTTTTTATACGGCATTCCGCCGCTTGAGATGCAAAAACTGGTCCTTGGCGTCATCGATCCGGCCTATCATATCGATATTGACGCGTTGCGCCGGGCGGCGCGCGAATGGTATGAGCTCGAACATGGCGGTGTCGAGCCGCGCCTCGTCGAACGAGTGCAGCCGCTCGCCTACCGGACGATGGAAAACATCGAACCGCGCACAAAAGAGGAGCAACTAATGAAACAGCTGGAAACAATTTCCCCGCGCCAGCTGCTGAAAGAGATTTCAGGCGGCGCTGAGCCGTCGCTTGCTGATTTGCAGTTGATCGAAGACATTATGTTCCAGCAGCAGCTGCTCCCCGGAGTTGTCAACGTGCTCATTTATTATGTCATGCTCCGGACGAATATGAAGCTGTCGAAAAAATACGTAGAAAAAATCGCCAGCCATTGGGCGCGCAAAAAGGTGAAAACCGTGAAGGAAGCAATGGAACTGGCGAAAGAAGAGGCGAAAACATACCAAAACTGGGCGAACGAAAAGGAAAAAGGGACGCGGACGGTGCGCAAAGTCGTGCGCACGGAAATCGTCCCGGACTGGCTGAACATGGATTACAGCCAGCCGGATGATGATGATTTTGACGTCGAACAGGCGCGCAAAGAGCTTGAGGAACGGCTGAAAAAATACCGTGATGAATCATAGAGGGAAAAGCCATGGAACGAGTAAACCACCTGTTGCAGCGGTTGCTTGGCAATCAACGGTTTAAACAACGCTACGAACAAATGAAACGCTACATTTTGGAGCATCCGGACGTGCAGCCGTTTTTGCGGGCGCACGAACGGCAATTGTCGGCCGATGCGGTTGACCGCAGCTTGATGAAGCTGTATGAGTTCATCGAGCAGCACGGGAATTGCCGCCAATGTCCGGGCCTTGAGCGATGCAACAACATGCTGCCGGGGTACCATCCAAATTTGGTGGTCAACGGTGGAAGGATCGACGTTGAGTACGACCGCTGCCCAAAAAAAGTGCAGCATGACGAGCGAAAACGGCAAGAGTCGCTCATTCAAAGCATGTTCATGCCGCGCGAAATCTTGCGTGCTTCGCTCTCTGACGTCGATCTCAATGACGATGGGCGGATCAAAGCGATCCGATTTGCCGAGCGGTTTGTGGCGGAATACGAGCCAGGGAAAAAAATGAAAGGCTTGTATTTGCACGGATCGTTTGGGGTGGGCAAAACGTATTTGCTCGCCGCGATCGCCAACGAGCTGGCGAAGCGAAACGTTTCGTCGCTGATCGTCTACGTGCCCGAGCTGTTTCGTGAGATGAAACATTCGCTTCAAGACCAGACGATGAACGAAAAGCTTGATTATATCAAAAAAGTGCCGGTGCTGATGCTCGATGATCTTGGGGCGGAGGCGATGTCAAGCTGGGTGCGCGATGATGTGTTTGGCCCGATCTTGCAATACCGGATGTTTGAAAACTTGCCGACGTTTTTCACGTCGAACTTTGATATGCAGCAGCTCGCCCATCATTTGACGTATTCGCAGCGCGGCGAAGAAGAGAAGGTGAAGGCGGCGCGCATTATGGAGCGAATCCGCTATTTGGCCTATCCGATTGAAATCACTGGACCGAACCGCCGCGAGCAAAATATATAAAGGCGATTTGAAACGTTGCCGTTTGCACAGGCATGTTGATTAACCCATAAAAACTAGTTGAGCAGGTTCTGTTTCTAGCTTTTCTGCCGTAGTCGGCAAGCGGTTCGTTTGCCGACTGGGGCTGACCCAAAAGGGTAATTTCCCTTAAACAAAACACAACATATTGTTTCTTAATTTAATTGTTTTATGCCTGTATACGGTAATAAGAAAGGGTGTCCCGATCCTTTTGGGGCACCCTCTCCTCGAACAATGAACGCCGCTAAGCTTTGTGGTTTTTTAGTCTAAACAGCCCGTTGTCCCCATATATATAAACCAAGCATGCCTTTCGGGCTAAAGGGGGGACAGCGGGTGATCGAAATCCATTTTGACGAGGCAAGCGAGGCGGAAAAATTGGTTGGGCTGCTAGATCACCGGCAACCGGATGACGGTCCGCTGTTTCATGCCGCTTATGACGGGAACAAAACCGTGGCGGTTTACATACAGGGCGAGGAGAAGCGTGTGCTTGAGGAGCATATCATCCCAGCGATGACGGCGTTTATGCAGGAGGTGATGGAAGACCGGCTGCTGCTATCCATCATTGCCAATGTTTTTTATTTCCGCGACGTCGAAGAACAGCAGCAAATTTTGGCCCTCGCTCATTCATTTTTGGACGGCGAGCGGCGCGATTACCGGAAAAGCGCGGCGTTTGCCGCCTCGCGCACCGTGATGTTGCGCGACGCTTTTGCCTCCTTTTTGCGCGACGGCTTGTCATTTTCGTTTTCTTCGTTCGTTACGTTCCGGCTAAAGCCGTATATGGAGCGCCTCCAACATTATGTCGAGCTGGCGATTGATGAATACAAGCTGGAGCAGGAGTATCAAAATTTTGTGCAAATGCTGCGCGACTGCCTGGCTGGCCGGACGCCGCAATGGCCGCGCCTGTATTTGGTGCACGATCCGCCGCACTTCGTATTTTACGACAGCGAGCGGCGGGAGCTGTCGGCGGCGGAAGTGAGACAGTTGATCGACCGCCATCTCGTCTTCAGCCAGCCGATGTATATTGATGCATCGGTGCTCGCTCCGCTTGTCTCGCTCGCTCCGGCGGAAATTGAGCTGTACACCGATCATCCGGATGACGGCATGGTGCAGACACTGCAAAACGTGTTTCAAGAACGGCTGATCGTCTGCCGCCGCGCCGATTTTTCCCGCTTGTTTGCCGCCAACGCTGGAAATGGGGGAGAAGCTTGATTTTTCCTGCTGTTTTCGCTATAATGACGTCATGAATATGGATGAATACAAGCGATGACGAGGACATGGGCGCATTTTTACGGTTTCCAGAGAGGGAAGGCAGCGGCTGGAACCTTCCTAACACGAAAAATGCGCTTACCCCCTCAGAGCTGCGGCAGCGAACGCAACGCCCAGTAGTTGCCGCCGGTGGACGACCGTTATTCTTGTTGAGCCATGGCATGGCGAGGCGTTGCCATGGGAAGAAGGGTGGAACCACGATGAAAACTCGTCCCTTTAGGAGGGAGGAGTTTTTTTATTTTTCCATTTTCATCATCATGACAAAGGAGTGATTGCCAATGCCAGACGTCATTCGCATCACGTTCCCAGATGGGGCGGAAAAGGAGTTTCCGAAGGGGACGACGACGGAAGACATCGCTGCCTCGATCAGCCCGGGGCTGAAGAAAAAAGCGATCGCCGGCAAACTGAACGGCCGGTTCGTTGATTTGCGCACGCCGCTTCACGAAGATGGCGAGCTTGTCATCATTACCCAAGACATGCCGGAGGCGCTTGACATTTTGCGCCATAGCACCGCCCACTTAATGGCGCAGGCGATCAAGCGGCTGTATGGCAACGTCAAGCTCGGCGTCGGTCCGGTCATTGAAAACGGCTTTTACTATGATATCGACATGGAGCATAAGCTGACGCCAGACGACCTCCCGAAAATCGAAGCGGAAATGCGCAAGATTGTCAAAGAAAATTTGGACATCGTCCGCAAAGAAGTGAGCCGCGAAGAAGCCATCCGGCTGTATGAAGAAATCGGCGATGAGTTGAAGCTCGAGTTGATCGCCGATATTCCGGAAGGCGAGCCGATTTCGATTTATGAGCAAGGCGAGTTTTTCGACCTTTGCCGCGGCGTGCACGTGCCGTCGACTGGAAAAATCAAAGAGTTCAAGCTGCTCAGCATCTCGGGGGCCTACTGGCGCGGCGACAGCAACAACAAAATGCTGCAGCGCATCTACGGCACGGCCTTTTTCAAAAAGGAAGACTTGGATCGTTATTTGCGCCTGCTTGAAGAAGCGAAAGAGCGCGATCACCGCAAATTAGGCAAAGAGCTTGAGCTGTTTACGACATCGCAACAAGTCGGACAAGGCTTGCCGCTATGGCTGCCGAAAGGAGCGACGATCCGCCGCATTATCGAACGGTACATCGTCGACAAAGAAGTGGCGCTCGGATACGATCATGTCTACACACCGGTGCTCGGCAGCGTCGAGCTGTACAAGACATCGGGCCATTGGGACCATTACAAAGAAAACATGTTCCCGCCGATGGAGATGGACAACGAAGAACTTGTGCTTCGTCCGATGAACTGCCCGCACCATATGATGATTTACAAAAGCAAGCTGCACAGCTACCGCGAGCTGCCGATCCGCATCGCCGAGCTCGGCACGATGCACCGCTATGAAATGTCTGGAGCGCTTACCGGCCTGCAGCGCGTCCGCGGCATGACGCTCAACGACGCCCACATTTTCGTGCGCCCGGACCAAATCAAAGACGAGTTCAAGCGCGTCGTCAACTTGATTTTGGAAGTCTATAAGGATTTCGGCATTGAGGAATACTCGTTCCGCTTGTCTTACCGCGATCCGCATGACAAAGAAAAATATTACGATGACGATGAAATGTGGGAAAAAGCCCAACGCATGCTGCGGGAAGCCATGGACGAGCTCGACCTCGATTACTACGAAGCGGAAGGGGAAGCGGCGTTTTACGGGCCGAAGCTCGATGTGCAAGTGCGCACGGCGCTTGGCAAAGACGAGACGCTCTCGACGGTGCAGCTTGACTTCCTGTTGCCCGAGCGCTTTGATTTGACATACATTGGCGAGGATGGGAAGCCGCATCGTCCGGTCGTCATCCATCGCGGCGTCGTCTCGACGATGGAGCGGTTTGTCGCGTTCCTCATCGAGGAGTATAAAGGCGCGTTTCCGACATGGCTCGCCCCGGTTCAAGTCAAAGTGATCCCCGTGTCGCCGGAGGCGCATCTCGATTACGCGTATGACGTGCAACGGACGCTGAAAGAACGCGGCTTCCGCGTCGAAGTCGACGAGCGCGACGAAAAAATCGGCTATAAAATCCGCGAAGCGCAAATGCAAAAAATCCCGTACATGCTCGTTGTCGGCGATAAAGAAGTGTCTGAGCGAGCGGTCAACGTCCGCCGCTATGGAGAAAAAGAAAGCCGGACGATGGGGCTTGACAAGTTTATGGCCTTGCTCGCTGACGATGTGCGGGAAAAACGGACAAGATTAGGGAAAGCGCAATAAACCGTTGACAGGCGACATAAACGTTCAAGCGCTACAAGGAAGCAACGGTGGCGATGGCCCATGTCATGGGCGGTTTTTCAAAGAAATGGCGGCGTGAACAAGATTTTCTCTTGCCAATTGAATGTTGATCCGCTATAATAAAGGACGTTGTGTTTATCAAGATCCGCTCCTTGACATGCCATCGCCAAGGTGGTATAGTGTATAAAGTGGAATGATGGCTTGTTTGTAACAAAAGCAGAAGCACCCCGCTTCTCACCTGACCGACGCCAAGACGGCTGTTGGCAGGTTGTTACGGTTCGTCAATGCGAGTGTAAGGACGTACTGCGCGGGTGCTTTGTGCATCTGCGCTTTTTTTTGGGCTGGAAGTGGGGCTCTGCTGGCAAACAAGCCAGTCGGAAAAAACCTTGGAGGTGGCTCATTATTAGCAAAGATTTTATTATCAACGAACAAATTCGTGCCCGTGAAGTGCGCTTGATCGACCAAAACGGCGAACAGCTTGGCATCAAGTCGAAGCAGGAGGCGCTTGAGATTGCGGCAAGACGCAACTTGGATCTTGTGCTTGTCGCGCCGAACGCCAAACCGCCCGTTTGCCGCATCATGGACTACGGCAAATTCCGCTTCGAGCAGCAGAAGAAAGAGAAAGAAGCGCGCAAAAAACAAAAAGTGATCAACGTCAAAGAGGTGCGCCTCAGCCCGACGATCGAGGAGCATGACTTCAACACGAAGCTGCGCAATGCGCGCAAGTTTTTGGAAAAAGGCGATAAAGTGAAGGCGACGATCCGCTTTAAAGGTCGGGCGATCACCCATAAAGAAATTGGGCAACGCGTCCTTGACCGCTTCTCGGAAGCGTGCGCCGACATTGCCGTTGTCGAAACGGCGCCGAAAATGGACGGGCGCAACATGTTTTTAGTGCTCGCACCGAAAAACGACAACAAGTAAGGAGGAACCTGCGATGCCAAAAATGAAAACTCACCGCGGCTCGGCGAAACGGTTCAAAAAAACGGCCAGCGGCAAATTAAAACGCGGCCACGCGTACACGAGCCACTTGTTTGCCAATAAAACGAAAAAACAAAAGCGTCATCTCCGCAAAGCGACGCTTGTCTCGCCTGGCGATTTCAAACGCATCCGCCAAATGCTTGACAACTTGAAATAACGACCGACTATAGGAGGGAACGATTATGCCACGCGTAAAAGGTGGACCAGTGACGCGCAGACGTCGCAAAAAAGTGTTAAAACTCGCAAAAGGCTATTTCGGCGCGAAACACGCATTATATAGAGTCGCGAACCAACAAGTGATGAAATCGCTCATGTATGCGTATCGCGACCGCCGTCAACGGAAGCGCGACTTCCGCAAACTGTGGATTGTCCGCATCAACGCGGCGGCTCGCCAAAATGGCTTGTCCTACAGCCGTTTGATGCACGGCTTGAAGCTGGCCGGCGTGGAAGTGAACCGGAAAATGCTCGCCGACTTGGCGGTGAACGATCAAGCCGCGTTCGCCCAACTCGCCGACTTGGCGAAAGCGAATTTGAATAAATAACAACGATGGCCATCCTTGATCAGGGTGGCCATTTTCTTATCAAGGAAAGGGATCGATATGGTACAATACGGGATAGCGATCAACCTTCTCGCTTTTTTCGTGATGGGGGTCGACAAATACAAGGCGAAGCGCCGCCGCTTTCGCACCGCCGAGCGGACGCTTTGGCTGCTGGCGTGGTTGGGCGGAGCTCTGGGGGCAATGGCGGGCATGTACACGTTTCGTCATAAAACGCGCCATCGGGCTTTTGGCTATGGTTTGCCGCTGTTGGCAGCGGTGGAGCTGTTTCTCTATTGGCGATGGATGAGGTAGAAAGGGGAGGAGAGAGTCAACTACTCCCACTTAGCTAACGCTTGAAGTGGGGGCTTGCAACTCCCCAGAAGTGCAAACGGACTTCGTCCTCCTTCCTTGACTTGGGGTTGCATCAGGGGGCAGGTTGACGACTACCCAACGACGCAGGTCATGCCTGCATCGTTACCGATTCTCTCGGTGTGTCTGTTGGCAGTACTTGGCTTCCACACACAACAGACGGACCTACGCTCGATGTTTTACGGTTACAACGTTTCCTGTAACCAACTCCATACATCGAGTAGCAGTTATTGGAGTGCCTTTATTGAACGGTTTTCTCCACGCCTTTATTCTATCATACACAAAAGAAAGGGGGAACGCGCATTCCTCTCCCACTTACTCCCTTTGGTCGTTGAAGTGGGAGTCTCCTGCGCGAAATAGGATGAATTGGCCTTTGCTTTACGATATGCAGCGCATGTTGGATGAGCGGATTGAAACAGAGCACGGCCTTATGCATGAGGACTTGTTCAATCGGAAAATGCTTGCGTTTCTCGTCGAACTTGGGGAGCTGGCCAATGAGACGCGCTGTTTTAAATTTTGGAGCGTGAAACCGTCGGCGCCGGCGGAACGGGTGCTGGAGGAATATGTCGACGGTTTGCATTTTTTGCTGTCGCTCGGGCTGGATTGCGGGCTGTTTTATGAAAGCCGGGAGCTTCCGGCTGTCGAGCGGCCGCTTGTTGAGCAGTTTTTGGCCATCTTTCGCGCCGCCGAGCGGTTCGGGGAGACGAGAGCGCGAGGGGAATATGATGCGCTGTTTGCGGAGTATTGGCGGCTTGGCGTGGCGCTCGGTTTTTCTTCCGACGACATCGAGGCGGCGTATCGGCGGAAAAATGAAGTGAACCACAAGCGGCAAAACGAGCGCTACTGATCTTTTTTCGGGTGGCGAATGATTCATTTTGCCAATCGTCAGCCTTTTCAAGTATAATAAAAAAGTGGACAAAACCGGAAAGGGGTGCCAAGATGGCGAAGTTGGACGAAACGTTGACGATGCTGAAAGCGCTGACCGATGCGAAAGGCGTCCCGGGCAATGAGCGGGAAGCGCGCGATGTGATGAAGACATACATAGCTCCGTATGCGGATGAAGTGACAACGGATGGCCTCGGCAGCTTGATCGCCAAAAAAGAAGGGAAATCGGGCGGGCCGAAAGTGATGATCGCCGGCCATTTGGATGAAGTCGGCTTTATGGTGACGCAAATCGACGACAAAGGATTCATCCGCTTCCAAACGCTTGGCGGATGGTGGAGCCAAGTAATGCTCGCCCAGCGCGTGACGATCGTGACGAAAAAAGGCGACATCACCGGCGTCATCGGTTCGAAGCCGCCGCACATTCTGCCGCCGGAGGCGCGCAAAAAACCGGTGGAAATCAAAGATATGTTCATCGACATCGGCGCGACAAGCCGCGAGGAAGCGATGGAGTGGGGCGTCCGCCCGGGCGATATGATCGTGCCGTATTTTGAATTTACGGTATTGAACAATGAAAAAATGCTGCTCGCGAAAGCATGGGACAACCGGATCGGCTGTGCGGTCGCCATCGATGTGCTCAAGCAGCTGAAAGGCGTCGACCATCCAAACACGGTATACGGCGTCGGCACGGTGCAGGAAGAAGTCGGCTTGCGCGGCGCGCGCACGGCCGCCCAATTCATTCAGCCGGATATCGCCTTTGCGGTGGATGTCGGCATTGCCGGCGATACACCGGGCGTGTCGGAAAAAGAAGCGATGGGCAAACTCGGCGCCGGCCCGCACATCGTCCTGTACGACGCGACGATGGTGTCGCACCGCGGCTTGCGCGAATTCGTCATCGAAGTGGCGGAAGAGCTGAACATTCCGTACCATTTTGATGCCATGCCGGGCGGCGGTACGGATGCGGGAGCGATTCATTTAACGGGCAGCGGCGTTCCGTCGCTCACGATCGCCATCCCGACGCGCTACATCCACTCGCACGCCGCCATTTTGCATCGCGACGACTACGAGAACACGGTCAAGCTGCTTGTCGAAGTGATCAAACGGCTTGACGCCGACAAAGTGAAACAACTGACGTTTGACGAATAAAAACACCGGCCAATTCGGCCGGTGTTCGTCATTGTTTAACCGCCTGCTCGAGCGTGGTGAGCATCATGTCTTTTTGCTGTTCATTGGCGTGCGTCCAAATGGCTTCAAAGAGGACGCCGAGGCCGGGCAAATATTTTTCCTCGCCACGCTGGATCGCGTCCTCGATTGTATTCTCGAGCTGTTCTTTCGAGTTGTTGGCGACGTTGTGCATAATGGCTTTCCGCAAGTTCAAATCCATTTGTCTCACCTCATTGGCCGTATTGTACACCGTTATCGTTTGCCAATGGCGGCGGATTTATACATGGAGCGGCTCTCGTATATGGTATAATAGAGGAAAAACTAGACCGAAATGAGTGATGGCGACGATGGACGAGAAACCGCTCTATGGATTGGAACGAACGGTATTTCGCCAACTGCTCCATCTATTTTCCCGTTATGCTGATGTCATTGAAAAAGTCATTTTGTTCGGCTCAAGAGCACGAGGCGATTACAAGGAAGGATCGGATATCGATTTGGCGATCCAATTTCGAAAACCGGGAGGCCCGCTGTACCTCCTGCAATCGGACTTGGATGAACTTCCGATCATTTATCCGATCGATGTTGTTGATTACAATCAAATTCACAACGAACAGCTAAAAATGAATATTGACCAAGAAGGAAAGACGATT
This sequence comes from Geobacillus zalihae NBRC 101842, assembly GCF_001544135.1. GTDB lineage: Bacteria > Bacillota > Bacilli > Bacillales > Anoxybacillaceae > Geobacillus > Geobacillus zalihae. The sequence continues at coordinate 23,498 of NZ_BCPV01000031.1, read as the reverse complement.
TTTCAAACGAACGAGCACGGGAAGGTGATGGTCACCATGAGCCGGCTGATGGATCGATTTTACGATTTCGAACGGGCGCTCTCCAAACTCCGGCAAAGTGCCGCAAGAGACGCTCAAACGGATGACCTTGTTGTTGATGCGACCATTCAACGCTTTGAATTCACGTACGAACTAGCATGGAAATGGATGAAACTTTATTTGGAGCATCAGGGATACGCTGAAGTGACGAGTCCGAGGAAAACGATTCGCGAGGCGTTTCGGGAAGGGTTGATTCAAGACGGAGAGACATGGCTTCGCATGCTCGAAGACCGCAACCGGACGTCCCATACGTATGACGAAGAAACGGCGATGGACATTTACGAACGCATCCGTACACACTATATCCCGCTGTTTGACCGTTTGCTTGACGAAATGAAACGACAGCTTGACTCAGTGACATGAGCGGCCGGCGTGCGGAACGGAACGAGCCTGGCTTTGTGAAGGAACTTGGCTTTGGTCGTGAAAGATGACAACGGCACACATTTTGTTATAATCAAATGAAGAAACTTGACGAATGAGGTGACGACACAATGGAAAAAGCGACATTCGCCGGCGGCTGCTTTTGGTGCATGGTGACGCCGTTTGAGGAGCTTGACGGCATTTACGGCATCGTCTCCGGCTATACGGGCGGGCATGTCGAAAACCCAACATACGAGCAAGTGAAAACCGGCACGACCGGCCATTACGAAGCGGTGCAAATCACGTTTGACCCGGACGTCTTTCCGTATGAGCGGCTGTTGGAGCTGTATTGGTGTCAAATCGACCCGACCGATGACGGCGGCCAGTTTCACGACCGCGGGCCGCAATACCGGACGGCGATTTTTTACCATAACGAAAAACAGCGCCAGCTCGCCGAGCAGTCAAAGCGGGCGCTCGAGGAAAGCGGGCGCTTCTCGAAGCCGATTGTAACGAAAATTTTGCCGGCGACGACGTTTTACCCGGCGGAAGAGTATCATCAAAACTACCATAAGAAAAATCCGGAGCATTACAAACAAGACCGCGCCGCGTCCGGGCGCGACGAGTTTATCGCCAAACATTGGGGGACGAAACGGTGAAGCGGATCGAATCGCCGAAAAATGCGCGCGTCAAACAATGGAAAAAGCTGCTGACCAAAAAAGGGCGCGATGAGACCGGATTGTTTTTGCTTGAAGGGTTTCATCTTGTCGAAGAGGCTGTAAAAAGCAACGCGCCGCTTGTTGAGCTGATGGTGGACGAGCGGACAGCCATCCCGCCCGGCTGGGACGTCAGCGTCCCGGTTGTGATCGTGACCGAAGCGGTGATGAGGGCGATCAGCAGCACGGAGACGCCGCAAGGCATCGCCGCGGTGTGCCGAAAGTTGCCAGCCGAGCTTGAAGGCGTGAAGACCGCCTTGCTCATTGACGCCGTGCAAGACCCGGGCAATCTCGGGACGATGATTCGCACCGCCGATGCCGCCGGGATCGATGCTGTCATCCTTGGCGAAGGGTGCGCCGATGTGTACAATCCGAAAGTCGTGCGGGCGACGCAAGGGTCGCTGTTTCATCTTCCGGTTGTCAAAGGCGATTTGGTGCAATGGATCGCGCGTTTCAAGGAGCAGGGCATTCCGGTGTACGGAACGGCCTTGGAGAATGCCGTCGATTACCGCACCGTTCCGCCTTCGTCTTCCTTCGCCTTGCTCGTCGGCAATGAAGGAAGCGGCGTCCGGCGCGAATGGCTCGAGATGACGACGGAAACCATCTACATCCCGATTTACGGCCAAGCCGAGTCGCTGAATGTCGCCGTCGCGGCCGGAATTTTGCTTTATTCCTTGCAGGCGGTGCGGTAAACGATGAGCTGCGCAAAGAAATTTCGGCCTGACCTTGCCTTTGCCCACTCATTTGCGTATAATGAATAGCGACAATTTCCCATACGGACAACAACGATGACGGAGAAAAGTAGCTTGCTGCTCGCCATCCAGGGAGAAAACGCCGGAGACTGGGAGCGTTTTTATGGCTGACGCAAGTGAAGTTCACCTCCCGAGTTGACACCGGGACCATCCCAAAAGGGGATGTAAAGGTGTTCCGGCTTTCGGCCGTTATCGCAATGAAGTGAACAGCGCATTTCGGCTGTTAACAAGGGTGGTACCGCGAGCAACAACTCGTCCCTTACCGGGGGGGCGGGTTTTTTATTTTGGATAGAGGAGGGACTCAAGTGAAAGAACGGCTGTACGAGCTGAAGCAAGAAGCGCTTCGCCGAATCGATGAGGCGAAAGACGTCAAAGCACTGAATGACGTGCGCGTCGCTTACTTGGGCAAAAAAGGGCCGATCACCGAAGTGCTGCGCGGCATGGGGGCATTGCCGCCGGAAGAGCGCCCGAAACTCGGCGCGCTGGCCAATGAAGTGAGAGCGGCGATTCAGCAGGCGCTCGAGGCGAAACAAGCGAAACTGGAACAGGAGGAAGTCGAGCGGAAGCTGGCCGCCGAAGCGATCGATGTGACGCTGCCGGGACGACCTGTGAGTCTTGGCAATCCCCATCCGCTGACGCGCGTCATTGAAGAAATTGAAGATTTGTTTATCGGCATGGGCTATACGGTCGCCGAAGGGCCGGAAGTCGAGACCGACTATTACAACTTTGAGGCGCTCAATTTGCCGAAAGGCCACCCGGCCCGCGATATGCAAGATTCGTTTTACATCACGGAGGAGATTTTGCTTCGCACCCACACATCGCCGATGCAGGCGCGGACGATGGAAAAACACCGCGGGCGCGGCCCGGTGAAAATTATTTGTCCGGGCAAAGTGTACCGCCGCGATACGGACGATGCGACGCATTCGCACCAGTTTACGCAAATTGAAGGATTGGTTGTGGATCGGAACATCCGGATGAGCGATTTGAAAGGGACGCTGCGCGAATTTGCCCGCAAGCTGTTCGGGGAAGGGCGCGACATCCGCTTCCGGCCGAGCTTTTTCCCGTTCACCGAGCCGTCGGTCGAAGTCGATGTGTCCTGCTTCCGATGCGAAGGGCGGGGCTGCGGCGTCTGCAAAGGCACCGGCTGGATCGAAATTTTAGGCGCCGGCATGGTGCATCCGAACGTGCTTGAGATGGCCGGCTTTGATTCGAAAACGTACACCGGCTTTGCGTTCGGCATGGGGCCGGAGCGGATCGCGATGCTGAAGTACGGCATTGACGACATCCGTCATTTCTATCAAAACGATCTACGTTTCTTGCGGCAATTTTTGCGTGTGTAACAGAAAAAGGAGGGGTTTTCCATGCTCGTGTCTTACCGTTGGCTGAGCGAGTACGTCGATTTGACGGGGGTCACCGCCGCGGAACTCGCTGATCGCATCACGAAAAGCGGCATTGAAGTCGAGCGGGTTGAGGCGCTCGACCGCGGGATGAACGGCGTCGTCATCGGCCATGTGCTCGAGTGCGAGCCGCACCCGAACGCGGATAAACTGCGGAAATGCCTCGTTGACCTTGGCGAAGGCGAGCCGGTGCAAATCATTTGCGGCGCCCCGAACGTCGCCAAAGGGCAAAAGGTCGCCGTCGCCAAAGTCGGGGCGGTGCTGCCGGGCAATTTCAAAATCAAACGGGCGAAGCTGCGCGGGGAAGAATCGAACGGCATGATTTGTTCGCTCCAAGAGCTCGGCGTCGAAACGAAAGTCGTGCCGAAAGAGTATGCAGACGGCATTTTCGTCTTTCCGAGCGATGCGCCGGTCGGCGCCGATGCACTGGAATGGCTCGGCTTGCACGATGAAGTGCTCGAACTGTCTTTGACGCCCAACCGCGCCGACTGTTTAAGCATGATCGGCGTCGCCTATGAAGTCGCGGCCATTCTCGGACGTGAAGTAAAGCTGCCGAAAGCGGCGGTCAAAGAAACGAACGAAAACGTTCACGACTACATTTCCGTCCGCGTCGAGGCGCCGGAAGACAACCCGCTGTACGCCGGGCGGATCGTGAAAAACGTCCGGATCGGCCCGTCGCCGCTTTGGATGCAAGCGCGCTTGATGGCAGCCGGCATTCGCCCGCACAACAACGTCGTCGACATTACGAACTACATTTTGCTTGAGTACGGCCAACCGCTTCATGCGTTTGACTACGACCGCCTCGGTTCGCAGGAAATTGTCGTCCGCCGCGCAAAGGCAGGCGAAACGATTGTCACGCTCGATGATGTCGAACGGAAGCTGACCGAAGACCACCTTGTCATCACGAACGGCCGCGAGCCGGTCGCCTTAGCCGGGGTGATGGGCGGGGCGAATTCGGAAGTGCGCGATGACACGAAAACCGTGTTTATTGAAGCGGCGTACTTTACAAGCCCGGTCATCCGCCAGGCGGTAAAAGACCACGGGCTGCGCAGCGAAGCGAGCACTCGGTTTGAAAAAGGCATCGATCCGGCGCGGACGAAAGAAGCGCTCGAGCGCGCCGCCGCCCTGATGGCCGAATACGCCGGCGGCGAGGTCGTCGGCGGCGTCGTGGAAGCGAGCGTGTGGCGTGAGGAGCCGGTGGCGGTGACGGTCACGCTCGAACGCATCAACGGTGTCCTCGGCACGGCGATGTCGAAAGAGGAAGTGGCCGTGATTCTTTCGAATTTGCAATTTCCGTTCACAGAAGACAACGGAACGTTTACGATCGATGTCCCGTCGCGTCGGCGCGACATTGCGATTGAAGAAGACATCATCGAGGAAGTGGCGCGCCTGTATGGCTACGACCGTCTGCCGGCGACGCTGCCGGTGGCGGAGGCGAAGCCGGGCGGACTCACGCCGCATCAGGCGAAGCGCCGCCGCGTCCGCCGCTATTTGGAAGGGGCGGGCTTGTTCCAAGCCATCACGTATTCGCTCACGAGCCCGGACAAAGCGGCGCGCTTTGCGCTTGAGACGGCCGAATTGGTCCGCTTGGCGCTGCCGATGAGCGAAGAGCGGAGCGTTTTGCGGCAAAGCTTAATTCCGCATCTGCTTGAAGCGGCGAGCTACAACCGCGCCCGCCAAGTCGAGAACGTCGCCTTGTACGAAATCGGCTCTGTCTACTTGTCCAAAGGAGAAGGCGTCCAACCAGCGGAAAAAGAGCGCCTCGCCGGCGTTCTCACCGGCTTATGGCACGCCCATTTGTGGCAAGGCGAGAAAAAGGCCGTTGATTTTTACGTTGCCAAAGGGATTTTGGATGGCCTGTTTGACTTGTTTGGACTTGCCGCCCGCATCGAATACAAACCGGCCAAGCGCGCCGATTTGCATCCGGGACGGACGGCGGAGATTGCGCTTGACGGCAAGGTGATCGGCTTTGTCGGCCAGCTCCATCCGGCCGTGCAAAAAGAGTACGATTTAAAAGAAACGTACGTGTTCGAGCTCGCCTTGGCCGATCTGTTGAACGCCGAAAGCGAAGCGATCCGCTACGAGCCGATTCCGCGCTTCCCGTCGGTCGTGCGCGACATCGCCTTGGTCGTTGACGAAATGGTCGAAGCCGGCGCCTTGAAGCAGGCGATTGCCGAAGCCGGGAAACCGCTCGTCAAAGACGTCTCCCTCTTTGACGTCTACCAAGGCGAGCGCCTGCCGGCCGGAAAAAAATCGCTCGCCTTCTCGCTCCGCTTCTATGATCCGGAGCGGACGCTCACGGATGAAGAAGTCACGGCCGTCTATGAGCGGGTATTGGCGGCGGTCGAGCAGCAATTTGGCGCCGTGCTGCGCGGGTAAAACGAAAAGCTGTTCCGAAAGCGATGGGCTTTTGGAACAGCTTTTTTTGATGAGAGCTCGTTTTCAAACAGATTCAGAAAACGAAGGATGCTAACAAAGGTGGATGCCCTGTCAGCCGCGTTCAGCCATAATGCGCCCGGTTTGCGACACATCGTACCCGCCGAGCGCTTCGAGTTCGGCGCGGAACGAATCGGAGCGGAGCACGTCGAGCACGGAAGCGATGAGCGATTCATTCTCCGGCGTCCGCAGCATGACGACATCATACTGTTCGTTCATTAGCGGAATGAACTCGACGCCGGCCATTCGCGCCACCTTTTCCGTGCCGATGCCGACATCGGCGAGACCTGACGCCACCGCGGAGGCGACGCTCAAATGGCTTGTTTCCTCGCGTTCATAGCCGCGAATGGCGGACGGCGACAATCCATGCAGGCGCAGCTGTTCATCTAACAGGACGCGCGCCCCGGCCCCTTTCTCCCGATTGACGATCACGACGTCGCTCCTTCCTAAGTCGTGCCACGTTTGAATGCTGCGAGGATTGCCTTTTGACACATAAAATCCAATCGGCCGGCGCATGACGTTCACCATGATGTACGCATGGCCTGTCAACAGCTTTTCCACATACGGACGGTTGTACTCGCCTGTCTGCCCGTCAAACAAATGCACGCTGACGATGTCGCATTGCCCTTTATACAGGGCGATCAGCCCATTGAGGCTGCTCGTGTAGGTGCGGAGCGATTGATAAGGGCCGTTTTTTTCCAGATGGACGCCAAGCAAATCGAGCGCCGCATCTTGGCCGCTGATGATGATGGGGCGAACGGCGGCTTCGACCGGCCGTGAAACGGCGGAAGAAACGGGACTTGTCTCCCCTTTTTGCCCGTCGATGTACCGGCGAAGATCATCCGCGGTAATCCGCATTTGCCGCCCGACGCGAAAGGCGGGCAGCTTCCCTTTTTTCACTAAATCGTACACCGTTAGTTTGGACACTTTTAATAAGGAAGCGATTTCTTCAATCGTGTATGACTGCGGCTCCGTCATCATGCCATCCTCCTTTCTTTCATTGTAGCGCAAAGAACGCATGGGGAAAAATTTTTCTTTCCTAACTACTTATTATTATTTATAATTAGATATCATTACATATAAAAAGATAAGGGGGAGACAGATGCGAAAAATCGCATGGCTTGCCGCATTGCTCTTGCTGTTCGGCTTGTATGGCTGCGACAGCGGCTCAAAAGAGGGGAAGGGGCAAACGAAACCGGCGGATAAAGTGGAGCTCACCGTCTCCGCCGCCGCCAGTCTGCAAGAAGCGCTGGAAGAAGCGAAAACGGCGTTTGAACGAAAGCATCCGAACATCCGCATCCAATACAATTTCGGTGCGTCGGGCGCGTTGCAAAAGCAAATTTCCGAAGGGGCGCCGGTCGATCTTTTCTTTTCGGCGGCCGCTGAGCCGTTTGAAAAATTGAAAGCAGAAGGGTTGATCGATTCCAAACACGAAAAAACAGTGCTGGCGAACGAACTCGTCCTCATTGCGCCAAAACAAGGGGAAGGAGCGGTTCAGTCGCTCGATGACATCATCCGCGCCAAACGGATCGCCATCGGCATCCCCGAATCGGTGCCGGCCGGTATGTACGCGAAACAAACATTGGAGAAGGCGGGGCTGTGGGAGAAGGTGGCACCGAAGCTCGTGTACGCGAAAGACGTTCGCCAAGTGTTGACGTATGTGGAAACCGGCAACGTCGACGCCGGATTTGTGTACCGGACGGACGCGCTCGCCTCGGAGAACGTCAATATCGTCGCTGCAGTGCCAAGCGGCATGCACGACCCGATCGTCTATCCGCTTGGTGTCGTCAAGACGAGCAAACATCTCAAGGAGGCGCAACAGTTTTACTCGTATTTGACAAGCGGTCCAGCGTTGCAAATGTTCGAAGAGCACGGATTTCGCCGCGCCCGCTAGAAGACTGGTGGGCGAGTAAAAATACCGCTGAATCCTGTCTTTTCTCAACTAGAGAAGCCTAGCACAATCAGCCTTCTTTTTTGGCAAAATGCCGCCTGTTTGCTGTCCTTCACATGGGAAGGGGACATATGGTAAAATAACAAACAAGAAAACGTTATAGGCGATGGAGTTCGCCATAACCGCCGGCTTCCGGCTGATGACTCCTGCTGCAAATGAAAAGCGGCAGGAGTCTGTTTATTTTACGAAGGAGGGATGGTTATTGGTCTATCTCGCCGTCGGCGCAGCCGGCATGATCGGCGCGCTTGTCCGCTATGTCGTTGGTCTTGTCGTGCCCGCTGCCTGGTTGGGAGGGGTTCCGCTCGGAACGCTTTTGGTGAACTGGACCGGCTCGTTTTTGCTCAGCTGGCTTACGGTGGTGTTCACCCGCCGCCCGTCTTGGCCGCCGTGGCTGAAAACAGCGGCGACGACCGGGTTCATCGGCTCGTATACGACGTTTTCGACGCTCAGCGTCGAATGTGTGGAATGGATGGAACAAGGGCGCTTTGGCATGGCGGCCGTGTATATCGCCGCCAGCCTGTTCGGCGGCCTAGCCGCCGCATGGGCGGGATATGTTGCCGCCCATCCAAAGCGAAAGGAGGAAATAGCATGATGACCGCACCGCTATTGGTGATGATGGGGGGTTTTTTTGGCGCCATCTGCCGTTATGCCGTCAGCCGCTGGGCGGCTCGGCGTTCGCCGCGTTTTCCCATAGGGACGCTCATTGTCAACTTGCTTGGGTCCTTTTTGCTTGGCTGGCTCGCCGGAAGCGGCGCCGCCGATGCGACGAAGCTGCTTGTCGGCACCGGCTTCATGGGCGCGTTCACGACGTTTTCGACGTTGAAATGGGAAAGCGTGCAAATGATGCAGCAGCGCCAATGGGCGAAGGTGGTCGTTTATTTGGCGGCTACGTATTCGTGTGGCGTGTGGCTGGCGTGGCTTGGCTATCGCGTGGGGCGGTGATGAGCGGCAATGAAAAACGGGCTTGATTTCTGATCGGGGGGAAGAGATTGCGATTTGTTGAGCCAGGGGAGGAGACTAGAATGGCGAGGGCAAGAGTGGAAGAGAGATTCAAGACATTGCGATACTTTATCGATGGCTACTATAACCAATCGATCGATGATGAGTTTGATGGTCGGATTTGATGAAACGTCTTTTTGATGATGAAAAACCATTTTTTCACTTGTCTTTGGGCAATCCAGGTCAATGAATCAAAACCGATTCCCCGCAAACGATTCGTTCGCGGGGAATCGGAGATCGATGAAGGACAACGACCGAAACACGGATGCGTTATCTTTTGCTTTTTCCAAACAATAATTCTTCAAGAATATCATGAATGCGTGTATTCTCGTACACGCCGGTGAACCGCTCCGCCCCCGGGCCCATGGCGGTCAGCGGCACATCGGCGGCGGTGTGGCCCGTTGTCGTCCAGTCGAGGGCGAACGTTTGCGAAGAACCAGCGATGGCAAACGGGCCGTCTTCGCCGGAAATCGTCTTGCCGTCTCCCGACTCATCGGCGCCGCCCGGCGTTTCGATCGTCAAGCCGCCGCATTCATGGTCGGCGAGCACGAGGACGAGCGTATCCCGATGGCGCTTGGCGTATTGCTTCGCTACAGCGACCGCTTCGTCAAGCTGCTGGCCCGCTTTAAGCATGAGCGATCCGTTGTTTTCATGGCTCATTTCATCAATGGCTTCTTCTTCGACCACGAGGAAAAAGCCTTTTTTGTTTTGCGACAGCACATCCAACGCTTTTTTCGTCATATCAGGCAGCGGCACGACGGGATTGTACACATCCCCTTCCCCTTCCGGTCGCTGCTGGAACATTTCCTCATTGGCAAACAGCCCGAGCAGCTTGCGGCCGGACGCTTGTTTCAGCTCATCGGCGGTGCGGACGTACGTGTAGCCCAATTGTTTCGCCCGTTCAACCAAGTTGCCTTGCGTGCCTTTGCTTCCTTCTTCCGGATCTTCGGCTGGATGGTCGGGGTAATAGCCAGGATTTCCATCAGGGTACCAGTAATCCTCCCCGCCGCCCAAAATGACGTCCACTTTCGTTTGTTCAATGTATTGCTTGGCGATGTCGCTTTGCGCCGAACGACTGGCGGTGTGGGCGGCAAACGCGGCCGGTGTGGCGTCCGTCACTTGGGCGGTCGTGACAAGCCCTGTTGCCTTGCCGGCTTTTTTCGCTTGTTCCAAAATCGTTTCCACTGGTTTCCCTTGTCGATCAACGGAAATGGCGCCGTTGTATGTTTTCACGCCTGAGGCGATGGCAGTCGCCGCCGCGGCGGAGTCGGTAATGAATGATTTCGCGTCGGCAGAGTTCGTATGGACGAGGCCGCTGTACGGCATGCTGTCCATTTCCAATTCCCCGCTCAATCCTTTTGTAGCGAGGCGAATGGCGTTGCGATGCGCGGTGCCCATGCCATCGCCGACAAAAAGGATGACATTTTTCACTTCAGGCGGCTTCGATTGTTTCGTTGGGGCGGCCCATGCAGCTTGACTAGCATGATAAAGCGTCAGTCCGGCGCTCAGCCCGGCAATGAGCAAAGCGGTGCGGCGTTTCGATCGGAACATCGTTCTCCTCTCCCTTTTCAGATGATTTTGTCATTTTTATTGTACAAGCCAGATGTTAAGCGTTCGTGAATGCAATGTAATGGATTTGAAAAAATTTCCTCTCTATTCAGATTGGACGATAGAATGGTTTCTCCTTTGGCAACATTCCTTGTTGACTTTCTCTTTTTTCCTTGGTATCGTTACTAATAGTTCAACAGTTGAACAAAATGGATGACAGCTCTCCATCTACTGTTGAATTTGGTTGATTGTTCAATGATTGAACCATCGGAGGTGAATCAATGCCGGGACGAAACATCGATGAATGGATCGACCGCTATTTGTCCGTGTCGTTTCTCGTGATGAAACGCGGAGCGGCGCTTGTCAAAGGCAGTCTTTGCGAAGAGATGACGCACGATCAATATTATTTGCTTCGCTACATCCGCCGGCGGGGGGCGTGCACGTCAACGGAGCTCGCGGCGATGTTTGGCGTGAACAAAAGCGCGGTGACGGCGATGACGAATCGCCTCGTCGACAAAGGCTGGCTGCGCCGCGACCGTGACGAGAACGACCGGCGCGTCATCGTCTTATCGCTGACAGAGCACGGGGAAGCATGGGTGAAGGAGATGGACCGGAGCGTCTATCGGCTCGTCGAAGAAGTAATCGCCCGCTTTCCGGAAGAAGAAATTGAAGCGTTCATCCGCACGTATGAGCGGCTGGCCCGCGTGCTGCAGGAGGTGGAAGAGGCGACATGAAAGCGATCATCAAAGGAAAATGGCTCGTACTTGCGGCATGGATCGCCATTGCGGCCGTGCTCATGGCGACGGCGCCGAACATGGGCGATCTTGTCCGCGAGAAAGGGCAGTTGAGCGTGCCTGACGGCTACTCGTCGTCATTGGCGGCCAAGCTGATCAAAGAGGCGAACAGCCAGGAAAACAAACAAAACGAACGCTCCGCGGTGCTTGTCTTTTACCAAAAAGGCGGGTTGACGGCGGATGACAAAAAAGAGATTGAACGGGCGGTAAACGCGCTCGAAAAGAAAAAAGAGGAGCTTCATGTCACGAACATCGTCTCGCCGTTTGCCAACCCGAAGCTCGAAAAAGAACTCATCTCCAAAGACGGGACGACGATGCTCATTTCCATCACCATCGACCCGGCCGGCCGGACGGCGAAACAGCTGACGGATGCTTTATATAAAGCCGTCAGCGGCGTCAAAGTCGAGCATTATTTCACCGGCGGCTGGATGATCGATGAAGATGTGGTGGCAAGCTCACAGGCAGGCGTGAAAAAAACGGAAGGGATCACCGTCGTTTTTATTTTAATCGTCTTGCTCGCCGTGTTCCGTTCGCCGGTAGCGCCGCTCATTCCGCTGCTTGTGGTCGGGGCGACGTACGTCGTTTCGCAGTCAGTCGTGGCGTTTTTGGTCGATCAGGTCAACTTTCCGTTGTCGACGTTTACGCAGACGTTTTTAGTCGCCGTGTTGTTCGGCATTGGGACCGACTATTGCATTTTGCTGCTGAGTCGGTTTAAAGAAGAACTGGCGAAGCGCGGCGACCGGGCGGAGGCGATCGCCGCCACGTACCGGACGGCGGGGAAAACGGTGGCGGCAAGCGGCTTGGCCGTCATGATCGGCTTTGCGGCGATCGGGTTGTCGACGTTTAAGCTGTACCAATCGGCGGCGGCCGTCGCCGTTGGGGTCGCGGTGCTGCTTTTGGCGCTCGTGACGCTCGTGCCGTTTTTCATGGCCGTGCTTGGCGAGAAGCTGTTTTGGCCGGTGCGCGGGAAGCTTGAGCACGGGCAAAGCCGGCTTTGGCTCGCCGCCGGTCGCTTTGCCTTCGCCCGTCCGCTTCTGGCGCTGGCGATTGTTGGGATTGTGACGGTGCCGGTGCTCGCGACATACAACGGCAAGCTGTCGTTTGACTCCATGGAGGAGATCGGCGATCATTATCGTTCGGTCAAAGCGTTTGACATCATTGCCGATCATTTCAATCCGGGAGATGCCATGCCGACGCAGGTGGTGGTAAAAAGCAAAGAGCCACTTGATTCGGAAGAAGGACTGGCGTTGATAGAGAAAATGAGCCGCGAGATCGAAAAAGTTGATGGCGTGGCAAGCGTCCGCTCGGCGACGCGTCCGACCGGAGAGCCGATTCAGGAGCTGTATGTCACCGAACAAGCGAAACAGCTCAAAGACGGCCTCGGCGCCGGCAAAGAGGGGATTGAGAAAATCGGCGCCGGACTTGAGACGGCAAGCGAAAAATTGTCCTCGTCCGCGCCGCAGCTCAAGCAGGCGTCATCCGGCATCGGCCAGCTCGTCTCTGGAACGGAGCGGCTTGAAGACGGTCTGCGCCAGCTGCAAAACGGCCTTAGTCAAATCGAACAAGGCGTGCGTCGTGGAGCGGTGGGCGCCGGCGAGCTGCAAAACGGCTTAGTGACGCTTCGCGACAATGCGAAAAAGTTGCAGGAAGGCGCCACGCAGCTGCTTGACGGCTACAAGCAGACGGAACAAGGGCTGTCGGCATTAAGCGGCCAGTACCGGCAAATCGAAGCGGGGTTAAAGGCCGTCGCCAATCAGCTCGCCGCCGTGCAGGCGATGCTTGCGCAAGTCGAACAGGCGCACCCGGAGCTCGCGCAAGACGCCCAATATCAACGAGCGAAAATGACGGTCGCCGCCTTGTCCGAAAAGACGAACGAAATGGCGGACGGCCTCGTACAGTTGAACGGGGCGCTTGAGCAGGCGCGCGCCGGCTTGGCGAAAGCGAACGACTCGTTCGCCCAGCTTGCGGCCGGCCAAGCGGCGGTCAACGGCGGCTTGGACCGGATCATCGCCGGGCTTTCGGAGCTCGAAGCCGGGTTGACGAAAGCGGCCGACGGCCAGAAACAGGCGGTCGACCAATTGCCGCAATTCTCCCGAGGGCTTGAGCAAGTGAACGGCGGCCAGCGCCAATTGCTTGAGCATTTCTCCGCCCTTGGCGGCCAGCTCGACCAGCTTGTAAACGGCTTGGACCAAAGCGCGTCCGGTCTGCATAAAGTGGCGGACGGCCTCGGAACGGCGGAAACGTATTTAGCCGATTTGTCATCGGCGCCGGAGAAAGACATGGCTGGCTGGCACATGCCGAAGGAAGCGCGCGAAAGCAAAGACTTTGCGCAGGCGAAAGACGCGTATATGTCGAAAGACCGGCGCATCGTGACGTTTGATGTCATTTTAAAAGAAAATCCGTATTCGACATCGGCGCTCAGCCGTGTGGATGACATTCACGCCGCCGCTGAGCGGGCGGTGAAAGGGACGAAGTGGGAAGACGCGACGATCGCTGTCGGCGGCGTCACAAGCACGTACGCCGATTTGCAGGCGATCTCAAACGTCGACTATAAACGGACGGCCGTGCTGATGTTGATCGGCATCGCCATCGTGCTCGCAGCGCTCCTTCGTTCGCTTATCATGCCGCTCTATTTGATCTTGTCGCTCGTGTTGACATATTACACATCGATGGCCGTCACCGAACTCATTTTCGTCAACGGCCTCGGCTATGCCGGCTTGAACTGGGCGGTGTCGTTCTTCGCCTTTGTGTTGCTGTTGGCGCTTGGCATCGACTACAGCATCTTCCTCATGGATCGGTTCAACGAATACCGCGGCCGGCCGGTGAAGGAAGCGATGCTGTCGGCGATGGGCCATATGGGGACGGTCATCATCTCGGCCGCCGTCATTTTAGGCGGAACGTTCGCCGCGATGTATCCGTCCGGCGTCTTGTCGCTCTTGCAAATCGCGACGATTGTGCTGACGGGGCTTCTCCTTTACGCCCTCGTCGTTCTGCCGCTGTTTGTGCCGGTCATGGTCCGCACGTTCGGCCGCGCGAACTGGTGGCCGTTTCGGCAGCCGGCAAGCGAGACAGCTGGACTGGAACAACAAAAAATCAGTTAAGAAGGCGAGTCAACAAGGGTGTCCTAAGAGACCGGGACACCCTTTCTTGTTCCTGTATGAAGCAGCAAAATGGTCGATAAAAAGCAATATGTTGTGTTTGGTTTAAGGGGCATTACCCTCTTGGGTCAGCTCCTTTTTCCTTAGTCCTTTACGCACGCATAAAAAGAAAGCAAGGCGCTCTGTTTGATTCAACAGAAACGTATATTCCACGTGCTCTGTATAGTTGTTTTCCTTGATTCTTTCCCCGTGAATGTGGATCGTATGGCGCATGGAGAAAAGAGTTTTTGTTTGAATATATTGAATATTATTTATTTTTTGTTAACATAGTTACAAAATATTGAATGTTGGAGTGATGAAAATGAAGTTGAGGAAAATCGCCGTCCCATTCTCGGTAACGTTAGCTATTTTGATAGCTCCCTTAATGGTGCGCGCCTATGTTTTAGAACCTTACTATTGGAAGGATGGAGTAAGCGGCCTCACGTATAAATGGGGAAGCAATCTTCAAACGTCCGGCACGGTGATTCGGACGGCTTTTGAAAATGCCCTCTCCGATTGGAATGGAACGCCAACCCCTGTTTGGTTTTCCTACAGCAGCCGTTCTTCCAACACGCTCAACTCCTACTATGTTTCCGATTCTTCCGAATATGGTGTTTGCAACATCACGTATTCAGGCAGTGAGATACTCCATTTTACAGCTATGGTTAACGCAGGGAATATTAATATCGGAAAAAGCAACGTGGCTCGAAGTGCAGCCGGGCATGAATTAGGGCACGGAATTGGATTGGATCATTCGACAGCGATAGCGATCATGAATTCGAATCGTGATCGGACGCGCATCTATACTCCACAGCAGGATGACATTAATGGCGTAAATGCAAGATATTAATGGGTTCATCTATCCAAGGGGAGGAAAAAGAGGATGAAAAAAATGGTGCTGTTCGCCGTGACGATTGGTGTTATATTTGTGGGCGGAGCCGTCTATTTCATAAAGGATGAAGGGAATATCCATAAACAAATAGGGACTGCCAAAGTAACTCGGCATATCCATACCATCAGTCATTCTGATCGTCCAAAATATACAAATATAAAGGATTTGAGCAAGGCGTCTGACTGCATCTTTATTGGAATCGTCGAAGGAGTGGCTGGTACGCGAAATCTTGCGCGTAATCCGAACGACCCAGCACAAGAAGATCCGAATATTTATATCGAAGGAGTCGACTATGATGTAAAAGTGATTGAAGTTTTAAAAGGACACGCAAATGCTCATGTTCTTGTCACTGAGCAAAAGCAAATGCGGTTAGACAAAGATGGGCCCATGGTTCAAGATGAGCATTACATCGGTTTGGCATCCGGACAAACCTATATCTTTTTTGTCAAAAAATCGAATTTGACCGGCCGTTATTACAGTGTTGGAGATCCGTTTTTCTTTGTCCTTGAGAACAACCAAGTGGTGCTAAAGACGAAAGAAAAGGATTTGCTGGAGATTTATAAACCTGAAGAAGTAAAGGCGTTCAAAGCGAGAGTGAAAGCAGCAGTGGAGGAATGATGTTTTCGTTTCCTCCACTTATTTTTATCAAGAGCGATTCGATTTCACAAGCATATTTTTTCCGCTTTTGCCCAATGTAAAGTATGATGAATGGTAGAGAACATGCTAAAACCTAAAGGAGGAATGCGGGCATGACGAAACGAGTGCTCATGGTGGTGACAAACCATACGACGATCACCGACGACCATAAAACCGGGCTTTGGCTGGAAGAGTTTGCTGTGCCGTACTTGGTGTTTCAAGAAAAAGGGTATGACGTGAAAGTGGCGAGCATTCAAGGCGGCGAGGTGCCGCTTGACCCGCGCAGCATCAATGAAAAAGATCCGTCTTGGGCGGAAGCGGAAGCGGCGCTGAAGAACACAGCACGTTTGAGCAAGGACGATGCACACGGGTTTGACGCCATTTTCCTTCCCGGAGGGCATGGGACGATGTTCGATTTTCCAGACAACGAAACGCTGCAATACGTCTTGCAGCAGTTTGCCGAAGACGGGCGCATCATCGCCGCTGTCTGCCACGGTCCGTCAGGGCTGGTGAACGCCACATACAAAGACGGCACGCCGATTGTGAAAGGAAAAACGGTCACGTCATTTACGGATGAAGAAGAGCGTGAAGTCGGTCTTGATGTGCATATGCCGTTTTTGCTCGAGTCGACGCTGCGCCTGCGCGGGGCGAATTTCGTCCACGGCGAGAAGTGGACCGATTTCTCCGTGCGCGACGGCAACTTGATCACTGGGCAAAACCCGCAATCGAGCCGAAGCACGGCGGAGAAAGTCGTCGCCGCGCTGGAAGAGCGGGCGTGAGTAATATCGGCTGAACTTGTGACAAGACGCTGCTTTTTTGGCGCGTCTTGTTTTTTTGCACGATTTTCTGGCCGTTGTCCGGAAATGAATCCCGGTCAGTCAAGAGTTTGTTGAGAACTCTTCTCGGCTCACCACGCATGTTGTCGACCACCAGTTAGCAAACCATCTGTAAACCGAAACAGGTGAAAAGGACGGAAAACGGTGGCGTTTCGCTGCTGCGGGCCGACCTTTGCAACGGAGCCAACGCTGCCGTTTCCCATGGGGGTGATGGAAACCACTACCGGCGTTTGGCGATGTCCAGCGCCTTTTTTGTATTGGCGAAATGAAGCTTGGCGCATGTCTCAAGCGCTTCCGCCCCCCGCGCGCGGATGATGTTGGCCGCGGCTTCATCGACAATGGCGCCGGCGCCTTTTGGAAGCGGGAGGCCGATGGCGTGGGATAATCGCTCCATTTCGTCTAAAAACACGTAGCGGGCGATGATCGAGGCGGCGGCGACTGATACGTGGACACTTTCCGCCTTGGGAAGGCAGTGCACCCGCTCGCGGATAATGCGATCTTCATCGGAAAGGTAACGGAAATACGAATCCCGTTTTAAAAATTCGTCGATGATGATTGCTTCTGGTTCGGCGGGCGCGATGGCGTCAACGAGTTTCACGAGCGTCCGGTTGTGAAGGAGCGCTTTCATTTTCGTCTGTGGCATGCCGCTTCGCTGCCAGCGGTTGTATTCGGCATTGTCCAACACGGTGACCGCATGCGGCACGGTTTCCATGATGGCGGGGGCGATCCGTTTGATTGCCTCATCGTTCAATTGTTTCGAATCTTTCACGCCAAGCGCCGCGATTTTGGCGATATGCGGCCGATCCACGTAGGCGGCGGCGACGACGATCGGGCCGAAATAATCGCCGGTGCCGACTTCATCGGAACCGATGGCGGAAAGAGACCCGAGTTGATGAGCTGCCAAAGCGGACGGCTGGTGGTCAGCTGTTTCGTTTGAGGCGCTCGCCCCTGATATCCATTTCGCTGCTTCTTGCTCCGCCTCTTTCCCTTGAAACAGCACTTTGCCTGAGCGGTAGGCGGTGATGACGACATCCGGGCGCTTGACGGCAAACAACGCTCCAGCCGGAAGCCGGTCGGATAAGGCGTCTTGGTAGTGGGCGCGCAAGGCGTCAAGCAGCTGTTGGTCGGCTTGAATCACATAGTTTGACAACGTTCGATCGCTCCTTTATCTTCTCTATCGTTGCTGTGTGTCGCTTCTTTCCATTATACCAGCGTTCATGATATGATAAACAGTAGGATTTGGCGAAATGGGGGAGAAAGCTTGACAGAACAGCCAAAAACGCGGGTGAGCGTCCGCATCTATGGACAAGACTACACGATCGTCGGCGCGGAAAGCCCGGCCCACATCCGGCTCGTGGCGGCGTTCGTTGACGATAAAATGCATGAATTCAGTGAGAAAAATCCGCTGCTCGATGTGCCGAAGCTGGCCGTGTTGACGGCCGTCAACATCGCCAGTGAATATCTCAAACTAAAAGAAGAATATCAACGGCTGGCGGAACAGCTGAAACAGGAAAAGGACGGGAAACAGGATGATTGATGTCGTGCTGTTGTTTGTCCTGTTGCTGGGGGCGATGATCGGGCTGAAGCGCGGCTTTATCCTTCAATTCATTCATATGGCCGGGTTTCTGATCGCCTTTTTCGTCGCCTATCGCTATTATGAACGGTTGGTGCCGACATTGCGCCTTTGGATTCCGTATCCGACGTTCGGTGATCCGGAGACGATGAAGCTGCTGTTTCAGAGCACCCATTTAGACGATGCCTATTATCGGGCGATTTCCTTTGCACTTTTATTTTTTGTGGTGAAAATCGTGCTTCAAATCGTTGGCTCGATGCTCGATTTCGTCGCCCAGCTGCCGCTGTTGCGCAGCGTCAACCGCTTGGCCGGGGCGGCGCTCGGATTTGCGGAAGTGTATTTGCTTGTCTTTTTGCTTTTGTATATCGGTGCGCTCGTGCCGATTGACAGCGTCCAAGAACAGCTGCAGCATTCGCTCATGGCGACCGTGATTGTGAAACATACGCCGGTGTTGTCGGAGATGCTTGGCAACTGGTGGATTCATGGCCGCGTCTGACCGAGCGCGGCCGTGGTTTTGCGGGAAAGGGAGGGAACGGGGATGAGCGTCCATAAAAAAGAGGTCATCCGCCTGCTTGAAACGATCGCACTGTATATGGAGATCAAAGGAGAAAATCCGTTTAAGGTCAACGCCTTCCGCAAAGCGGCGAACGCCTTGGAAACGGATGAGCGGAGCCTCGCGGAAATTGGCGATTTCACCGCCATTCCCGGCATCGGCAAAAGCACAGCGGCGATCATCACCGAGTTTGTCGAAACCGGTTCATCATCGGTGCTCGAGGAATTAAAGCGCGATATTCCGGAAACGCTTCTTTCCTTGCTTAAGATCCCGGGGCTTGGCGGCAAAAAAATCGCCAAGCTGCATCAGGAGCTTGGCATTGTCGATATGGACGGATTGAAAGAAGCGTGCTTGGCTGGAAAAGTGCGCGCGCTTGCCGGTTTTGGCGCGAAAACGGAAGAAAAGCTGCTTGCGGCCATTGAAAAGGCAGGCAAACGCCCCGAGCGGCTGCCGCTCGCTCGGGTGCTCGCGATCGCGGCGGACATGGAACGCCAGCTCGCTTGTCTTGATGGCGTGATTCGCTTCTCGCGGGCCGGCAGCTTGCGGCGCTTGAATGAAACGGTGAAAGATTTGGATTATGTCATCGCTACCGACCGTCCGGCCGAGGTGCGCGACGGGCTGCTCGGCTTTGAGCGCGTCCGCGGGGTGCTCGCCGCTGGGGAGACGAAAGTGTCGCTTCTTTTCCAGTATGAGGATGAAGTGGCCGTTGACTTTCGGCTGGTCAGCGAGGCGCAATTCGCGACCGCGCTTCATCATTTCACCGGATCGAAGGAGCATAACGTGCGCATGCGCCAACTCGCCAAAGAGCGCGGCGAGAAAATCAGCGAATACGGCGTGGAAGACGAAGCGACAGGCGAAGTGAAAACGTTCCCGAATGAAGCGGCGTTTTACGCCCATTTCGGGCTGCCGCACATTCCACCGGAGCTGCGTGAAGATGGCACGGAAATCGAGCGGTTTTCCGCTGATCGGCCGCTTGTGCGCCTTGAAGACATTCAAGGCGATTTGCATATGCATTCGGCGTGGAGCGACGGGTCGTGTTCGCTTGCGGAGCTCGCTGAGGCGTGCCGCCGCCGCGGCTACCGGTATATCGCCATCACCGACCATTCGCACTATTTGAAAGTGGCCAACGGCTTGACCCCGGATCGATTGCGGCGCCAGCGCGAGGAAATCGAACGGCTGAACGCGCGCTATTCGGATTTTACGATTTTGGCCGGCATTGAGATGGATATTTTGCCGGACGGGACGCTCGATTACGACGATGACGTGCTCAAGGAGCTTGATTTTGTCATCGCCGCCATTCACTCTGCGTTCAAACAGCCGCGCGAGACGATCATGAAGCGGCTCGAGGCGGCGCTTCGCCACCCGTACGTCGATGTCATTGCCCACCCGACCGGGCGGCTGATCGGCCAGCGCGACGGCTATGACGTCGATATCGAGCGGCTCATCGAGCTGGCGGCGGAGACGAACACGGTGCTTGAGTTAAACGCCAACCCAAACCGGCTCGACTTGTCGGCGGCCTACGTGAAAAAAGCCCAGGAAGCGGGGGTGTACATTGCCATCAACACGGACGCCCACCATTTGGACATGCTCGAGGATATGGCGATCGGCGTAGCGACGGCAAGAAAAGGTTGGATCCATAAGGAAACGGTCATCAACACATGGCCGCTTGAAAAGCTGCAACAGTTTTTGCACGACAAACGAAAGAAATGAATCAGCTGGGGGTCAGATACGTGCAACGAAAAGTGCTTCACACCTTGGAGTTTGATAAAGTGAAAGAGCAGTTGGCTGAGCATGCGTCCTCGCCGCTCGGTTTGGAAAAAATCGACGCTCTCATGCCGTCTTCTGACTGGGAGGAGGTGGCCGCTTGGCTTGACGAAACGGATGAAGCCGCCGCTGTTTTGCGGCTTGCTGGCTATGCGCCGCTTGACGGAGTAGTCGACATCCGTCCGCATCTCAAGCGGGCGGCGATCGGCGGCACGCTCAGCCCGCAAGAGCTGCTTGAAGTGGCGGCCACCTCGGCCGCAAGCCGGCAAATGAAGCGGCTGATTATGGATCTGCATGAAGAGCACGGGGGATTGGACCGTCTGTCCACTTATGCCGATGAGCTCGTGGAGGTGCCGGCGCTTGAACATGACATTCGCCGCTCGATCGACGACCATGGCGAAGTGTTGGATGCCGCAAGCGACCGCCTCCGCTCGCTGCGCGGGCAAATTCGGTCAGTGGAAGCGCGCATCCGCGAGAAACTCGAGAACATCATCCGCTCGCCGTCGGCGCAAAAGCGGCTGTCGGACGCCATCATTACGATCCGCAATGACCGATATGTCATCCCGGTGAAACAAGAGTATCGCGGCGCCTACGGCGGCATCGTCCACGACCAGTCAGCGTCCGGGGCGACGCTGTTTATTGAACCGCAGGCGGTCGTCGAGTTGAACAACGCGCTCCGCGAAGCGCGGGCGAAAGAAAAGCAAGAAATCGAACGCATTTTGCGCGAACTTTCGGCAAAAGTCGCTGAGCAGGCCGAGCCGCTTGCGCGGGCGGTTGAGTCACTTGCGGCGCTTGATTTTGCGTTCGCCAAGGCGAAATACGCCCGCCGGTTGCAAGCCGCGAAGCCAGCGGTCAATAGCCGAGGCTATCTTCGTTTTTTGCAGGCACGCCATCCGCTGCTGGATCAAGAAAAGGCGGTGCCGAATGACATTGAACTCGGCGGCGACTATACGACGATCGTCATCACCGGGCCGAACACCGGCGGAAAAACGGTGACGTTAAAAACGATCGGCTTGTTGACGCTCATGGCGCAAGCGGGGCTGTTCATCCCGGCGGCCGACGGATCGGAAGCAGCGGTGTTCCGTTCCGTTTTCGCCGATATTGGCGACGAGCAGTCGATCGAACAAAGCTTGAGCACGTTCTCGTCCCATATGGTCAATATCGTTGACATTTTGCGCCATGTCGATGGTGAAAGCCTTGTGCTGTTTGACGAGCTTGGGGCTGGCACCGATCCGCAGGAAGGGGCGGCGCTCGCCATCGCCATCTTGGATGAAGTGCATGGGCGCGGAGCGCGGACGGTGGCGACGACGCATTATCCGGAGTTGAAAGCGTACGGCTACAACCGCCCCGGTGTCGTGAATGCGAGCGTCGAGTTTGACACCGAAACGCTCCGCCCGACGTATAAACTGTTGATCGGCATCCCCGGCCGCAGCAACGCCTTTGACATCTCGCGCCGCCTTGGGCTTGATGAACGCATCATTGAGCGGGCGAAAGCGCAAGTGAGCGCGGAAAGCCATAACGTCGAAAACATGATCGCGTCGCTTGAACGGAGCAAAAAGCAAGCGGAGGAAGAGGAAGCGCGGGCGCGCGCGGCGCTGGAGGAGGCTGAGCGTCTGCGCGCCGAATGGGAACAAAAATGGGAAGAGCTCGAAGAAGAAAAAGCGGAGCGGCTGGCGGAAGCAACGCAAAAAGCAGCCGACATCATCCGCGCCGCGGAACGCGAAGCCGAGCGGATCATTCAAGAGCTGCGCCGCTTGCAAAAAGAAAAGCAGGCGGAAGTGAAAGAGCATGAGCTCGTCGAGGCGAAAAAGCGGCTCGCTGCCGCTATGCCGAAAGTGGAGAAGCGGAAAAAGGCGAAAAAGGCTGCTTCACGCCATGTGTTCCAGCCGGGTGATGAAGTGAAGGTGACGAGCCTCAACCAAAAAGGCTACTTGATCGAAAAAGTGTCGGACGACGAATGGCAAGTGCAGCTTGGCATTTTAAAAATGAAAATCCGTGAACGCGATTTGGAGTATATCGGCAGCGCGCCGGCGAAAGATGTGACGCCGATTGCGACGGTGAAAGGCAAGGACGCCCATGTGAGCCTCGAGCTTGACTTGCGCGGCGAACGGTACGAAGACGCTCTCCTTCGGCTTGAGAAGTACTTGGATGATGCTGTGCTCGCTGGCTATGCGCGTGTTTCGATCATTCACGGCAAAGGAACGGGCGCGCTCCGCCAAGGAGTACAGCAGTTTTTGAAGCAGCATCGGGCGGTGAAAAGCTTCCGATTTGGTGAGGCGAATGAAGGCGGCACTGGGGTGACGATCGTGGAACTGAAATGATGGGGGCGATGGCAATGGCGTCGTTTTGGGAGCACGACATGGTGAAAACGGCGGCCAATTTCAGCGTCGCCGTGCTGTGCATCGTCGTCTTTTTAGCCGTATTTGAATTGGTGACGAAATACAAAAACTGGGAAGAGATTCGCAAAGGAAATGTGGCGGTGGCGATGGCAACCGGCGGAAAGATTTTTGGCATCGCCAACATTTTCCGCTATGCGCTCGCCCGCCATGAATCGCTGCCGTCGATGATCGGCTGGGGGCTGTACGGGTTTTTGCTTCTGCTGGCCGCGTACTTTATTTACGAATTTTTGACGCCGAAATTCAATATTGATGACGAAATTGCCAATGACAACCGGGCCGTCGGCTTGATTTCCATGGTGATTTCCGTCGGTTTGTCGTTTGTCATCGGCGAAGGGATTCAGTAAAGGGGAACAACGAATGAACGCAGTAGTCAAATGGTTGTTGATCGCAGTCGGACTGCTTTTGATCGCCGGCATCGTCTATATGGCGGTGCGCAACCGATCGGTTGATGTGTTGGCGAAAATCTTGTTTGTCATTTGCGCGTGCTTTTTCTTCATTGGTTTGGTGTACTGGTTTTGGTAACGCTCGGTTCAAGCCTGGCGTTCTTTTTTTTTGATGAAAAATTAGAAAAAGTAAAATAAAATAGAAGCAAGGGGGGATTGCATATGGAAAAACCGTGGCTCGCTCACTACCCGCCGGAGATTCCGCACACGCTCGACTATCCAAAGAAAACGCTTTCC
>NZ_BCPV01000030.1 GCF_001544135.1 Geobacillus zalihae NBRC 101842 | reverse complement strand
ATTCATTTGAACGAAATGGTTAACCTAATATTTCACATCGTATACTATTTTTCTTTTTAAAAGATGCTTATACATACATATAAGGAGGGTTTTTATGAAGGATATCCGAATGACGGTGGTCCTTACGTTGTTGTTGCTATTGGTGCTAGTTGGCTGTGCCAAACCGAAAGTGGAGCAAACGGTAAAATTAGGTGGTGCGGTCAAAACGATCGGTGACCTAGTGGTGCTAAACGGAAACAGCAATTTGCCAAAAGGCGCCGTCGTGCAAATTGTGATGAAAGAAATCGAGGGGGGCAAACAGGTACTCGAGGAAAAAGTAAACGTTGGGGAAGACGGAAGTTATTCATGGAGCGCGAAAAGACCGGAGCGAGCTAAGGAATATGAGCTGGATGTGATGTTTTTGCCAGAATTGCAGCCGAAGCACGTAAAAGAGAAGTATGGCGAAAAGGGAGAGCTTATCAAAAAAGACTCGTCGGGCAGGGTAGAATATCAAACAGACGGACAAACCTATGTAGGAATTAAAATGTATGACCGCATCTTGAAAATAGGCGATGGAATGGGAGGACAGCAATCCATGTTAGCAGAAACATTGCCTCCACCGCCACCATCTTATTAACATGCAAGCACTGGCAGCTTACAGATGAAAGGAACATGTAGCAATCGTTTGCCTGTGCTCTGAGGGAGGGATCGGCCTTATGAAGAAATGGAAGCTCGCCTTGACGGTGCTGGCGGATTTGTTGCTTACCATTTTCACGATTATGGCGATTATCGCGTTTGCGCAAAGCTATTCCTTGTTCCCGAGCCCGCAAATGATCACGGTATTTTGGCAGCAATTTCAGCAGCTGTTTTGGAGCTTTTTTTCTATTCGTGATATAACGGTTTCGCTCTCGCAATGGCACAATGCTCCCCTGCTCTCAACGATGATGGAGCCGTATGCCTATTCCCTTGTTATTTTATGGGGGGCGCTGGCTGTTTCCTTCCTTATAGCCGTTACGGGAGCCTACATCTGCTTTTTGCTTCCGCGTCCGCTGCAAAAAATGGTTAAAGGCATCGCGTTTTTTCTTGAGTCGATCCCCGATGTTATTTTTATTTTTTCTACGCAACTGTTTGTCATCTGGGTGTTTAAAAAGACAGATTTGCTTATTGTCAATCCTGTTGCCGGTTTTGACAATGTATACGTGCTGCCGATTGTCATGATTTCCATTTTGCCTTCCATTCTGCTGTTCCAAATGACATTTCTTGCGTTTACGGAGGAAAAAGACAAGCCATACGTCGAATATGCGCTAGCGAAAGGATTGTCAAAAACGGCAGTGCTATGGCGCCATATGTTCCGCAACGCGCTGATCACCGTGTTTTCTAACGTCCAATATTTGTTTTGGTTTATGCTGTCGAACTTGTTAGTGGCGGAATATTTGTTTAATATGCACGGATTGTTCCGGTTTTTGTATGAGCAGCTCCATACGCCGGAAGTAGTGGCTATCGGTCTTGCCATGCTGTTTTTGCCATTTTACCTCATTGATGTGGCCGGGAAACGAGTGATTGCTTATTTGACGGGAATCGAGAGGGGGGTGGCGTGATGCGCGCATTCCGCAACGTGTATTTTGCGGCAGGGTTTATCATCGCGGCTGGTCTATTGCTGGCCAGTTTTTTCTATTCTTATTGGCTGAAAGACATCATTCCCCAGCCGCCGAAGCAGATCTACAATGAGGCTGGGCGGCTCGTTGACGTTCCTCCATACCCGCCGAGCTGGGCCCACCCGTTTGGCGTCGATCGCCAAGGTGAAGACGTGTTTTGGAAAGTCATCGATGGGGCGAAATATACGATTGTCACCGCATTGGCGGTCAGTTTGCTGCGGCTTGTGTTTGGGACGGTCGGCGGAATCGTGTATGCTTTTTATTTGCAGAAATTTCGGTTTATTGCCGAGTCCATCGTCCGCGCCTTTCGGTTTGTGCCGGCGATCTTTTTAACGATGCTCTTTTTTGCTTTCATTCCATTGGAGGAGCAAGGAGCTGGAATGGGAGTGTTGATCAAACAACTATTGGTGCTTGCGGCTGTTGCGCTTCCGCCGTTAATGCTGGTCATCGGCAATGATATCGCTGTCTTTTTGCAAAATGAATTTGTCGTTTCTTCCCGGCTGATGGGAGCTGATCACGTTTGGCTCATCCGCAAGCACGTTCTCCCGTATATGCGGCCGCGGCTGTTTTTGCTGTTTACCCAGCAGACGGTGCAGTCGCTCTTGCTGCTTGTGCATCTCGGGGCGTTTCAAATATTGCTAGGAGGCGTAAAAGTTATATATGATTCCGATGGGTTGGGCCCTCCGGAGAAGGTGGCGCTCTCCCTTTCGAACGAATGGTCCGGCTTGATCGGTCTTTCCTATCGGGAAATGATGCTTGACCAATGGATTGTTGTCGGGCCGTGTGTTGCCTTTATCGTTGCCATTTTTGCCTTTAAATTAATGGGAAAAGGGTTAGAGCAAGTGATCGCTGGAAAAGGAAAACGGAAGCAGCGGAAAAAACAGCGGAGTTCATCGGGAAAAACCGCTTCTTTTCCGCCGCAGCAGGGCGATTTTGAATTGGTCCTTTATAGATAGGCTATCCGAAAAATACATGAGGGGGGATGGGGTTGCGTGATCGCATCGACTTCTTATGCAAGACCATTTTGGCGATCAAAACAGCGGGCCGATTGGTCCTCGGGATTGATGGGCTAAGCCGATCGGGCAAAACGACATTCGCCAATCAGCTGAGTCAAACGTTGCGGGAGCAAGGCATCTCCGTGTGCGTTTTTCACATGGATGATCATATTGTCGAGCGAGCCAAACGTTATCATACGGGAAACGAGGAATGGTTTGAATATTATTATTTACAGTGGGATGTGGAGTGGCTAACGCATCAGTTGTTCCGTCAACTCAAAGCATCCCACCAGCTGACCCTCCCGTTTTATGATCATGAGACCGATACGCACTCCAAGCGAACGGTTTATCTCTCTGATTCGGACATGATCATGATTGAAGGTGTTTTTCTGCAAAGGAAAGAATGGAGGCCGTTTTTTGATTTCGTCGTCTATTTGGATTGTCCGCGGGAGATTCGCTTTGCCCGTGAAAACGATCAAGTGAAACAAAACATCCAAAAGTTCATCAACCGGTATTGGAAAGCAGAAGACTATTATTTGGAAACCGAAGAGCCGATTAAACGGGCGGATGTTGTTTTCGATATGACCTCATGATCGGGAATCTTTGGTAGGGTTTGTTCCTTTGCGAGGATGACGATGTTGGAAAAGAAAACATCGAATCGATCATCGATAATTTCATACAATTTGTTGAATAATCAACGAATTGTCTTGATCTAACCATTGAAAGTGCCCTCTTTCTTTTATAATGATAGACAGGTGTTGATGAAATTTATGGATTGAAGGAGGGTATCCTATTATGATTTCCGCGAAAGCACGGGCTGTCGATGAAAAACGAGTAATTGGGGGGAGTGCGGTTAAATAGCAGAATCAGGCCTGACGGGCCGAACGGCGGCTTTTTCCGGGATGGAAAGCGAATCGATTGGTAATGGGCGGCGTGGAAGTGAATACGGTGTGCCTGTTGTCTCAATAGGTATGGTCGGGCGTTACCGTGTGGGGACGTCTTTTCTTTTTGCTGTTTTGCAGAAAAAATTTAATTTAAATCAACAATTATTTATTGATAAACGATAAGACATTCATTACAATAAAGTCGAAAACGAGTCAGTGAGGTGTTTCGATGAAACGGGAAACGTTGTTTTTGAAGGCGTCTTTAGTGTTGATCGGCCTTCCGGTTTTGGCATTGTGCCTATTTTTGGTTCCTGCGCTTGCGAAGGTGGCTGTCAAGCTGGTGCCAACGTTCCCTTGGATCAAGTATTTTGTTTATCTTGTGTTTGAGGCGTCCGCGCTGCCGTTCTACTTCGCTTTGTATCAGGCGTTCCGGTTGTTAGTGTATATTGACCGAAACGACGCGTTTTCCGAGGCGTCGGTGAAAGCGTTAAAGACGATCAAACATTGCGCCGTCGCCATCAGCGGGCTGCATTTGCTTGTCTTGCCGCTGTTTTACTTGTTCGCCGAGAAAGACGATGCTCCGGGAGTCATCTTCGTCGGTCTGATTGTGCCGTTTGCGTCGCTTGTCATCGCTGTGTTCGCCGCGGTGTTGCAAAAGCTGCTGCAGCAGGCGATTGAAATCAAACAAGAAAATGAGTTGACCATTTGAGGTGGATGGCATGCCGATTATCGTGAATCTTGATGTCATGTTGGCGAAGCGGAAGATGAGCGTCACCGAGCTGTCGGAGAGAGTCGGGATCACGATGGCGAATTTGTCGATCTTGAAAAACGGGAAGGCGAAGGCGATCCGTTTCTCGACGCTCGAAGCCATTTGCAAGGCGCTCGATTGCCAGCCCGGGGACATTTTGGAGTATCGAAGTGATGAAGGGGAGTCAAATCCGTGAGCAGGGAGGGGACGGCTTGAAAGGGGAAAAGCAAGAGCTAGCGGTGGACGAATCTCCACCGTTTGGCCTCATGATCGTCCGGGTGCGCCAGTTTGGCAGAACGTCGCGGCTGATCAAAGCGTTTGTGCAGCTTGTTCGCTTCGGTTGGGCGCAGGCGCAATCTTGCGTGTTTCCGGTTGTCATTTTTGCCTCATTGGCGCTGACGAAGCTCGCGCCGCTTCCGCTATTGCCGCGGTATGATTGGCTGCTTGTTATTTGCCTGCTCATGCAATGGTGGATGGTGCGGTCAGGGATGGAAACGCGGGATGAACTCAAAGTGATCACCTTGTTCCACGTCATTGGACTTGCGCTCGAGCTGTTTAAAGTGCGCATGGGTTCGTGGTCGTATCCGGAAGAGGGGTATACGAAAATCTTTGGCGTGCCCTTGTACAGCGGCTTTATGTATGCGAGCGTCGCCAGCTATCTTTGCCAGGCGTGGCGAAGGCTGAAGGTGGAGTTGGTGCAATGGCCGCCGTTTTGGATGGTCGTTCCTCTCGCTTCGGCGATTTACTTGAATTTTTTCACCCACCATTATTGGGTGGACGTTCGTTGGTGGCTCTCAAGCCTCGTCATGCTTGTCTTTTGGCGGTCATGGGTGACGTATGAGGTCGGGGGAATCCGCTACCGGATGCCGCTTGTTTTGTCGTTTTTGCTGATCGGGTTTTTCATCTGGATCGCGGAAAACATCGCCACCTTTTTTGGCGCTTGGCAATATCCAAACCAGGCGAAGGCGTGGAGCCTTGTTCATCTTGGGAAGGTGAGTTCATGGTGTTTGCTCGTTATTGTCAGTTTTCTCATCGTGGCGACGTTAAAGCAAGTGAAAACAATTGCTGTGACAGGGGCAGTGGAGCGTTCGCATGAAGATGGAAAATCGTTGTAAGCCGAGCAGGGCGGGATTTGGCTGGTCGTTGCTCGGCTTTTTCCTTGATGAGCCGCCCGCTCCTCACGGAAGCTGTGCCTTGATTTCTTCAATTTGCGCGAGGTGGCGCTGTTCATGGTAGCCGACAAATTCCACCCATTGCTTCAAATTCAGTGGCCCAAAAATGGGATGCGGGAACGATTTGGCTTCCAAGTCAGCCGGATTGGCTTGCTCCGTGATTTGGCGCAACCGCTGCCGCGATTGATGCAATTTTTCTTCCAGTTCGTGTCGAGTGAAAAAGCGGTCGCTCGGGCGGGCGAAATCAGGCGCCTCCACTTTTTTAGAACGGTCAACGGTCAAGTGGATCGGTTTCTCCTCAACCGGCTGGCTCTCGCCATGCTTTACTGTATGGGCGATCATGGCTGCGATCGATGTTTCGATTAAGTACAGGTGTTCGAGCACTTGGGCGATGGTCCAACTCCCTTTCGCCGCCCGGGTGTTCAGCTGTTCGTCCGACAGCCCGGAAACGCTTTTGATCAGCTGTTGGCGCACTCGCTCATTATGATCCATCATGTTTCCCTCATTTCGATGTAGATTTGGTTTCATCGTACGATAAGGAAGATCAACCGTAAAGCCGTTTTGTGTTCGCCGTGATCATGGTTTTGACTTGTTCGATATCTCGGCCATAGTGTGCCGCCACGGCTCGCGCGGAGTCCAATAGCCATAACGGCGTTGTCAGTTTTCCGGCAAACGGGCCTGCAAACGGCCATGGGCCATCGGTTTCAAGGAGCAGCTGCTCGATGGGAACGAGGGATAACAGCTGCTTGTCGCGCTCGCGGTAGCACACTTCTGGAGTGACGGAAATGTAGCAGCCGTACTCGATGATTTGTTTGACCACGGCAGGCTCGGCCTTCAGCCAGTGGAAATGGGCTTGTCGGACGCCAGCTTGCTGCAAGATGGCCAAGGCGGTTTCGGCGCGGTCGTAGACGGCGTGAAGAACGAGCGGCAAGGAGGCATCCGCGGCGATGGCCGCGATTTCGGTTAATCGTTCTTGATACGCGGGCAGCTTGGCGCATGCTTCCGCTGAATAGTATGGCAGCCCGACTTCGCCGATGGCGGCGAGCAGCGGCCGCTCTTGTTTGACAAGCTCTGTCCATTCGTTCCAATCGGCTGCGCTTGGCAGCGGTTGCTCGGGATGAAAACCGATGGCGGCGTAGACGAAGGAAGGGAATCGCTGTTTCAACTCGAGCGTTCGGCAGCTTGAGCGCAAATCGGTGGATACGGCGACGACGCCGATGATGCCCGCTTCTTGCCAACGGTTGATTTGTTCATCGATGTCCGTGTACTGGTCGAGATGAAGATGAGCGTCGATCATCCACAGCGACCTCCCCTGTCCTTTTGGCCGTACGATCGCCAACTGCAGCTTATCCCCATTCCTTATCAATCTGGTACTTGCGGATGCGGTATTGCAAGTTTTGTCGGCTTAAGCCGAGCGCTTTGGCCGTTTTTGTGATGTTGAAGCCGTGATGCTGCAGCGCCTTGCGGATGTAGTAAATTTCGACTTCTTCCATGTATTTGTCAAGCGGCAACATATCTTCCGTATCGAACAAAAAGTCCGTTTTCGCTTCGTCGGGCGCCAGCTTGGCTCGAAAAGGGGCAGGCAGATGGGCGAGGGTGATGGTTTGTTCTTGTTCCATCGTCGCCATCGTTTCCAACATGACGGCCTCCAGTTCGCGCACGTTGCCGGGCCAGCTGTAAGCAAGAAACGCCTCTTGCACGTCATCGCCGAGTCCTTCGACATGTAGGCCATAGCGCTCGTTGCCTTGACGGATGAAATGGATAGCGAGCGGCAAAATGTCCTCTTTCCGTTCGCGCAACGGCGGCAGGACGATGCAGTGGACGGCAATTTGGTAGTAAAGCGATTTGAGCAATTCCCCGTTTTGGACCGCGTCAATCGGGTCGCCGCTTGTCGAGGCGATAAGGCGAACGTCCGCACGAACCGGTTTTTGGCCATGGGCGCGGACAAACTGTTTTTCTTGCAGGAAACGGGCAAGTTTTTGTTGAAGCGGCAGGCTTAACGAGTCGATATCGTCAAGCAGCACAGTGCCGCCGTCCGCTTGTTCAAACAAGCCGGGCTGGATCTCGCCGTCTTCTTCGCTGCCAAACAGCATCGTTTCCATCCAATCGTCCGGAAGCGACAAACACGTTTGCGCAAAAAACGGCTTCGCTCGCCGTTCGCTTTCATGGTGAATGCAGGAAGCGAGCAAGTCTTTTCCTGTCCCTTTCTCCCCAATGAGCAGCACGGACGCTTCGGAGCGGGCGGCATGACGAGCAAGGCGGATGGCCTTTTGCATGGCTTCGCTTTGGCCAATGACGTCGGCAAACGTGCGACCGGCTTCACCGCGTTGGTGGTGCTCTTGGATCAGCTTGCGGAATTTGGTGATGTCTTTGGCGATTTCCACGGCGCCGATGATGCGCCCGTCTTTTTGCAGCGGGTGTGTTTGATTGACCGTTGTCACGGCTTGTCCTTTATTATTGAAATACGTTTGCTGCTTGTTCAGAATGCTTTCACCGGTGCGCAGCGCTTCAAGCAATGTGCTCGGCTGCTCCGGGTTGAAGCGGAAGACGTCCAAAATGTTTTTATCGAGCACGTCCTCGATGTTCATACCCTCGATGTCCCGCATTTTCCGGTTGTAAATGACGGTTTTCCCATGTTGATCGACGGCATGGACGCCAAGGTCGATCAGTTCGAGAATTTGCTCATACATCGATAAAAGCGTTTCCATATCCCGGTTCACGATCAGCACCTCTCTTTTTTGTATTATAGCATAAGGTGGATGGGAGACGGGAAGGGAAAGAAAGATGTGAAAAAAATTTTTGCTAAATATATTGAAAATAGAAAAAAACAACTTCATAATAAAGTTGTGATACACGAAAAATTGAAAAATAATTTTGCATAAAAGGGGGTTCTGTTTGTTTGATAAAAATGTAAGCGGTTGCGAAATCGATCATAGAGAGGGGAGAGTTTTCGGATGCAACCCGTGCAAGAACTGAGACGAGAGCTAAAAAGCAGGCATTTGTTTATGATTGCGCTTGGCGGGGTGATCGGCACCGGTTTGTTTTTAGGATCGGGCTATACGATTCATGAGGCGGGGCCAGGCGGGGCTGTCGTTGCGTATCTTTTTGGCGGATTGGTCATGTATTTGACCATGCTTTCGTTGGGAGAATTGGCCGTCCGCATTCCTGATGCCGGGTCGTATCAGACGTATGCGACAAAATTCATCTCGCCGGCGGTAGGGTATTGCATCGGCTGGCTGTCATGGCTGAACTGGTCGGTGACAGTCGGCATCGAGCTTCTCACCGTCAGCATCCTCATGAAACGATGGTTTCCCGATGTGCCGACGTGGGTGTTTTGCGCCGTCTTCGCTTTGCTCTTGTTTTTGATCAATGCGTTGTCTGTCAAAGGATTTGGCGAGGTGGAGTTTTGGTTTTCGAGCATCAAGGTGCTGACGGTGATCGCGTTTATTGTTCTTGGTCTGGCGGCGATGTTTGGCGTCATCCAGATGAAAAATGGGCAGCCCGCTCCGTTTTTCTCGAATTTTACTGATCATGGCGGATTGTTTCCAAACGGGTTTTGGGCGATTTTTACGACGATGATCCTGGTGAACTTTTCGTTCCAAGGGACGGAATTGGTCGGCGTGGCGGCAGGGGAAAGCCGCGAGCCGGAAAAAACAGTGCCGGTTGCGTTGCGCAACACCGTATGGCGCATTTTGATCTTCTTTATTTTGGCCATTTTTGTGCTGGCTGGCTTGTTTCCGTGGGAGAAAGCCGGCGTTGTGGAAAGCCCGTTTGTTGAGGTGTTTGACAACATTGGCATTCCGTATGCAGCCGATATCATGAATTTTGTCATCATTACGGCGGTGCTGTCGGTGGCCAACTCGGGCTTATATGCGACATCGCGCGTCCTCTGGTCGATGTCGCGCCAAGGCATGGTCAGTCCGTTTTTCAGCAAGCTATCGAAACGCGGCGTGCCCATCAATGCGCTTATTGCCAGCATTGCCATCGGCTGCTTGTCTCTGTTGTGCAGCGTGTATGCGGAAGATACGGTGTACGTCTGGCTGACGGCGATCGCCGGTTTTGGCGCCGTCACGGTGTGGGCTTCCATCGCGCTGTCAAGCTATTTCGGCCGGAAAGCGTTTTTGCGCGAAGGCGGCGATGTGCGCGATCTGAAATACCGGACGCCGTTGTATCCGTTCGTGCCGCTCGCGGCGTTTGCGCTGAATATGGCGACGATCATCGGACTGGCGTTTATTCCAGATCAACGGATCGCTCTTTACTGCGGCATTCCGTTTTTGCTCGCTTGCTACGGGTACTACCACCTTGTGGCGAAAAAACGGGTTCAGCCCCTAGCCGCAGAAAAAGGGGAGCTCAAGGCCGCCAAGTAAAAACAATTGAAAAAAGCCATAATCATTTGCATAATATAACTATGAAACCGTTTTATAACGAAAAATTTTTTTGCCTTTAAAAAGGAGGATGACGAAATGGTGCAGCCGTACAGACACGAACCGCTCACAGATTTTACCGTGGAAGCAAACCGCGAGGCGTTTTTAGCAGCGCTCAAAAAAGTGGAATCGGAGCTTGGGCGCGATTATCCGCTTGTGATCGGCGGCGAGCGGGTGATGACGGAAGACAAAATCATTTCGATCAATCCGGCGAACAAAACGGAAGTGGTCGGCCGGGTGGCGAAAGCGAACAAAGAGCTGGCGGAGCGGGCGATGAAAACCGCTGATGAGGCGTTCCGTACATGGAGCCGGACGAGCCCGGAAGCGCGGGCCGATATTTTGTTCCGGGCGGCGGCGATCGTGCGCCGGCGCAAGCACGAGTTTTCCGCTTGGCTGGTGAAAGAAGCGGGCAAACCGTGGCGTGAAGCGGACGCCGATACCGCGGAAGCGATCGACTTTATGGAATATTACGGCCGGCAAATGTTGAAGTTGAAAGACGGTATTCCGGTTGAGAGCCGTCCGGGGGAAACGAACCGGTTCTTCTACATTCCGCTTGGCGTCGGGGTTGTCATTTCGCCGTGGAACTTCCCGTTTGCCATTATGGCGGGAACAACCGTTGCTTCGCTTGTGACCGGCAATACGGTGCTGTTGAAACCGGCGAGCGCGACGCCGGTCGTGGCGTATAAATTTGTGGAAGTGTTGGAAGAAGCGGGGCTTCCGGCTGGTGTGTTGAACTATATTCCGGGCAGCGGGGCTGAAGTCGGAGATTATCTCGTCGACCATCCGCGTACACGATTTATCAGCTTCACCGGATCGCGCGATGTCGGCATCCGCATTTATGAGCGGGCAGCGAAAGTGCATCCGGGGCAAATTTGGCTGAAGCGCGTCATCGCGGAAATGGGAGGCAAAGACGCCATCGTCGTCGATAAAGAAGCGGACCTCGAACTGGCGGCGCAATCGATTGTCGCATCGGCGTTTGGATTCTCGGGGCAAAAATGCTCAGCGTGCTCGCGCGCGATCGTGGTTCAAGATGTCTACGACCAAGTGCTAAACCGCGTCGTCGAGCTGACGAAGCAGCTCAACGTCGGCGATCCGGCGGAGCAAGCGACGTTTATGGGCCCGGTCATCGACCAAGGGGCGTACAACAAAATTATGGAGTACATCGAAATCGGCAAACAAGAAGGCCGTCTCATGACCGGCGGGGAAGGAGACGATTCGAAAGGGTTCTTCATCCAGCCGACCGTGTTTGCGGATGTCGACCCGAACGCGCGCATCATGCAGGAGGAAATTTTCGGACCGGTCGTGGCGTTTGCCAAAGCGCGCGACTTTGACCATGCGCTTGAGATTGCGAACAACACCGAATACGGTCTGACAGGAGCCGTCATTTCGCGCAATCGGGCGAATCTCGAAAAAGCGCGGCACGAGTTCCATGTTGGCAATTTGTACTTCAACCGCGGCTGCACAGGGGCGATTGTCGGGTATCAGCCGTTTGGCGGCTTTAACATGTCAGGCACCGACTCGAAAGCGGGCGGTCCGGACTATTTGATTCTCCATATGCAAGCGAAAACGGTGTCGGAAATGTTTTAAACCAAAAAAAGGGCGGCGGCGTCCGCCCTTTTATAGCGAAGAAACGCAGATAAGGAAAGGAGCGGTTGATGATGGCTACGAAGTCCGAACAGCTGATCGAACAAACGGAACGATATGGAGCGCGAAATTATCATCCATTGCCGATCGTCATTTCCGAAGCGGAAGGGGTATGGGTGAAAGATCCAGAGGGCAACCGTTATATGGACATGTTAAGCGCTTATTCGGCCGTCAACCAAGGACATCGGCATCCGAAAATTGTGGAGGCGTTAAAGCGGCAAGCTGATCGCGTCACGCTCACATCGCGCGCCTTCCATAACGACCAGCTTGGCCCGTGGTATGAAAAAGTGTGCCGGTTGACGAAAAAAGAGATGGTGCTGCCGATGAACACGGGCGCCGAGGCGGTGGAAACGGCGCTCAAGGCGGCGCGCCGCTGGGCGTATGATGTAAAAGGCGTTCCGGACAACAAAGCGGAAATCATCGTTTGTGAAGGAAACTTCCACGGCCGGACGCTTGCCGCCGTGTCGCTGTCGTCCGAACCGGCTTATAAACGCGGGTTTGGACCGCTGCTATCCGGAGTGAAAATCATCCCGTACGGCGACATCGAAGCGTTGAAAGCGGCGATTACACCGAATACGGCGGCGTTTCTTGTCGAACCGATCCAAGGAGAAGCCGGCATCCGCATTCCACCGCAAGGATTTTTAAAAGCGGCGTATGACGTATGCAAAGCGAACAACGTCCTGTTCATCGCGGACGAAATTCAAACCGGTCTCGGCCGGACCGGGAAGTTGTTTGCCTGCGACTGGGAAGAGGTTGTGCCCGATATGTATATTTTAGGGAAAGCGTTGGGCGGCGGGGTGTTCCCGATTTCTTGCGTCGTCGCCAACCGCGACATTTTGTCGGTGTTTGAACCCGGTTCGCACGGATCGACGTTTGGCGGCAATCCGCTTGCATGTGCGGTGTCGATCGCGGCGCTCGAAGTGATTGAAGAAGAGCGTCTAGCGGAGCGTTCGCTTGAGCTTGGCGAATACTTCCTTTCGAAACTAAAACAAATCCGAAACGACGATATTAAAGAGATCCGCGGCCGCGGCTTATTTATCGGCGTCGAGCTGCATGTGCCGGCGCGTCCGTACTGTGAGGCGCTGAAAGAGCAAGGA
This sequence comes from Geobacillus zalihae NBRC 101842, assembly GCF_001544135.1. Classification (GTDB taxonomy): domain Bacteria; phylum Bacillota; class Bacilli; order Bacillales; family Anoxybacillaceae; genus Geobacillus; species Geobacillus zalihae. The sequence continues at coordinate 35,319 of NZ_BCPV01000030.1, read as the reverse complement.
TTGCTTTGCAAGGAAACGCACGAGACGGTCATTCGTTTCGCACCGCCGCTCATCATTACGAAAGAGGAATTGGATTGGGCGTTCGAACGGATTGCGAATGTCTTGTCCCGTCCATAAATCGAGTCAAAGAGGCGAATGAGACGATGGAAGAAAATATGTTTCTCTCCACCCAGCGCGTGATCAAAGAGGCGCTGGCCAAACTTGGCTACGGCGAGGAGATGTATGAGCTGCTCAAAGAACCTTTGCGCGTCCTTACCGTACGCATTCCCGTCCGTATGGATGACGGAACGGTGAAAGTGTTTACCGGCTACCGCGCCCAGCATAGCGATGCCGTAGGGCCGACCAAGGGAGGCATTCGTTTTCATCCGGATGTCACCGAGGAAGAAGTCAAGGCGCTGTCGATGTGGATGACGATCAAAGCCGGAATTGTCGGCTTGCCGTATGGCGGCGGCAAAGGTGGGATCGTCTGCGACCCGCGGAACATGTCGATGGGTGAGCTGGAGCGGCTCAGCCGCGGCTATGTGCGGGCGATCAGCCAGATCGTGGGGCCATCCAAAGATATCCCGGCGCCGGACGTGTTTACCAACTCGCAAATTATGGCGTGGATGATGGATGAATATAGCCGCATCCGCGAATTTGACTCGCCTGGGTTTATCACCGGCAAGCCGCTTGTGCTCGGCGGCTCCCAAGGCCGGGAAAAAGCGACGGCGCTCGGTGTCACGATTTGCATCGAAGAAGCAGCGAAAAAAGCGGGAATCGAGTTGCAGGGGGCGCGGGTCATTATTCAAGGATTCGGCAATGCAGGCAGCTTTTTGGCCAAGTTTTTGCATGAAGCTGGAGCTCGCGTCATTGGCATTTCCGATGCGTATGGCGCGTTGTATGACCCGAACGGACTGGATATTCCGTATTTGTTGGATCGCCGCGACAGTTTTGGCACGGTGACAACGCTGTTTGAGAATGTCATCACCAATCAAGAGCTGCTGGAAAAAGAGTGTGATATTTTAGTTCCGGCCGCGGTAGCGAATCAAATTACGCGTGACAATGCCGCGAATATTCGCGCTAAAATTGTGGTCGAGGCGGCCAACGGCCCGACGACGCTGGAAGCGACCAAAATCTTGACGGAGCGGGGCGTGCTATTGGTGCCTGATGTGCTGGCGAGCGCTGGCGGGGTGACGGTTTCCTATTTTGAATGGGTGCAAAACAACCAAGGCTATTATTGGACGGAAGAGGAAGTCGTCGAGAAGTTGAAAGAGAAATTGACGAGCGCGTTTCATCGCGTCTATGAATTGGCGGAATCGCGCCGTGTGGATATGCGCATGGCGGCGTACATGATCGGGCTGCGCCAAACAGCAGAAGCAGCTCGCTACCGCGGTTGGGTATAATCATGGAAAGGTTGTTGCTAGGGGGGCGTGCCGTCCATCCTCATCTGCTTGGGGGTGGGCGGCCTTTCGTTTGCGAGACGCCGATGAAGCCGGTGATATCGAAGGGAGAGCGAAAGCAAGCTGCTTTTCTTTTTTGCAAAGGATCTTTTTTTGTACTACCATATCATATACATACATTATGAGGAAAGAGACATGCGTACATACAATGAGCCGTGCGGAAGGGAGAGAATGGCGCCATGCAGGCGTGGATCACTGATTTTATGGAGCAATTTGGCTATATCGGCATTTTTTTTATGATCGCGCTGGAAAATATCTTTCCGCCGATTCCGTCGGAAGTCATTTTGCCGTTTGGCGGGTTTATGACGACGTACACGTCTTTGACGGTGCCTGGCGTTATTGCGGCGGCGACCGCCGGTTCGGTTGCCGGGGCATTGGTGCTGTACGGAATTGGCCGGCTGTTGTCGGTTGAACGGCTCGAGCGGATCGTCGACCGTTGGGGGAGATGGCTGCGGGTGAAGCCGGAAGACATCGATAAGGCGAACCTGACGTTTCACCGCTATGGGGTGTGGGCCGTTTTTTTCGGGCGCATGGTTCCGCTTGTACGCAGCTTGATTTCCATCCCGGCGGGCATGGCGAAGATGAATATAGGGCTGTTTGTCTGGCTGTCGGTGCTGGGCACGCTCATTTGGAATACGATTTTAATCTCGATCGGGGCGGCGCTCGGTGAGTCGTGGGGGAAAGTGTCCGAGGTGATTGGAATGTATGCCGAAGTGGTGTATGTCATTATTGCTGCGATCATTTTGATTGGAGCTGTCCGCTTTTGGAAGCGGCGCCGGGCTTCTTAATTCCGGCATTTTAAGGAATGGTTTTGCCAAAAAGGGCTGCGCGCCCAAGGCTGTTTTTCGGTCTTGGAGCCAGCCCTTTTCGCATCGCAAACGGAAAAATTCCCGTTTCAAAGTGAAACGGGAGTAGAGAGATGAAGATGAAGGCAGTTGAACGAGCTTATCCGCCATCCTTGATCCGTCTCATGGCCATCAAAAGGTTCAACGCTTCAATAACAAATAAATGAAGTATGGTGCACCGATGAATGACACAACAACTCCGGCCGGAAGCGGTTCGGCGAGAACGTTTCGCCCGATCGTGTCAGCGGCAAGCAGCAGCCAGCCGCCGATGAGCATCGCTGCCGGAATGGCCCGCTCATGGCGCGGGCCGATGATCATTTTGGCGATGTGCGGCGCCATTAAGCCGATAAAAGAGATGCCCCCGGTTACAGCGACGGCCGCTGCAGCGACGGCGACCGCTGTCGCCATCAGTACGAGCCGCTCGCGGCGAACATGAACGCCGACGCCGATGGCGACCGGATCGCCTAAATGCAAAAGGTTTAGCCGTTTCGCCCGATATAGACCGATCAATGCACCGATGACAAGCCACGGCAGCATCGCCCAAACAAACGGCCAATCATCGCCCCAAATGTTTCCGGAAAGCCATCTGGCGATAAAGTCGACTTTCGTTCGGTCCGCGGCGGAAATGAGGATGATCATGAGCCCGGAGAGCGCCATCGAAAACCCGATCCCGGTCAGGACGAACGATACCGGCTGCAGCCCGGTTGTTTGATGGTAGGAAACGGCGTACATGGCCGCCGCCGTCAACAGTGCTCCCACTAAGGCGACGAGCGGCAGAGCATAAAGGAACGTCCCGGCTTCAATCGGGAAAAATAAAAAGAATATAGCGACGCCTGCGCCGGCACCGGCGTTGATGCCCAATATGCCCGGATCGGCGAGCTCATTTCGGGTGGTGCCTTGCAGCATCGCTCCCGACAAGGCGAGCGCCATCCCGGCGAGCAACGTAATCACGATGCGCGGCAGGCGGAGAGAAAACAAAATAAACGCTTCTTGCATCGAACCGTAGCCGAACAGTGTCGGCGCGATGCGTCCGTACGAGAGCGGCGCTTCGCCGGTGCCCAACGCGATGGCGGCTGTTGCGGCAATAAGCAACAAAAGCATGCCTAACACTGCTGTGATGCGCATTCTCATTCAAAGCCCCTCCCTTTTTTCCGCACGACAAACAGGAAAAACGGCAAGCCGATCACCGCAACGATGGCTGCCACTGGCGTTTCAAATGGGGCATTGACCGTGCGGGCCGCCGTATCAGCGACGATCATGCCGGTCGCGCCGACCGTGGCCGACAGCGGGATGATAAATCGGTAATCGGCGCCGGCGATTGCGCGCACAAGATGAGGGATCATCAAGCCGATGAAGGTGATGTTGCCGGCGATGGCGACCGATGCTCCTGTTAATAAAAACACAGCGGAAAACAGCCACGTTTTGACGGCTGTTGTTTTTTGTCCGACGCCAACGGCGACGTCTTCGCTCAAGCTAAGAATCGTCAGCTGCCGCGAATACCATACGGCAATGGCGAGCCCGATCACGATGAGCGGAATGATGACTGACAGCTGTTTCCACGACGTTCCGGCTACCCCGCCCGATGTCCACATCGAAACGTCTTTGGAAATATGAAAATAAAGGCCAACTCCTTCAGCGACGGCAAACAAAAGCGCTGAGACCGCCGAGCCGGCTAGGACGATGCGCAATGGAGAAAAGCCGCCTTTGCGGGCGGCGCCGATGCCAAAGACCGTCCCTGCTCCCACAGCCGCCCCAAGCAAACAGGCGATGGTGATTGCGAGATAATGGGCGGAAGGAAAAAAGGCCATCGTTATGGCCAACGCTGCGTTCGCTCCAGCGGTTAAGCCGAGCAGTCCTGGGTCAGCAAGCGGGTTGCGTGTCATTCCTTGCATGATCGCCCCAGCGACGGCGAGTCCGGCGCCGACAAAGGCCGCCGCGGTTTCCCGAGGCAAACGGAGCTCGCGAATCAAGTCCAGTTGTTTACCTTGTTCATCGGAAAAGAGCGCGCGCCATACGTCACTCCATGTCGTATCAGCGACGCCGATGGCCATGGATCCGAACCAGATGGCCATCAGCAGGATAAGAGAGAAGAGAAACGTATAACGAAACGGCCATAGCCGGCGGTTTGCTTCCATCGGCGGTTTCCTCCTTTTCACAAGAAAGGACGGGACATTCACTGTCCGTGAACGCCCCGTCTCGTCATTATTGGCCTAAAAAATGCTTTTTAAAGAAATCGAGCTGGTAGTCTAACGTAATCGGGTCATTGAAATAAAACGCCTTGGCATCAGCGACGAACATACGGCCGTTTTTGACAGCAGGGATGTTTTTAAACGTGTTCGTTTCCATAAACGATGTATCGCCGTCGCCGTTTTTGCTTAAGATGAGGTAATCGCCGACAAACTGCGGCAGCGCTTCAAGGGAAACGGCATAGTAGCCCGGTTTGAGCGCCTGCTCTTCGACCGCTTTTGGCATTTTCAGCTTCATTTCTTGATACAAAATTTCTGTGCCGCGCGCCCAATTGTTGCCGAACACATACAGCTGCTTATCAAAGTTTTCGGCTACGGTGACCGTTGCGTTTTCGCCAATTTTCGCCCGGATTTCTTCCCCGGCTTGTTGCGCCCGTTGTTTGAAGTCGTCAATCCATGCTTTCGCTTCTTTTTCTTTATTTAACAGTTTACCAATCTCTAGAAACTGTGTTAAATAATCGACCTTTCCGTATGTAAACGTGACGGTCGGGGCGATTTTGCTTAATTTATCGACGTTTTTCGTATTGGATAATCCGATAATTAAGTCCGGTTTTAACGCCATAATTTTTTCAATGTCTTCATCGGTCACGACTTCGGCATCTTTCAGTTTTTCTTGAAAAAGCGGGCTCATTTTCGACCACGAATCCACGCCAACAATGGGGACGTCCAAGGCCAGCACATGCCCAGCAAACGTCGATAAGACGACGACGCGTTTTGGATCAGCCGGTACTTCCACCGGTCCGTTTTCCGATTGGTATGTAATCGTTTCCGGCTTTTTTTCTTTTGGTGAAGCGCTGCTGTTCTTGTTGTCGTCCGCCGCGTTGCCGCAGGCGCTTAGCACAAGCGCCAAAAGAAGCAACAAGGAAAGCCATGTTTTCCTCATGACGAATCAAGCCTCCCTAAGCAGTTGATAAGTGAAGCAAATCGGTTTGTTCGTCCGCGGGTCGCGGCCGATGTCAGCGTCAATGCCAAACACGTCGCGAAGCACATCGCGGCAAATGACGTCTTCGCTCGGCCCGGCTTTGACGATCGTGCCCGCCTTCATGGCGATCACATAGTCGGAAAACCGCGCCGCTTGGTTAATGTCATGGAGCACCATCACAATTGTCCGCCCTTCTTCTTTGTTCAGCCGTTCAAGCAGCTCGAGCACCTCGAGCTGGTGGGCGATGTCCAAATACGTCGTCGGTTCGTCCAAAAAGATGATGTCCGTCTCTTGAGCGAGCGCCATGGCGATCCAGACGCGCTGCCGCTGTCCGCCGGAGAGGGCGTCAACCGGCCGGTGTTTCAAATCGGCTGTTTTCGTTACGGCAAGCGCCCAGTCGATTGCTTCGTAATCTTGTTTCGTTAGGCGGCCCCATCCTCTTTGATAAGGGAAGCGGCCGTACGAGACGAGCTCAGCGACGGTCAATCCGCTTGTCGCTTCCGGCGTCTGCGGCAAAATAGCTATTTTTTTCGCCAGTTCTTTCGTTGGCTGTTGCGAAATGGCCCGGCCGTCCAAAATGACGGCGCCGGACTGCGGGGAAATGATGCGCGTCAACGTCTTGAGCAGCGTCGATTTTCCGCATCCGTTTGGTCCAATAATGGCTGTGATTTGTCGGTCGGGAATGCGGACGGACAAGCGTTCGAAAATCGTCCGGTCATCGTAGCGGACGGTCAACTCCTCGGCGTATAGGCGGACCATGAGGCCACCTCCTTCCGGATCAAGAAAATGATAATCAATATCAATATTATTATAGCGCATCCAATGAAAAAAACAATGATTTTTTGAAAATGGGAATCAATTTTATATAGATGCAATTTAAAGCTTTAACATTTTTCGTCTTTGCCGGTCATTGCATCCGACTGTCGAGTGACCGAACAACGCCGCTTCCAGACCCATGAATGGGTCTGTGAAGCGAGTCGTTGTTCGGTCTTCCGTCACGCTAAGGCGTGACGGAGGCAAGCCACACGCTTGCCTTCGACAGTCGAAAATGGGCAAACCACTTTTCTGTCAAGGATATGTTAAACTTCTTTGTTGCATCTATATAGTTGCAAAGAAGTGACTAATGAGTGTTGCGAAATAACAACATTTTTTAGCTGAATAACGGCAGAACTGTTGTTGCGAGATTGCAACAATATGTTGTTGTTTGGCAACAAGCGATCAAGTAAGATGAATTTTAGAAGGTTGGTGATTTAAGGGGAAATGCTGCTCTCCAACAGTGTTTCTCAAATTGAAAAACCTTGCAACACCATAACCTCCTTCCTTACGATTTCTCACAAACCGAGCGAATTCGTTGTTTTTCACCAGCCTTCTAGGGGTTTGTTTTTTCTGAATAGCGGGAACTTTTTTGGCACAAAAATTGCTTGAGTAGAAAATAAGGCGGAACGGTGGGAGAGGAAATGGCAATGATGGTCGGAGACATCATGGTGAAGGCAAAGGCAGTAATTTTTGAAAGCGATTCCCTTGATGAAGCGGCTCGGACATTCGTTGAATATGGACTTGATGGGATGGTCGTATGCCGTTGCAGTGAGGAAATCGTCGGCGTGGTGGCGGTCAAAGACGTGTTGTTCGGTCTTGTCCAAGGGAAAACAACTGTGCGTGAGGTGATGCGCCCGTCGCTGCCGCCGCTTTCCATTCACGACCGTGTGGAAGTGATCGAGTTTGGCGGCGGTCCGCTCCGGCCCGTTGTCGATGAGAGCGGACGCCTTGTCGGTGTGTTGACGAAAGAGCAGCATTTGACGGCATATGCGAAGGTGGCACAACTCCGCTTAAAACATTTGGATGCCATTTTCAACGCCGCCCATAACGGCATTTTATCGATCGATGCAAAAGGACGGATTACATCGATCAATCCACCGGCTGAGAAAATGGCGCGGACGACGAAAGAAGAAGCCATCGGCAAGTTTTTGACCGATGTCGTGATCCCGTCTGGCTTGCTCGAGGTCGTGCGCACCGGCAAAGGGCATACGGAAAAATACCGCGTCGGCAAGCGCGTCTATATTACAAACCGCTCGCCAATTATCGACGAGGGGAAGGTCGTTGGGGCGGTCGGGGTGTTTCAAGACATTTCCGAGATTGAATTTATCTCCAACGAACTTGAGACCGTCAAGCGCATCGTCAATGAATTGCAAACGGTGATGGAGGCATCCAGCGACGGCATCGCTATCACGGACCGCAGTGGAATGATCACGCGGCGAAACAAAAAATGGGATGCGCTGTTTCTAGGAACGGAGCAAGAGCGGGTGACCGCCCCGCTTGACCGGGTCGTTCGACAGGCGCTTGATGGACGTCAGCCCTGTTCGATGCTTCATCAGGGGATGGAAACAGGAAATATTTGGATCGTTTCCGCGGTGCCGATCATCGAGGAAGATGGGCGGGCAGAGCGGGTTGTTCTCTACGTCAAAGATATGACCGAGATGGAACAGCTGCGCTCGGAACTGGAGGAGACGAAACGGCTCCTTCATATGTTGGGCCGTCAGGAAGAAGATCATCTCATTTATCGCGCTCCAGCGATGGCGCATGTTGTCAATATCGCCCGCCAAGCGGCGGCTGTCGATGTGACGTTGTTGTTGACCGGAGAGTCGGGCACCGGGAAAGAGGAATTGGCGAACTACATTTGGAAACAAAGCGCCCGCCGCGCCCGACCGTTTGTGAAAGTGAATTGCGGGGCGATCCCCGAGACGTTGATGGAGTCTGAACTGTTCGGCTACGAGCCGGGGGCGTTCACCGGAGCGGCGAAGAAAGGGAAAAAAGGCTATTTCGAGCAGGCGGATGGCGGGACGATTTTTCTCGATGAAATCAGTGAAATTCCGCTTCACCTGCAAGTGAAGCTCCTTCGCGTGTTGCAGTCGATGGAAATCATGAGGTTGGGGGCGGAGGCGCCGAAGCGGATCGATGTGCGTGTCATCGCCGCGACGAACAAGCCGCTTGAGGAGCTTGTTGCCGCTGGGCAGTTTCGCGCTGATTTGTTTTACCGGCTGAACGTGATGCCGATTGCCATTCCGCCGCTGCGCGACCGGAAAGAAGATATTCCGCTCTTGGTTGACCATTACCGAAAGCGGTTTGCGGAAAAGTATCAAAAACCGCTTGTCTTTACCGACGGAGCGCTGGCGGCGATGATGGACTATCACTGGCCCGGCAACGTTCGAGAGCTCGTTAATGCTGTAGAACGTATGTTTGTGACCGCCGTTTCCCCAGTCATTGACGAACACCAAGTGGCGAAATGGCTCCACCTTGAACCGGAGCCAGCTGCGAGCCCGGTGGCGGTCGGAGAGATCATCCCGCTCAAACAGGCAACGGCTGAGGTCGAGCGCCAGCTGATCATCAAGGCGCTTCACAAGGCGAAGACGTATCGGCGGGCTGCGAAACTGCTTGGTGTCGATGCGTCGACACTCGTGCGCAAGGCGCAAAAATATGGAATTCAATCATGGGGAGGGGAAGAAGATGGATTTCACGCTGCCAGCCGAGATTGAATTTTTAAAAGAAAACGTCCGCAAGTTTGTGAGAGAAGTTGTCGAACCGGTGGCGATGGATATTGAGGAAAATGACCAGATTCCGCAAGATATCATTGAAAAGTCGAAAGAAATGGGGCTGTTTGGATTAAGCATTCCGGAAGAGTACGGAGGCCTCGGTTTGTCAATGGTCGGCAAATGCGCCATTTACGAAGAGCTCGGCAAAACGCATAACGGCTATACGACGTTAATCGGCGCCCATACCGGCATCGGCACCGTCGGCATCGTTGAGCTCGGCACGGAAGAACAAAAGCAGCGCTATTTGCCAAAGATGGCGACGGGCGAATGGATCGGCGCTTTTGCTCTCACTGAGCCCAGCGCCGGATCAAACGCCGCTGCGATCAAAACGACCGCCGTCCGCAAAGGCGACCGCTACATCATTAACGGCTCGAAACATTATATTACGAACGCTGTCGACGCCCATGTGTTTACCGTCATGGCAGTCACCGATCCGTCGAAAGGCCCGAAAGGCATCACGTCCTTTATCGTAGAAAAAGATTTTCCCGGCTTTATCGTCGGAAAAGTCGAGCGGAAAATGGGGCTGCGCGGATCGCATTCGGCTGAGCTGTTTTTTGACAACTTGGAAGTGCCGGCCGAAAACGTGCTCGGGAGAGAAGGCGAAGGGTATGTCAACGCCTTGAAGATTTTAGCGAACGGCCGTGCTGGTCTTGCCGCGCGCAACCTCGGCTCGTGCATCCGCCTCTTGGAATACTGCATGGAATACGCCGAACAGCGTGAACAGTTCGGCAAGCCGATTATCGAGCAGCAAGCGATCCAGCATATGCTGGCGGAAATGAGCATGTTGATCGAAGTGCTGCGTTCGACCGTCTACCGCGTCGCCTGGATGGTCGACCAAAAGATGCGCGTCGTCAAAGAAGCGGCCATCGCCAAGCTGTTCGGTTCGGAAGTGTACAACAAAATCGCTGACATGGCCGTGCAAATCCACGGCGGCCTCGGCTACATGAAAGACTACCCGATCGAACGTTACTTCCGCGATGCCCGCATTACGAAAATTTACGAAGGTACCTCGGAAATCCAGCGCAACATCATTGCGAGCGAACTGCGGAAAGAATACGGAAAAGTGCGGGCATGACCGGAGTAGGTGCTGTCCTAACGAGGTGCTGGCTTTCAAGAGGAGTGCGAGAGATTGAATAACAAATCAGCTCGATGCGGATATACGGCCGTGGCAGAGGAGGTCTCGATGCTGTTGTGACCCCCTCTGTTTTTTTAGCGTTATTGTCGGAAAATGTCATTCGCTTTTTGTTGACGAAAGAAAGGGAAGGTTGCTAGAATGAGGGAAAATGATTGACTATTCATAACATTTTGGTCATTTTTACAACCTGCCTTTTTGCCAGCAACCCGCCTATTGTCGCAACAGCCTATTTGTAAGCCTTTACATTGATTGGTTGTCCCCGCGTTCATCTATCCAGAAGTACAACACCAGCCGACATTTCAAGAAAAATGGAAAAGGAGTGGTGAGCGTGCGTCGTGCCGAGCCGTTGGTCACAACAGGCAGCCGCGGGCTGCAGGAGGATTCGTTCCCGTTTCGGCTTTACCAAAAGGCAAAGCGGTTGGAAGCAGCGGCCCACGATTCGATTTTCGGACCCGACCACCATGCCGATATCATGAATTTCACCGCTCGCCAACTGGCAGCGAGGATGGAAGTGTTGAAAAAAGCGCAGGAGAAACCGTTTGACGAGCTGTTCGGTCTTGAGGAAAGCGAAAACGTTGGCTAGAGGTTGAGAGTCGAAAACAAGGAAGGGAGAAATCGTCATGACCACTCATGTGCAAGTGCATCATTTTCCACTCTTCATTGACGGCCAATGGCAGCCGGCAACGAGCGGGGAAACGTTTCACGTATACAATCCGGCGACCGGAGAGGTGGTGGCGACTGTCGCGAAGGCGACAGCGGATGATGTTGACCGGGCGGTGAAGGCGGCGCGCAAGGCGTTTGACGAGACCGATTGGAAGGCGATGAAACCGAAAGAACGGGCGCGCGTGCTGAATGCGATCGCCCAAGCCATTGCCGCCAACGCTCAAGAGCTCGCCTATTTGGAAGCAATCTCAAGCGGAGGGACGATCCGGCGCATCAGCTCGATCGATATTTTGCAGACGGTCGATCTATTCCAAACGATGGCAAACATCGTCCAAGAGTACCCGTTTTCGGAAACACTGCCGATTCCGCCGTTTCCCGGACCGGCGCATAACTTTGTTTGGCGCGAGCCGATCGGGGTTTGCGCGGCGATCACACCATGGAACTTGCCGCTCATGATCGCGTCGTGGAAAATCGCCCCGGCGCTGGCAGCGGGCAATACGATCGTCGTGAAACCGGCGAGCTACACACCGCTGTCGACACTGAAGCTGGCGGAAATCATTTCGTCCTTCGTGCCGCCGGGGGTCATCAACGTGGTGGCTGGTCCCGGCGCCGATGTCGGGGAGGCGCTTGTCCGCCATCCGCAAGTTGACAAGGTGGCGTTCACCGGTTCGACGGAAGTCGGCCGCCGCATTATGGCGTTGGCGGCGGAAACGGTGAAAAACGTTACGCTTGAGCTTGGCGGCAAGTCGCCGAACATTTTGCTCGAAGATGCGGATTTGGACCTTGCCGTTCCCGGCAGTTTGTTTGGCGTCTTTTTGCACTCTGGTCAGTTGTGCGAATCGGGAACAAGGCTGTTTGTGCCTGAACGGCTCCATGATGAAGTGGTCGAGCGGCTTGTCGCCCTGACGAAGACGCTGCAAATCGGCCATCCGCTCGATCCGGCGACCGACGTCGGGCCGGTTATCTCCAAGCGGCAAAAAGAGACAGTGCTCTCCTATATTGAAGCCGGCAAGCAAGAAGGTGCGACCATTGTATGCGGAGGTCATGAAGTCGAAGTGCCCGGCTGTGAAGGCGGCCATTTTGTCGCGCCGACGATTTTTTCGAATGTCACGAATGACATGAAAATCGCTCAAGAAGAGATTTTCGGTCCAGTGTTGTCGATCATCCGCTATCATGACGTGGAAGAAGCGGTGGCGATGGCCAACGACACGATCTACGGGCTTGCGGCCGGCGTCTGGACGCGAGACGTCAACAAGGCGTACGCCATCGCCGGGCGCCTGCAGGCTGGCGTCGTCTGGATCAATGACTGGCATATGCTTCGCAATGACGCGCCGTTTGGCGGCTACAAACAAAGCGGCATCGGGCGCGAGATGGGCAAATATTCACTTGATGCTTACACGCAGCTGAAGCATGTGCACACATCAATGGTGCCGGAGCTTGGGAAACGGAAATGGTATCAAGTGCTGTTTTCTCGCCTGCACACCATGATGAAAAAGTAAAGGGGGATGAAGGAACATGACGACGTTAGCGAACTTTTGGCTGCGCACGGCAATTTACACCGGGTCGAACACCCGAGCGCTCGTGCCGGATTTGTTTCGCGGGCTGGGCGCTAAACGGGTGCTATTGCTTTCTGACCGTGGGCTCGAGCAAGCTGGGGTTGTCGAAAAAGTAGCGAGCCTCTTTGACTTGACGACGCATGGAGTCGGACCAGAGCTTGTCGGCATCTTTTTGGATATCCGCCAGGATGCGGAAAGTGAATGCGTCAATGAAGCGGTGCGCTATGCGCGCGCTGTCGGAGCTGACGCCTTGTTGGCGGTCGGCGGCGGCAGTGTGCTGGATACGGCCAAAGGGGTGAAATACGCCCTGTTTAAAGGGTTGCGTGATATTAAAGAGGCGATTCCAGGCGGGCTGCGGTACGAGTCGTTCCCGCAAGCGCAATTCATGCCGATCCCGCACATCGCCATCCCGACGACGGCCGGCACGGGGTCGGAAGTATCGCCGATCGCAGTCATTTATAATGAAGAGCTGCGCTTGAAAACGAACATCATCAATCCGTTTATCAACGCTGATGTGGCCGTTTTGGATCCGGATTTAACGGTAGGGCTTCCCCCGAAGGTGACGGCGTTTACCGGCATGGACGCGCTCACCCATGCCATTGAAGCGCTCGCCTCGCCGATGGCGACCGCGCTCACCGATGCATGCGCCTTGCAGGCGATCCGTTTGATTCGTGACTACTTGCCGGAGGCGGTTCGTGACGGCGGGGACATCCGCGCCCGCTTGGAGATGCTGCATGCGAGCTTGCTTGGCATCACCGCGTTCAGCTTTGCGTTAAACGCCATTCCGGTGCACAATTTCGCCCATGCGTACGGAGCGATGTTTCGCATTCCACATGGCTTGGCGAACGCCGTCTTTTTGCCAGTCGTGATGGAAGCGATTCCGGAATTGTATTTGCCGAAAGCGAAGCTGTTGGCTCAAGCGCTTGGCATTTATGATCACGGTCAAGGCAATGAAGCGCTGTTGGTAAAGTCCATTGAGCGAATTCGCCAATTGCGCGATGACATCGGGCTGCCGGCTGATTTTGCCGACTATCCGATGACGGAAGAACAATTCGCGGCGACGATTCCAGCGGTGGCATCTGACCCGGCTGCAGTCAGTTTCCCGATGCCGCCGGAGTTGATTCGGGCCATCGGCGAGCGCGTCGTCAAGCTGACAGTGGAAAAAGGATGAAGCAGCGTACCGACAAGCAAGGACAAGATTTGTCCAGTCTTATTCAGCCTTATTAAGCAAGAAAAAGGTGTCCCGCTGTGAGGGACACCCGTTTTTGTGCCTACTTAGCCCCGCGGCCGCCCGATAACCGTGTCTAACGACCAAAGCCGGCTGCCGTTCAGCCACAAATATACGGACATAGCGAGCAAGGCGAGATTGAATTCATAGCCCGTTTCCCGGCCGTTGCCGAGCAAGCCGGCGTCGACTTTCGCCGTGGCGATGGCCCCGACCATGATGACGGCAAATGCCGCGGCGATCGGGCGTGTGCCAAGGCCAAGCATCATCGCCCAGCCCCCAGCAAGCTCTATGATCGTCACGATGTAGGCGAGCCAGCCGGGAAGGCCCATAGCAACAAACGAATCCGCTGCCGCCTCAAGCCCCCGTTGCCATTTCACCCACCCATGGGCGAAAAAGATGAATCCGGTGACAATCCGCAATAGAAAGGCGCCTAGTTCGTGAGAATGCATCGGTTTTTGTCCTCCTTGTCCCAACAGCATGGTAGTACAATGTATGCGGGCGGGTCCGTCCCCATGCCTTTCGTTAGCCATTCGACCGGCAATGGGCTACAATGGAGGGGAAGCGCGTCAAAAGTAGAGGAGGATATGGCCGTGAAAATTGAAGTATGGTCCGATTTTGTCTGCCCGTTTTGCTATATCGGCAAACGTCGCTTGGAACAGGCGCTTGAACAGTTTCCGCACCGAGAAGATGTTGAGGTTGTATTTCGCAGCTTTGAATTGGATCCGAATGCGAAAAAAGAGACGCCATTGACGATTCACGAAATCATTGCTAACAAATACGGCATTTCAATCGAGGAAGCGAAGCGGGCCAATGCCGATATCGGCAGGCAGGCGGAAGCGGTCGGATTGACATTCCGCTTTGAGACGATGAAGCCGACGAATACGTTTGACGCCCACCGTTTGGCTCATTATGCCAAGGAAAAAGGGAAGCTGAATGAAATGGTGGAACGGCTGTTTTATGCGTATTTCACGGAGTCAAAGCGAATCAGCGACCGCGATGTGCTGCTTGCGATCGCCGAAGCAACCGGGCTTGACCGGGCGGAAGCCGAGGAGGTGTTGGCAAGTGGTCGTTATACGGAAGAGGTGCGCCGCGATGAGGAAGAAGCAGCGGCGTTGGGCGTCCGCGGCGTACCGTTTTTCGTGCTGAATGGGAAGTATGCGATTTCGGGGGCCCAGCCGGTTGACGTGTTCCGGCGGGCGCTAGAGAAAGTATGGGAGGAAGAACAACAAGCTTCCCCGTTGCGGTCGTTGGCGGGTGAAGGCGGAATGTGCGCAGACGGAAGCTGCTCGATTGACTAGATCGCCTCAACCAAAAAGGAAAAGCCGGCTAGGGGTTTCTTAGCCGGCTTTTTTTGTTATTTTCACGGAGAAGCTTCTCGTTTAGTTAGATGAAACAAAAATGGGGAAGATTAACCGCGTTTCACAAACAGCGGCAAGTCCGTATGCCCCATGCCGCGGACGTAGACGAACAGCTGGCCTTTATGGTGGATTTCATGGTCCATTGCCAATTGCAGGAACTGAACTGTGGACATTTGCGTGCCAAAGATGGCAGTTAAATCAAGCGTCCGGTCGAAGTCGTCATCGCTCATCGATTCGATGAGCTGCCTCGTCTTTTCCGTATACGTTTCCGCCAGCTTGGCCAAATTCGTCTCCGGTTCCTCGATTTTTTGCCGGAACAGCGATAGATCGCCGTGTTTTGCCGTGTTAGCGAAATTGTAGAAGCTGAACAGCATATGCGTCGCCAGCTGCTTCGCTGTCATCGAGGTCGGCGTCGGTTTGTAATCATAATGCGCTTCGTCGATTTTGTGGATCAGTTCCATCGTGACATGGCGGTGGGAAAGGAAATATTGCACCCATTTTTTTGCGCGGGACATGGCTCTTCCTCCTTCTAGTTATGGAATTCTGTTTTCCATTTTACCATAAACATCTTCTCTATCGTCAGCGGGGAAGCTTGACCCGAAAGGTGGTCCCTTGGCCAGGGGTGCTATGGACATCGATTGTTCCGCCGTGAGCCGATACGAATTCTTTGGCAATGGCAAGACCCAATCCGGTTCCCCCGCGATTTCGCGTTCTGGCTTCATCTGTGCGGTAAAATCGATCGAACAAAAAAGGCAAATGCTCCGGCGCGATGCCGATGCCTGTATCTGAAACCTCTTGCTTTGGCTCATTTCCCTTAATGGCAATGGAAGAAATCCCCCTTATTCATTACAATGAAAGTAAATCATGAAAATCATGCACGCGAGGTAGTGGACAGGCGTCATGATGAAAAGGGGTGGGTAAAGATGGAACATCACTCTTCGTCCCATGTTCCGCGCATAAAAGTGCTCATCGCCGATGACAATCCCTTTGTCCGCGAAGGGCTGCGGATCATCTTAAGCACGTATGACGAGTTTGATGTCGCCGCGACTGTAGGCGATGGGAAAGAGGCAGTGGACTATTGTCGACATCATGAAGTTGATGTCGCGTTATTGGATGTGCGCATGCCGAACATGAATGGAGTGGAAGCGACAAAGCTTCTATGCGAGCAGACGAAGACAAAGCCGCTCATCTTGACGACGTTTGATGATGATGAATACATTCTAGACGCCATTCAATACGGTGCAAAAGGATATTTTTTGAAAAATACCGATCCGGAACGAATCCGCGAAGCGATCAAAGCGGTTTATCACGGCCAAGTGGTGATGCAGGAGATTGTGATGGACAAAATTAAGTCCAACTTAAAAGAAGAAACAGAAGCAGCCCCGAAAATCGATAAAAGCCTGTTTACGGAACGAGAGTTGGACATTATGGCGCTCATTGCGAAGGGGCTTTCGAATAAAGAGATTGCCAAACAGCTATTTCTCTCCGAGGGAACGGTGGCCAATTACATCACATCGATTTTGGACAAAACCGGACTGCAACATCGAACGCAAATTGCCGTTTATTATCTGACGGGAAAAGTCGGCTGAGGGGATGTTATGGAATCGCTGCTGATCATTTACAAGCTGATTGTATGGGGCTATGCGGCATTCGATTACATTTCATCGAAACAGAGAACGGGAGCGGGCTTTGTTCTAGTCTCTCTGATCTATTTTTGTCTTCAGCTGTTTGCCCTGATCGTTCGCCATATGAGTTGGAAAAGGGGAGCGGCGTTTGGTTCCGTTGCTCTTCTCGTTCTAGCCGCCGCCTTTGTGGAGCCGTTATGGGCGTTGTTGCTGCCTCTCAATGGGTATGAGCTGGCCTCCGTGTATATCCACCGAGTTTGGGGGATCGGGGCGGTGTTGTTGACGCCGATGATTTGGCTTGATCCATCGGCGGGGAAATTATACGGCTTTGTGGCATTGTTCAGTTTTGTCAGCGTGACGGCAGTCAAGCGGCACATCGAGCGGATGGAACAACAAGAAGATCGTTTGGATCAAATGCGCAACGATTTGCATCGGCTGACAAGAAGGATCAGCGAATATCATCAATACATCAAGCAGTCGGAATATACGTTGCAGTTGGAAGAACGGAACCGTCTGTCGCAGCGCATCCATGACCAAATCGGCCACTCGCTCGCTGGAGCGCTCATTCAGATGGAGGCGGCCAAACGGTTGATGGATGGGGACCGCGACAAGGCGAAACAACTGTTGGAAAACGCCATCCATATTTCCAAAGAAGGCATGGAACATCGGTGAAAAAGCTCAATGAGATGGGATGCACGATCATTTATACAAGCCACTATATGGAGGAAGTGGAGGAGATTTGCACACGGATCGCCATCATTGATCATGGAAAGATCATCGCAGAGGGGACAAAGGAGCAGCTGGAAGCGATTATCACCGATACAAAAGATATTTGGCTGGAAATCAGGGGAATGGATCGGCTCAACAAGCAGCATCTTCAAGACATTCCCGGGGTCAAGGCGGTGCAATGTGAAGAAAATATGATCAAAATCAGTTCGGATATCAGTGTCAATAATTTAAACGAAATTGTGCAATGCCTGATCAATGACGGTGTCGAAATCCGTTCGCTTGAAGACAAATCACCGAACTTGGAAACGGTCTTTCTGGCGCTGACGGGGAGAAATTTGCGGGATTAGCTGTTTGGAGTGCCATCATGCGAGGGAGGTGCTTCTTTTGAATATTTTTCGCATTGCAGCCAAGGAAATCAAAAGCGATTTTCGTGATGTCCGGACGCTATTTTTTATGCTGCTGTTTCCGATCGTACTGATGTTCATCTTAGGAACAGCCCTTTCCAACACGTTTCACTGGACGATTTCCGTCGGAAAATCAATTTTTTGTTATATTTTGGAACTCCGTTGGCGGCGATCCTTTTGTCTTTGTTTGCGGCCGGGGGCAACCCTGTCAAGGAAGTTCGCATTGGAATCGTCAATGAGGATCAAGGACGGATTACCGATGATACGATCCGTTTTCTGAAAAGCCTTGATCATCTCTCCGTGAAAAGCGTGAAGTTATCAGCGGTCGATGAGCAAATCACCTCGCAAAAGATGGATGGCGTGCTGATTTTCCCCCAAGGGTTTTCCGAAAGCGTTCAGCACGGCCAGCCCCGGCCGATCGAACTTGTCTCGCTCAAGGGAGCGGAAATCACGATGTTCATCAAGTCGTACTTGCATGAATACATCGATCATTTGGCGACATTGGGGCGATTGGCCAATGGGGATCGCGATCTCTTTTGGAAGATGTATGAACGGTATCAACAAGCGCCGTTCCGCCTGTCCGTTCACTCGCTGTCCGACACAGCCAAACAAAAAGGGGTCACGTATCAAACGATCGGTTATTTGGTCATGATTATGTTGATGTCAGCGGGAAATTTGACGGAGATCATCATCAAAGAAAAAGAAGAGCGCACCTATTCCCGCTTATTGACGACGCCGATTCAAGCGAGAACGTATGTGTTATCGAATATCGTGGTGAATTTGTTGATGATGACGGCACAAATCATCGTGACACTCGTGGCCATGAAGAACATCTTTCATATTGATCCTCATATTCCGATGTGGCAAATGGCCCTGGTGCTCCTGCTTTTCTCTTTATCCGCGATCGGCTTGTCTTTGATTACAGTGATGTTTGCGAACAGCTCTGCTTCCGCCGGGGCGCTGCAGCCATTGATTACCGTGCCGACATGTATGCTGGCCGGCTGTTTTTGGCCGGTCGAGCTGATGCCGGAATTTTTGCAAAAAGCGGCGTATTTTATACCGCAGCGGTGGGCGCTCGATTGTTTGGTAAAGCTGCAGGAGGGGCGCTCTTTCGGAAGTTTGTATTGGCATCTGTTGATTCTTCTCGCCTTTGCGCTGACCTTTTTCCTTCTGGCTGTTTACAAGTTCAGTCGAAGCCAACAGAGTGGACAGTTTGTATAATGCCTAGCGGTCTATGTTTTCTTGTATGGCTGTGTGGGGGGCTTTCATCATATCGAACAAGTCGATCAGCGGGAATGTCAGGTGCAGTCGTTTTTTTGACTGCGCCTTATTTGTTGGCCTTGGGGAAGTATCTATGGCATTTTGGAGTGCCACGCTTATGCTAACAGTGCCATATTCCGAAACGACGAAGGATGTGAAAGGAGAAGAAAAATGGTTAAAATTTTTCTCGATCCAGGTCACGGTGGGAACGATGCCGGCGCGGTCGGCAACGGGTTGTTGGAAAAAGACATTACGTTGTTTATCGCTCTCGAAATCAATCGTCTGCTGCAAAATGAGTATGAAGGAGTTTCCGTGCAGCTAAGCCGAACAAAAGATGAAACGGTGTCACTTGATGAGCGGACGGACCGGGCCAATCAATGGGGGGGCGGATGTATACGTCGCGATTCACGTGAATGCCGGTGGCGGCACGGGGTATGAAGATTATATTTATGATCGGCTCGATGACGATTTGGCAACAGCCCGCATCCGTGATGCCATTCACGAAGAAGTCGTCAAAGCTACAGGATTTCGCGACTGCGGGAAAAAGAAAGCGAATTTTCATGTGCTGCGGGAGACCGCGATGCCAGCCGTGCTCACGGAGAACGGGTTTATTGACCGGGAAGAGGATGCAGAAAAACTGAATGACACCCGTTTTTTGCGCATGGTCGCCCGCGGGCATGTGAACGGGTTGGAGCGGGCGCTTGGGCTGCGGAAGAAACCGAATGCTCCGAACGATCCTCCGCCAAGCAGGCCGGACGAAGGAGGGGGACAGGCGCCAAGTGGGAGTGATTTGACGCGCGTCATCGTGGATGGAACGCAAGTCGGGGCATTTGCGGAGAAGGAAAATGTGCTGCGCCAAGTGGAGCGTTATTTAGGAAAAGCAAAATACATTGTGTTGGAGCGGATTGGAATGTAAATAAGAAAGGCTTGCCTAGTTTTCGCTGGGCAAGCTTTTTGTCTGTTTGTCTTAGTGAGTTCGCCGCTTCTTTCGCGATCTTTCCCTCATATGAGTATAGCGAAACACGCAAGGAGGGGAAGAATGTGTTCACCTATTCGATCGTGCAGCTCGCTCGCCGCCATGCAGCGCGGCTTGACCGTCCGCTTCGTCATGCGCTTGTCAATATGTATAAGCCCATGATGCGCATGCCGTGCATTTTCCATCGTTGGGTGGAGCGATGGCTGAGGAAATGGCGGACGCTTTCCGTCTTGATTGAAGTCGAAAATGCTGAAGGGATGGAGGCAGTGGCCAAGGCGGAACGCGATCATTTCCGTATGAAAGTACGCCACCATTTTCGCCATGTTCCCTTCTACAGCGCACGGG
The DNA here is from genome assembly GCF_001544135.1 of Geobacillus zalihae NBRC 101842. Classification (GTDB taxonomy): domain Bacteria; phylum Bacillota; class Bacilli; order Bacillales; family Anoxybacillaceae; genus Geobacillus; species Geobacillus zalihae. The sequence goes on along the minus strand of NZ_BCPV01000030.1, from coordinate 15,001 downwards.
TGACGCCGGCAGCGATTGAGCAGCTGCTCGAGCATCCGAAAGTGAAAAAAGTGTACCTCAATCGGCAGGTCAAGGCGCTGTTAAACAATGCAGTCCCATCGGCCAATGCCAAACATGTGGCTGTCAACGGAACGGAGTTAAGCGGAAAAGGAGTGACGATCGCCATTGTCGACACAGGCATTTACCCGCACCCGGATTTGGAGGGGAGGATTGCTGCCTTTGTCGATTTTGTCAATGGGCGCACAACCCCGTATGATGACAACGGCCACGGTACGCATTGCGCCGGCGATGCGGCCGGAAACGGGCGCATGTCGGACGGGCTGTATGCCGGACCGGCGTATGAGGCAAGCCTCATTGGTATCAAGGTGCTCGACCGTTCGGGAAGCGGGACGCTCGAGACGATCATACGCGGCATTGAGTGGTGCATTGATTACAATAAGAAAAACTCGGCCAAGCGAATCCATATTATTTCCTTATCGCTTGGAGGGGAGCCGCAGCCGTTTCCGATAGAAAATGATGATCCGCTCGTGCAAGTCGCGGAGCGGGCGTGGGAGCAGGGCATTGTCGTCTGTGCGGCGGCAGGGAATGAAGGGCCGAATTATGGGACGATTTCAAGCCCGGGCATTAGCGACCGCATCATTACCGTCGGTGCTCTTGACGATCATGATACGGCGGCAACGCGCGCCGACGATGAGGTGGCGTCGTTTTCGAGCCGAGGGCCGACCGAGTATGGGGTGACAAAACCGGATCTCGTCGTTCCCGGGGTCAACATTATATCGCTTCGCGCCCCGCGTTCATTTCTTGACAAGATGAATAAGCAAAGCCGGGTCGGTGACCATTATATATCGATGTCCGGTACATCGATGGCGACGCCGATTTGCGCCGGCATTGTCGCGTTGATGCTTCAGGCCAAACCAAATGCAACGCCGGATGAAATCAAGCAGGCGTTAAAAGACGGCGCCGATTTGTGGAAAGGGCGCGACCCGAACGTATATGGGGCGGGTTACGTGAATGCGAAGCGGGCCATTGAGCAACTGCTGCAGCGCTAGAAAAAAGAGGGAGGCGATCATTGATCGCTTCCCTCTTCACGGTTATTGTAATCATATTTTGACGGATCGACCGGCTTGAAGCCTTTCGGTGTATAGAACCGGAGCAAATCGCCGTAAACAACCTTATCCGACAGGTCGAGCTTCGTGCGGATGATTTGTTCGAGACGTTGAATCTCCGGCGTTTCTTCAAGCGGCTCGCCCGTTTTCGTATCATAGTACTTGCCGTTGACCGCTGTCACGGTTGGCGTTACGAAGTCACCGTTGCGGAACGGGATGATTTCTTGATGGTCCGGCGACAACAAGTCCGTTCCGAAGTGGACGTAATTTTTCGTGTCGATGCCAAGCAAATGCAGCAAAGTCGGCAACAAATCGATTTGGCCGCCAAACTCGTGAATGACGCCGCCTTTTATGCCCGGCACGTGGATGAACAGCGGCACCCGCTGCAATTGCGCATGTTCATACGGCGTAATTTCTTTTCCTAAAATTTGCGCCATGGCTTTGTTATGATTTTCCGAAATGCCGTAATGGTCGCCGTACAAAATGATGACCGAGCGGTCGTACAGACCGGATTTTTTCAAGTAATCAAAGAACTCTTTGACGGCCTCATCCAAGTAGCGGGCCGTTTGGAAGTAACGGTCGACCGAGTCGTCTCCCGTCGTTGCCGGCGGGATTGTGGCATCTTCCTCGCTGATCGGGTACGGGAAGTGGTTCGACAGTGTAATAAATTTCACATAGAACGGCTCTTTCAACGTTTCCAACAGCGGGATCGACTCCCGGAAGAACGGTTTGTCTTTCAACCCGTAGTTCAAGACGTCCTCGTCGTTCATATCATAGTAGCTGGCGTCAAAGAAATGATCGAACCCGAACGATTTGTAAATTTCATCGCGGTTCCAGAACGATTTGTAGTTGCCGTGGAAAACCGCGCTTGTGTAACCGTATTGGCGCAAAATGGCAGGAGCCGCATGGTACGTATTTTGCCCTTTCGTCGTGAAGACAGCCCCTTGCGGCAGGCCATAGAGCGAGTTTTCGAGCATAAACTCTGCGTCCGATGTTTTCCCTTGACCCGTTTGATGGAAGAAGTTATCGAAATAGAATGTGTTCGGATCGCGGGTGAGCGAGTTTAAGAACGGGGTGACTTCTTCACCGTTCAACTTATAGTTAATCACAAAGTTTTGCAGCGACTCTAAATGAATGTAAATGACGTTTTTCCCTTTCGCCACGCCGAAATATTTCGGGTTCGGTTTGGCATACGTCGCCTGCACATAGTTCAGCACGGTCGTGATGTCGCTTTTGTTTGCGAACGCCCGCTGCGTCGATGATTTCATGCTTTGGAACGCATCGTAAATCAAATAGTTGTACACGCCTAAATATTTGACGATATAGTTGCGGTCGAACGTTCTTGTCAAGAGCTGCGGGCGGTCGGTCTCAGCGAGCGCCAAGTTGATGCTGAACATAAGAATGGCCGAAGCGAAAATGGCGCCTTTTTTGAATCGGCCGGCCTGCACTTCCGGGAGCGAGAATCGCTTCGAGAAAACGATCACCGCCAAAATGATCGTATCCAAGAAATAGAACACGTCATACCAGCGGAGCAACTCCCAAATGCTTCTGCCGAGATCGCCGAAGTTTTTCGTTTGCGTCAACGTCGGGAATGTAATAAAATCGCTGAAAAAACGATAATAAACGATATTGGCGTATAGAATGAACGATAAGATGAAATTAATAATAATGATCCATTTGTACACACGCGTTTCCTTGGCCAACAGCGCCAACCCAAGGAAGAATACCGCCGAGCTGATCGGGTTGATGAACAATAAAAACTCCTGCATGGAGTTGCTGATGCCAAGGTTAAATTCCGCTAAATAGGCGGCGTACGTCTTCAACCAAAATAAGAGCACGGCAAAAATAAAAAAGCCAATGTATTGGTTAGGGAGAGAACGACATTTTTTCAACCATTTTTCCCAAATTGCCTTCACGTCCTCTTCTCCTCCTTTGCCTCGTATTCTTAACGATGCTTCTATGTTTATATCAACAGCCGTTGCCCACAGCAACAAACATTTTATTCTTACATGATTTTACATCGGAACGTCTCCATGTCAAGTAGCATAATACGTCTGTTGCCAAAAGTCAATGGAATGTTTTTATGGGACTGGTGCAAGCCCCCTTCCGCGCTTCAATGCCTGTGTGGTCCCAGTCGGACTGCCATTTGCCATTCATATAGACGAACGGAGACGGAAAAGGTTTCAATGCATCCACATTCTTGAAGTCGGTGGCCATGCCCTTTATCCATTTTATTATGCAGAAAGAATGTTATGATGAAAATGGTTTAGAGTACCCGAACAAGCTTGTTTTTGGTATATTTTTTCTATGCATCATCCACAACTATAAAGAGGCGATTATGTGAGCGAGGGGGAAGGGATGGGGCTTTGAATGCGAACCGTAAATTTTTCGATCCGCCGAAAGTATTAGTGTCCGGCTTTGCCTTGATTATTTTGGTTGGAGCTTTCTTGTTGATGCTGCCGACGGCGACCGTTGACGGAAAAGGACTTCCGTTTTTAGACGCCTTGTTTACGGCGACGTCTGCTACGTGCGTGACCGGACTTGTTGTGGTTGATACGGGGACGACGTTCACGTTGTTCGGCCAGCTGGTCATTTTAGCGCTGATCCAAGTGGGCGGGCTTGGATTTATGACATTTGCTACGTTGTTTGCCTTTTTGCTCGGCAAGCGGATTTCCTTGAAAGAGCGGTTGTTGCTGCAAGAGGCGCTCAATCAGCTGAGCATCGAAGGGATTGTTCGGCTCGTGAAACGCATTCTCGTTTTTACCGTCGTCATTGAGGGCATCGGCGGATTGCTGTTGGCGATTCGTTTCTCGTTCGATATGCCGTTTTGGAAAGCCGTGTACTTTGGGTTCTTTCATGCGATTTCCAACTTTAACAACGCCGGCTTTGACTTGATGGGCGAGTTTCGCAGTTTGACCGGCTATGTGGAAGATCCGGTCGTGAGCCTTGTCGTGCCGATTTTAATTATACTGGGCGGCATCGGATTTATTGTCATGAATGAAGTGTATGAGTACCGGCAAACACGGCGGCTGTCTCTTCATACGAAGGTGGTGGTCATCACGACCGCATGGCTGGTGTTTGCCAGCATGGCGCTGATATTGCTGCTGGAGTGGAACAATCCGAAGACGATGGGGCCGCTGTCGCTCTCAGGCAAGTTTTTGTCCGCGTTTTACCAAGCGGTCACTCCGAGAACGGCGGGCTCGAATACGCTTAACATCCCGGATTTGACGCAACCGACGCTGTTTTTGATCGTTTTTCTCATGTTTGTCGGCGCTTCCCCGGGTTCGACGGGCGGAGGAATCAAAACAACGACATTTACGACCTTGCTCGGCGCGGTTTGGTCGCAAATCCGCGGGAAGGAAGACGTCATTTTGTTCCGAAAACGAATCGTCTACGATACGGTATACAAGTCGCTGACCGTGACGATGAGCGGATTGTTTGTCGTCATGCTTGTGACGATGGTGTTGACGATTACCGAAAAGGGAAAAGACTTTTTCATGATTTTATTCGAAGCGACATCGGCGTTTGGGACTGTTGGACTATCGATGGGATTAACCCCTGAATTGTCTCCGCTTGGAAAAGCGATCATTATTTTCACGATGTTTGCCGGCCGCGTAGGCCCGTTGACGATCGCTTATGCGGTCACGCTGCGCCGTCAGCCCGATCCGTTCCGCTATCCGAAAGGGAAAATGATGATTGGATGAGTGAAAAACAGAAAAATGTCGGGAGCGTGAGCGAAGGGAAAATAATAAAGAAAAAATAAGCCCAAAAGCCCAGAAACTCGCTGTTTTCCTCCTTTTTCAAGGTTGGCGGAGGGACAAGCAAAGGGGTAAGATATGGAAGCAAGAATAACTTGATACGATGCGCTGAATCCGGCATGGAGCGGGGGACCCGATTTGGCAGCGTCTGCTGTCTTGGGGTGAATCCGATCAGGAAGGGCATCTCTCCAAGCCCGAACCCGACAGCTAACCTCGCAAGCGCTTTGGGGAGGGACGAGTATGGCCTTAGAACATTTGTAGCCGTTGAGTGCGTCCTCAGCGGTTTTTTCTTTTGAATCGATGAGTCAACTCTATATGCTGCTTTAGGGAGGAATGGAAGCATGGCTTCCTTAAAACGTTTGTTGATTGGGAAACCGATGGAAACGAAACAGTTGAAACATGAAAAATTGCCTAAGTGGAAGGCATTGGCCGTTTTTTCTTCCGATGCCCTGTCATCGGTGGCTTACGCGACGGAAGAAATTTTGCTTGTGCTTGCTTTATTAGGGACAAGCGTCTTTTTCTATTCGCTGCCGATCGCGGTGGCGATTTTAGTATTGCTCTTGTTAGTGACGTTGTCGTATCGGCAAATTATTTACGCGTTTCCGTCTGGAGGCGGGGCGTATGTTGTCGCCCGCGACCATTTGGGGACGAAAATCAGTTTGGTGGCTGGGGCGGCGCTTATGATCGATTATATCTTGACCGTCGCTGTCAGCATCAGCTCCGGCGTCGCCGCGTTGACATCGGCGTTTCCGGGGTTGCTGCCGTGGAAAGTGGAGCTCGCTGTCGCCCTTGTCTTGTTTTTGATGGTGCTCAATTTGCGTGGCATTACCGAATCCGCAACAGTTTTCGCCTACCCGACGTATGTGTTCATTGGCTTCGTTCTCGTGATGATCGCTGTCGGCGGGTGGCAGTTGTGGCATGAAGGATGGCATGGGTTTACGATGCATGAGCATGCTTCCTCAGCTCACATGTTTGCGTCCGGTTACAGTTTGTTTATTTTGCTGCGCGCCTTTTCGTCGGGATGTTCGGCGATGACCGGGGTCGAAGCCATCAGCAACGGCGTGCCGGCGTTCCGGCCGGACAGTTCAAAAAACGCTGCCATTACGATGGGATGGATGTCCGCATTGCTTGGCGTGATGTTTTTAGGCATCACCGTGTTGGCGGCGGGATTCGGCGTTACTCCGACCGAGCATCAAACGGTCATTTCGCAAATCGGGCGTCATGTATTTGGGAATGGTCTTGTGTTTTACTTGTTTCAGCTGGCCACGATGGTCATTTTAGTGCTCGCGGCGAATACGAGTTTTGCCGGATTTCCGCAGCTGACGTCGATTATGGCGAAGGACGGTTTTTTGCCGAGAAGCTTGGCGGCCCGGGGCGATCGCCTCGTGTTTTCCAATGGCATCATGTTGTTGAGCGTGCTGGCGATCGTATTGATCATCGCGTTTCATGCCAAAACTCATTCGCTCATCCCGCTTTATGCGGTTGGCGTCTTTCTTTCCTTTACCATCGGTCAGAGCGGGTTGATTAAAAAATTATGGAAACGGGAAGAAGGACGGAAGTTCGGCGTGCTGCTCACCGTCGGAACGGGAGCGGTGGTCACCGGGATCGTCACGCTCGTCACGATGGTCGCTAAATTTACGCAAGGAGCGTGGATCGTTATCGTGGCGATTCCGTTGTTTGTCTGGATGTTCATCCGAATTCACGAGCATTACAAAAAACTTGGCGAGCAATTGCGGCTTGACGAACGGGAGTGGCAACAGCGCGAGAAACTGTTGAAACCAAAAGTCATTATTCCCATTTCCGGCGTCAGCAAAGTGGTCGCCCAATCCGTTCAGTACGCTCGCAGCATTTCCGACGACATTACGGCACTGTCGATTACTTTCGACGAAAAAGACGAACAAAAGCTGCGGCAAAAGTGGGAGAAGTTTTATCCGGACATTCCGTTGAAAGTCATCTATTCACCGTACCGAACCATTTTGTCGCCATTGTTAGAATACATCACGAAAGCGGAAAAAGAAGCAGACCGCGCGCCGGTGACGGTGCTCTTGCCGCAATTTATCGTGAAAAAATGGTGGCATACATTTTTGCATAACCAAACAGCCATCATCTTGCGCTTTTTCTTGATCATGAAAAAAGATGTTGTCATTGCGACGCTGCCGTATCATTTGCGGGAATAATGTCGAGAAAAGGGGAAACATTTCCCCGGAAATCGATGCGTGTCGAATGGCAAGAAAGTCCCCTCTCCGTACGGAATTGCATATTGTACGGCAGGGGGGGATTCATATGTGGTTATGGGTGTCCATGATTTTGCTCGCTTTCAGCGTGAGCATGGACAGCTTGAGCGTAGGCATTACGTATGGAATGGGTGGTGTCCGTTTTTCCTGCTTTTCGTTGGCGCTTATTGCATGCATGTCTGGAATGATGGTGTTTGTGTCCATGAACATCGGCCGTCTGTTGGCGCTTGTTTTGCCGTTGCAAGTCGAGAGAGGGCTTGCTTCAGTCATTCTCATGGCGCTTGGCGGTTGGGCGATTTATAACGTCTATAAGCCAAAGGGAGACGGAAGCGATTCCTCTATGGAATGTGATGGAACAGGGGAGGCTAACCGATTCAGTGGCGCTGTTCAAGTATTGAAACGGCCTGAACTTGGGGATCTTGATCGTTCAGGCACGATCAGCCAAAAAGAAGCGTTGTTGATCGGGATCGCTTTGTCGATGGATTCATTTGGCGCCGGGATCAGTTCGTCGCTTTTGCATTTCCCGCCGCTTTCGTTTTCCCTGTTGGTTGGCGTATTTACTCTCATGTTCATCCGAGTCGGCTTATCGTTGGGGTACATGGTGTCGAAAACGGGAATCATGAAAAAGGCGACAATGCTGCCTGGGGTTGTGTTGATTGTCCTAGGGTTGATCAAATTATTTCGGTGACACCATTTTGGCGGCTCGTTCGTAATTCAAATGTGAAAATAGGTTGATGAAAAAGGAGAGAGGTCCGATGTGGAAAAAGTTTTTATCGAAATTCGGCATTGGCGCTGCCAAAGTGGATCTCGTGCTGCATCGCCCTCATGTGCGCCTTGGTGAAACGTTGGAAGGGGAATTTTTGCTGGAAGGTGGTTCGGTCGCCCAACACATTCGGAACCTAGATGTCGTATTGCAATTGGAGGTGCACGCGGAAGGAAAGGCATATCGCCGAACCGCAGCGGTGATCCCGGTCGCTTCCTCGTTTACGATTCAGCCCGGTGAGCGGAAAGTGCTCCCGTTTTCGTACGCACTGCCGCTCCATTTGCCGATCAGCCGCCCAACGGTCCGTTATACGTTCGTCACCCGGCTCGATATTGCCGATGGGGCGGATGCATATGACCAAGACGCCATTCACATTTTGCCGCCGACGGCCTTGGAGCAAGTGTTTTCCGCTTTGGCCGCCCTGGGATTCCGGGAGAAAGCGACATCCGGAAGCATTACGCCGCATGGCCAGGAATTTTCGTTCTTCCCGACGAGCGAATTTCAAGGGATCGTCCAAGAAGTCGAGTTTTTTGCCCTTGTCGAGGGAGAAGGGGTGCGTTTGTATATGGAGATCGACGTCCGCCACGGCTTTGGCGGGGAACGCGAAATGAAACGGGAGCTGTTGATCACTCACGAACAGCTTCGCGATTCGGCGACGGCAGCCCGTCTGCTTCGGGAAGCCATCGAAGAGGCGGTGTGGGCGGCCGGGGCGTTCGGCCAGCTGAGCGGGCATCCGTTGGCAACGCCGCATTCGCCTATTTATAGCCATCCAGTTGGCCATTATCCACCCGTCCATCATTCGCATCATGGCGGACATGGGTGGGCTGGCGCCATTGGAGGATTTGCGGCCGGGATGTTGGCGGGAATGGTGGCGGAAGAGTTGCTTGACGATGTGATCGATGATGTCGCTGACGGGTTGGACGTGGATGATTGGTTTGATGGCGGCGATGGATTTGATGGCGGGGATTGGCTGTAATGATGATATGGAAGGTGCTTCGCATTTCGCGAAGCGCTTTTTTGCTGATGCGGATGTCTTGTACAACGGTGACCGTTTCTCCTTAGTGGGCATATACAATAAATGGAAAAATAAAACAAGGAGGAAACAAAATGAATGATACGTACGGTCATCGCCATTTGGCTTGGCATGAAACGTTGGAGTTGCATGAACTGATCGCTTTTCAAGCAAACGGTCTCATAAAAATGAAAAAGGCGGTCGGCAAAATCGACTGTCCTGAATTAAAAAGATTGTACCTTGAGACGATTCAAGGGCTGGAAACGAATTTGCGCGAGTTGCTTGCCTTCATCCCGGCCGCACCGATGATGGAAGAAAGCCGTGACCATGATGATGGCGACCGCGCCTTGCACGCTGGCGACTTGCTTGGCTTTTCAAAAGCGGCAGTGCGTAATTATGCTGCTGCCATTACCGAGGCGGCGACGCCGGTGCTGCGCAAAACGTTTGTCAAACATCTGCTTAAAGCCATTGACACGCACGAAAAAGCGTTCAACTATATGTATGAACGAAGTGATTATCCAGCGTACGATCTCGTCCAGCTCCTTCACAACGACGTCCGCAACGCGCAAAAGGCGTTGTCGATTAGGATATGAACGATAACAGAAACGAGCCGCTCCCCCAAGTGGAGCGGCCTCTTTCATTGCGGCAGGGAGGAGCGGATGGACCGACGGCGAATACATAAAAGCGGAGAAACAGCTAAGCCGAATGGAGCTAGAAGAGAGGAAAGATAAAAAACGAAGGAGGCGTCATCGGTGCGTTACTATATCGTTTTTGATATTGGCGGCACATATGTCAAACATGCCGTCATGAACGAGCATGGCGACTTTTTCGAAAAGGGGCGTTACCGTTCGGAGCGGCATGACTTTCATCAATTTCGCGATGACTTGCTTAACGTCGTCCGCCAGGCGCAGGCCAACTATCCACTTTCCGGCATTGCGATCAGTTCCGCAGGAAGCGTGGATAGCGACATCGGCGTCATCGGCGGAAGCAGCGCCTTGCCTTGTATTCACGGCCCAAACTTTAAAGAAGTATTCGGCGGGGCGACGGGCCTGCCGGTGGAGATGGAAAATGACGCGAATTGCGCGGCGCTTGGCGAGTTATGGAAGGGGGCGGGCCGGGGCTGCCGCGACATCGCCTTTGTCATTGTCGGCACCGGCATTGGCGGGGCGATCGTGAAAGACGGACGCATCCATAAAGGGGCGCATTTGCACGGCGGGGAATTTGGCTATATGTTGATGGATGTCCGCTATGAGAACGGAAGGATCGAATGCAAAACATGGAGCGAACTGGCGGCGACAAGCGCGTTGATCCGGATGGCGGCTGAGGAAAAGGGGATGCCGGAGAGGGAGCTGGACGGAGAAAAAGTATTTGCGTTGGCCGAGAGCGGCGATGAAGCCGCGCAAAAGGCCATTGACCGGTTTTATTTTTCATTGGCCCAAGGGATTTTTAACTTGCAGTACGCATATGACCCGGAAAAAATCATTTTGGGCGGGGCCATTAGCAGCCGCCCCGATTTCGTCGACGAAATCAACAAGCGGCTTTCGGTGTTATTGTCGCTCGTTCCCATTGCCAAAGTCCAGCCAGTGGTGGAGACGTGCCAATTCAAAAACGATGCGAACTTGCTCGGCGCTTTGTATCATTACTTAGAGCGGCGCGGGGAGTTAGGGGAAGCGTCCGGCCCGTCCCATTAGGCAGCAACAGGAAGTCGACTGTTCTGTCTTGAAAACAAGGTCGCTGACTAGAAAAAGCGCGGGTAGTACAAGACAAAGATTTGTAGTACAATAGAGCAGGCGCGGCCAAAAGCGGAGTGTTATTCCACCCGCTTGGCCCATATGTATAGAAAGGACGACCCCGCGCAGAAAGGATGGAAGGACATGCACTGGATGGAATTATGGAAGGCGATCATTTTAGGAATGGTCGAAGGGCTGACCGAGTTTGCCCCGGTTTCCTCGACCGGCCATATGATTATGGTCGACGATCTTTGGCTGAAATCCACAGAGTTTTTAGGCAAGTACGCGGCGAATACGTTTAAAGTCGTCATCCAGCTCGGCTCGATTCTAGCCGCTGTGGTCGTGTTTAAAGACCGATTTCTCGACTTGCTTGGCGTTCGCGGCCGTCATCCGGGCGGACATCCGCGCCTTAACCTCATTCACGTCATCATTGGTCTGCTGCCGGCTGGGGTGCTCGGCGTCTTGTTTGAAGATTACATCGATGAACATTTGTTTTCGACCAAAACGGTGCTGATCGGCCTTGTGCTCGGCGCGTTGCTCATGATTGCCGCCGACCAATTCGCCAAAAAAGCCGCGCGGACGCAGACGGTCGACCAAATTACGTACAAGCAGGCGTTTTTTGTTGGTTTGATGCAATGTTTATCCTTGTGGCCCGGCTTTTCCCGCTCCGGCTCGACGATTTCTGGCGGGGTGCTTGTCGGCATGAGCCATCGCGCCGCCGCCGATTTCACGTTCATTATGGCTGTTCCGATCATGGCTGGGGCGAGCGGGCTGTCGCTGTTGAAAAACTGGCAATACGTCACCACCGCCGATATTCCGTTTTTCATCGCCGGCTTTTTGAGCGCCTTTGTCTTCGCCTTGCTCGCGATTCGCTTTTTCCTTGAGCTCATCAACCGCATCCGCCTCGTGCCGTTTGCCGTGTATCGGATCGTGCTGGCCATTGTCATTTATTTCTTATACTTCTAGTCGTGCCGCCTGGCGGGGTGTTCCGCCGGGCGGGTTGCTTATCTTCACTTGGATGGTGTACATTCCGCCTAAGAGGATAAAAGATAACGGATGGATTGCAAGTAAAAATATGCTTAGATTGGGAAGGTTGTTGAGAAGAGTAGAAAAAATGGTTGTTGCTTATCTGTACTATGAGTTATAATACAGATAAGTAGTTCACGTTTATTAGTCATTTCCATGCAAAACAAGGCGATGCCGAAAAACGGCCGTGGTTGGCCGCATCGGGCATCGCCTGTTTTTACCGGCGGGCGGTGTCTTGAATGATTGCAAGCAACGTTTGCAGCGGATCGCTTGCGCCGGCTTTCTCCATGTTTTTTCGGTAGCGGTCTTTGTTTTCGTATAGGCGGTGAATGGCGGCTTGCAGCGATTCGTTCGTCAAGTCCTCTTCCATCAGCACTTCCGCATAGCCGGCTTTTTCAAACGAACGGGCGTTAAGGATTTGGTCGCCGCGGCTTGCCGCTTTCGAGAGCGGGATGAGCAGCATCGGCTTGCGCAAGGAGAGCAGTTCGAAAATGGCGTTCGCCCCGGCGCGGGAGACGACGATGTCGGCTAAGGCGAGTAAGTGGGGCAGCTCTTCGTTGACGTATTCGAACTGTTTGTATCCTTTTTGGCCTGCGAGGCTTCGGTCGATGTTCCCTTTGCCGCAAATGTGGATGATGTCAAATTCGGCAAGAAGCGTCGATAGGTTGGCGCGCAAGGCGTCGTTAATTTTTTTCGAGCCTAAGCTGCCGCCCATCGCCAGCAAGACCGGTTTTTTTCCGTCGAACTGGCACATCTTCCTCCCTTGTTCGGCTCTGCCATCCTTCAACTCTTCGCGGACGACGGCGCCCACGTAGACAGCTTTATCGGCATTGACATATTGCTTCGTTTCCGGGAAGGTGAGGCAGATTTTTGTCGCAAACGGCATGGCAATTTTATTCGCAAGCCCCGGGGTTAAGTCAGATTCATGGATCACCGACGGCACGCCGTTCAGCCAAGCGCCGAGAATGACGGGAACGGAGACGAATCCGCCTTTTGAGAAGACGACGTCCGGTTTTTCTTTTTGGATCAGGCGGTACGCCTGCCAAACGCCTTTCAGCACGTTGAATGGATCTTTAAAGTTTTTCCAGTCAAAATAGCGGCGCAGTTTTCCAGTCGAAACCGAATAGTACGGGACGCCGTCGATGCGGCCGATAATCTCCCGTTCAATCCCTTGATGAGATCCGATGTAAACGATATCCCATCCAAGCTCTTTCAATTTCGGGATGAGGGCGACGTTGACCATCACGTGGCCGGCTGTGCCGCCGCCGGTTAAAATGATTTTTTTTCGCAATGCGGATCACCTGTCTTTTTTTAATCGCTCGTGTATCGTTATGTATTATAGCAAATTCCACCGAGCTTCGGGAGGAAACCAAGCGATGGCGGTTTTCGTATAGGAAATAAGAAGACTGGACGGTCTGCATGAAATTTTCATGATTTTCTTTTCGATTTCTCATTTGTTTGTTATATGATAAAACACCTACATCGTGATGATCTCGAATACAGAAAGTTCATTTTTCTATTTTCAGAGAGAAGAAATATTGGTAAAGTACAATCAAGAGGTGAATGCCATGTGGGCTTGGTTGTTCGTTTGTTTCATTGTGGGAATTGCCATTTATGGGATTGTACCGACGATCATCATTCGCAAAAAGCGGGTGCGTTTGTTTCGGGAGGGAACGGCATCCGATTGTCTGGCGCTGACGTTTGATGATGGCCCCGACCCGTATTATACGCCAAAGTTGCTTGATTTATTAAAGAAATATGGCGTGAAGGCGACGTTTTTCGTTGTCGGCCGCAAAGTCGAGCGCTATCCGGATATTGTGCGGCGGATGGCCGAAGAAGGCCATGAAATTGGGATTCATAATTACCGCCACATCAGCAATTGGCTGTTGCCGCCGCTTTGGTTGGATTGGGGGGTGCGCCGCGCCGCTAAGGCGATTGAGCGGGCGACGGGCCAACGCCCGGTGTATTACCGCCCGCCGTGGGGGCATTTTAACGCTTGGACGCCGATCGTGCAAAAGCGGTATACAACGGTGCTATGGTCGCATATTCTTGGCGATTGGAACGAAAAAATTGGTACAATGGAATTGTTCCACCGCTTGCGTTCGTCCATCCGCGGCGGGGCGGTGATTGTGCTTCATGACAATGGGGATGCGCTGGGTGCTGACAAACGCGCGCCAGAGCAAATGTTGTCAGCGCTCGAGCTGCTGTTTAAGGATGAAGCAGCGAAAAAGATGCGTTGGGTGACGATTACGGAACTGCGAAATGTGCAAACTAATACACAAATCTCGGCGATGTAGCGGGGGAGCTATGGATACAAGCGTATGGTTGCCGTATGTCCAGTCATATGGATATGTGATGCTGTTTTTCTTTTTGTTTTGCGGCATTGTCGGCATTCCGGCGCCGGAGGAAAGCTTGCTCTTTTTGGTCGGCGTGATGGTGGCCAAGGAGCAGTTGCTGCTTGGACCGTCGCTCGCTTCATGCTGGGGCGGGGCGATGGCCGGCATGGTGACGGCATACGGCGCCGGCCGGTGGTGGGGGGCGCCGTTTGTGCAAAAGTACGGCAAGTGCGTCGGAATTACGGCTGAACGTTGGGAGCGGGCTCGCCGATGGTTTGGCCGCTATGGCAAATGGGGGATTTTGTTCGGCTGCTATGCTCCCGGGGTGCGGCAAATTTGCCCGTATATGGCGGGAGTGAGCCGGTTTCCGTTCGGGCCGTTTTTGTTGCTGTCGGCGCTTGGAACGGCAGGTTGGGCCGTTCCGTTGACCGCGGCGGGGCTTTGGCTCGGCCAGCGCATCCATATCCCCCTGATTTCTTTTCCGCTTGCCGGTTTGGCGTTGTTTTTGCTTTTTTTGCTTGCGGCATGGGTTGGGCAGCGGAGGCGCAAAAAATCTTTCGAAAGCTAAAGGGTGCGATCGATGATGAAAGTATTGTTTTTGCCGCTGTTTCAAATGAATACGGGACACCATAAAGTAGCCGATACGTTGATGGATTTTTTGCGCCGCCAGTTTCCGGCGGTCGAAAGCAAAAAGATCGATTTTTTGAGCTATTGCAATGAACTGATGGAAAAAATGGTGTCAGAGGCCTACTTGCGCTGGATTCGCTCGCATCCTGCTTCGTACCACCGTGTGTACAAAACGCTGATGTACCAAGAGCCGCCCCGGTTTGAGTTCATTTCGTTTGAGCCATGGCTGCCTTATTTTGAAAGCAAAATGAAAAAGATGGTGGAAGAAGAACAGCCGGATTTAATCGTCTGCACCCATTCGTTTCCGTCGCGCATTTTGCAGCGGCTGAAGCGAAAACGGGTGCTGACGGTTCCAGTTGTCAATGTCTACACCGACTTTTTTATGAACAGCATCTGGGGGAAACGGTTT
>NZ_BCPV01000029.1 GCF_001544135.1 Geobacillus zalihae NBRC 101842 | reverse complement strand
AGTTTTTCTCATAATTAAGAAATTCCTTGTGTTCAAAATAGTATTGTCTGACATTGTACAATCCGACGTTGTACATGTTCTTGGCAATATGGCACAGTTCTCGAAGAGTCAAGTATTCTTCTTTGGTCAAACCATTTAGCTGTTGTTTGATACAAAAATACATGTTTTCACCTCCCATCTAACTATATGATACTATATTTTACTGAATCTATCCTATTTTCAGCAAAATATAGTTAAGGCGATTCATCTCCCACTTACTCCGCTTCGCTTCGTTGAAGTGGGAGTCTTCTCGCCTAATTAAGATAAATCCTTCATGAAAATCGCCAAGAAGGGCGCCGCGGCGATGACGATCCTCCGATGTATATTCTTGAAACTGCTCGAGCGGCATGCCTTGCTGTTCATACTCCAGCAGCTTCTCGACATACGGCGTGCGCATGACGCGGCGGATGCGCCCGACCGAGCGGCCGACGATGACCGTTTCATTTTCTTTCGCCTCGACAAGCCGCCGTTTATACGCGTCATGAAACGGCGCTTCCTTCGTGGCCACCAGCCTTGTGCCAAGCTGCACCCCTTGGGCGCCGAGAGCGAAGGCGGCGAGCAGCCCGCGCCCATCGCCGATGCCGCCCGCGGCGACGACGGGGATGCGGACGGCGCTGGCGACTTGCGGAATGAGCGTCATCGTCGTCAACTCAAGCGGCGAGTTGATGCCTGCCGCCTCATACCCCTCGGCGACGACGAGATCCGCTCCAGCCGCTTCCGCTTTTTGCGCTTGGTTGACCGAGGCGACGACGACAAGCACCTTGATGCCATGTTCCGCAAAACGCGGAATCCACGGCGCCGGATTGCCGGCGGAAAGGGAAACGACCGGCACTTGATGGCGGATGACGAGTTCGGCGATCTCCGCGGCGTGCGGCGTCACTTGAAGCGGAATGTTCACCGCAAACGGACGGTTGGTGCGCCGCTTCGTTTCAACGATCAGCGCCTCCACCTCATCGGGCGTCATCGTTCCGGCTCCGATCGTTCCAAGCCCCCCCCCGCTTCCGATACGGCGCTCGCCAACTCGGCGTTGCTGATGTTGCCCATCCCCCCTTGAATGATCGGATAACGAAGGTCGAGCAAACGGCAAATATCATTCATTATGATCACACCTTTTAGAAATATTAAGTCCATGTTTCTAATCCTATGGTTAATTTTGCATTGCTGCTCGAATAAAATCATATACCGGTTTAATCATTTTCGGTCCCCCATTGTAAGTAGTACCATTGATACGAAAGCTCCCTCTATGAACAGCAATGATTTCGTTTGATGAGTTTAGTAAAGAGGAACCGGATTGTCCATTATAAGTATCAATCTGATAAAATGCAAGCTCACCGGTTTCTTTGGAAACGGAGCCAGCCATTCCCCATTGAGATATTTCCTTATACTGTTCGATTTTATCCCCTGGATATCCATAAATTTTTACTGACGTACCTTGAATGTTAGATACTTGTCTTAATGGAAGATATCCGACTACATCACCAATATTTTTTCCTAAATATGTGCTAAGCTTAAGAACTGCAAAGTCTTGAGTTGGGTCTCCTGTTTGAATATAGTTGCTCGTAATATAATAATCTACTATTTGATACACACCGTATGAATATATATTATTATTCATGGCGGGATATACATAACCATTTATCGCGCCGGACTGATTCACAACGTCCATAACACAATGTGCATTTGTAAGAACTTTATCTTTTCCGATAACAGTTCCTGTGCAAGCATACCAACCGTCTCTAAATTCCAATTCAATGTACGCAATTTGTCTGTAAGGGGCGACTGAAGTATTGGAGACTTTTGCACGGCCATCAGCACCAATCACAACCTGAGGAAAATATTGATTTGGAGATTTATCACCGATATATGTTGTTTCAGGGTTTAAATTATATTTGTAAGGCTTACTTTTTTTGAAATCTCCTGAATCCGTGATAAAGACGCGTTCAAAGCTGCCAAGAAAACTGGATCAATCAACAAAATATTGCACTCGGGGTTCTTCACCTAATAGGTGAACATTCGAAATGGAGTCGAAGTCTCGACACGATTGGGTTTCCCAGCATTTTTGATACACTTCTGTCACGGATTCAGGAAATCTGTATTTATCTCTGCTTTTGGAAGAACTTCACCGGTTCCTTCTGATCCTTCGGTGACCAAAACTCTTGAATTCTTTAACTTTTTCATGTAATCTTCATACTTAATGATTTCACCTTTTGAATTAATCATGTCATAAGCATTATTACTGTTTTTTTGAGCAAGAACGGTTGCCGGGATATTCATTATAGACGACATAATAAACCCAATCATTACAAAAATGATAAATACAATTTTTTTCATTAAAGTAAGCCCCCTTATAAAATTCCAAAACTATAGCACCGAGATAATTTATATGTTTCAATTATATTGAACAGGCTCAATTTTCGTAACTTTGATTTTACTAGGATACGACTCTAAAACCTCTGAGTACCACACTCTGACCTTTTGCCCGTTTTTTATTCCTCCCAAAGCACCAGCTCCCGTAATCCATAACTTACTCATATGGTATTTTCTTCTTAATTCCTGTATTGATAATTTATTGGCGTCGTCCTGAATAAAATCTTGATCTTCAACTAAATAGACCTCCCCTTCTTTCATAATAATAAAACCTTCTGAAACAGTTGCTTGATTAGGAGATCGATTCGCGCTATATTCACTAAAGAAGAATAATAATGCTATGGAACACAAAATAATACTCACCAAGATATATCTCCTCATACCATCCCCCCAGCAATTTCGTTTCCCGGTCCATCGTTATGAACAAATTTCCCTTTCAGGACAGAATAACACACTAATGAACATTGATGATCCCAAGTGCATTCACGTCTTTGATACCGAACTAGCCAGCTCGGCGTTGCTGATGTTGTCCATCACCCCCTTGTGATTGGATAACGAAGATCAGAAAACGACAAACATCATTCATTATATTCAACAAACGTGAAAAAAACGTTATACATTAACAATACCATATTTTTATGAAAATGAGAATAATTTGAGTGTAACTTGAACGTTCTCCCACCTACACTAATGTTTCGAAGTGGGGGATTCTTGGTAACATCCGCTCTTCGGTAGGTTGTTCACCAAGCCATCCCCGTGCATCCCACAGTTCGACTTCCCTACAACGACAACAAACGAAGCCCTTCATTCAGGATATTTCGGGCGGCGTTATGGTTCCGGTCATGTTCGGCTCCGCCGTTCGGGCACACCCACTTGCAGATGCCAAGCCACTTCATCTCAACCTGCCGATGCCGGTAGCGCGAGCACAATTAGCTGGACGGGAAGATGCTCGCGACACGAGCCACCACCCGCCCGTACCATGTCGTTTTATACTCAAGCATATTGAGAAAACGCCCCCACGCGGAATCGGAAATGGATTTGGCAAACTTGCCGTTTTTTTGCATGCTCCGCACACGCAAATCCTCCACGTACACCACTTGGTTTTCACGGATCGAGCGGGTGGACAACTGATGCAGGAAATCGTTCCGGCAATTGGTGATTTTTTCATGAAGACAGCACATTCGGAGGCAACTTTCCTCTTTCACACTCCTATACCAAACACTCCATAAACGGCAACCGGGATGCCCAGCTGCTGTTGCGCCGTGCATCCCGGTTCATTCCACGGAGGTCTCTTCCTCTTCTTTTTTGTCAAGCTCTGCCCCTTCTTGAAACACCGCTTCAAAGAAACGGCTAGCCGGCGCGGCGAGCTGTTGGTAATAGTCATTGAACAAGGCGGCGGCATGGCTTCCCATCCACTCGTTCGGCAGCAGCTCTTCCGGCAAGCCAGGGTCGATGAACAAAAACTTCCGGTACTCATGAACGAGCTTCGTTCGCTCGACAAAACAGTCCGCATCCGACATTTCGCCGCGCTCGATTTTATGTTTGTCAATGACATATTTTTGGCTGTAGACGGCAATAAACTGCTCGTATTTTTGGTTGATCTCTTCTAAGTTCCAGCACTTTTCCACAAGCTGCTTGTTCGTATGCGGTCCATCGTATTCGGCCAAAAAGAAGTCGACATACGGGCGGATGTCGTACTTGTCGATCAAGTCGTACACTTGTTGCTCCAAATTGTTCGGGGACATCCAGCAGCTGTTGGACATCGTGCCGAACCCGCTCCAAACAAGCTCCTTTCGCAGTTCGTCGCGCAAATGCCGCTTCTCCTCAGGAATCGTATAGATCAGGATCCGCCATTTCCCGTCCCAATGCTCGGGACGCGTTTTGTAAATGCGCCGCGCCGCCTCCTCCATCCGCTTGACGCCGCGCGCCGTAAGGGAATAGTAGCTTTTATTGCCGCGTTTTTCTGCCTGAATCCATCCTTGCTTGCTCATGCGCGACACCGCTGCCCGCACCGCTTGGTCGTTATGGCCGAATTCACGGAGAAGGCGGATGAGGCTCCCGATCCAAATTTCACCGCCGTAATGGCGGATGTAGTCGCCGTAAATGGTAAAAATGAGTGAGCGCGTATTCATTTTGCCGAAACTCCCTTTATCTTGTGTTCGAACTATAATCGTAACAAACTTTTCTCACGCTGGCAAGACGGACGAAAAACAAACGGAATAAAAAAGAGCCGCACCGCTAAAAAGCAGGCGGCTCTCAGCGGCGCGCCAACGGGCGGCCGCAGCCCGGTCCGGCGTCATTTCGCCAAGCCGCCGCGACAAGGCCAACCTGGCGAAATACTCTCACCGTTCGTCTGCGTTTTTCACAATGGTGGCGATTCCTTGGCCGACGCCAATGCACATCGTCGCCAAGCCATAGGCGACGCCGCGTTTTCGCATTTCGTAAATCAATGTCGTCAAAATGCGGGCGCCGCTCGCCCCAAGCGGATGGCCGAGGGCGATCGCTCCCCCGTTGACGTTCACTTTCGACCGGTCGAGCTCTAGCTGGCGAATGCACTCTAGCGCCTGTGAGGCGAACGCTTCGTTCAGCTCGACAAGCCCGATGTCGTCAAGCGACAACCCGGCGCGGCGCAACGCTTTGCGCGTCGCAAAAACCGGGCCGATTCCCATGACGGCCGGTTCAACGCCGGCGACCGCTGAAGTGACATAGGCAGCCAGCGGCTTGAGCCCGAGTTCTTTTGCCTTTTCGGCGCTCATTAACAAAAGCGCCGCCGCCCCGTCGTTAATGCCGGACGAGTTGCCGGCTGTCACCGTGCCGTTTTCAAACAACGGCGGTAGCTTCGCCAGCTTCTCCAACGTCGTATCCGGACGCGGATGCTCGTCTTTATCGACGACAACGCGGTTGCCTTTTCGATCGTGGTATACAACCGGCACGAGTTCATCCGCAAACCGATTCGTTTCGATCGCTTGTTTCGCTTTCATTTGGCTTTCATAGGCAAACTCATCTTGCGCCTCGCGCGTCACGCCGAACCGCTTCGCCACGTTTTCCGCCGTCTGCGGCATGCTGTCGGTGCCGTACATTTCGTGCATTTTCGGATTGATAAAGCGCCAGCCAATCGTCGTATCGTACATCTCGATGTTGCCGCGCGGGAAATCGCTTGCCGGTTTCGGCATGACAAACGGAGCGCGCGTCATGCTTTCCACGCCGCCCGCGATCATGATATCCGCCTCTCCAGCCAAAATCACCCGCGCCGCATAATTGACCGCATCAAGCCCTGAACCGCACAGCCGGTTGACCGTCACCCCTGCGACTTCAATGGGCAGCCCGGCCAACAGCGCCGCCATGCGGGCGACGTTGCGGTTGTCCTCGCCGGCTTGGTTGGCGTTGCCAAAAACGACATCATCAATTTGTTCGACCGGCAGCCCCGGATTTCGCTCGATAAGCGCTCGAATGACAGCAGCTGCCAGATCATCCGGCCTGACGTCTTTCAACACGCCCTTGTAGCGGCCAATCGGTGTGCGCACCGCATCGACAATCACAACTTCTCTGTTCATATTCTCCCCCATCCTTTTTCGACAGATCAGCCGTTTTCCCGATTCGTATAGTCATAGACGCCGCGGCCTGTTTTGCGGCCGAGCCGCCCCGCTTTGACGTATTGCTCCAACAGCGGCGCCGGGCGGTATTTTTCTCCGAGTTTTTCGTGCAAATATTTTAAGTTGTTCAATCTCGTATCGAGCCCGACTAAATCCGCGAGCTCAAACGGACCCATCGGGAAATTGAGGCCGAGCTTGATCGCTTTGTCGATTTCTTCCGGCGTCCCCACGCCTTCTTGCAGCATATAAAACGCTTCATTGCCGACAAGAGCGCTGATCCGGCTCGTGACGAATCCCGGAAATTCATTGACGACAACGGTTTCTTTCCCCATCCGCGCGGCGACTTCCTTCGCCATTTGCGCCGTTTCGTCGCTCGTCTCCAACCCGCGGATGATTTCCACAAGCTTCATTTTATGAACCGGGTTGAAAAAGTGCATGGCGATCACCCGCTCCGGCCGTTTGGTGAACGAACCGATTTCGGTCGGGCTCATGGTGGACGTATTCGTCGCAAAATAGCACGACGCCGGCGCATGAGCGTCAATCGTCTCGAACACTTGCTTTTTCCATTCAAGTTTTTCCGGCACGGCCTCGATCACCAAATCGGCATCGCGCACAGCGCCGGCTAAATCAAGCGAATACGACAGGCGCGCCTCGGCTTCTTGCCGCTCGCCCGTTGTCAATTTCCCCCGAGCGACCGCTTGTTCAAAAATTGAAGCAATCTCCTTCTGGGCGCTCTCCAATTGTTCTTGCTTAATGTCCACTAAGGTCGTCTGAAACCCGCCGACAGCGCCGACATACGCAATGCCTCTCCCCATCACGCCGCTGCCGACGACAACAAGGCGTTCGATCATCGTCTTCCCCCTCCCGTGTGTTGATGTACGGTGGCTGATGCATCGAGCTAGCGTTCTCTCTCACCAAGCGGCGGACGCCGTCAAATGAATGGGCACCCCATCACGCGCGACGGGGTGCTCAGCAAACGGACAGGCGCGTCTCTTCACGCTTGCCCGAATTCGCTCTTGCCTTCAAGGGCGGCAACTTGAACGTTGCGTCCAAGGACGCGACCCGCTCTCGTATGTTGGCAAACGCCAAACGGCAAAAGCCCTTAGACGCCAAACGGATTAAGCGGACGCGGCCCGTAATACGACAGCACGCTTTTCGTTTCTGTGTACAAATCAAGCGCCTCGACAGACAGCTCGCGCCCGAATCCGGACTGTTTGTAGCCGCCAAACGGCGTGCCCGGGAAGGCGGAGAATGGGCTGTTGACCATGACAATGCCGGAACGCAGCTGCTTCGCTACACGAACGGCGCGGCCATGATCTTTCGTCCAAACGGCGGCGGCCAGCCCATAGTCGCTATCGTTCGCCAATTCAACGGCTTCGGCTTCATCGCGGAATTTCATGACGACGACAACCGGTCCGAAAATTTCTTCGCGAACCGCTTTCATTTGATGGTTGACGTTCGTCAAAATCGTCGGTTCATACCAGTAACCGTTTTCAAATCCCTCGACTACCGCTTCTTTCCCTCCGGCAACGATCGTCGCTCCATCCGCGACCGCCGATTGCACGTATTCATCGATCACTTCCAGCTGCCCGCGGCTGATGATCGCCCCGACATGCGTGCCGGCATCAAACGGGTTGCCGAGTTTCAGCTGCTTCGTTTTGGCCACGAACGATTCCATAAAGGCGTCATAAATGCTTTCATGCACATACAAGCGAGAGCGCGCCTCGCACGATTGTCCGCTGTTGTAGAAAATGCCGAACAATGAGCCGGCGACAGCCGCTTCCAAATCGGCGTCCGCAAATACAAGGCTCGGCGATTTGCCGCCCAGCTCGAGCGTCACCCGTTTTAATGTTTTCGACGCTTTCTCCATAATTTCCTTCCCGACCGGCGTCGATCCGGTAAACGCCACTTTGTCGACGAGCGGATGCTCCACCAAATAGTCGCCGACTTCCGCCCCGGCGCCGGTCACCACATTGACGACCCCTTCCGGCACCCCGGCCTCGTGGCAAATTTCCGCCAGCACCAGGCAGGTGAGCGGCGTCAGCGACGCCGGTTTGACGACAACCGAACATCCTGCGGCAAGAGCAGGCGCGATTTTCCAAGCCGCCATCATGAGCGGGTAGTTCCACGGAATGATTTGGGCGCACACGCCAACCGGCTCTTTTTCCGTATAGTTGTGAAACGCCCCTGGCATCGGGTTGACCGCCCCGCGGTGGCCAATGATCGCTCCGGCAAAAAACTCAAAGTCTTCAATGGCTTGCATTACTTGTCCTTGAGCTGCTGACAGTGCTTTTCCGGTATTCAAAATTTCCAATTCCACCAATTCATTGAAACGTTCGCGCATGATGGATGCAATTTGGTACAAGATGCGGGCGCGTTTTTGCACTGGGAAATGGCGCCATTTCCCATGATCAAACGCCCGCCGCGCCGCCTGCACCGCCCGTTCGGCGTCCTCGCGCGTCCCTTTGGCGACGCGGGCGACCGGTTCGCCAGTGGCCGGATTGATCACTTCAAACGTCTCTCCCGAAGCGCTTTCCACCCGCTCCCCGTTCACAATCAAATGATAGAAATCGCGTTTGGTCGGCATCGGTTCCATTTTCTTTTGTTTCACAGTCGCCATCGTTTCATCCCCCTTGCTTAGTTTCCTCGGAATAATGGTTTTCGTTTTTCAAAGAACGCCTTGACGCCTTCGCGGTGATCTGCCGTCATGCCGGCAATGCGTTGGCATTCCGCTTCCCGTTCCAAGTAGCGGTCAAACGTCGTTTCTTCGCCTTCGCGAAGCAGCCGTTTGATGAGTCCAATCGCCTTCGTTGGCATGGCAGCGAGCCGCTCGGCAAACTGCTTGACTCCCTCCTCCCACTCGGAGAGAGGAATGACCTTGGTCGCCAGCCCGAGCGAGGCGGCCTGTTCAGCGGAGATTTTATCCCCGAGCACCGCCAGCTCAAGCGCCTTCGCCCGTCCGACGAGGCGCGGCAAATAGTACAGATGGCCCGCATCCGGCACAAGACCGACGTGAATAAACGCAGGAGCGAAACTCGCTTTTTCCGAAAGAAGCCGGAAATCACACGCCAGCGCCAAGCTCATGCCCGCGCCGGCCGCCGCCCCGTTCACCGCCGCGACAACCGGCTTTTCAAAGCGGTGAAGCGCTTTCATCATCGGCGCGTACCGGGTGCGCAACACGTCGCCGTGGTTCATTTCTTCCGTCACGCCGCTTAAATCTTCCCCGGCGCAAAACGCCCGCCCTGCGCCTGTGATCACCATGCAGCGGACGTTTGGATCCGCCCCTGCTTGTTTGAGCGCTTTCGTCACTTCCGCATTCATCTGCTCCGTAAACGCATTGAGCTGATCCGGACGGTTGAGCGTCAGCCAGGCCACTTGCCCCTTTACTTCATACCGGATCGTTTCGTACATAAAGCGCCCCCCTTATTTTCCTTGGAAGCGCGGCTTCCGTTTTTCGAGGAAGGCCGCCATCCCTTCTTTTTGGTCTTCCGAGGCGAACAATAGGTAAAAGTTTTTTCGCTCAAATTGCATGCCTTCATAGAGCGGATAGTCGACCGCTTTTTGCACCGCCTCTTTGATCAGCCGAAGAGCCAACGGCGGCTGTTGGGCGAGCCGCCCGGCCAACCGCATCGTTTCTTCCATTAGCAGCTCCGGGCTGACGACGCGCGTCACGATGCCCAGTTTGTGCGCCTCCTCCGCCGGCAAGCGCTCCCCGGTCCATAGCCACTCAAGCGCCCGCTTCGGTCCAATGAGTTTCGTTAATCGCTGCGTGCCTCCCGCACCTGGCATGACGCCAAGGTTCACTTCTGGAAAGCCAAATTCGGCCGCCGACGACGCGACAATCAAGTCGCACGAAAGCGCCAGCTCAAAACCGCCCCCGAGCGCCAACCCGTTCACCGCGGCGATCATCGGCGTTTTCACGATGGACAGGCGATCCCAATCGGCAAACTGGTTCAGCCACTCAAGGCGAATCGGGTCATCATCCGCCATCTCTTGAATGTCCGCCCCTGCCGCAAACGCCCGCCCGCGCCCGGTCAGCACGATGACGCGCACTGTTTCATCCCGGTCAAACGCTTCCACCGCCGCCACGATTTCCGCCACCATTTGACGGCTCAACGCGTTCAACACATGCGGACGGGCGAGTTCGATGATCCCGACCGCTCCTTCTTGCCGCACCGCAATGGAATTCCATTCACTCATGCTCTACTTCCTCACCGACCATAAAGGTGACGAGATCGCCGGCAAACGACATGACATCTTTGGCCGATGCTTTGGCTTCTTTCGTTTTCATCGCTTCTTGAAACGCCTCTTGGCTGTCGTAATACATTTCACACAACAAATAATACTCGCTTTCCGTCCCCATCGGCGTGCCGGTAATTTTCGTCACTGTGATTTTGCGCAGGCCCGGAATTTTTTCCGTCAGCGGCACATGCGTTCCGTAGTAATGGGCGTCAAACTGTTCCTTATCTTTCGGCTGTTTGTACAAGGCGATCATTTTAAACATGGCGAACATCTCCTCTCCCTTTTCTTATCGTGAAACCAATACAGGCTTCATCGCTTCAAACGGATTTTTGCATTGTTTGCAATAGAAAATGCTGCGGCAGGCGGTCGGACCGAACAAG
This sequence comes from Geobacillus zalihae NBRC 101842, assembly GCF_001544135.1. GTDB lineage: Bacteria > Bacillota > Bacilli > Bacillales > Anoxybacillaceae > Geobacillus > Geobacillus zalihae. The sequence continues at coordinate 37,936 of NZ_BCPV01000029.1, read as the reverse complement.
TTCTCCATCACGGTCCGCTCCGCCCCGCAATACGGGCACTCGACTTGCCATGCCCCTGGCGACATTTGCCGAGGCGGCGGGGCGATGCCGAACTGCTTTAGCCGCTCCCGTCCGGCTTCGCTGATCCGATCGGACGTCCACGGCGGATGGCGGAGAAACTCCACCGTCACCGCCGAAGCCCCTGCCTGCTTCACCGCTTCCTCCACCTTGGCGCGGATGATGTCAAGCGCCGGACACCCGAGAAACGTCGGCAGCAAAGAGATCGAGACCGCTCCGTCATGAACGTCAACCCGTTCCACCATCCCGAGATCGACGATGCTAACGGAATGGATTTCCGGGTCTTTCACCAACTCCAACGTTTTCCAAACCTCTTCCTTTGTCATGATTCTCCCTCGCATTTCCCAATCCGCCGCCGTTTTCCCGCTTTGGCTGCCTGGCGCCGCCAATGTTGCATCGTTTTGCTTCTTCAACAAACACCTCGCCGGCACAAAGAGGCATCATGCCCAACGCTGCACGTTGGCAAACAGCGGCGCCGGCATCACCAGACCGCATGCGGGACGGCGCGGTATACTTCTGACAACGTCGCCAGCGCTTCGTCCAAATCCGGCGTATGTTCGCCGTTGCGGCCGTTGCCATGTTTCATGCCAAACGGCATCGGCCAATCAAGCCCCACTTCGGCAAACGCTGGCGCCAGCGCGGCAATCGTCCGTTCTGTCAGCACCTTTTCGTCGTCAATCAATCCCCATCGCACCATGTCCGCTCCCTTCGCCCCAAGCGTCAACACGCCGGCAAAATCCGCCGCCACGTCTTGGATGGCTTTCGTCATTCGCGTCCGCGCTTCACCCGGGGCATTCGTCAGCTGGACAAACCACGTATGCCAATGAAGCAAATGGTAGTGCAGCTCCACTTGAATTTTCGCCGCCACCTCGGCCAACGGCGTATACACCCTTTTTGTCAATGATTCAAGACGGATGCGCTTCGCCTGTGTATAAAAGTACTGGCGAACAACGGTGAATGCCCAGTCATAGCGAGGCTCGCGCAAATAATGCCCCGGGCCGTTTACCCGTTCGAGCAGCACCGCGTTGCGCCGGGCCGCAGCCGGGCGGGCGTGCGCCAGTTCGTCGGCTGATCCACAGCCAAGATCTTCAAGCAGCTGATAATACATGGCCGCATGCCCCATCGTGTCCTGGCTGATAGAAGAAAACGCGATGTCCTCCTCGATATGCGGCGCCAACCCAAGCCATTCCGAGCCGCGGTAGGCCAGCAAAAAATCATCATCGGCAAGCTGAAACAACAGCTCGACAAGCGCTTCCTGACCATCGGGATGAAAATGGACTTGTGTTTTGCTCATCGCTGAATCTCGCCTTTCCATGACAAAATTTCCTTCTCATCAAATGCCTCTTGTTCATATTTGCGCCATCGTTTCTTCACATCCCCATATCCCCGCGTCAGACGATAATCTTTGTTGTCAAGCCGTTTGAGCGCCGCTTTTTCCTCTTCGTTGATCCGCCGGATATAATCCCGCCTCACAACCCAAAGGTCGGAAACCGGCTCGCGGCGCATAAAGTTCTCCTGCGCCATCACGAGCGCGATCTCCTCATTAGGGGCAAGCAAACTGAATTGATGCTGCATCGGTGCATCCGGCGCTTTGCGGCTGAACACTTCAAACACTTGATAAAATCCTTGTTCTTTTCCCGCCATGGCCATCCCTCCTCATCCAGCCGTCCGGACCGCGCCAAGCGCCTCACGCACCCACGCGTTTTGCTTGTACGCCGTCCGCCGAAGCTCAAGCCGCTCCTGCGACTTCGGTCCGTTGTTGCGGATGATTTCTTTAAACCGCTCCCAATCCGGCTGCCGGTAAATCCATTGGCCCTTCTCTTTGTCAAAATGCATGGTCTCATCAGGAATCTTCAGTCCGAGCGCCCAAATGCGCGGCACGTATTTCGTGAAAAAGTCTTGACGCAGCTGCTCGTTCGTTTTCGTGCGGATGCGGTATTTGATCGTGATGTCTTGCTTCGAGGTTCCTGTCGTATCGGCCGTCGGCGGACCGAAAAACATAAGCAGCGCCTCCCACCAACGGTTGAGCGCCTCTTGGAGCATCTCTTTTTGCTCCTTCGTCCCTTCGGCGAGCGCCAAAATAATCGACTCGCCGTGCTGGGCGTGAAACACCTCCTCGGCGCAAATGCGCTTCAGCGCCCGCGCATACGGTCCGTACGAGGCATCGAGCATGTTCGTCTGCGTCATAATCGCTGCTCCGTCGACGAGCCAGCCGATCAACCCGGCATCCGCCCATGTCGGCGCCGCCATATGAAAGACATTGTGAAACTTCAACCGTTCGTTCAATAAATCTTCGAGAATATCTTCCCGCGTTTTGCCAAGCGGCGCCATCAAATCTTCCGCCACCCGCAGCAGCAACTGGCCGTGCCCCATTTCATCCTGCACTTTCGCCATAATGCCGAGCTTGCGGCGCAGCGACGGCGCTTTCGGCACCCATTCTTTTTCCGGAAGCGCTCCCATAATTTCGCTCACCGCATGCATGGCAATGAGCTTGATGAGCGCCGTCCGATATTCGTCAGGCATCCAGTCATCGGCTTCGATCTTCTCTCCCGCCTCGATGCGCTGCATAAACCGTTCGTATTTCTCCTCATCTGACAGGCGGGTGAACGTCATCATAGCCGCCATCCCCCATCCACCTCTCGTTTAAAATATATAACGTTTGTTTAACGTTATTATATTTTAATGTTATATATTTTGCAATCGTTTTTTTCTTTCTCTAGTCAGATGGATTGCGGCGCTTCAAGATGGCGGCGGTCAACGATGCGGACCGCTTTCCCTTCTGAGCGCGGGAGCGTTTTCGGCGAATGGAGACGGACGTCAATCGAAATGAGACAGTGCGTTTTCAACAATGACTGAATGCGCTGGGCAAGCAGAGCAGCCTGCTCGCTTTGCAAATCTCCGCCGACCTCGCTGTAAAAACGATCGGTCACTTCCGCATGCAACTCGAGCGCTTCCAAATGACCGTGGCGGAGACGATGCAGCTGATAGTGCGGAGCCAGTTCCGAGACGCGAAGCAGATGGTGCTCAATTTCCGATGGAAACACATTGACGCCGCGGATGATGATCATGTCGTCAACCCGCCCTTTGACCCGCGACATGCGCGCCGTCGTCCGCCCGCAGCCGCTCAAGCTGGAGAGCCTCAAGCTCGCTGCGCGCAGCCGTTTCGATATCATGCAAAATCATCGTTTCCGCCCCCTATCTTAAAGCGCTTTCAAAAATGTTAAATATATAACGTTATATAAACGTTATATATTTAAATTATCATATTTAATTTTAAAATAGGTGAAATATTTTAAAATGTCAATACTTTTTTAAGGCGCCAAACAGGCAAAAGCATGAAGAAGAGGGATGGCGACTTGGGCTTTTATTAAGGGTTTGAACATGAAAAAGGAAGGCGGCGCTCATGCTGATGGAGCGCCGCCTTCCTTGATCCTATTTCGCCTAAATTTTCATAATCCCCCCCGTGCTCGCCGAGGTGACGTGTTTCGAGTAGCGGGCGAGATAGCCGGTTTTCACTTTCGGTTCAAAGCCTTTCCAGTTCGCCTTCCGCCGTTCGAGCTCTTCATCGGACAGCTTGACGTTGATCGTCCGTTTCACCGTGTCAATCTCGATGATGTCGCCGTCTTGGATGAACGCGATCGGCCCGCCTTCGGCCGCTTCCGGTGAAACGTGGCCGACGGATAGGCCGCGCGAGGCGCCGGAGAAGCGGCCGTCAGTGACAAGCGCCACTTTGGTGCCGAGCCCCATGCCGACGATTTGCGACGTCGGCGCCAGCATTTCCGGCATCCCTGGGCCGCCTTTTGGCCCTTCGTAGCGGATGACGACAACATGTCCCGGCTTGATTTTCCCGCTGGCAATGCCCTCGAGCGCTTCCTCTTGGGAGTCGAAGACGATCGCGGGCCCTTCATGGCGCGTGATGCCGCCTTGCACCGCCCCGGTTTTAATGACGGCGCCGTCCGGCGCCAGGTTGCCAAACAAAATGGCGAGCCCGCCCGTTTCCGAATACGGGTTGTCAATCGGCCGGATGACGTCATAGTTTTTCACTTCGCAGCCGGCGATGTTTTCCCCGAGCGTTTTGCCCGTGACGGTGAGCGTATCTAAATGAAGCGTGCCTTCTTTTTTCGCCAGCTCGTTCAACACGGCCGAAACGCCGCCCGCTTCATGCAAGTCTTCGATGTAATGGATGTCCGACGCCGGGGCGAGTTTGGCCAAATGCGGCACGCGCGCCGCCACTTCGTTGATGCGCTCAAGCGAGTACTCGATGCCGGCTTCGTTGGCGATCGCCAGCGTATGCAGCACCGTATTCGTCGAGCCGCCAAGCGCCATGTCGAGGGCAAACGCATTGTCGATCGCTTTTTCGGTGACGATGTCGCGCGGTTTAATGTCATGCTCGATCAAATACATGAGCTGTTTCGCCGACTGGCGGACAAGCTCTTTGCGCGCTGGGTCGACCGCCAAAATCGTGCCGTTGCCCGGCAGTGCAAGCCCGAGCGCTTCAGCGAGACAGTTCATCGAGTTGGCCGTAAACATGCCCGAGCACGATCCGCACGTCGGACAGCCGTACCGTTCGAGTTCTTCAAGCCCTTTCTCATCGAGCGTTCCCCCTAAATACGCCCCGACGCCTTCAAATACAGATGACAGTGAAATTTTCCGCCCATCCTTCGTCACGCCGGCTTTCATCGGTCCCCCGCTGACGAAAATCGTCGGAATGTTAAGACGCATCGCCGCCATCATCATTCCCGGCGTAATTTTGTCGCAGTTCGGAATGCACACCATGCCGTCAAACCAATGCGCCGAGATAACCGTTTCGATCGAATCGGCGATGATTTCCCGGCTCGGCAGCGAATAGCGCATCCCGATATGGCCCATCGCAATACCGTCGTCAACGCCGATCGTGTTCATTTCAAACGGCACGCCGCCCGCTTCGCGAATCGCTTCTTTCACGATTCTCCCAAACTCTTGCAAGTGAACGTGCCCCGGAATAATGTCGATGTATGAATTCACCACCGCAATAAACGGTTTATCAAAGTCTTCTTCTTTTACGCCCGCCGCTCGCAATAGGCTTCGGTGCGGAGCACGGTCAAATCCTTTTTTGATCATGTCGCTGCGCCGTTTTTTCATCATCGGTCCCTCCATCATGCGGTTTGATTGATTGCTAGTATTGTACCACTTTTTCTAATAGAAAGACAATTACCTTTATTATGAATGCGTTTTCAAAATCCGCTTCGAAAAAACAAGTCAGAAAAATCAGCCTTTCCTCTTGACAACCGGAGCATTTGGCGTCATAATTTCTTACAAATTGCACTCCTTGACAAGAAAACAACAGGAACGGCACGGGACTAGTAAACCGAGGGAACGCGCCAGAGAGTGGAACCCATAGGCTGGAAGGTTCCTCGCGGGAAGCCGGTTGAACCTGCCCTAGACGGCCGCTTATGCAAACATAAGCCGCACGCCTGCGTTACAGGCTCGAGGGGGCGCTTTAGGCGCCAAAAAAGGTGGTACCGCGGAACGCTTTTCCGTCCTTTTGCGAAAGGAGGAAAAGCGTTTTTTATTGGCCGGCCGCTTCGCAGGACGGCTAGGCAATCCAACTCATGCCATTCAACACGCAAAGGAGGGAGGAACGCGATGAAACGGCAGCGCGTGGTGGTCAAAATCGGCAGCAGCTCGCTCACCGATCCGAAAGGTGGCCTTTGCCGCGACAAGCTGCACGGCCATGTTGAAGCCATCGCCTATCTGAAACAGCTCGGCCATGACGTCATTCTCATCACGTCCGGCGCTGTCGCCGCCGGGTTCGGGCCGCTCGGCTACCCGGCGCGGCCGACGACGATCGCCGGCAAACAGGCCGCGGCTGCCGTCGGGCAAAGCTTGCTTATGCAGGCGTACAGCTCGGCGTTCGCCCGCTTTGGCTTCACGGCCGCCCAATTGTTGTTGACGCGCAGCGACTTTTACAGCCGCGAACGGTTTCGCAACTTGTTCGCCACGATGACGACGCTGCTCGAACACGGGGCGATCCCGATCATCAATGAAAACGACTCCGTTTCCGTTGAAGAATTGACGTTTGGCGACAACGATATGCTGTCGGCGCTTGTCGCCGGCTTTTTGCACGCCGATGCGCTCGTTTTGCTCACCGATATTAACGGGCTGTATGACGCCAACCCGAAAACGAATCCACAGGCGAAAAAATACGCCTTTTTGCCGCACATTACCGACGAAATGATCGAAGCGGCCGGCGGCAGCGGCTCGGCAGTCGGCACCGGCGGCATGCGCTCAAAGCTTCTCGCCGCTCAAAAAGCGTTGTCCTTCGGCGTCAGCGTCTTTATCGGCACCGGGCGAGGCAAAGAAGCACTCGCCGATATTTTAGCCGGAAAAGGTGATGGGACGTACATCGGCGCCCCATTTCCGAAGCAAATGCAAATGCACAAGCAATGGATCGCGTATCACGCGCCTGTCGCCGGCACGATCACCGTCGACAGCGGCGCGGAGGAAGCGCTCCTTGCGCGCGGCAAAAGCTTGCTTCCCGCCGGCGTCACGGCCGTTTCCGGCGACTTTCATGCGATGGATGTCGTCGATGTTGTCAATGAGAAAGGGATCACGATCGGCCGCGGCCAAGTGTATTATGCCGCCGCCGATTTAGAAAAAGTAAAAGGACTTCCGAGCGAGGAAGCGCGGCAATACTCGTACTTGCACCGCCCGGAAGTCATTCACCGCGACAATTGGGTCACGTTGCGAAAGGAGAGTGTATTCAAATGACCGAACTGCTTGAAAAAGCCGAGCGTCTGAAAGCCGCGTCGCAGACGCTGGCTATGCTGTCAACAGAGGAAAAAAACGCCGCATTGGAACAAATCGCCCAAGCGCTTGACCGCGAACGCGCCTTCATTTTGCAAGAAAACGAAAAAGATATGGCCCAAGGCCGCGAGCAAGGGCTGTCACCGGCTTTGCTTGACCGGCTCCAACTCACCAATGAACGCCTGGACCAAATCATCGGCGGCGTCCGCCAAGTCGCTTCCCTTCCCGACCCGGTCGGAGAAATCGTCGAGGAATGGACGCGGCCGAACGGGCTTCGCATCCAAACGGTGCGCGTGCCGCTTGGCGTCATCGGCATGGTGTATGAAGCGCGGCCGAACGTCACGGTCGATGCCGCCAGCCTTTGCCTGAAAACCGGAAACGCCGTCCTGCTTCGCGGCAGCTCGTCAGCGCTTCATTCGAACAAAGCGCTTGTTTCCGTCATGAAAGGGGCGCTCCGCACCACCGCCGTGCCCGATGCGGCCATTGAACTGCTCGAAGACACGCGCCGGGAAACGGCACAACAGATGTTCCGCCTCAATGACTATTTGGATGTGCTCATCCCGCGCGGCGGCGCCGGGCTCATCCGCTCGGTCGTCGAAAACGCCACCGTGCCCGTGCTTGAAACCGGCGTCGGCAACTGTCATATGTTCATCGACGAATCAGCCGAGCGGCAAATGGCGATCAACATCGTCCTGAACGCCAAATTGCAGCGTCCGTCCGTCTGCAACGCCATCGAAACGGTGCTCATCCATGAGCGTTGGCCATATGCCGACGACTTGCTTGAGGCGCTGCACGCCCGCGGTGTCGAGCTGCGCGGCGACGACCGCCTCGCGTCATCGCACCCGTTCATCAAACCGGCGACGGAAGACGACTGGCATGCGGAATATTTGGCGCCGATTTTAGCGGTTAAGCTCGTCGCCGATGTCGACGAGGCGATTGCCCATATCCGCCGCTACGGAACGAAGCACTCGGAAGCGATCATCACCGAAAACGAAGCAAACGTCCGCCGCTTTTTCCAGGCGGTTGATGCGGCGGTCTTGTACCATAACGCCTCCACCCGCTTCACGGACGGGGAGCAGTTCGGCTACGGAGCGGAAATCGGCATCAGCACGCAAAAGCTGCACGCCCGCGGTCCGATGGGGCTTGTCGCCATCACGACGACAAAATCGCTCGTGTACGGGACGGGGCAAATTCGGGAGTCATAACGATGGCTGCAACGAAGACGGCTTCCTTTTTCACTAAGTTTCTAAAGCATAAAACGATCCGGACCCAACGCATGGCTTCCGGATCGTTTTCTTATTTTCCCGTCTCCACAAAAACCCAATAACGGCTGCCGATAAAGTTCACCGCCATCCCGGCGATCGTCGCCGCCAGTTTCGCCAGCCAGAGCGGCGCGAGCCGTTCCGCGGCCAGCAAAACGGCAAGCGATGCGCCGAACGACAGCCCGTTGACGGCAAGAAAGCGCAAAACTTCCTTCATATTGGCCTTTCGTCTCACTTGAAACGTCCAACGCCGATTCCAAATGTAGCTGTTCGCCATCCCGGCGCCGTAGGCAACGGCTTGGGCAACCGCCGCCTTAGCGCCTGCAGCAGTCAACAAAAAAAAGACGGCGAAGTCCACCGCGGTATTGCTCACCCCAACGAGGCCAAACCGCCATACGGCTTGTTTTTCTTTACGGAATATATGAAGGCTTTCGTTCATGTTTCGTTCCGACTCCCCACGTTTCGTTGACAATATAGAGCGGACGCTCTTTCACTTCATCGTAAATCCGGCCGATATATTCGCCAATCGCGCCGAGCATGAGCAGTGTCACCCCGTTGCCAAGCAGCATGACCATCGACAACGACGCCCAGCCGGCGACCGTTGAATGAGCAAACCATTTAAGATAAAGGACAACGAACATCCCCACCACACTGGCCGCCGACATCAAGAACCCAAGCCAACTCGCTAGCTTCAACGGCTTGTATGAAAACGAGGTGATGCCATCAAGCGAAAACCGAATCATCTTTTTGAGCGGGTATTTCGTCTCGCCGGCGAAACGCGGCTCCCGCTCGTATTCAACCGCCGTCTGCCGGAAGCCGACCCAACTTACCAGCCCCCGAACAAACCGGCTTCGCTCTCTCATATAGCGTAACTGATCGCACACTTTCCGGTCAATAGCAGGAAAACACGAAGCTTGCCCAGCGCGCCGCTATCCGCCCCGCCCACGGCTTGACGATCACGTACATCATCCACGTCGAGGCAACCCCCGCCAACGCTTCCGGAAGAAGCACGCTAAAATCGCTCACTCCGAACACTTTCACGCTCAACGCCTGCAGCCAAAGCGCCGCCGGCGGCTTATCGACGGTAATGAATCCCTCCGGATCAAGCGCGGCGAAGAAAAACGCCTTCCAACTTGCGGCCATGCTTTTCGCCGCCGCCGTATAATACACATTGGAACCGCTGTTTCCAATTTGATAGAAGTGCAAAAAAGCTGACCAAGCCATGATCGCAGCAATCCATCCATCCCATTTCCATTGTATTTTCTTCATCGACTCTCCCTTTCCGTCATGTTCTTCGTCTCCTGCCGTTACGTTACCCCGTGTTGGTGAAAGTTTGGTGAAAAAATCGAGCGAATGGACAAGGTTTTCATTTCGCTGACCGCAGACGTGTGCTATGATAAAAGGCGAAAGGAGGTGAATCGTGTGGAAGGAGCCACCATCGTGCAACAAATTTTAAAGGCGCTCGACTTGCATTCCGGAAAAATCCAACAACAAATGAAGGAAATGGAAGATCGGCTGCGCACCGAAATCCAAGATACAGAAAGCCGACTGCGTGCTGAAATTCAAGACACGGAAAACCGACTGCGCGCGGAGATCCAAGATACAGAAAATCGGCTGTATGCCAAAATTCGCGAAACGGAAGACCGGTTGCACCAAAAACTCTTGGATCTGGAAAAACGCACCGACGCTCGGTTTGAGCGCTTGGAAACGAAAATGAACTATTGGCGCCTTGAATGGTCGGAAACACAGGAAACCGTCGACTTCCTCGCCCGCAAAACCCTCCAACATGAACGAAAACTCCGTTCCCGGGCTGGACAAAACGAAATCTCTTAAAAAACGAAAAAAGCCAAACCGGCCGCCCGCGCTTTCCTGCTTGACGGCTGGTTTGGCTTCTGTCTTCTGTTGTTTGAACAGGCGCCTGCTTTGATGAATGATCGTGATGTCGAGAGGAGGCAAGCGCTTTTCTTTTTATTCCGCTCCCTGCTGTATTGCGATGCCCACGCGTGAAAACGCCTCTTTCATCACCTCATACGACCGCTTCAGCCGCTCATGATAGCGCGGCGCTTCCCACACCGGCCATGCATACTCGTAAAATCGCTCCGCTGGCAGCACATTCCCGTTCATCGCCGGGAAAGAAAACGAATCGTCTTCATCCTTGACGTACAAACCAAGGCGAATGCCTTCAATCATGACACGGCTTTTGAGCCCGCCTTTCGACCACATGTCGCCCATCACCTCGCGCCGGCTCGGATCGGTCACGTTCAAAAGCGCCCATGGCAGGCGGATTTCGTACATATCACCATCGCGGCTGACGCTAATATCCGCGAGTGAATCGTACGCTGCATCGTCGGGATTGGCCGTGCCAAACCGCAACACCCCGGTTTCATATGAGTCGAACGGCACGGCCTTGCCGCGGGTTTCTTCCAATTTTTTGTTCAATGTCAGGCGAATCGGGTGGTAGACGCCGTTATCTTTCCGATTGGCGTACGGCGCCGCCGGCATCATATGCAGCTCTTTTCCGTGAAAATGCAGGACTGACGCATGATTTTCATCCCTGGGTGGAGGGCAAAGCGTGCTGCCCATGGATCTTTTCCGTAATGAAAGGAAAACGTGTCGTAATAGCTGTCGACAAGCAGACGGGCGCTCTGTTTTCCATGAATGACCAAGGCAAAGTCGATTCCCGCTGTCCGGACGCCAGAAAGGCCTGGCAGGCGCGATTGCCCTTGATGTGGAATCGTATCAAACGCCATGTAGACCATCGTCCGGTCAGTGATGCGCCTGCTGTCAAGCCGCACGTACAAATACCCTTCATCGCTTGTGACGTACAGCGCTCGCTTGCCCTCTGTCCAAACCGGACGGATTCCATTGAACGTCCAATCGTCTTTCCGCCCGTCGACCTTGATCATCGCGGCCGCGCTTGGACCTGGCTCAAACCGAAGCAGCCCAAAATGTTGTTCGTTCGTCTGCGCGTTCAGCCAAAACGGCCGCCGGTTCGGGCTGTCGTACTCCATCGTGTTCCACGTCCGCTTGAACCATTCATCCTGCCAGGAAAACAACAGCCCTCCCGCCATCCGCTCATGGACGATGTCCTCAAACAGCTCCCGGTCGATCGTTCCTTGCTCCTGTTCCGACAAAAACCCCTGATTTTTCCCGTGCACATTTCGATGCGCCATGCCGCGCGAAGAAGGAACGCCAAATTCAGCGACCAAAATCGGCATCCGGTGCGCCGCCTTCATGTCATGCAAGTAGGCGGCATAGCTGTTGCGCTCGCCGCGTTGGTCAACATAGCTGACGTATTTTTCCTCACGGTTGAAAAAATCCGGATAATACGGATAAATGTGATATGATGCAAACAACCCGGCCTGCAGCTCGTGAGTGGCGTACATGACATTGGGGTTGACGGAAACAAAATCTTCTTTCACAAACGGTTCGGCCGGATGGCGGAGGAGGTCGGTCGTCACCCAATTCGTAAAACTGACCGGCCGCTGCCAGCCGTATGTCTCCGTTTCATACGCCACCGCTTCGTCGATCACGCGGGCCAGCCATGCCTCAAACGGGCTCGCTCCTTTCGTGTACACGTATTTGCCGCGGTAGTCGCCCTGCTTCGGGTGTTTTTCGTTCGTCGCCGCCACAACGTCCGGATCCCACTCGACGCCGAAAATCCAGCCGAGAACATACGGGGAAAGGTCGTATCGGTACACCCCGCCGGCATGACCCGGCCGTTTTGGAATGCGGGCCTTGCCATGAACGAGGTCAATCGTGCGGCGAATGTCGGTGCGAAACGCTTCGTTCACTTCGGGCGCCCACACATCCTTCGTCCGCAGCATCGCCCCTTCATCGATCCAGACGCCATGGAACAAATAAAGCGGCTGCTTCGCTATTTGGTTGTACTCGTAAAGCGCTTCGTAAAACGCCGGCGGGTGGATCGTATAGACGCGGATGGCGTTTGCGCCCATCGCCCCGATGTATTGCAGCCAGCGGAAATATTCTTCCTTCGTAATCTTCGCCTCTCCCGGAAACGCGCCGGGCTTGCTGATGCCGAGGTTGACGCCTTTAATAAGCAGCGGCTCCCACCGTCCATTGCGATATACTTGAAGATAGTCGCGCCCGACCGTTCCCGCCAAGCGGACGCCGCTTTGTTCCGCCGTTTGAACGGCGTCCTGCAGCTTGCCATCTTCCTTATATACCTTGGCTAAATCCTCTCAACGGTTCGGCTCGTACACATCCCACGTCCATTTAATCGACTGAACAATTTGGTCCGCCGCCTGTTCAGCCTCGAGCTCATTGATAATGACGCGGGAATGGTGGAGCGCATAGGCCGATTGGCGCTGGAAAAAGAGCTGCTCCACTTCTTCCAACGTTTTGTTTTTCAACACCGGCCGGCTGTCGACAATGAGCGGCAGCCGCTCTTCCTTCCAATGCTCCCACGACAAGTCAAGGAAAAAGACGATGCCGTGGGCCAAACAGGCGCGCCGCACCTCTTCCTGCAAATACGCGCCGCCGCCGAGCGAAAGGATTTTCAACCTTGTATTCGTGCACAAATCAACGATCAGCTCGCGCTCAACCTGCCGAAAATACGCTTCCCCTTTTTGCGCGAACATCTCCGGAATCGTCATCCCGTGCCGCCGCTCGATTTCCGCATCGACATCGATAAAGTCGCGGTACAGCTTCTTCGCGACAAGCTGCCCGATCGTTGTTTTCCCCGCTCCCATAAAGCCGATCAAAATGATATTTCGCTCGCGGAGCGGGATGGCGGTTTGCCTCTCCACGTTGCTTCACCTCTTTTTACTCTCTCTTTCCGGAAGACTGGCGGATAACGAGCTCCGGATGCAAAATCGTCCGTTTCGGCTCGCCGTCATCCCCTTTCATGCGTTCGTGCAATCGCCGCGCTGCGCACGCACCGATCTTTTCTGGGAATGCAGCCACCGTCGTTAGCGGCGGTTGAAACAGCGCGGATTCTTGAATGTTGTCAAAACCGACGACCGCAATGTCGCGCCCCGGAACGATCCCTTCCTCTTTTAAGCCAAGCATTGCGCCGAACGCGACGACATCGTTGTAACAAAAGAGCGCTGTCGGCGGGTTGGGTTGCTGCAGCACGCGTTTGGCCGCCATTCGCCCGCCTTGCCTTGTCGTCGCCGATGGCACAAGCAGCGTGTCATCCACCTCAATGCCTGCTGTGCGCAAGGCGTCGCCGTATCCTGCCCGGCGCGCCTTCCATACGGACGACTGCGGGGAACCGCCGATAAAGGCGATGCGCCGATGGCCGCGGTCGAGCAAATGCTCGACCGCCATCCGCCCGCCGGCCACATTGTCAATCCCAATATAATCAAACAACCCGGGCGGAAGCTCTTCGCGGGCGAACAATACGACGGGGATGTCCCATTGCCGAAGCCGCTCGAGCATCTCGGTTGAACATCCTGGAACCGGGCTCATGATCACACCGCCCACCCGATGCTCCAGCATCGTCGCCAACAAAGCATCTTGTTTTTCTGGCCGGTCAAACGTCGTGCCTAAAATGACCGTATATCCTTCCTGATCGAGCGCCTCGTGGACGCCGACAAGCAGTTCGGAAAAAAACGGGTTGTCAAGCTCCGTAATGATCAGCCCGACCGTCGATGAACGCTGCGAACGCAAATTGGCCGCCACGCGGTCATAGACGTAGTCAAGCTCTTTCATCGCTTGGAGCACTTTTTCCCGCGTTTCTTTCGAAATATTCGGACTCCCGCGGACGACAAGCGAAGCGGTCGCCCGCGACACGCCGGCGTGCTTGGCGACTTGCTCGAGCGTTACGCGGGAACGCTTTTTATCTGACACCGTTCGAATCACCTGCTTTACCGTCGCTTTCACCTATCAAAAGTATAAAGGCTGGCGGCAAGCAGTGTCAATGCAAGGCGTGGGCTGCCGCGAAAACAAACTTCGAAACAAAAAACCCGGCAGCCTCGCACAAGGCAAGGAGCCGGGAAGGCGGAAAGCCGCAGCCGTTCGTTCATTCATATGATCTCGTTTTCTCGCAGCCGCTCAATGTCTTCCTTGGACATGCCAAGCATCGTTTGCAAAATCTCTTCGGTATGCTCGCCTAAATCCGGAGCAGTGCGGCGGATGGCGCCTGGTGTTTTTTCGAATTTCGGCACAATGCCGGGCATTTTAATTTTGCCAAGGCGCGGATGGGCGACTTCGATGATGTTTTCCCTTGCTTGGTAATGCGGATGCTCAAAAATATCTTTAATGCTCAAAATCGGGCTGACCGGCACGCCATGCTCATCCAAAATGTGAAGCAATTCATCGCGCGTCTTCGTGCGGATCCAGTCGGCGACGATGCCGTTTGTCTCTTCATGATGGGCGAGCCGCCGTTCGTTTGTGCAAAATTTCTCATCCGTCAACAGATCTTCCCGCCCCATCGCCTTCGCCAGCCGCTCGAATGTGGAATCGGTGCTGGTGACAAGCACGACCCAATGCCCGTCTTTCGTCATAAACGTGCCCGCCGGGCTCGAATGGCCGGACAATCCCGGCGACCGCTCGCGCACTTTGCCCAATTGGTCATATTCCGCCACCAAAAACTCCATCATGCGGAACACCGATTCGTAAAGGCCGATATCGACCATCTGCCCTTCGCCGTTCGGATGGACATCGCGGTGGTAAATGGCCGTCACCGCCGCAAACGCCACATAAATGCCGGTAATGTAATCCGTCAACGAAAACGATGGGCTGACCGGCGGACGATCCGGATACCCTTGCAAATACGTAAACCCACTGAACGCCGTTGCCGGTGTACCGAATCCGGCTTTCTCGCGAAACGGACCCGTTTGCCCGTAGCCCGAGACGCGAATCATCACCAGCTTCGGATTGATCCGCTTCAGTTCTTCATATCCGCCGCCCCATTTTTCGAGCGTGCCGGGACGGAAGTTTTCAATGACAATATCGACGTGGCGGACGAGCTCTTTAAAAATGTTCATTCCTTCTTCTTTGCGCAAATCCAACGTGAGCGACCGTTTATTGCGCGCCAGCCCGGGCCAGCGAAGCGGCTCACCGTCCTTGAACGGCCCGACATGGCGGAGCGTATCCCCTTTCCCTGGCAATTCCACCTTGATGACATCGGCGCCAAAATCACCGAGCAAAACCGCTCCAAACGGCGCCGCGATCATCGTTGACACATCGAGCACTTTGACGCCTTCCAACGGCAAACGCCCCATGATGCTCTCCTCCCCCTAAAGGTCCAATTATTGGCTGTATTTCATGATGACCGACAAAGCGGTCCGGACGTCTTCAATCGGAATTTGCCCGGGCGCCGAGCTTTGCCGCCCGACTGCGAAGGTGACAGCAGAGCCGAACAATCCGCCCGCCAGGCGGGTGATGGCGCCCAATGCCCCCATCGACATCGTGATGAGCGGAATTTCCACCTCTTGCCGCGCCTCTTCCGTCGCCTGCAGCAGCACGAGCACATCCCCCCGCGATTTTGGCATCACAGCCGCTTTCGCGATATCAGCGCCGCATTGCTCAGCTTGGCGCATTTTCGCAACAAGCTCTTCCTTCGAGGGCGTATCAGTAAAATTATGATAGGACAGCACAAGGCGCACCCCATAGCGGCGCGTCAGCTCCCGGACTGCGGGGACATGCGGCTCATGGACAAGCTCGTAATCAAGCAAATCGATCGCGCCGCTTTGGCATACAGTTTCAAACAACCGAAGCTTTTCCTCTTCTGTCAAGGAAATCGGTCGGCCGCCCTCCAGTTCGGAACGAACCGTAAACAAAATCGGGATGTCTCCGGCAATCGCCCGCATCTTTCTCGCCGTTGCCGCCACTTGCTGTTCGTCCTGAATCGCCTCGAAAAAGTCCGCCCTCCATTCAATGAGATGCGGCTTTTTCGCGCTGATTTGCCTTGTTTCCTCTAACACTTGCTCCGCGTCCGCTCCGACGACCGGGGCGCAAATGCACGGTTCGTCTCCCCCGATCAAGACATTGCGCACACGGACGGCGCGTTTTGAAATCGCCATATGCTCTCCCCCTTATGGTCGATAACCTAGTTTTTCTGAAATCGCTTGTGCTCCTTCTTTCACGGTCGTTTCGAACTTCCCAAGCACATCCGGCGCAAACCGATGCGTCGGCCCGGAGATGGACAAGCAGGCGCGAACTTCCCCACGAATATTGAAAATCGGCGCGGCAACGGCTGCAGAGCCGACTTCCCGCTCATCGACGCTGGATGCAACGCCGCGCTCCCGAATCACCTCAAGCTCCGCCGCTAGACGAGCCAAGCGTTCCTTTGTCGGCACTTGCGCGAAAATCCGCTCTTGAAAAGCAGGCGATTGATAAGCCAACAATACTTTTCCTCCCGCTCCCGCCCAAAGCGGCAGCCGTTCGCCGATTCTCACCATATGACGCAGCGCCTGAAGCCCCTCGCACTGTTCGACGCAAACGCGGGCATCTTGTTCGAGCACATACAAATTCACCGTCTCCCGCGTCTCATCGCGCAGCCGCTCCATCACAGGCCGCGCGATTTCCCGCACTTCCATCGATTTGCCGGCAATATATCCTAAATAGTACAATCCTTGTCCAAGACGGTACTTTAACGTCTCCGGATCTTTGACGACCAAGCGGTTTTGCTCCAGCGTAGCGAGCAAGCGCGTTGTCGTCGATTTAGGAAGCGAAATCTTTTTCGCAATTTCCGTGAGTGATAGCTCTTGTTCCTCAAGGGTAAAACAATACAAGATGTCAATGGCCCGCTGCACCGTACGCAATCCGGCCTCATGCTTTTTTTCTTCCTTCAACTGTTTGTCTCCCCCCTTCCTTACGTTCCATTCAACGGAATTTAATTTCTTTCAGTGGAACCTTACTCCCATTTTAGCATCTTCGGTCACCGCCGTTCAAGCTTTTTTTCGCGTTTCCTTCCTTTTCGGTTTCAACAAGGGAAAGGACGGCGAAGCCTCTTTTATATTCACACATGCTGCTATGGCCCGTCTTCCTGTCCGTCCATTGGTTGAACGGATTGCATAAACAGTTCAAATTTTTCAACAAGTTATGGACAAACGAGAGCGAACTTTGTTATAATCCATTCAAGAATTCCATTTATAGAAAATGAGTTACACATAATGGAACAAAGAAAGGGGATGATCAGCGAACATTGGGGAATCGATCATTTCATGGGATGATGAAACATCGAAACGCGATGTCCATTGAAAGGGAACTCGCTATTTTTTCTCTCTAACACTGTATGCGTTTTCCCGCATCAACACAAGGATGGTGAACAAAGATGAAGCACAAACGACGTTGGGCGATTGCGTTTTTGATCGCGTTAGGCGTCATTATCAACTATTTCGACCGCATCAACATGTCCGTCGGCATTCAGCCGCTGGCGAAAGAGTTCGGCCTCACGCCCGGACAGCTCGGCATTTTGCTGTCTGCGTTTGCTTGGTCTTATGCCATTTTGCAAATCCCGGCCGGCGTGATTCTCGATAAAATCGGCGTCAAATGGGTGACGCGCATCGGGACGATCATTTGGACAATCGCGTGTTTCTTGACCGCTATCGCCAGCGGCCAAGGCCTTGTCATGTTATCACGCGTCTTGTTGGGCATCGGGGAGGCGCCGTATTTCCCGTCAGCCGCCAAAGCAGTCGGGCAATGGTTCCCGCGCCATGAGCGGGCGACCGCGATTGCTCTTTATGACGCCCAGTCGAAGCTGTCAAACGCCATCGGCACCCCGATCATCGCCTGGATCATCACCGAGTGGGGATGGCGGGCTGGGTTCTATACGACGGCAGTGCTCAGCTTCATTTACGCCATCCTGTTCTGGGCGACATACCGCGACCCACATGAAGACAAACGGTTGTCGAAAGAAGAGTACAACTACATCGTCCAAGGCGGAGCGCAAAAATCAGACGAAACTTCAGGAAACGTTTGGGAGACAATTCGATATTTGCTGACGAAGAAAAAAGTATGGGCGACATTGATCGGGTTTGCTGCGTATGGCTACTCGTGGTTTTTGTTTCTTACGTGGCTTCCCGGCTATTTGGCGACGGAAATGCACATGTCGGTGCTGAAATCAGGCTGGTACGCCTCGATTCCGTGGATCGTCGGCACGATTTCGGAGATCGCGATCGGCGGATGGCTCGTCGATCGGCTTATCAACAAAGGAGGCCATTCAACGCGCGTACGAAAAACGTTTTTGGTCATCGGCATGCTGCTTGGGCTGTCCGTCATCGGCGCCGCTTTCACGACAAACCCAAACATCGCGATCCTTTGCATTTCGATTGCGCTCGGCGGCCTAGTCATCACGTCCTCGATTGCCTACAGCATTCCGACATTTATTGCACCGCCAGGCACGGTCGGGACGTTGACCGGCCTGTTGACGTTCGGCAACAACTCGATGGCGATTGTCGCCCCGATCGTGACGGGATTCATCGTTCAAGCGACCGGCTCGTTCATGTACGCGTTTCTCGTCGCGGCGCTCATTTTGCTCGCCGGCATTTTCAGCTATTTGTTCCTGCTGACCGATTTAGAGCCGATCGAACCGATGGCTCGGCCGGACACAACGCAAAACGCAAGCATCGGACATATAAAAGTGCGATAGCGAAAGAGAAGCGCCTTCGTCCAACGCGGCGAAGGCGCCTTTCTATGCTGCGGATGTGCGGTGAATCAAGCCTTCACTCCTCCTCAACGCAACACCATCCGTTTAATGACCCGCAAACCACCCAAGCGGCACGGTCACAAGAGACGGGAAGAAAATCAACAACAGCAACAGAAGCGTCTCGACCAGCAAAAACGGCCAAACTCCTTTCATAATGTCTTCCATGTTGATTTTCGCCACCCCGCAGGCGACGTTCAGCACTGTGCCGACCGGCGGCGTGAGCAGCCCGATGCAGTTGTTTAAAATAAACAATACCCCGAAGTACACCGGATCAATGCCTGCTTTTTCAATAATCGGCATCAGCACCGGCGTTAAAATGAGCACCGTCGGCGTCAAATCCATTGCCGTCCCGACCAACAGCACCAAGGCGTTAATGGCCAAAAGCAGCGCCAACGGATGATCGATAAACGGCGCGAGCACATCTGTCACGATCGCCGGAATGTTGGCGACCGTAATGAGCCAGGCCGACACCATGGCGGCGGCCACCAAAAACATGACGACGCTTGTCGTTTTCGCCGCGGCCACGAGCACGTGAAACAAGTCTTTCACCTTCAGCTCACGGTAAATGCACAAGCCGACAATCAACGCGTAAAACGCGGCCACCACCGCTGCCTCGGTCGGCGTAAACACTCCTCCGCGCAGCCCGCCGACGATGATCACCGGCAGCAGCAGCGCCCAAAACGCCTCGCGGGTCGCCCGCCAAATTTCTTTTGCCGATTGGCGCGGGAGCACCTCGACTTGATCCTTGCGCGTCACCCACCACCAACAGATGGCCAGTGAAATTCCAAGCAAAATCCCGGGAACAATGCCGGCCATAAACAGCTTTGTGATCGACACGCCGCTTGTGACCCCGAAAATGATCATCGGAATGCTCGGCGGGATGATCGGGGCGATGATGCCGCCGGCAGCGATAAGGCCGGCTGACCGGTTGCGGTTGTACCCGGCTTTGACCATCATCGGGATGAGAATGGCTCCAAGCGCCGCTGTATCGGCCACCGCCGACCCCGACAACCCGGCGAACAACACGCTCGCGATGATCGCCACATACCCGAGCCCGCCGCGGATATGGCCGACAAGCGCCATCGCAAAGCGGATGATCCGCTTCGAAATGCCCCCGGCGTTCATGAGCTCCCCGGCGAGCATAAAGAACGGAATCGCCATCAGCGGAAAGCTGTCTGCGCCGCTGATCAAGTTTTGCGCGATGATTTGCGTATCAAAAATGTCCAAATAAAACATCAAGGCGACGCCGCTGACCAAGAGCGCAAACGCGATCGGCATCCCGAGCGCCATGACCCCTAACAGCGACCCGATAAAGACGACTAACGCCATTTACCGCTCACCTCCAGCGGCGCCTTGCGTTCGCCCGTGCGCCCATTCTGCCGCTTCGTGCTCGACGGGAGCGGCCGCCATGATTTCTTCTTCCGATTCTTTCATTTTCGTCAGCTCCTCAATCGCCCCGGGGCGAAACAGCGCCTGATACAAATGGTACAAAATAATGAGGCCCATGCCGATGCTCACGACAAGCCCGGTCCCATAAATGAACGCCATCGGCAGACCGGTGGCCGGGGCTTTGCTTTCCAATCCGCTCATCGTCATCTTCCAGCTTCCATCCAACAGCAAATAGAGAACGTACAGCACGATCGCATTGCTGATGACAAACACGACGCGCTTGGCGCCGGTCGGCAGCTTCCGCACCAATGTATCGACGCCTAGATGGTCATGGTCTTTCAAAGCACCGACCGCGCCTAAAAACGACATCCAAATGAACAGAAAGCGCGACATTTCTTCCGACCACGTGATGCCGGAGTTAAATGCGTAGCGGAGCACGACGTTGCCGAATACAAGAATGGACATAAACGCGAGGCAGAACGCCATTAAGGCGTTCAGCGCCTTCTCCAGTACGGCTCCGATCCTTTTCATCGCTGTCCCCTCCAAGTCTGCAAGAATGGAAGAACTCTTAAGGGGTGGACTCCCCTTAAGAGCCGGCTTTGCCATTCGGTTATTTTCCTGCGTTAACCAATTCGTTCACGAGATCTTGGCCGAATTTCGGCGCGTATTTTTGATAGATGGGCTGCACTTTTTCGACAAATTTTTGCCTCTCCTCCGGAGAGAGTTCGGTAATGACCATGCCTTGCTGTTTCAAATAGTCGAACATTTTCTCATCTTCTTCTTGGTTCAGCTTGCGCTGATAGTCTCTCGCTTCTTCCGCGGCTTTTTTGATGATGTCTTTTTCCTTGTCCGTCAACGTGTCCCAAAACTTTTTGCTGATGAGCAACGGACTTGCGTTGTAGACGTGGCCGGTTTTCGTCAAATATTTTTGCACTTCGTAAAACTTATTGATCGCCACATTCCCGACCGGGTTTTCTTGGCCGTCGACCACGTGCTGCTCCAAAGCGGTAAACAGCTCCGTAAATGCCATCGGCACCGGTGTGGCGCCCAACTCTTTCCACAAATCAATATGAAGGTCATTTTCCAACGTCCGAATTTTCAACCCTTTAATGTCGTCCACGCTTGTGACTTCCCGCTTATTGTTCGTCAAATGGCGGAAGCCGTTTTCCCAATAGTTCAAGCCGATCACGCCGACAGACGGCAAATCGTTGAGCAAATCTTGGCCGATTTTCCCATCCAGCACTTTGTAAGCGGTTTCTCGATCTTTGAATAAAAACGGCAAGTCTAGCACCCCGATGCGCGGAGCAAACGAAGCGATCGGACCGGTCGACATCGTCGATCCTTGAATCGTACCCATCTTCAGCGCTTCAAACACGGCTACGTCTCCCCCGAGCTGTCCATCCGGATACACTTCCACTTTGATCGAGCCGTTTGTTTCTTTTTCCACGATGTCCGCGAATTTGTACAATCCTTTCGTCAGCGAACGATCCTTCGATGTCGCAACGGCCATTTTCATCACTTTCGGTTCGACCTTCTTCGCCGCTCCGCCCCCTTGCGGTTCAGATTTCGATGAGCACCCCGCAATTACGAACAGGCAGGCCAACAACAACACCAACATCTTTTTCATTCCGTTTTCCCCCTTCTTTCCTCCATAGTGCAATGGTTGATGCAGCCGAACGGATCGACCGGCTGGCATCGTTGTATGTTGAACCCGCATTCCCGTTTGGCCGCACGCCATTCTGTTCTCTCTCGACAGCGTCCGGTCATGCGGGAAACAACCAAATGAACAAACCATTTATTTCTAACAATAGAATTAATATATAAAATTTTCTGATAATTAAGAATGTCCATAAGGCAGCCTCCCGTATCGGAAGCGCTGCCATATTTCTCTGTTGACTAGTCACGCCGATAGATCGCTTTGCGTTGCAATATGACGGGCAAAATAGTCTTTTGCCGACTGCAGGCAGCGGCGTGCATGTTCTTCGTAGCCGAGCTCCTTGACACGTTTGATGTTTGGTAACTCGATCGAGCAGGGAATTTCCGGAATGCGGCGGACAATGCCGGCAATGTCGATCCCACCTTCGCCGATGTACAGCCGCCCTTCGCGGAGAATTCTCGTCATCTCTTCTTTTGACGCCGGAATCTCGCCCGGCGCGTCGCAAAGATGGAGAAAATGGAACCACTCCCGCGGCACGGCTTCCAACGCTTCTGGCGAATCGCCGGCGCGATGAAAATGGTGCAAATCAATCATAACGCCAGCATTGTCTTTCTTTACCGTCTTTAACACATCGATGACTCCGGCCAAATTCGTCACCGCCGCAATCGGCACGTATTCCAAATCAACGGTCAGCCCGTATGGCTTCGCCAGTTCGCACAGCTCGGCAAACTGTTCAATGTAAGCGCTTCGGTCGGCCGTCCAAATGCTGCTTAAGACGTGGCGGCCGCCCAGTTCAGCCGCCACTTCCAAAGCGGGTTCATACCGTTTTGGATCCGTATCAGCGTCAATGCGGGCCAGTTCGATATCCAGCAGCTTGACGCCGGTGTCCCGCAACGCCGCTTTCGTCTCACGCAACAGCTGTGGATTTTCCGCCAACGCATAGTTCGGTTCTCCCGGAAGCCCCATGTAGATGATCCGGAAACTGACGTAATCATACCCTGCCCGGGCGGCAATGTGCGCCATCTCCGGCGGCGGACAGCCGAGCACGGTCAAATGGGCCAAGGAAAACGTTCTAGCCATATCTTCCCCCTCCCCCCGATCTTGAAGGTTTCTCCTTACCGCTCTACGGCCACATGGTGAACACGTTTACCTGGGGAATAGATGTCCATAATATTCCAGTGGCCGGACGTCGGCGTCGGGACGTTGATCATTTCCACATCGATGACAAACGGTTTGTTCGCTTGGATGGCTCGCTCGAGCGCCGGTTTAAACTCTTCCGCCGAGCGGATTTTCACTCCTTCAACGCCGTATGCCCGGGCAATGGCTGCATAATCCGGCGAATACGGCTTACCGTCCTTTTGGAAAACCGTCCCGTGCGTCGTGCCAAAATGCGCCTTCTCGAGCCCGGCGATCGTGCCAAAGGCGTAGTTGTTCATAATGACCCAAACAACGGCGATATTTTCCTCGGCGGCGGTCGCCAACACCGCCGGGTTTTGGCCAAATCCGCCATCTCCAACGAGCGACACGACGACGCGGTCCGGGCAGGCGATTTTCGCCCCGAGCGCGGCCGGAGCGCCAAAGCCCATCGTCGCATAACCGCCTGGCGTCAAAATCGTTCCTGCACCATACGCTGGGAACTGTTGGCCGACCCCGTTTTTGTTCCAGCCGACATCGGTCGTGATGATCGCATCTTTCGGCAGCACTTCCCGCACCTCATGCAAAATGCGTTCCGGACGCATCGGATAGCTGTCGTCTTGAATGTGCGGCGCGTTTTGCCGCCGGAATTCCTCCTTATAGTTAGCGATCCGTTCTTTCAGCGCCTCGTCCGTCCGCCCTTGCGGCACGGTTTGTTTCGCCACGCGGTTCAACACGGTAAGCGCTTGCTTGACATCGGCGACGATGCCGAGTTCCGTTGGATAGTTGCGCCCGATTTCGTTCGGGTCGATGTCAATATGAATGAGCTTCGTTTCCGGAATGTTGAACGTGTACTCCGGCTCCCATGAACTGCAATCAGCTTCGGAAAATCTCGTTCCCAATGCCAAAATGACATCGGCGTTGCGGCACATGTCATTGACGAATTTCGTCCCCCAGAATCCGCTCATGCCCAGTGTCAGCGGATGGTCATCCGGCAGCGCCCCTTTGCCCATCAGCGTGTGCGCAACGGGGAGATCGAAATGTTCGACAAACGTTTTCAATTCTTCCGCCGCATCCGCCAGCATAATGCCGCCGCCGACGTACACAAGCGGGCGTTCCGCCTGCATCAGCTTCTCAATGATGTGTTTCGCGGTTTCATCGTCAATCGACGGCTTATGCAGCGTTTTCGTATGCCGCTTTTGCTTTTCAAACAGCGCCACATCCACTTCTTTGGAGAAAATGTCCATCGGCACGGAAACAAGCACCGGCCCTGGGCGGCCGCTCTCCGCCAGCTGGAACGCTTTTTCCAAAATTTCCGGGAACAAATCCGGCCGGTCGACCCGCCATGCCCGCTTCACAAACGGGCGGTAAATTTCATATTGCGACGCATCAGCGTGCAAGTTGATCTCCTGGTGCGGATGCTTTCCGTAATAATGACTCGGCACATCACCGGCGATGACGACCATCGGAATGGAGTCGAGCGCCGCGTTCGCCACCCCGGTCGCCGCATTCGTCAGCCCCGGGCCGACATGGCACAACACAACCGCCGTTTCCTTTTTGGCGCGTGCATAGCCGTCAGCCATATGCGCGGCGATTTGTTCGTGGCGGACGTTGACGAACTTGATTGAACTATGCTCCAAAGCCGCCAACACTGCGATGTTCGTATGGCCGCAAAGCCCAAAAATATGCGTAACGCCGCGGTCTTCCAAATACCGGACTAACTGTTCGGCTACTGGTTTTTTCATCGCTCTTCCTCCTCCTTGAAACGTAACACGACTTTGCCCGCATTGCCGGATGACGCCAGTTCATACGCCTGCTCATAGTCGCGGACCGGAAAAATGCGGGAAATGACCCGTTCGATCGGATGCGGCATCGTCCGCAAATAATGAATCGCTTGCAAATAGTCATCCGGGAAGCGGTAGATGATGGAACCATGCACGGTCACTTCGTTGCGGACAAGACGCACCACCGGAAACGTCGCTTCATTCGCCAGACCGATCAACACAAGATGCCCCCCTGGAGCGACAAGCTCCGCCGCCTGTTCGACCGCTTCGCGCGCACCGGCCGCCTCGATGACAACATCAAACGTTTCACCCGACAGCGCATCAGGCGCAAGCGTGCGGATGTCGGCCATCGCTTTCACCGTCTCAAGCTTCAACGGATTCACATCGACCGCCGTCACATCCGCTCCGAAATGGCGGGCGAGGACGGCCGCCATCATCCCTTCATTGCCACATCCGATCACCGCTACCCGCATGGCGGGCTCGATCCGCACTTTGCTCAAAGCATGCACGACGACAGCAAACGGTTCGACAAGCACCGCCTTTTCATCCGAGAGATCATCAGGAACAGGAAGCACATACTTGGACGAGATGATGAATTCATGCGAAAATCCGCCGTCCGTGTTGATGCCGAGTGATTGTTTATGTCGGCAGATGTTCGTCAACCCTTTTTGGCACAAATCGCACGCGCCGCAATACGTGTTCGGCAGCACAACGACTCGCGTTCCAATGTCATAGGCGGCTTGTTCGCCTTTTTCGACAATGACGCCGACTAATTCATGCCCGGCGCGAACGGGATAGTTCGCGTGCGGAAGTTTTCCTTTCAGCACCCCAAGATCCGATCCGCAAATCCCCCCGTAAATGAGCTTGATCTTCACCTCATCCCCTTGTGGGGAACGGACGGCCTCGAGGCGCCGCAGTTCTAATTCATTCGGCTTCGCCACATAAAGCGCTAACATGTTGCCACCACCCATCATCACTGTGGAAACTGCCATACAATCATCTTCATTTCCGTCATTTCTTCAATCGCATAACGCGGGCCTTCGCGGCCGATGCCGCTGTTTTTCACACCGCCGTACGGCCAATGATCCAACCGGAAATTCGAGGTGCCGTTCACAACGACCCCGCCGACATCAAGCGCCTCCGCCACTTGATGGACGATGTCCATCCGGTTCGTAAACAGCCCAGCTTGCAGGCCAAAGGCAGAATCGTTCGTCTCTGCAATCGCTTCGTCAATCGTCCGGTACGGGATGACGCTGACGACCGGGCCGAATACTTCTTCACAAACGACTTTGCTTCGCTTCGGCGGGTTGAAGAGCACCGTCGGCTCCACCGTCGCCCCACGCCGTTTTCCGCCGCACACCAGCGTCGCGCCGGAAGCGATGGCTTCATCAATCCAGTTCATCACCCGATCCGCCGCCCGCTCATCGACCATGCAGCCGACATCCGTATCGGGCAAGAGCGGGTCGCCGACTTTCAACGCCTCGACTTCCCGTTTGAGCAAGTCGGTGAACGGTTCAACGACCGACTCATGTACGTAAATGCGCTGGACGGAAATGCAGCTTTGCCCGGAATTGCTGTAGCCGGTTTTCGCGCAAAGCGCGGCCGCCCGTTTCAAATCGGCGTCTTCATGGACGATCGTCGCCGCATTGCCGCCGAGCTCCAGCAGCACTTTTTTCATGCCGGCCAACGCGCAAATGTTGCGGCTCGCCACCACGCCGCCGGTAAACGAAATGACGTTGACGCGATCGTCTTTCACGATTTGCTGCCCAACCTCGGCACCGCCAAGCACCATGTTGATGGCACGCGGTGGAAGCCCGGCCTCTAGCAGCAACTTCAACAGTTCTGTCGCAATCAGCGGCGTCTGCGGCGCCGGTTTTAACACAACGGTGTTGCCCGCCGCAAACGCGGGTCCGACTTTATGGCAAATCAAATTGAGCGGGGCGTTGAACGGCGTAATCGCCGCCACGACGCCGACCGGCACGCGAAACGTCACTGCCACCGCTTTCGTCCCGCGCGCCGAGGCGTCGCCCGGGATCGTTTCCCCAAACAGACGCTTCGCTTCTTCAGCTGACTGCTCAAGCGTTTCAATGGAGCGGGACACTTCATCCAACGTGTTTTTCAGCGGCTTTCCAAGCTCTTCCGAAATCCAGCGGGCAAACGTTTCTTTCCGCTCCTCCAGCAGCATCGACGCCCTTTTTAAGATGCGCGCTCGCTCATAGGACGGAATTCTCGCGATCTCTTTTTTTGCTTCAAACGCACAGGCGAGCGCCCTGTCCACATCTTCCGGCGTCGCCAGCTGCTGTTCGCCGATCACTTCCCCGGTATACGGGTTTTTCACCGGCTCCGCCGCACGCGGTTCTTCGATCCATGTCCCGTTAATATACAGCTGTGCTTTTCTCATCTTGATCACCTACTTTTCCAAATGACGTTTGGCTGGTCCGGTATAGCGGACTAAATCATCGCGGTTCGGGCACGGTCCTTTGATCAGCACGCCGCTTTGCCACTCTTCAAACGCATGGGCGACAATGCCCATCCCGCGCGACAGAGCGAACACACCTTTCGCCGCCGCCGCCGGCACGCCGAGCTCGCACTGGATCGCCGCCGCCACCCCGTCGATGTTCATCGTCATCCGCTTCCCTTTCGTCTTCTCCAAATGGGAACGATACGCTTCCGCGATCGCTAAATACCGTCCACTGATCTCCCCTTCTTCCACAAGCTCGCCCGCCAGCGCATACAGCCGTCTGACGCGCGGGTCGTCATCATGAAGCTGATGGCCAAATCCCGGCAGCTTCCGCCCTTCACGGCGAAACTGTTCAAACCGCTCGCCGATCACATCGGCCATCGCACCTTCCCCGCCGCGGATTTCGATTTGCTCATTTGTCTCGTAAAACAGCGCCATCGCCTTCTCCACCGCTCCCCCGTGCACATCACCAAGCACGTTGATGCCCGTCGCCACACACGAGTTGAACGAAATGCCGCATGTCGCCGCCATGCGGGCCGCCGCAATCGACGGGGCGCGCGGGCCGTGATCCGCCCCGGCGACAAGGACGCTTTCCCATAACTTCGCCTTTTTCTCGCTCAATATCTCCCCGCATAATAAGAGGTACAACATTTGCGTGTACGACACATTGCCGATTAATTCCTCAATCGGATATCCGCGAATGAGAATTTCATTTTTGCGGACGTCGCTGATCGACGTCTCCCACCACGCCCCTCCATCGGCGTACATATCGAGCGCACTTCGCTGCTTCATCCGAGTCGATCCCCCTTTGCCGCTCTTTGTAGATCGATCTAAAAGAATGGAATTTTAGTAGATCGATCTAAAACAAAAGAATGAAGATTAGATCGATCTAAAAACCTCCAGAACAAATCTTCTTTGTTTCCATTTTTAAGCAGACGATCCCGAGCGCACCAACTAGGCACGCCTATTTATTAGATCGATCTAAAAAAGAAATGACAAACAATTCAATCGATTCGATCTCATTATATCGTTCCGCCGAAAACGCTGTCAACCTAAAAATCTTCTTTCTTTGAAAAAAAAGAAGGAAACGACCCCACAACGCCATAGATATCAGCCGAAAAACAGCCGCTCCGCCAACAGCGCAATGCCGATTCCTACGGCCATATAACCGAGCGCAAACGGAACATTCCTCCTGCCGATCCGATACGGATTGTCCCCCAGCTCCTCCGCCAGCAAAGAAACAGAAATATTGTACGGGCTGTACATGACCGTCGCCAAACTGCAACAAATGAGCACAATCGACAACGGCACCGCCGGAACAAGCAGCCGCACCGGCTCAAGCAGCGGCATGAGCAGCGTCAAGCTCACCAGCGGGTGAAATCCGACAAGCGACGTCGTGAAAAAATAAGCGGCAATCATCGCATACAGCCAGACGGAATGTTCCGCCCCGACGCGAAACCAGCCTCCAAGCCCAGCGAGCAGCGGAGACCGGGCCAGCATCTCGACAAACAACCCGGCTCCTAAAAACATGAAAAAGTAGTTTCCCAATCCCTCTGTCCGCTCTTTCCAATGGCAGAGCGCCATCACCGCATACCGCTTCACCCGGCGCACAAGCAGCGCCCATCCGAAACAAAACGGGACAAGCAATAAGACGATCGAAAACAAAAATCCTTTGCCAAGCCAACGCTGAACGAGCGACACGAGCACCGTAAACACGACGAGCACCACTAGCAGCTGGGCGGCCTTTTTCCCGATCGAAACCGCTGATTCCCGCCCCGCTTCCTCGCCGTTGTCCAATGGGATGGATCGGTACGAAACAGCGGCCGTTCCCCAGTCGATCATCGCCATCGTAAAAGCCAGAAGCAGCAAAAACAGCGCCACTTCATAATAGTGCACACCGGTGAAATCAATCGTCGTGCTGATCATCACTTCCATCGGGCTCCACGTCAAACAAAGCGCATACGCCCGCAGCAAATTCCGAACATAAAACGACTCGGCCTTCCGTCCTCCTACATTTCGCAGCGCGGTGCGCAACGATTTGACAAGAAGCGGAATTGTGGCAATGTTCAAAAACAACCCAAGCAAATGACAAACGCTGAAACTGCGGCGGTACAGCGACGAAACGCCCCCGACGTTCCGCTTCAGCCATTCGCTCAAACTCTGATCATACCGCCCGACGCGAATAAGCGTATTCATGAACGGAAGCACAAAAAACAGCGCCAACAGCCCCAACACCCGTTCAAAATGCAGGACAAACGTCGGCCATGCATCGCCATAGAACAAAAACAATCCAACACCAAATGCAAAAAACAGAGCTCCCGACACCTGGTACACCCCGCGGGCGAAAAACGCGGACACAATAAACGCTGACAGCGCTGCAGCTCCCATAGCATAGTGAACGGGGGCCGTCTCGACAAACTGGGCCACCATATACAGCGCCACCGCCGCTGTATACACCGGCACCCGCCACATTCCAATCCAGTCTTGAATGCGATCGTGCGTCATTGTTCTCCCCTTTCGTTGCCATACGTTGAGATGATGATGCGACTGTTGTCCATAAGCGGCGAAAACGATTCCCCTCTCCGACAGCACACATTCACGTTTCAGCAGACGGGGCAAGCACCGGAAACCTGAGCCTCTCTACATCCAAAGCGATGTGGTGAACGTCCAATCGAAAAAAACGGGTGCCGCTACACCCGTTTCGCAAGCAGCCGCTCAAGCCCCGCCGCCACCCCATCTTCTTCGTGGGAGGACGTCACCATGTCGCAGATGGCTTTCAGCTCCGGTTCGGCATTGTCCATCGCCACGCGATAGCCTGCGACCTTAAACATCGACAAATCGTTATGGCTGTCGCCAAAGGCGACCGTGTCGCGCACATCGATGCCGTAATGGGCGGCGAGCTGTTTGAGCGCCTCGCCTTTTGTCGCCCGTTCGTTGTTCATCTCAATATTGTGCGGGTGCGACGAGGTGACCGTGACACCACGGAGCGCGGCGAATCGCGACGCTGCATCACGCAGCCGCTCGCGGTCGAGGGCGAAAATCAGCAGCTTATACATCACCGTCTGCGGGTCGTCCCACACCGTGCGGATGTCATCGACATACATCACCCGCGCCTGCTGGAACTGCTTGTTCACGAGCCACTTCACCTCTGGCGCCGCATCGGCCATCCCGGAAGCGAGCGCCTCCCATTGGGCGCGGTTGTGCAGGCCGACATAGACCGCATCGCCCGTGTACGTCTCGCAATACAAATCGGACTGTTCGCGCACCCACTCAAGCGCCGGACGAACGATTTCCCGCTCGAGCGGCGCCTCGCTGATGACCGTGCCGTCTTCGAGCGAAACGACCGCGCCGTTTAAGCTTGCGATCGGGCAGATAATGCCCGCCTCGCGAAGCGGGGTGAGCGCGTCTTTGCGCGCCCTCCCTGTCACGACAGCGACGATGTGGCCTTGCGCCTGCGCCGCGGTGATGGCCGCCCGGTTTCGTTCACTGATTTTTCCTTCCCCGTTTAATAGCGTTCCGTCCATATCGAGTGCAATCAACATGTTCATCCCTCTTTCTGCGTCGTGCAAAGCGCTCTTAGAAAAACGGAATCCTGGCAGAAGCAGCGGGCTAGTGGAAAGCCGGAAATTCCTGCGCTTTTCACTCCGTACCCCAGCGCCTGCCCCCATCATCTCCTGTTCGGCATCACGATCGGCTTCTTCTTAGAATTCCGGTGAAAAACAGTTGCCACGCGCAAATCAGCGGCATTTCACCAAAAAAGAAGACTGATTTCGCAAGGTTTTCTAATTAAGAAACAACCGGAACTAACAGTGTTTTCTACTAAATCACTAGACCTTTAGATCGCAAACTGTTCAAACAATTCCCTCACTTCATCGGAACGAGGGGTTGGGCCTGTGCTCATATTCACACCCAACTCGCGCAAAAGCGGGGCCAGCAGCGGACCGTGTTCCTTCGTGACGCGCACATGGCTCGGTACACGCCCGAGCGCGCGAGCAAATTCAAGAAAACTTTGTTGCAGCGTCTTCGCCTCCAGCTGGCCGCGAAACACTTGGTGATGCAAAATGACTCCGCTCGCTGCATCGGCAGCCAGCGCCAGCAGCGGAAAATACGGGCGCTCCCAGCGTCGCTCCTGAATCGGCTTGTTCACATAAGCGATCGAAAACTCCGCAAACAGCGGGGCGCGATCGAGCGCCTTGACCTTTTCCAACTCGTCCGTTCCGATTTCAAGCACCGGTGTTTCCTTTTTCTTCGCCTTCGGGCGCGACACCCAGCCGTCGCGCCAATGAAGCCCGTCTTCTCTCCGTTCGGCAATCCGGGCAAACAATCGGTTGCCGCGAGCGGACAAAGCTAGGGACAGCTCGCCATCGCGCAGCCGCTCGGCGACAACGACCGCTTGTTCCAATGCCATAGCCGCCCATGCCGCTTCCTGTTCCGAAAGAAACCATGGATAATATCCAGGGGCAAAACTGCGGAACATCGGCAACAGCTGTTTTCCACTCACAGGAATGTGATACTTCCGCAACATCGCTTTATCGTCTCTTTCCAAGTCGTTTCGGGGCGCGAACGACACGAGCAATGCGCGCTCTTTAAACACAGCGTCTTTTGGATGCAACGTTCCAGATAAAATATCTTGCAAGCATGCATACCCTTCCTCACCGATGTAAATGACAAGGCCGTACTCCTGGCCAAGCGCCCCGATCACCGTACAATACAACGATTCCCCATCAGGAGTCACCACGGCAAAAATTTGATCATCGTCCATCCATGTCCACGGGGCCAAGTCCCTGTAGGCGAGCGCTTGATCGAACAGCGTTTTCCATACATCCTGTTCCACTTCTTCGACTCTGCCTTTGCTTGCGGCTCGTTTCGTTTTTTTCGCCTCACCTTCTTCCTTCACCACTTTTCGTTGAAACGGGGCGAGCGCCACATTCACGTTCGCCGTCAGCTCCGCTGTGCTCATCTCTTCCTCTATGGCTTGCACTTCTCCCCAGCTGTCCTCTTTCAAACCCACTCGCACGGCCTTGATACAGCACGGATACAACGCGTCGGGAACTGGATCGACGATCTTTTCCAAAACGATGTCATGCTCCCACATATCTCCAAAATCATACACGTATTGGGCGCGGTCGCCTTCTTCGACAAACCATTGCCCAATCCTTTCCTCCCGCTCATCGTAATCGGCGCCGTCCCATCCAGCCGCTTCGTTGCCGATTTCAATGCCCAGCCGCGCCGTTCCGCCGACCTTTGTCATGTAAAACGTATGCAAATGTTGGTCCATCCAGCCGAATGCGGCTTGCAACACGCGATGCAGCTCGGCGAACGTCATCTCCCCCGGCACAAGCAACCGACGCCAAATGGGAGGGCGCGTATGCTTCAATTGCACTTTGAGTTGATAAATCATTCTCTTCTTCCTTTCTCATTGGCTTGTCTTGTCCTCTATTATAACAGATCAACGGAAACATGATGAAATCTTCCCTCTTTTCGTAGTATAATAGATGGGCTCTTCACCAAAAGTTGTACTTGATTTTTTCTGAACATACCCTATTTACGCTTGTGAGGGAAAATCAGCACTTTTTGCCTATCCTTACGCAGGAAACCGCATTGCTTGTCAAGTACATGTTGTGGTGAAGAGCCAATAGATGAAAAAATTCTCAACGAAAGCGAAGGGATCGATATGTGGATCGTGTATGCTTTGTTGGCGGCGGTGTTTGCGGCGCTGACATCGGTGCTGGCGAAAATCGGCATTGAGAACGTGAACTCCCATCTAGCGACCGCCATTCGCACCATTGTCGTGCTCGTGCTCGCATGGATGATCGTCTGGATGACAGGGGCTCATCACGGCCTAAAAACCATTTCGACGAAAAGCTGGTGGTTTTTATGCTTATCCGGAGCAGCAACCGGATTGTCGTGGCTTTGTTTCTACAAAGCAATCCAAATCGGCGATGTCTCGCGCGTCACCGCCATTGACAAGTCGAGCTTGGTGCTGACGATTTTGTTTGCGGCGATGTTTCTCGGCGAACCGCTGTCCGCGAAAGTGGTGATCGGGGTGCTGCTCATTACCATCGGGACATTGATCATGATGTTTTAGCCAGCCGCCTTCTCAATCGTTTAGCCTGTTCTTCTCGAAATATTGCCGCCATACTCAATTTTGGCAGTTTTCCATCAAGCCTATAGACAGGACAATCCAAAAGATGTTATGATAAATTTTATAGTGACCTAGAGCTTTTCTCCGCCCTCCACATCATTTCGGCATAGAGGACAGCTTTTGGGATCACTTTATGAAATAAGGTCTTCGTTGCGACCAAGAGTGTGTGAATGGCTTCGCCGCTGCTTGTCAAACGGAGAGTAGTTTGAAAGGAGATCACTGAATGAATGATTTTCACCCGTTCGGCTGGTACGCGGCGAAAATAGCCCCGCATTTGCCGAAAAAAGCGTTTCAACCTGTGAAGTCCCGCTTGTTTGGAGGTCTGGCTTATGTAGGGCTCGTCATCGCCGGCATCCTCGCTGTATCGCTTTTTCATCTTCACCCGGTATGGAACCTCCTCATCTCTGTTGTGCTTGGTTTCAGTTTTGCCGCGTTAGGATTTTTAGGACATGAAATTTTGCACGGCACCGTCGTCAAAACGCCATGGCTGCGCGATCTTCTCGGAGCGATCGCCTTTTGGCCGCTTTGCACCGGTCCGAAGTTGTGGAGAAAATGGCATAACGCCAGCCACCATGTGCATACCCAGCATGAAGAAAAAGACCCGGACGCGTGGCCAAGCATGGAGAAATTAGCGAAAAGCCGCCTGCTCTCTTGGGTATACCGCATCCCGTTTCCGATTCGCGCGTTTTTCTCGTTTAGCTCCTTGTCGGTGATGTTTACCCTTCATTCGGTGCGGATGCTGTTTTACTTTTTCAAAGACTTTCGCCGGAAGAACCGCGCGGTTGTCCTGTTTCAATTTTTCTTGCCTTGGGCGACATGGCTCGGGCTGTTATGGTTTGTCGGCTGGGAAAAATGGCTGTTCGCCTTTTTGCTTCCGTTGCTCGTCGCCAACACGATCGTCATGAGCTATATCGCAACCAACCATCGTCTCAATCCGTTAGTGCCGGTCAACGATCCGTTGGCGAACAGTTTGTCGGTCACCGTGCCAAAGTGGGTGGATATCCTCCACTTCCACTTTTCGCACCATACTGAACATCATCTCTTTCCTGCGATGAGCTCGAAGTACTACCCGCTCGTGAAAAAACACATCAAACAAATGTGGCCCGACCGCTACCACGAAATGCCGATGGGAAAAGCGTTGGCCGCCCTTTGGAAAACGCCGCGCGTCTACTACGAGCACAACGAGCTCATCGAGCCGAAGCAAGGCCATGTGTACGGCACGCTCGGCAATGGGTTGGATCCCGACCGGATTGTGCATCGCGAGCTGGAAACGGAAAAACAGCCGCGCGCAGCCAAAAAACGGGCAAAAACAAAAAAAGCAGCGGGGCAAGAGAATTTGTAGAAAGGATGGGCTTTGCGGCCGTCCGCCTCCTATGTGGATCAAATAGCGGCGAAGAGGGGAAAAGAGCGCTTTTCTTTCTGCAAACCCGCGTTTCCGTGTATGTGCGCACAACCAAAAGGTGCCCCGTCATGTGGGACACCTTTTTCCTTTTCACTGACGGCATTGGTCAATGCAAGCGACCAACCTTTTCTCAATATCTTCCGCGATTTCCTTCAACGCCGGCTCGTTCACCATGCCAACAAGCATTGTCGGCTTCGGCATGCCGATTTTCGTTGTGCCGTTCTCTTGATAGACGACGAGTTTGCACGGCAAAAAGTAACCGACCAACAAGTTTTCATTTAACACCCGCGCCGCTTCTTGCGGGTTGCACACTTCGAAAATGACCATCGGCGTGGAAAAATCAAGCCCCTTTTCTTGCAGCTTCTCGGTCACGCTGAACCGCCAGAGCACGCCAAACCCTTCTTGTTTCAAGTTCTCTTCCAAACGCTCGATCGTTTCGTCCATGCCTGTTGGCACGTCAACCGTGTAATGGAACATTGCTCCTTCTTCCCTTCGTGAAGATTTTCTCACTGTTTATCATGTCCAAATCGATCTGTAGAAAACAAAAGGCGAAACATGATCCGTTTTCGCCTTCACACATATCGGTTTCCCCTCGTTCATCGTCTTTCCATCGATCCACTCATAAAATATCCACCCAAATTTTCACCGCCGTCGCCAAAATCAACACGGCAAGGATGACTTGCAGCACTTTCGTGTTCATGTTTTGCCCCGCTTTCGCCCCCAGCGGAGAGGCAAGCAAGCTCGCGACGACCATGATGAGCGCCGGGATGTAATCGACTTGGCCGGTGGCGATTTTCCCGAACGTAGAGCCAATGGAGGAAATGAACGTAATGGCCAAAGACGTGGCGATCGTCATTCGCGTCGGGATTTTTAGGACAACGAGCATGACTGGCACAAGCAAAAACGCCCCCGCCGCCCCGACGATACCGGACCCGACGCCGATGAGGAACGCCAAGGCGGCCGCCACCCCTTTGTTGAACGTCACTTGGTCAAGCGGAATGTCATCGATCCCTTTTTTCGGCACAAACATCATGATCGCGGCTAATGCCGCCAAGACGCCGTAAACGACGTTAATCGTTCCCTCGCTCATCAGCTTCGAGCCGTAACCGCCGACAAAACTACCAACAAGAATGCTTGCGCCCATATAGAGAATGAGCGATTTGTTCAAATAGCCGCTTTTTCGATACGCCCACACGCCGCCGATCGTGGCGAAAAACACTTGCACCGCGCTGATTCCCGACACTTCATGAGCGCTGAACGCCGCCAGCCCAAACAACGGCGGAAGATACAGAAGCATCGGATATTTAATAATCGATCCGCCGATCCCCACCATCCCAGAAATAAACGAACCGACAAAACCGATGAAAAAGATGACAATGAGAAACGCGAGCGAAACATCCATCGATCATTCCTCCCTTTTCGTTTCAAAAGGGACGGGGCACGCCCCCGCCCCCTGTCAATCTGTGCCGCTTCTTTAGGCATGGGCATGATGCAGCGCGCAGCGGTTCGGGCCGATCTCAAGCTCCCGCTCTGTTTCGATATCCACGGTTTTGAGCCCGCGGTTGATGGCGACAATGTCTTCAAAGTTCGGCGGGGTTTCCGTCTTGGCGCTTTGGATGACGAGGTCGATGAATTCGTCTTTCGGTTTGTTTTGCATCATCTCATTGCGGGCGCGGATGCGGCCCAACGTATCGCCGACATACCCCTCCGCGTTGATTTCTTCGTCTAAGTTCGCGTAGTGAGCCGGCAAGACGATCACATCATCCGCCATGGCCGCCACTTTTTCATATACGGTGTGATACAAGTCTTCCGCCCATTCCGCCACTTTGCCGCCAAGATCCGGCCGCCCGAGACCGCCGACAAAAATCGTGTCACCCGAGAACAGCCATTTGCCGTTGACAAAGAACGAGACGCTGCCTGGCGTATGGCCTGGCGTTTTCACGGCCAACACTTCCAAATGAACGTTGGCAAAGTCGATCGTGTCATGCTGCTCTAGTGGCTCGAAATCAAACACCGCTCCCTCGCTTTTCATCAAGTAGTACGTTGCCCCCGTTCGTTCGGCCAGCGCCTTGCCGCCGGAAAGATGGTCGGCATGCAAGTGCGAGTCCACGATATGCGTGATCTTCACCCCTTCTTGTTGGGCGGCTTGTTCGTACACGTCAATAAATCGCAACGGATCGACGACAAGCGCTTCGCTTCCGGAGATGACCATATACGA
Organism: Geobacillus zalihae NBRC 101842; assembly: GCF_001544135.1. Lineage (GTDB taxonomy): Bacteria > Bacillota > Bacilli > Bacillales > Anoxybacillaceae > Geobacillus > Geobacillus zalihae. The sequence continues at coordinate 1,023 of NZ_BCPV01000029.1, read as the reverse complement.
CAGGCATCCTTTGCCGACGCGGATGAATTGGTAAATTTTCAACTGATCATCTTCGTATACTTTCGCTTGATGGAGATGCTCACTCCACGCCTGCATCCCGCCAGCGAGCGTATAAACGTTGTCAAACCCGGCTTCCGTCAGCTGTTCGGCGACAAACGCCGCCGATCCGCCCTTCGCGCACACGACGACGATGTCTTTGTCTTTCGGAAGACGGTCGACAATCGAGTCAACCCCATCAATCAATTCAAAATACGGCACGTTCAAATAGTCAAAGTTTTTCCCTTCGATTTTCCAATCGCGAAAATCGCTTTCGTTGCGGACGTCCAAGATGAACAGCGATTCTTTGTTGAACACCTTTTCCGTCATTTGTTGCACGGTCATTTCTTTCACCATATTAACATACCCCCTAATGTATATTTGATTGTTAAAAAAGGCCGCTCATTACGATTGAGCGGAATCAAGCGGCCCGTTCCATTGCGACATGCCGGGAACGACGTTGCGCACACGGTCAAATCCTTTTTCGGCCAGCTTTTGCGCAGCCAAATCGCTCCGTGTCCCTGTGCGGCACACGACATAAATCGTTTTGTCTTTCGGAAGTTCGGCCATCCGATTCTCGAGCTCCCCAAGCGGAATTGAAACGGCGCCCGGAATATGGCCAAACGCATACTCCGCCGGTTCGCGGACATCCAAGACAAACGAATCAGGATCGTGAAGTTTTTCTTGCAATTGTTCATTCGATACGACATGAGGGAATGCCGTTTCTTTGCGTGTTTCACTTTCTGCTGCCTTGCGGATATAATGTTTCAAAACCCCATTTTCTTCAATTGTTCCTACATATTGATGCCCTGTGCTTTCCGCCCATGCTTTGATATCGGCTTTGGATCCCTTATCCGTCGCCTGCACTTCCAGCACTTGACCCGGTTGCAATTCATTGATCGCCTTTTTCGTTCGAACGATCGGCATCGGGCAGGACAGTCCTTTCGCATCAACGGTCATATCAACTTTAATCATGAACGAATCCCT
>NZ_BCPV01000028.1 GCF_001544135.1 Geobacillus zalihae NBRC 101842 | reverse complement strand
TTTTTTGGTTGTTATGTACGCATGAAAACTCGCCCGCCGGCGCGCAGGGCGGGCAAGACAATCTTATTGTAGCATGTTCCCTTGCGGCGCGCCACTTGTCAAATGGCATTTTTTCACGCTTTCGTCAAAAAACCCTCTTGCCGATTCGGCAAGAGGGGAGATTTCAGTCGAATTTATTTGGATCGCCGTCAAACGGCTCGTCAGCGACTTTGATCGACTCGGTCGGGCAGCCTTCAAACGCATCCATCATATCGTCGATTAAAATGTCCGGCACTTCGACAATCCCTTGGTTGTCGTCAAGCGTGACGTAGGCAATGCCGTCCTCGTCATAATCGTAAATGTCCGGAGCTGCCGCGCCGCATGCTCCGCAGGCAATACATGTTTCTTTATCGACAATCGTATACTTTGGCATAAAAATCGAACCTCCCCAATTTTTGGAAACGGACGGGTCATCTCCGTGTTGCCTGCTCGGAAATGAACTTTTCACTTTTATAATAAGACCGTTCGCCCCGCTTTTCAACTAAAAAATTGCTCTCCTGTATTTTTACACATATGCCCCTTGTTTATTTTTGTTCCAAAATCGCTTTTTCATTGCAAACGGCTTGTGCAATTTTTGTTACAATAGAGGCGGGGGAGGAATCAAAGATGCGGCACGGTTACGCCTCGTTTTTGCTTGCCCACTGCTTGCGCCGCCTAAACGGTGAACGGACGCTGGCAGCGGTGTACCATTTGTTGTCTGGAAAAAAATCAGCCCAGACGCTGCAAGACTGCAAATGGTTTCAACTTGCGCCGTTTTTCGGCACATGGAAAGACGTGACGATGGACCGATTGGAGGAGGCGGCTCTCGTGCTCGTTCGGAAGCAGCGGGCCGCGCCCGTCCATGACCGGACATATATATTGACGGAAAAAGGGCGGCATTGGCTCGATGAACAGGCGGCATGGTTCCCCCGCTATGTGAACGGCTGGCGCTACCATGAGATCGAGCCGCTTTTTTGGCAGCGGCTGTCGCTCATTGGGCAGACGCTGTCCAACCTCTCCCATGGACAGCGTTTTATCCCCATTTGCCGCGACGAGCGGACGCTGTTATGGGTGAAGCAGTATTTGCTGGACAAGAGATCGCGCCAAACGTTGGCGCGGGCGCTTTATGACGAGCTCACCCGGCTGCTTGCGGCTGTTTCTGAAGAAGCGGCGACGGTGTTTGTGCTCCGGTTGACAAGCGCCCGCCGCATCGGCTGGACGGCGGAGCAAATTGCCGCTTGGCTGCAAAAAGATGTGCTGTATGTGCAGTTTCAGTTTCGCAACGTGCTTCATTATATGATGGCTGAAGCCGAAGCCGGGCGCGCCCCGGTGATGGCCGAGCTGATGGCCGGGCTGGCGCCGGTGCAGCTGACGCAATCGGCGCAAAAAACGTACGAATGGCTGCAAAAAGGAAAGACGATCGACGAAATCGCCGCCCTTCGGCGCTTGAAAAAAAGTACAATCGAGGATCATGTCGTCGAGTTGGCCGCCAATGTGCCCGATTTTTCGATCGCCCCGTTTGTCGCCGCTGAAAGGGCGGCGGCGATCCAGGCCGCGGCGCGGGCGCTCGGGACGCGCAAGCTGAAGCGTATTCGCGAGGCGCTTGGCGGAATAGCGAGTTATTTTGAAATTCGGCTCGTGTTGGCAAAGGAAGTGGGACGTTGGATGAATTAACGAAAACATTGCATGAGCGGTTCGGGCACGCGTCGTTTCGGCCCGGACAGCGCGATGTGATCGAAGACGTGCTCAGCGGGCGCGATGTGCTGGCGATGCTGCCGACTGGAAGCGGCAAATCGCTTTGCTATCAGCTGCCGGCGTATTTCCTCCCGGGGAGCGTGCTCATTGTCTCGCCGCTCGTCTCCTTAATGGAAGATCAAGTCGAGCAGCTGCGCCGGCGCGGTGAAAAGCGCGTTGTCGCGTTCCATAGTTTGCTTGATGCGGAAGAAAAATGGCACGCCCTCACCTCGCTTCCAGATTTTCGCTTTATTTATGCCTCACCGGAAATGCTGCAATCTGAAACGTTTTTGGCGGCGCTCCGGCGCGTGCGTGTTTCGTTGTTTGTCGTCGATGAGGCGCATTGCATTTCACAGTGGGGTTATGATTTTCGCCCGGACTTTTTGAAGCTCGGAGCGGTCCGCCATGCGCTCGGTTCGCCGCCGTGTCTGGCGCTGACGGCGACGGCTACGCCGGAAGTGCAGGAGGACATCATCCGCACGCTCGGGATGGAGCGGGCGCGTCGCCATATTTATTCCGTCGACCGCCCGAACATCGCCTTGGCGGTGGAACGTTGCTTATCGGTTGAGGACAAAGCTGCGCGCTTGGCCGAATGCGCGAAACGGCTCCGAGGACCGGGGATCGTGTACTTTTCAAGCCGGCAGTGGGCTGAAGAAATGGCGCGCCGGCTGGCGCAAAACGGGGCGGGGCGGGTCGCCTATTACCACGCCGGCATGGATGGGGAACAACGGCTGCTTGTGCAGCAACAGTTTTTATATGACGAGCTCGACATTGTTTGTTGCACAAGCGCGTTCGGCATGGGGGTGGACAAAGGAAACGTCCGTTTTGTGCTTCACTTTCATATGCCGGCCCAGCTTGAGGCGTATGTGCAGGAAATCGGGCGCGCCGGGCGTGACGGGGCGCCAAGCCTTGCTGTATTGTTTTACGCGGACGGCGACCGGGCGATCGCCCAGGCGGTCGCCGAAGCGGAGCTTCCCGACTCGGCTGCGCTCCGCGAGTGGTGCCGGCGGCTGCCGGAAGACGCCGTCCGTGGCGGATGGCGCGCTGCGGTTGATGCCGGCGGATTTACGGACATACAAAAACGGCTGTTGGCGTACTTTTTAGAATGGGGACAAACAGCGGCGCCCGAACAGCTGACGGCCGCGGCGAAGGAGCGGCTGTATGAACGGATGGCCGCTGCCATCGAGGCGCGGCGGCGTTGGAAGCGGAAAAAATTGCGCGAAATGGAGGAATGGGTGCACGCCTTTTCATGCCGGCGCGCGGCGATTGTCCGCGCGTTCGGGGAGGAGCTATCGGACAAACCGGATGCTTGCTGCGACAACTGCGGCCTGGAGACGGACCGTTTCATGACGGACGGCCGCCGTCCCGAGGCGGCGCCCGTCCGGCCTTGGCGCGAGGAGCTATGGCATATGTTTTTCGGCGGGAGGCGGCACGATGAGGCGGCAAAGTGAACAAATCAAACAGATGACAGACCGCGAAGTGCTCATCCATCTTTATATTACGCAAGGGTTGCTGCTGCTTTTGGCCGGCGGCAGCTCGCTGTTTTTATTTGCTCGGGAGGAGTGGCGTCGGCTTTGGCAGTTTGAGTTGCGCGATGTGCTCGTGTACGGAGCCGGCGGGGCGGCGTTCGTGCTCGCTGCCGAGTTTTTGGCGATGCGCTATTTGCCGGACGACTGGCATGATGACGGCGGCGTCAATGAAAAAATATTCCGCGGCCGCTCGATTCCGCATCTCTTTTTTTTATGCGCATTCATCGCGGTGACAGAAGAATGGCTGTTTCGCGGCATTGTGCAGACGCATTGGGGGCTCTGGGCGGCAAGCGCCATTTTTGCCGTGCTGCACGTCCGTTATTTGGAAAAATGGTTTTTGTTTATGGTCGTCGTGCTGCTCAGTCTCTTTCTCGGCGTCCTTTACGAACAGACTGACAGCTTATGGGCCGCCATCACCGCTCACTTTTTGATCGATTTTGTGCTTGCTTTACATGTGCGGCTCAAACGGGGGGCAGAGGAAGAAAGGGAGTGAAGCGATGGAAGAAGCATCGGGGCGCCTGGCGCGGAAAAAACGTCCACCGTCAAGCACGGGGGCGCCGCCATCGCGCCTAAAACGGCGGCGGCAAAAAGAGGAGCAAAAACGAAAATACATTCCCGCCCGTTTGCTCGCGTTTTTGTTTTTCACGCTGCCGGCTGCGGTGACGGCTGTTTACTATGCCCAGTCAAAGCCTGGAACGGTCACAGTCGTCCGCCATGAGGAAAGCGGCAGCCGGGAGACGGTGCGCATTATTCAAGAAGATGGCGCGAAGGCGGAACGAACATCAGAGCCGAAGCGCGCCGCGGGTGACGAGGCAAAAAGCGAATCCGACGCGCAGACCATCACCCATGTGGTGGCGGCGAACGAAACGCTTTATAGCATTGCGATGAAATATTACGGCACGCCTACCGCCATGGAGATCATCAAAAAAGAAAACGGCTTGTCAACGAGCCGGCTCGAGCCGGGGCAAACGCTGCGCATTCCACTCCCCGCTCAGACGGAATAAGCGGTTGCGCCCGCCGGCCGAAAAAATGGCCGCGCGCGTTCCCCTTTGTTCTAATCTGTCTGTTGCCCGCATATGATGGACAATAGAATACGGACAAGGGGAGAGCGCCATGACCCGGTTTCCGGATGAATTTTCCCTCGATGAAGTGACAAAAGAAATGTTGCTTGCCGTCATTGAAAAAAAGAAAAAATGGGAGCGGCTTGAAAAGCGGTCGACGCTTTTGCAGGCGGCCGCGTTGGCCGGCTTGGCCGCGTTCCTTCTTTATATCATTGCCAACGCTGCAGCGATCACGGCGTGGAGCGAACGATTCGCCTGGTTTTTTGCCGCCCCGGCCCACATTTTCATCTTGCTCCTGTTATGCACGGTGTATTGGCTGGCTGTTTATTATAAAGGAAAAAGTGAAAAGGCGGAAGACGACTTTCATGCCCTCCGCTGCGAAATTATCCAGAAAAGCATCGATTTATGGAAAAATGAAGAACAATGGAATGGGCGCCACCGGCTGTTTGAATGGCTGAAGCGGGAGTACGACATCAACCTATATTATGAAAACAGCTGAATGGAGGGTCCATCCAGCTGTGTTTTGTTTAGAATATTTTTTTCTGGCTGCGCTCTTCTTTCAAAATTTCCACTGCTTCGCGGAATCGTTGCGCATGGATGATTTCCCGCTCGCGCAAAAAGCGGAGCCCATCGTTTAAATCCGGATCGTCGCTCATGTTGATGATCCATTGGTAGGTGGCGCGCGCTTTCTCTTCAGCGGCGATGTCTTCGTACAAGTCGGTGATAGGGTCGCCTTTTGCTTGAATATACGTCGCCGTAAACGGGTTGCCGGCGGCGTTATGGTAAAAGAGGGCGCGCTCATGATCGACGTAATGAGGCTCAAGGCCGGCTTCTTTCAGCTGCTCCGGTGTCGCGTCTTTCGTCAGTTTGTACACCATTGTCGCGATCATTTCCAAATGAGCGAGTTCTTCGGTGCCGATGTCGTTAAGCAGCCCGATCACTTTCGGGGGCAGCGTATAACGTTGGTTTAAGTAACGGAGCGCAGCAGCGAGCTCCCCGTCCGCTCCGCCGTACTGTTCGATCAAATATTTTGCCAGCCTCGGGTTGCACGTGCTGACGCGGACCGGGTACTGCAATTTTTTTTCATAAATCCACATGATCCGTTCCTCCTTGCGCTCGTGATGGATCAGCTACACTTGCCAAGGCCACGGCGTGTCGTCCCAATTCCACGGGTAGTTCGAATAGCTATGGCCGAACTGCTCAAGCGGGCCGTAGGCGGCTTCAAACTGTTTTTTCAGCTGCTTCCGCTTTTGCGCGAGTTGGTTAAATTGTTGAATCGCCTGGTAATCGGTTGGATGGGTGTCTAAATAAAGCGTGAGCTCAACGAGGGCAAAGTCGACAGCCTGCAGCTCCTCGAGCTGCTCATAATACTCCTTTGGCATTTGTTTCATGAGCCATCACCTTTTGTCTTCGTTTCGTAAGGGCTGTAATACGGGTCGTAAAACACTTGCCAAAGCGTTCCTTTCATTAATGCTTCGCGAAGCGGAAATTGCGGCAAGTTTGGCGGCTGGAATCCGACGTACAAGTTCGGCGCGGTGACGTACGTTTTGACACGGATCGGCGGGCACGGGTCAAACGGGCTGATGTACGGCTCATATTGTTTGCGGGTCGTAAACATAAAACCCCCCCTTTTTTGGCAAAGTTCAGTCTATATGTATGATGGAGCCATGTCGTTCATGCCTGTTTGCCATGACGAATAATGAGGATCGGGTTAAGGAGGAAACCATGGGCCGTCTATCGATGACCGCCATGGCCGCTATTTTGTGCACGTATTTGTTTTTTCGCTGGCTGCCGCCGCTTGAGCCGTTCTCGCTGGAGCGATTTTTGACCGATTTGCTGTTTGCCCCACTGCGGACATGGCTTGCGCTCGTTTGCTTTTGGTTCGGGGCGGCTGCCAACGGGGCGCTCATCCGCGCGGTAGTCGGCGGGACGGTGCGCCTGTTGTCCGGCCGGCGGCTCCGCTTAGGCCAATGGTTGTTCAGCTTGGCGGCGCTCGGCCATTTTTATTGGGCGTTTCGGTTTCATTGGCGGTTGGCGGCGCTTTTTTTCGTTTTTTCCTTTTTTTATGGTATGATGACGATGAGAGACCGCCGGTTGACGAAAGATGACCGGCTTTAGCAGGAGGAAGTATGGTCATCGGGGGAATGATCACGAGTTTTCTTGTTTTGCTTGGTTATATGTGGAAAGAAGCGCACAGCAACCGGGTCCGTCATGTGACGCTGTCATTTCCTCATTTTCCCGACCATTGCCCGCCGCTTACAATTTTTTTTATTTCTGATATTCATCGGCGGGTCGTTTCGTTTCGCATGCTTGAGGAAGTGAGGAGAAAGGCTCACCTCGTCGTGATTGGCGGGGACTTAGTTGAAAAAGGGGTGCCGGAAGCGCGCGTCCGCGAAAATGTGCGCCGGTTGCAAGCGGTCGCTCCCGTTTATTTTGTCTGGGGAAACAATGATGACGAGGTCGACTACGATCTTCAATCATTGCTCGAGGAAGAGCGCGTCCATATGCTCAAAAACAAAGCGAAAGTATGGGAGCACGGCGGTGTGCCGGTCGCGCTCATCGGCGTCGGCGACGTAAGCCGGAAGGAGGCGGATATCGATCGGGCGCTTGAACACGTTCCGCCTCAATCATTTCGTATATTAGCCTGCCATAACCCAGCGATCGTCGCTCGCCTAAGAGAGGAGCAGCACATTTCACTCGTGCTGAGCGGCCATACGCATGGAGGACAAATTCGCTTCTTTTCCATTGGGTTTTATGAAAAAGGAGGGCTCAAATGGCAGGGCAGCACGGCGGTGTTGACGAGTAACGGCTACGGGACGACCGGGGTGCCGCTTCGCCTCGGAGCGCCGGCAGAGACTCATCTCATCACGATTGTGCCCGGAAAACCGACACTCGAGAAAAAATGCTTGTCTAAAACCGGGAAAACGATGTAAACTCATTAATAACAACAAACGAACCAATTGCCGATTGCGTCATACAATAACGGTAAGAGATGGCTCTGTAGGTAAGGAGGGGTGCCGATGCGTCTTGAGCGCTTGACCCACAACAAAATTAAAATTTTCTTGACGTTTGACGATTTGCTGGACCGCGGGTTGACGAAAGACGATTTGTGGAAGGACACGTTTAAAGTCCATCAGCTGTTCCGCGATATGATCGAGGAAGCGAGCGAAGAGCTCGGCTTTGAAGTGAACGGATCGATCGCGGTCGAAGTCTACTCTTTACCGGCACAGGGCATGGTCGTTATCGTCACGAATGAAGGCGACTACGACGACATCGAAGAAGAATTCGCCGACGACTATATCGAAATGCAAGTAACGCTCGATGAGAGCGATGACATATTTTACGAATTCCAAACGTTCGAAGATGTCATCCAGCTCGCTCATCGCCTGCATGCGGTCGGCTGCCTCGACGGCACGCTTTATTCGTACCAAGGCCGCTTTTACTTGCACGTCGCCGAGGAACCGCCGATTCCGCTCGACAACTTTGTCGCCTTGCTGGCCGAGTTTGGCAACCCGGCCACGATAACGATACACCGTGTGCAAGAATATGGGAAACAGTTGATCGAACGGCGCGCCATTGCGCAGCTCGTTCACTATTTCCGGGCCAACTAGGGCGCAGCCAAGACTCCTTTATATGGACAAGGAGTCTATTTTTTCGCGCGAAAGGCTTCCATAAAGCGGTTCGCGCGTTTCATCATTTTTCCTTTGCAGATGCCGACAGAAGGTGTATACTATGACATGGAAGGCGACAAACTATTACAGCGAGCTTATAGGAGGTTTACGTATGGCAGCCGATAAGCATACGGAAGAGAAGGGGCAACAATACGACGTGCTGGCGTCGACACAAATTGTTATACATAGAGCGTTGGAAAAGCTCGGCTATCCGGAAGAGGTGTATGAGCTCTTGAAAGAGCCGATCCGCGTGCTGACCGTTCGCATTCCGGTGCGCATGGACGACGGATCGGTGAAAATTTTTACCGGCTACCGGGCGCAGCATAACGATGCGGTCGGTCCGACGAAAGGCGGCGTGCGTTTCCATCCTGATGTGACGGAACGAGAAGTGAAAGCGCTGTCGATTTGGATGAGCTTAAAGTGCGGCATCGTTGACTTGCCATACGGCGGCGGCAAAGGCGGCATCGTCTGCGACCCGCGCACGATGTCGTTCCGCGAGCTTGAGCGGCTAAGCCGCGGTTATGTGCGAGCCATCAGCCAAATCGTCGGACCGACAAAAGACATTCCGGCGCCGGATGTGTTTACGAACTCGCAAATTATGGCGTGGATGATGGATGAGTACAGCCGAATTCGCGAGTTTGATTCGCCAGGGTTTATCACCGGGAAGCCGCTTGTCCTCGGCGGTTCGCACGGCCGGGAAACGGCGACGGCCAAAGGAGTGACCATTTGCATCCGCGAGGCGGCGAAAAAACGCGGCTTGTCGCTCAAGGGGGCGCGCGTCGTCGTTCAAGGGTTCGGCAACGCCGGCAGCTATTTGGCCAAATTTATGCACGACGCCGGGGCGAAAGTCGTCGGCATTTCCGATGTGTACGGCGCGCTGTACGACCCGAACGGGCTCGACATCGACTATTTGCTTGAACGGCGCGACAGCTTTGGCACGGTGACGAAGCTGTTTAAAAATACGATTTCGAATCAAGAGCTGCTTGAGCTTGATTGCGATATTTTGGTGCCGGCGGCCATCGAAAACCAAATTACGGCCGAAAACGCTCCGCGCATTAAGGCGAGCATCGTCGTCGAGGCGGCGAACGGGCCGACGACGCTTGAGGCGACGGAAATTTTGACGCAGCGCGGCATTTTGCTCGTTCCGGACGTGCTTGCAAGCGCTGGGGGCGTGACGGTGTCGTACTTCGAATGGGTGCAAAACAACCAAGGTTACTATTGGACGGAAGAAGAAGTGGAACAGCGGCTTGAAAAAGTGATGGTCAAAGCGTTCAACAACGTGTATGAAATGGCGCAGACGCGCCGCGTCGACATGCGCCTTGCCGCCTACATGGTCGGCGTCCGCAAAATGGCGGAAGCGTGCCGGTTCCGCGGCTGGGTGTGAGGCGAGCAAGCAGTGATATTTGCAAGCTTTGGTGAAATCCCCTATCATAAGATAGGGGATTTTTTGCTTCATGCGAGGTGGCAAAAACGATGAAAGAGGAGAAAATCATTATTGTCGGCGGCGGTCCGTGCGGGCTGGCGGCGGCGATTGCTTTGCAAGACGCCGGATTTTCGCCGCTGGTGATCGAGAAAGGAAACATCGTCCATTCGATTTATCGGTTTCCGACGCATCAGACGTTTTTCAGCACGAGCGACCGGCTCGAGATCGGCGGGGTGCCGTTTATTACGGAAAACCGGAAGCCGACGAGAAACCAGGCGCTTGCGTATTATCGTGAAGTCGTTGTCCGCAAACAGCTTCGCATCAATACGTTCGAAGAAGTGAAAGCTATTAAGCGCCAGGAAGACGGGACGTTTCTCGTTGAAACCTCAAAAGCGCTATATCGGGCCCGATACGTGGTCGTGGCCACCGGCTATTACGACCATCCGAACTATATGAACGTGCCGGGGGAAGAGCTGCCGAAAGTGATGCATTACTTTAAAGAAGCGCATCCGTACTTCAACACCGACTGCGTTGTCATCGGCGGCAAAAACTCGAGCGTCGACGCGGCGATGGAGCTCGTCAAAGCTGGGGCGCGCGTGACGGTCCTCTACCGGGGCGGGGAATATTCCAAAAGCATTAAGCCGTGGATTTTGCCGGAATTTGATGCCCTTGTGAAAAAAGGCGTCATTCGCATGGAGTTTCATGCCCATGTGAAAGAGATCACGGAAGATGCGGTCATTTACGAAGTGAACGGGGAGACGAAAACGATCAAAAATGATTTCGTGTTCGCCATGACCGGCTACCATCCGGACCATCGCTTCTTGATGAACATCGGGGTGCAGATCGACCCGGAAAGCGGCCGGCCGCATTATGATCCGGAGACGATGGAAACAAACGTGCCGGGGGTGTTTATCGCCGGGGTGATCGCCGCTGGCAACGATGCGAATGAAATTTTTATCGAAAACGGCCGCTTCCATGGAGACGCTATTGCCGCCTGCATCGCCAAGCGCGAACGGGAGGGGTCAGCCAAGCAGCTGCAGTAGCGCTTCTTGGCCAATACATCGACTGGGCATATGACGGCATGCCCTCCTCGAACAATGAACGCTTTGCGGGCAAATGACATTTGCCCGCCGGCGTTCTTGTTCGAGGGAAGAGACAGAAAAGCTTGTGTTCAGCCATATCATTCTTTGGCTCTTCACCAAAAGTTGTACTTGATTTTTTCTGAACATACCCTATTTACGCTTGTGAGGGAAAATCAACAAATCCGTGATTTTGGCACATCTTTGTGCAGGAAACCGCATTGCTTGTCAAGTACATGTTGTGGTGAAGAGCCCATTCTTTGTTTTTTAGTAAAATAATGGATCATCAACACTCGTGTCATGATGCGAAAGCGAGAAAGCGAGGGTGGCTTGCGTGACGAAACGGAAAGTGGTGCTCCTGACAACCGGCGGCACGATTGCGAGCAAGCGAAACGAACGTTCCGGCCGCCTGCGGGCTGGGGCGCTAAGCGGTGAAGAACTCGCGGCGATGTGCCATTTGCCGAAAGAAATTGAAATCATCGTGGAAAGCGTATTTCAATTGCCAAGCATGCATTTGACGTTTTCGCATTGGCTTGAGCTGAAAAAACGGATTGAGGCGCATTTCACCGATCCATCCGTTGATGGCATCGTCGTCACTCACGGAACCGATGCGCTCGAAGAAACGGCCTATTTCCTTGATTTGACGATCGATGACCCGCGGACGATCGTCGTCACCGGTTCGCAGCGGGCGCCGTCTGATTTGGGCAGCGATGTGTACATCAACATCCGCCATGCCATTTACGCCGCGTGCGCCGAGCCGTTGCGTGGGGCGGGGACGGTCGTTGTGTTCAATGAACGCATTTTTGCCGCGAAATACGTGAAAAAAGAACACGCCTCGAACATTCAAGGATTCAACGCTTTCGGCTTCGGCTATTTAGGCATCATTGACAACGATGAGGTGTACGTGTACCAAAAGCCGATCCGACGCGAATATTACAAGCTTGTGCGCCCGCTTCCGCCGGTGGACATTGTGAAATGCTACTTGGAGGCGGACGGCAAGTTCATTAAAGCGGCTCGAGAAAGCGGCGTCGCTGGCATTGTGCTCGAAGGGGTCGGCCGCGGGCAAGTGGCGCCAAAAATGGTCGATGAAATCGTCAAAGCCATCGAAGCGGGGATCAAAGTCGTGGTGACGACGAGCGCCGAGGAAGGGGCGGTGTATACAACGTACGATTACCCCGGCAGCGCCTACGATTTGCATAAGAAAGGGGTTATTCTTGGCAGCGACTATGACGCGAAAAAAGCGCGCATCAAGCTCGCTGTCGCTCTTGCTGCCGACGCCGCCGTTGATGGCTTGTTCGCTTATTAGGCAACAAGCGGCCCAGCAATTCCTCTTTTTTTCTCCCCTGTTTCGTGGTACGATGAAGGTAAAAATGCCAAAGAAACGGGGATCGAGGATGTTTTCGTTGATTTCCGCCGGCGTCGCCCCCGGGGTGGCGCTGCTTAGTTATTTTTATTTAAAGGACGAGTATGAAGCTGAGCCGCTTTCGTTTGTGTTGCGCATGTTTTTGTTCGGCGTCTTGCTTGTGTTTCCGATCATGTTCATCCAATACGTGCTGTCGGCAGAAGGGATCGTCGCGTCGCCGGCAGCCGAGGCGTTTCTTTCCGCTGCGCTCCTTGAGGAGTTTGTCAAATGGTTTGTCGTTTATTTTTTTGTGTATGACCACGACGAATTTGACGAGCCGTATGACGGCATTGTGTACAGCGCCAGCGTCTCGCTTGGATTCGCGACGCTGGAAAACATTTTGTACTTGTTGGCCAACGGAGTGGAGACGGCCATTGCCCGGGCGCTTTTGCCGGTGTCCAGTCATGCGCTCTTTTCCGTCATCATGGGGTTTTATTTCGGCAAGGCGAAGTTTGCCGTAAAAAAGCGCCGCTATTATTTATGGGCGTCGTTTTTGTTGCCGTTTTTCCTTCATGGCGTCTATGACTGGCTGCTGCTCGCCAAAGAGCGTTGGGGCTATTACATGGGTTTGTTTATGCTCGCCTTATGGTGGGCGGCGTTGCGCAAAGTAAAACAAGCGAAAGGATACGCCCGCCCTCAAGCGGTGCCGCCTGTGAAAAGCCAAGCGTAAAAGCTTTGGCTTTTTTCTTTTTTTCGCATAAAAAAGGGAAACGGAAGGAAAATAGGGGTAAAAACGGTGATTGTTGACGGGAGGTTCACATATGGCAAGAAAATGGGTTCTATTCATCGCATTGGCTGTTTGGACATACATTTACCCATCAGGCCATGCTTTCGCGTTTTCCCCGCAAGTGATTCAGCGTGGAGCAGTTGGCGATGATGTCATTGAACTGCAGGCGCGGCTGCAATACCTTGGGTTTTACAACGGCAAAATTGACGGCGTGTTTGGCTGGCGAACGTATTGGGCGTTGCGCAATTTCCAATACGAATACGGCTTGCCGGTCGATGGACTAGCCGGATCGGAGACGAAACGGAAGCTTGTGAACGCTTCAAAATATTACGAGCAGTTTGTGAAAGAGCAAATCCGCCAAGGAAACGATTTCACCCATTACGGCGGCATTCCGCTCAGCCAGCAGGTGAAAAAACGCGGCGGAGGCGGCGGGCGAACGGTGAAAACGACAGCATCCAATGTGCCGAAAGGGTTTTCGCAAAACGACATTCGGCTCATGGCGAACGCTGTCTACGGCGAGGCGCGCGGCGAGCCGTACATCGGGCAAGTGGCGGTTGCCGCCGTTATTTTAAATCGGCTGGAGCATCCGTCGTTTCCGGATACGGTCGCTGGGGTGATTTTTCAGCCCGGCGCGTTTACCGCGGTCGCCGATGGGCAAATTTGGCTGACGCCGAATGAAACGGCGAAAAAAGCGGTGTTGGATGCGATCAACGGCTGGGACCCGACCGGCGGAGCGATTTACTACTTTAACCCAGCCACGGCGACGAGCGCTTGGATTTGGAGCCGCCCGCAAATCAAGCGGATTGGAAACCATATTTTTTGCAAATAAAAGGAGGGAGACGAGATGGTGCGAAACTTACTGATTGCAGCGCTTGTCGTCGCTGTCGTCGGCACTGGCTACTGGGGCTACCGCGAGCATCAGGAAAAAAACGCGATCTTAATTCATGCGGAAAACAATTACCAGCGCGCGTTTCACGATTTAGCCTATCAGATCGATTTGCTGCATGACAAGCTTGGAGCGACGCTGGCAATGAATTCGCACGCTTCATTGTCGCCGGCGCTCGCCGAAGTGTGGAAAATCGCGTCTGAAGCCCATTCTGATGTCGGCCAACTGCCGCTGTCTCTTTTGCCGTTTAACAAGACGCAAGAGTTTTTATCGAAAATCGGCGAGTTCAGCTACCGGACGGCCGTGCGCGATTTGGAAAAAGAACCATTGACGAAAGAAGAGTATAAGACGCTCGAGGCGCTGTACAAAAGCGCTGGCGCGATCCGCCAAGAGTTGCGCAACGTGCAGCATTTAGTGCTGGAAAACAATTTGCGCTGGATGGACGTCGAACTGGCGCTGGCGACGAACGACGAGAAAGGCGACAACATCATTATTGACGGCTTGAAAGCAGTGGAGAAAAATGTTGATACATTCTCAAGTTCGTCCGAGTTCGGCCCGTCGTTCATCGGCCTCGCCAATGAGGAAAAAGGCTTTGTCCGCGCGAAAGGGCGCCCGATTTCCAAAGACGAGGCGAAACGGATCGCCCGCGAGTTTCTCGGCTTAAAAGGAACAGAGAAAATCAAGGTGACGGACAGCGGCAATGGGGCGGATGAGCGTTTTTACAGTTTAACGATTCACGATCCGAAAACAAAGGGCGACATTTATATGGATGTGACGAAAAACGGCGGATATCCGATTTGGGCGTTAAACAGCCGGCCAATCGGCAAGCCGAAGATCAGCTTGCATGAGGCGGCCAACCGTGGGATGGCGTTTTTGCGACGGCATCAATTCACCGGCTTTGAATTGTACGACAGCACGCAATACGATAATGTCGCCGTGCTGACATTTGTCAAAAGCGAAAACGGCGTCCGCATTTACCCGGAAGCGATCCAAATGAAAGTGGCGCTTGACAACGGCCATGTCGTCGGCTTTACGGCGCGCGACTATTTGTCATCGTCCATTCCGCGTCCGTTGCCCAAACCGACGCTCACCGTCGAGGCGGTGAAGAAAAAGGTAAACCCACATTTGAAAGTGATGGAAGAGCGCCAGGCGGTCATTATGAACGATTTGCAAAAACCGGTGCTTTGCTATGAGTTTTTAGGAACGCTTGGCGATGAAACGTATCAACTGTTCATTAACGCCGCAACCGGCCTTGAAGAAAAAGTCGAGAAGCTTGAAAGCGTGGAGCCGAATTACAGATGAAAACAAAGGGAGGAAAAGCTGGGGCTGTCGGCTTTTCCTCTTTTTTTGGTCAAAGGCAGCCGGACGGTATGGTATAATCGTCATGGGACATCATGCGGGTCAGCGAAACGATCGCCGGTTCGGCAGCTGACTGAAAAGGGGAAAAGGAACCATGATGATCAAAATCGGAGATTCGATCCGGCTTGAGCCGTCGGACGGCTCAGCGCGGCAATACCGAAGCAAAGCGCTCGCCGTTGCTGACGGGGCGGTTCATATCAGCTATCCGATCGATGAACAGAGTGGAAAAACCGTTTATTTGTTGAACGGGATGCAGTTTAAAGCGACTTTTGTCGGTCAAGACGGCGGTTTATACATGTTTGATACCGAAGTGAAGGGAAAAATCCGCGATCCGTTGCCGATGGTCGTCTTGGCTTACCCGGGCGAGGAATACGTCGTGCGCATCCAGCGCCGCCGTTATGTGCGGGTGAAAGCGAATGTCGATGCGGCCGTCCATCCGTCTGACAGCGAGTTCGCTCCGTTTGTGACGATGACGGTGGATATCAGCGCCGGCGGCGCCGCCCTCCTTGTGCCGCCGGCGCACGCTCCGCTTCTTCGCCCCGGCATGGCGGTCGAGCTTTGGCTCGTGTTGGCGATGCGCTCCGGCGAATACCATTACGTGCAAACGAAGGCGTCGATTGTGCGCATGGCTGATGACGAGCGCGGCATGGCGAAAATGTCGGTGGAGTTCACAGACCTCGCCCCCCAAGACCGCGTCCGGCTCATTCGCTACAGCTTTGAACGGCAGCTTGAGGAGAGAAAATGGGAGAACGAACAGAATAAATGAGCTGGGCGCGTGGAATACTGCTAGAAAAAATGGGAAGCAGGAGGCTTGCGCCATGAAACGGATCGAACAGCTGTTGTGGAAGCTTGTCGTCATCCAGGCGATTTGTTTGCTAGTCGCCCAATGGCTTGTGTTGTACACGAAAGCGCCCTTGTATATCGGCAAGGTGTACGAATACGAAGGGGTAGCCAAGCCGGAAAAAACGAAAACAGTTGAAACGGCCGTCGACCGTTGACGGCGGATATGGTACAATGAACATGGAAACATGCAGGGTTTTCCTGCATTTTTCTTTGTGCACTCATCAAGCGATTTTCGGTAAAGCAGGAGGAAATGATGAAACGACGAATCAGCATCGCGATCGACGGACCCGCCGCGGCGGGAAAAAGCACGGTCGCCAAACGGATCGCTAGGCGGCTTTCCTACGTATACATCGATACCGGCGCCATGTATCGCGCGCTGACGTACCGGGCGCTTGCATGCGGCGTCGACATCCATGATGAGCAGGCGCTCCTGTCGCTGCTTCGCGATACATCGATTGAGTTGAAACCGTCGCCGCATGGACAGATCGTCCTAGTCAATGGCGACGATGTGACCGACATCATCCGCGGTGAGGCGGTGACGAATGCGGTGTCGCTTGTCGCGAAGCATCCGCTTGTGCGCGAGGAGATGGTCGCCCGCCAACGCGCCTTGGCGGAAGGGGGCGGCGTCGTCATGGACGGGCGCGATATCGGAACGCATGTGCTGCCGAACGCCGAAGTGAAAATTTTCCTGAAAGCGTCGGTCGAGGAGCGGGCGCGGCGCCGGCATGAGGAAAATCTTGCGCGCGGCTTTCCATCCGATCTTGAAAAGCTGAAAGAAGAGATCGCCCGCCGCGACCGGCTCGATTCGGAACGGGAGACAGCGCCGCTTCGCAAGGCGCCGGATGCGGTGGAAATCGATACGACATCGCTGTCGGTTGAGGAAGTGGTGGAGCGGATTATGGAGATTGTCAACGAAAGGATTGGATGACGGTGGACTTTTATTCATTCGCCAAGGGGATCGTCAAGGGAGTGCTCACCCCTTTTTACCGCATTCAAACGATCGGGATTGAACAATTTCCAAAGGAAGGCGGCGTGCTTCTTTGCGCCAACCATATCAGCAACCTAGATCCGCCGGTCATCGGCATTACGGCGCCGCGGCCGATTCGGTTTATGGCGAAAGAAGAGCTGTTTCGTGCTCCGGTCGTGAAAACGCTCGTCAAAAGCTTGCATGCCTTTCCTGTCAAGCGCGGCATGAACGACCGCCAGGCGCTGCGCACGGGGCTTGAGGTGCTGAAGCAAGGCGAAGTGCTCGGCATTTTTCCGGAAGGGACGCGCAGCAAAGACGGCCGGCTGAAAAAGGCGCTGCCCGGCGTTGGCTTTTTCGCTTTGCGCACCGATGCCGCCGTTGTCCCGTGCGCCATTGTCGGCCCGTACCGTCCGTTTGTGCCGCTTAAGGTTGTGTACGGAGCGCCGGTCG
This sequence comes from Geobacillus zalihae NBRC 101842, assembly GCF_001544135.1. Classification (GTDB taxonomy): domain Bacteria; phylum Bacillota; class Bacilli; order Bacillales; family Anoxybacillaceae; genus Geobacillus; species Geobacillus zalihae. The sequence continues at coordinate 31,958 of NZ_BCPV01000028.1, read as the reverse complement.
ATATGGCGCCGCTGCGCGCGCGGAAAGCGAGCCCAGAAGAAGCGGCCGATTACATTATGGATCATATCCGCCGGCTGCTGGAAGAGCATCAGCGGGCATGAAAGGAACAGGCTGTTTGAGGCATCCCTTCCGCCGCCTCAATGAGCATTATAGTACATGTTGATTGAGAAAATATGGTATACTAACTAGAAAAGCGTCCTTATTTTGCCGACAGCCGGCCGCGGCCTCGGCGCGAGGAGCGCTTTTGACAGTTGTCAGTCGATGAAGGAGGGTTTTTGCGATGACAGAAGAGATGAATGTGCAAGTCAATGTGTATGAAGTGGGCGATATCGTCCGCGGCAAAGTGGTGAAGCTTGAGGACAAGCAAGTGCTGGTCGAGGTGGAAAACAGCAAGCAAAGCGGCATCATTCCGATCAGCGAGCTGTCGAACTTGCATATTGAAAAACCGAGCGATGCCGTCGCTGTCGGCGATGAAGTGACGGCCAAAGTCAAAAAAGTGGAAGAAGGAAAAGACGGGGAAGAAGGGTTGCTCATTTTATCGAAAAGAGCGGTGGACGCCGAGCGGGCGTGGGAAGATCTTGAGCGCAAATTTGTAAGCGGCGAAACATTTGAAACAGTCATTAAAGACATCGTCAAAGGCGGTCTTGTCGCCGATGTCGGAGTGCGCGGCTTCATCCCGGCGTCGCTTGTCGAGCCGCATTACGTCGAAGATTTTTCCGATTATAAAGGAAAAACGCTCGCCGTGAAAGTCGTCGAGCTTGACCGCGAGAAAAACCGCGTCATTTTGTCGCATCGGGCGGTCGTTGAGGAAGAACAAGCGCGGCAGCAAAAAGAACTGCTCTCCCGCCTTGAGCCGGGGCAAGTGTTGGATGGCGTCGTCCGCCGCATTGCCGATTTCGGCGTCTTTGTCGATGTCGGCGGGTTTGATGGGCTCGTACATATTTCCCAGCTTTCCCATACGCGCGTCGCTCATCCGTCGGAAGTGGTGAAAGAAGGCGATGCGGTGAAAGTGAAAGTGTTGGCTGTCGACCCGGAACAAGGCCGCCTGTCGCTGTCGATCAAAGAAGCGTTGCCGGGCCCATGGGAAGGCCTCGGCGAAAAAGTGAAACCGGGTGATGTCGTCACCGGGACGGTGAAACGGCTCGCTTCATTCGGCGCGTTTGTGGAAGTCTTCCCAGGCGTCGAAGGATTGGTGCATGTTTCGCAAATCGCCAACCGCCGCATCGGCTCGCCGCATGAAGTGCTGAAAGAAGGCGACGTGGTGAAGGCGAAAGTGCTCGACGTCAACGAAGCGGATCACCGCCTTTCCCTCAGCATCCGCGCGCTGCTTGAGGAAGAGGCGGCCGCGCCGGCCGAGGATTACAGCCAATACACAAGAACGTCGGAAACGCGCGGCTTTCAGCTCGGCGAAGTGATTGGCGAGCAGCTGAAAAAATTAAAGTAATGCAGAGCCGCAAGATCAACTAGCTGGCAAAACAAAGCGAAAGCTCCCTTCTGTCCGATGGCTTGAGCCATCTGGACGGAGGGAGCTTTTTTGCTTGATTCATTGCAACGGAATTGTGCGGCTGTTGCTCGCATCGGGACAAGGGCGGCCGCAAGGGAAGAGAAGGACCGCTTTTTCTTAATGGCGGTTCCGTTCCCGCGCTTCCTCCGGCGTGTCGAGCCGAGCCGCTCCTTTATAGGAGAGGGACTGATCCCGATCTGACTCGACGCGCCGCGATTGCTTCAGCTTTTTTTCCTGTCGATCTTTTCCCATTTCGCCATGGCTCCTTTCTGCTTCGGTACAGCGATCATTTTTACTATGAACGAATGCTGTTTTTTCTATACAGGAATGAACGTTCATAAAAGATGACATAATGAACATAATAAGGAGTGGAAAAGATGGAAGGAGCTTATTTTTATTTCTTTTTTTGGGCGTTATGGATTGCAGCGACATTTTTGATGAAAAAGACCGTCGAGCGGACGAAGCTGGCTGCATTTTCGCTTTTCATGATCAGTTCGGCCTCGATGACGGTGAAGATCAGTCCCATTCATATGGCGGCGTCCTTTTTTGTGCTTTTTTTCTTCTCTTGTTACGCGGCGGTCACACAGCGGCCATGCGGATGGCTGCGGATGGCGCTGTCAGCGTCCGGCTTGGCGTTTGCCTATGCCGCTTTTCGTCTGCTTGCCTTGTTTGATCCGGTCTGGATTTGGCTTGATGGCCAATGGATGCTTGGCTGGTGGATGGCCTTGATCAGCAGTCTGTTCCACCGCCGCATATCCGCCCGCCTTCTTTGTCTGGCGCTCGGCGGCTGTCAAGGGGAAGTGGTGTACGCCATGTCCATCTTGCGCATGGCGCCGGGTTATGTGCTTGGGTCGTTTTCCTTTTTGGATGCGCTCGCCATTAGCGCATCATCTTTGCTCGTTTGGGAATCGATCCGCTTCTTCTCGCTGCAGCTTGAGGAAAAACGGCCTGTAAGGAGGACGAGGCAGCCGTGAACGAATACACGTTTCCGATTTTATACGGTGTTGCCGCTGGGGTGTTGACGCGGCTTTATTTGTTGCGCACCGATTACCGGCAATACCCGACGTATTTGCACGGTCGGACAATCCATATCGCCTTAGGGGCCATTGCCGCCGGCCTGGGAACGGTCGCCGTGCCGGCGATTATGGAAAAAGAGTTCGCAGCGATCACGTTTTTGGCCTTGGCCGCCTCACAATTTCGCGACGTACGCAATATGGAGCGCAATACGTTGAACGAGTTGGATCAGTATGAGCTGGTGCCGAGAGGAAAAACATACATCGAAGGCATCGCGATTGTGTTTGAAGGGCGGAACTATTTAGTCATTTTCGTCTCCTTTTTATCGACGCTCTTTTATTTAGTATGGGACATTTGGGCCGCGCTTGCCGCCAGTATCATCGGCCTTATGACGGCGCGGCGGTTTATGAGCGGAAGCCGGCTGAAAGACATTGCCGAGGTCCAATATGTCAAGCCGCATTTTGAAGGGGCAGGGCTGTATGTTGACAACATCTATATCATGAACATCGGCTTGCCGGCGCGGCGCGAAGAAATTTTGCGCTATGGAATGGGGTTTATTTTAACGCCGAAAAATTTCAACGCCCGCACGACGATCGCCAATCTTGGGCAGCGGCAGGCGATTTTGCATGATGTATCGACCGCCCTCGGCATTTACCGCGACTCGGGAACGCCGGCGCTCGTGCCGCTCGCCAAGCGCGATTTGAATGACGGACGCGTCGGCATTTTTATTTTGCCGCAAGTCGAGGATGTCGAGAAGGCGAAGGCTGTCATCGAAAACGTGCCGGTGCTTGAGAGCGCCATCCGCATGCCGAAGAAACGGCGTTGGAAGCGGAAGGGGTGGAGCGGCGATGACGCATGAAAAAATAATTTTGGCCGTCATTACGATGAACGGCGGGCGCGTCGCCGGCGGTGCGCCGATCTTTATTTGCCAAACGAAAGAGGAAATGGAACAGATCGCCGCGAATTTAGAGGCGATTTTGGATGGCATCGCCCATGAATTGAGCGAGGGGCTCCTTATTATCGTCAAACATTAGTTGTTGAGCGTTTCGCTTTTTGATAAAATAAAGCAGTTGTAGCCTACCCTGGTTCATCGCTAAAAGATGCACTTGATTGGCAAAAAGTCATTTCCTTCCTAGCCTCGCAGTCAAGTGCCCTTGGCGTTGATGGACCGATGCCCTTCCGAAAAGGGCGTTTTTTTTCAGCGACAAAGGTAAGGAGAAAACGAAGATAAAGGGTGGTAGCATGGCAAATCCAGTCGTGGCCATTGTCGGCCGTCCAAATGTAGGAAAATCGACGATTTTCAACCGCATTGTCGGGGAACGCATTTCCATCGTCGAAGACGTGCCTGGAGTGACGCGCGACCGCATTTACAGCCGAGCCGAATGGCTGAACCATTCGTTTTATTTGATCGATACCGGCGGCATTGACATTGGCGACGAGCCGCTGCTTGTGCAAATTCGCCAGCAGGCGGAAATCGCCATCGATGAGGCGGATGTCATCATCTTTATGACGAACGGCCGGGACGGTGTGACTGCGGCTGATGAAGAGGTGGCCAAGCTGCTCCGCCGGTCGAATAAGCCGGTTGTGCTCGCGGTGAACAAAATCGACAATCCGGAAATGCGTGATTTGATTTACGACTTTTACGCTCTGGGCTTTGGGGAGCCGTATCCGATTTCCGGAGCTCATGGGACAGGGCTTGGCGATTTGCTTGATGCTGTTGTCCGTCATTTTCCAAAGGGCGGTGGACAAGAGTATGAAGAAGACGTCATTAAGTTTTGCCTCATTGGCCGGCCGAATGTCGGCAAATCGTCGCTTGTCAACGCCATTTTAGGTGAGGAGCGGGTCATCGTCAGCGACATCGCCGGTACGACGAGGGACGCCGTCGACACCTCATTTGTGCGCGAAGGGCAGGAATATGTTATCATTGATACGGCAGGGATGCGCAAACGAGGAAAAATTTACGAAAGCACGGAAAAATATAGCGTCTTGCGCGCGTTAAGGGCCATTGAGCGCTCGGACGTCGTGCTTGTTGTGTTAAACGCTGAGGAAGGCATCATCGAGCAGGACAAAAAAATCGCCGGATACGCGCATGAAGCGGGTCGCGGTGTCATTTTGGTCGTCAATAAATGGGATGCGATTGAAAAGGACGACAAAACGATGGTCGAATTTGAGCGGAAGATTCGCGACCATTTTCCGTTTTTGGACTATGCGCCGATTTTGTTCGTATCGGCGAAAACGAAGCAGCGGCTGCATAAGCTCTTGCCGCTCGTCCGGCTTGTGAGCGACAATCATGCGATGCGCGTCCAGACAAATGTGCTCAATGAAGTCATCATGGATGCGGTGGCGATGAATCCGACGCCGACGCATAACGGGCGGCGTCTGAAAGTTTATTACATGACGCAAGTCGCCGTCAAACCGCCCACGTTTGTCGCGTTTGTCAACGACCCGGAACTGATGCATTTTTCATATGAACGGTTTTTGGAAAACCGCATCCGCGATGCATTCGGTTTTGAAGGCACGCCGATTAAAATCATCGCCCGCCCGCGGAAATAAGAAAAGCGGAGGCCGCGCGCCCATCAGCGACACGCGCTGCGGGGCCGGCGAAGAGGCTCGAACCAAGGAAAGCTTGGTTCTGCGTGGGTGGTGTCACAGGAGCGTAAGCCATGTGTCGCCGCCGCGAAAGTCGGACGAACAGGAGCGAAGAGGCGGCGCGATTGCTATTTTTCAAGGTTGCGACAATCGGATAAAGGAAGTGGAAAACGATGGAGAACATCGCCGTATTGGGGGCTGGAAGCTGGGGGACGGCGTTGGCGCTCGTGCTGGCTGACAATGGGCACCACGTCCGGCTCTGGGGTCATCGGACCGAGCAGATCAACGAAATCAACGAAAAGCGGACAAATGAAAAATATTTGCCAGGCGTTCGCCTGCCGGACGCCATTATCGGCTATGACGACCTTTGCGCTGCGCTTGACGACGTTGCGATCGTTGTGCTCGCCGTGCCGACGAAAGCGATCCGTACGGTGCTTGCGGACGTGCGCGCCTGCTTGGCCAAGCCGATCACCATTGTTGCCGTCAGCAAAGGAATCGAACCAGGGACGCATAAGCGGGTGTCGGAAATGGTCGCCGAGGAAATGGGGGAATGGCTTGCAGATGTTGTCGTTCTCTCCGGGCCGAGCCATGCCGAGGAAGTTGTGCTCCGCCACCCGACGACCGTGGCGGTATCGTCGCCCAATATGGAAGCGGCGCGCCGCATTCAAGACATCTTTATGAACCATCACTATTTTCGCGTGTATACGAACCCGGATTTAATCGGCGTCGAAGTCGGCGGGGCGCTGAAAAATATCATCGCCTTGGCCGCCGGCATCAGCGACGGGCTTGGCTACGGGGATAACGCCAAAGCGGCCCTCATTACGCGCGGGCTCGCCGAGATTGCCCGCCTCGGCTGCGCCCTCGGCGCCAATCCGTTGACATTCGCTGGTTTGACGGGAGTCGGCGATTTGATTGTCACGTGCACGAGCGCTCATTCCCGCAACTGGCGAGCCGGCTACATGCTTGGCCAAGGAAAAAAGCTGGACGAGGTGCTTGAGAGCATGGGGATGGTCGTCGAAGGGGTGCGAACGACAAAAGCCGCCTATGAGCTGGCGAAAGAGCTTGGTGTGAAGATGCCGATCACCGAAGCTCTCTATGACGTATTGTTTGCGGGAAAAGACCCGAAAGAGGCGGTCGATTCGCTCATGGCGCGCGGAAAAAAAGAAGAAATGGATGACTTAAACAACATTTTTGCCGAACAAGAATGATGAAAATAGGCCAATGGCGGTACAAGTCGTCTTCGTTCTGCATACAATATGGCGAACCATCATCGGCTTGAGCTTCCGGAAGGGTATGAGGGGATGCTGAAGTAAAGAAAGCCCCGCTTTACTTCAGCTTTTTTTTGCCAATGCTATAATGATAGTTGTCGAAAAAAAGGAGGAGCGTCCATGTCACCGGCGTTAGCGAAAATGTGGATCGCCATCGCCTCGATGGTGTTTATGTTTATTTCCGTCGGCTTCATTTACTTAAGCCGCTACAAAGTCAAGATGAAATGGCTTCGCTTTCTGTTGGCGCTCGTCGCCTACATTCTTTTGATTTTCGCCGGCATCATCATCATTTTCGTCGTATTCAGCGGACCGACACCGCAATAGGCAAAAAGGTGGGAAAGATGAAACGAATCGCTCGCTTGTTGTTGTCATGTATATGTTTGGCGCTGCTTTCCGGCTGCTTGTATCCACAAGAGCGGCTGAAACAAAACCAAATTCCTTACAAAGACCAAGTGGCGGCCGTCCAATCGGCGGTGGATGAGTACCGGAAGGCGACCGGCGGGCTTCTGCCGATTAAAACACGCGACATGAACACGCCGATGTATTTGAAGTATCCAGTCGATTTTCAAAAGCTCGTTCCCCGCTATATGCAGGAGCCGCCGGGAAACGCCTATGAAAGCGGGGGCGTCTTCCAGTATATGATCATCGATGCGGAAACGAACCCGACGGTCAAGCTGCTTGATCTGCGCTTAGCCGAACGCATCCGCGATCTGAAGCTGCGGCTTAGCATGTACACGGACAAGCATAAATATCCGCCGTTTCAAGACGTCGTTGCGCCGGGCGTATTTACGCTCGATTACAAAAAGCTCGGCTATAAAGAGCCGCCTTATGTCGTCAGCCCGTTTTCCGGCAACAACTTGCCGTTTGTCATCGACGGGAATGGAGAAATTTACATTGACTACCGTTCTGATTTGTATGCGGCGTTGAAAAAATATCCGCACCACTACAAGCCGGGTGACGATATTCGCCCGATTTTGACCGACCATTCGCTGTTTGTGCCGGCGTATTCGTTGCCCTATACGATCGACGCCAAGACGAATGAACCGATTTTTTTCACAAAATGAGTCATCTTCCCTTCTCTAGGAAAATACATTCTAGAGAAGGGATTTTTTCTATTTTAGTCATAACCGAATCGGACAACATCATATGCATATAGTGTCCGACTATGCTAGCTCATTCCACTGTTTCTTATAACGACCGAAGGACTGGAGGGGAGTCATTTGGAAAAGGTCGATATTTTTAAAGATATCGCCGAGCGGACCGGCGGCGACATTTATTTAGGGGTTGTCGGCGCCGTCCGCACCGGAAAATCGACGTTTATTAAACGGTTTATGGAGTTGGTCGTGATTCCGAACATTAAAAACGAAGCCGATAAAGCGCGCGCCCAAGATGAACTGCCGCAAAGCGCCGCCGGCAAGACGATCATGACGACAGAACCGAAGTTCGTGCCAAACCAGGCGGTGACGGTGAAAGTTGATGAGGGTCTTGAAGTCAACATCCGTCTTGTCGACTGCGTCGGCTACGCCGTGCCCGGCGCAAAAGGATATGAAGACGAAAACGGGCCGCGGATGATCCACACGCCTTGGTATGAAGAGCCGATCCCGTTCCAAGAGGCGGCGGAAATCGGGACAAGAAAAGTCATCCAAGAACATTCGACGATTGGAGTTGTCATTACGACGGACGGCACGATCGGGGAAATTCCGCGCCAAGACTATGTCGAAGCGGAAGAACGGGTCATTAGCGAGCTCAAAGAAGTCGGCAAGCCGTTCATTATGATCGTCAACACCGTTCGGCCACACCATCCGGAAACCGAGGCGCTTCGCCGCGAGCTCGCCGAAAAGTACGACATTCCGGTGCTCGCCATGAGCGTGGAAAGCATGCGCGAAGCCGACGTGTATAACGTGCTTCGCGAAGCATTATATGAATTCCCGGTGCTTGAAGTGAACGTCAACTTGCCGAGCTGGGTGATGGTGCTGCGCGAAGATCATTGGCTGCGCGAAAGCTACCAAGAAGCGGTGCGCGACACCGTCAAAGACATCAAACGGCTGCGCGACGTCGACCGGGTTGTGCAGCAGTTTGCCGAGTACGATTTCATCGAAAAAGCGGCGCTTGCCGGCATCGAAATGGGGCAAGGGATCGCCGAAATTGACTTGTATGCACCGGATGAGCTGTACGATCAAATTTTAAAAGAAATCGTCGGCGTCGAGATTCGCGGCAAAGACCATCTGCTTCAGCTCATGCAAGACTTCGCCCATGCGAAAGCGGAATATGACCAAATCGCCGACGCGCTGAAAATGGTCAAACAAACCGGCTACGGCATCGCTGCGCCCGCTTTGTCTGACATGAGTCTTGACGAACCGGAAATCATCCGCCAAGGGTCGCGCTTTGGCGTCCGTTTGAAAGCCGTTGCGCCGTCGATTCATATGATCAAAGTTGACGTCGAATCGGAGTTTGCCCCGATCATTGGCACGGAAAAGCAAAGCGAAGAGCTCGTCCGCTATTTAATGCAAGACTTCGAAGACGATCCGCTGTCGATTTGGAACTCTGACATTTTCGGCCGCTCGCTCAGCTCCATCGTCCGTGAAGGCATTCAGGCGAAACTCGCGCTCATGCCGGAAAACGCCCGCTACAAGCTGAAAGAAACGCTTGAGCGCATCATCAACGAAGGCTCTGGCGGCCTCATCGCGATTATTTTATAGAAAAGCGGAGGCCGCGCGCCAAGCTCCCGAGGCAAAATGTTCTCCGCCCGCAGAAGTGCTTGCACTTCGAGGGCGGAGGTTATTTTGCGGAAGGGAGCTAGCGGCCGCAGCTAGACAATAAGAAAAGCGGAGGCGCCGAGATTAGCTCTCGAAGCCAAATGTTCTTCACCCGCAGGGGGTGCTTGCACCCCGAGGGGGAAGGTTATTTGGCAGAAGAGAGCTAGGCGCCGCAGCTAGACAGAAAGAAAAGCGGAGGCCGCGCGCCAAGCTCCCGACAAGGGAGCTTTTTTGATGCCATTTTTTCAGTTGCTAAGTGGCAAAGGGAAAAAATCGCCAAAACCCTTGAGAAATCAGGATTGGCACTTGATTATGGGCATGGCGTTATGGTAATCTTTTATCTGAAATCGTTGTTTTGGTGAAATATGCCTAAAATTGGCCGTTTTTGCGAAAAAAGATGTTGAATTTCCGCGGTCAATTGGTTAAGATTAGGCATGTCACCGCCTGTTGGCGGGAAGAAGGCGGTTTTCCTCGCCCTTGGCTTCGTTTGCGCCCGGCGAAAACAGGAGGAGCCCAAACTGTTGGGAAGGGGCTTCAGCCGGCGGCATAGACGCATCTTAGGCGGACTGTCGCGGGGCAAACATAGAATGATTGGCTGCGCCGGCGCGGCGCGCGGGCCTTCTTGCCGCTGGAATTGGATGTCTATGTATAGAAAAGCAGAAAAGTGTGCACAAATGGTAGTAAACAAGACCAGCCCCTTGGGAGGAGGTGAATGGCATGAACAAAACGGAATTGATCAACGCAGTCGCTGAAACAAGCGGTCTTTCCAAAAAAGATGCGACAAAAGCCGTTGATGCGGTGTTTGATTCGATTACAGAAGCGCTGCGAAAAGGCGATAAAGTGCAATTAATCGGTTTTGGAAACTTTGAAGTGCGCGAGCGCGCCGCCCGGAAAGGACGCAACCCGCAAACGGGCGAAGAAATGGAAATTCCGGCAAGCAAAGTTCCTGCATTCAAACCGGGCAAAGCATTGAAAGATGCCGTCAAGTAAGCCTACATAGCAGGAGCGCAGGAGGGAAGGGCAGGTGATCCACCGGCCCTTCTTTTTTGTTTTTTTTGGCTCCCTATGCTAGAATCGGATTACATGCAGCTTTTATGATGCAGGAGGATGTTGTTTGTATGCCAGAGATCAATTTTGCGCAAATTGAATATGCGGTCCGCCTCATTCTTGAGGCGATCGGGGAAGATCCAAACCGCGAAGGGCTCGTCGATACGCCGAAGAGGGTGGCGAAAATGTATGCCGAGGTGTTCGCTGGGCTGCAGGAAGACCCGAAGCAACACTTTCAAACCGTATTCAGCGAGGAACATGAGGAGCTTGTGCTCGTCAAAGATATTCCGTTTTATTCGATGTGCGAACACCATTTAGTGCCGTTTTTTGGCGCTGCCCACGTCGCCTATATTCCGCGGGAAGGGAAAGTGACCGGGCTGAGCAAGCTCGCTCGAGCCGTTGAGGCGGTGGCGCGCCGCCCGCAGCTGCAAGAGCGCATCACGGCAACGATCGCTGATTCGATCGTCGAGGCGCTTGAGCCGCATGGGGTGATGGTCGTTGTTGAGGCGGAGCATATGTGCATGACGATGCGCGGGGTGAAAAAACCGGGAGCCAAAACAGTGACAACAGCGGTGCGCGGCGTGTTTGAAACAGATGCCAACGCCCGCGCTGAAGTGCTTTCGTTAATCAAAGCGTAAGGAGGGAAGAGGATGTACACAAACAGTGATTTTGTCGTCATTAAAGCGCTCGAAGACGGGGTGAACGTCATCGGGCTGACGCGCGGCGCGGACACAAGATTTCACCATTCGGAAAAGCTTGACAAAGGCGAAGTGTTGATTGCTCAGTTCACGGAACATACGTCGGCGATCAAAGTGAGAGGAAAAGCGTATATTCAAACGCGCCACGGTGTGGTTGAATCGGAAGGGAAAAAGTAAACCGGCAAATTTCTAGCAAACTAGAGCGTTTTCGACAAAATTATGTTATAATGGAGTCCGTCATGGCGGTGCGGATATTTTTTGGGGGACAAGGGTGAGAAGAGTGAATGACATCATGGTGAAATTGGCGTCATTGAAGGAACAAATCGAACGGCTGCTTGACCATTCGTATTTGCGCGCGCATGTGCCGGCGCCGGCTGTTGATGAAGACCGGCTGCTGCTTTCGCTGTCGATGATGATGGATGCTCCGGCGGCGCCAAATGAGCCGGACCGGTGCATCATCGCCATGATGCTCATGCAAATCGCCCTTGACACCCATGATCAGGTGACAGACCGCGGCGGCGATTTGCGGACGCGGCAGCTTGTCGTTTTGGCCGGCGACTTGTACAGCGGGCTTTATTACGACTTGCTGGCGCGCTCGGGCGATGTTGCGCTCATCCGTTTGTTCGCCGAAGCGGTCCGCGAGATGAATGAGCAAAAAGTGCGGCTGTATGAAAAAAAGGTGGAGCGGATCGAGACGCTGTTCGCCGCGGTCGGCACGATCGAGTCGGCGTTGCTTGCGAAGCTTGCCGAGCGCATCGGGGCGCCGCAATGGGGGCGATTTTCCGGCCATTACTTGCTGTTGCGGCGCTTGCTGCTCGAGCAGGAAGCGTTCGTCCGCACGGGGTCATCCATGCTGTTTGAGCAAATGGCGCATATCGCCTTTCCATGGGCCAAAGGGCTGACGAAAGAACAAAGGCGGCATTTGCTTCGCCTTTGCGAGCGTTATATTGACCATTGCAAGGAAGCGCTGCTGGCGGCGAATTTGCCGATGAACGACCTGCTGCGGTTTCGCATGGCGGAACTTGCCGGCGGATTTCAAGCCATCGTCAAAAAGTCGGTGGAAGAAGGGTAGAACGATGCATCAATCGAAAGAAGAGCGAGTCCATCGCGTATTTGAAAAAATTTCTGCACATTATGACCGGATGAATTCTGTCATCAGCTTCCGCCGCCATTTGAAATGGCGCGAAGACGTCATGCGGAGGATGAATGTGCAAAAAGGGAAAAGGGCGCTCGACGTTTGCTGCGGAACGGCCGACTGGGCGATCGCGCTGGCTGAGGCGGTCGGGCCGGAGGGGGAAGTGTACGGCCTTGACTTCAGCGAAAACATGCTGAAAGTCGGCGAACAAAAGGTGAAGGCGCGCGGCCTCGGCAATGTCAAGCTCATTCATGGCAACGCCATGCAGCTGCCGTTTCCCGACAATTCGTTCGATTATGTGACGATCGGCTTTGGCTTGCGCAACGTTCCTGATTATATGACGGTGCTTAAGGAAATGCACCGCGTCACCAAGCCGGGCGGCATGACCGTCTGTCTGGAAACGTCGCAGCCGACGTTGTTTGGTTTCCGCCAGCTTTACTATTTTTATTTTCGGTTTATTATGCCGCTGTTTGGCAAGCTGTTGGCGAAAAGCTATGAGGAATACTCGTGGCTGCAGGAATCGGCGCGCGAATTTCCAGGGCGGGACGAGCTGGCCGAGATGTTCCGCGAAGCCGGTTTCGTCGATGTCGAGGTCAAACCGTACACGTTCGGCGTAGCGGCCATGCATTTAGGCTATAAACGATGAGTCAAGGTGAACACCATGAAGTTAAAGGCGATGTATTCGTTTTTAAGCGATGATTTGGCGGCGGTCGAAGAGGAGCTGGAGCGGACGGTCCGATCCGAATACGGGCCGCTCGGGGAAGCGGCGCTCCATTTATTGCAAGCGGGCGGAAAGCGGATCCGTCCCGTTTTTGTCTTGCTGTCCGCCCGCTTTGGTCATTATGATTTCGAACGGATTAAACATGTAGCCGTAGCGCTCGAACTCATCCATATGGCATCGCTCGTTCACGACGATGTCATCGATGACGCCGACGTGCGGCGCGGCCGGCCGACGATCAAGGCGAGATGGAGCAACCGCTTTGCCATGTATACAGGCGATTACCTCTTCGCCCGTTCGCTTGAGCGGATGGCGGAGCTTGACAGCCCCCGTGCTCATCAAGTGCTGGCGAAAACGATCGTTGAAGTGTGCCACGGGGAAATCGAGCAAATCAAGGATAAATACCGATTTGATCAGCCGCTTCGCACGTACTTGCGGCGCATCCGCCGAAAAACGGCGCTATTGATCGCCGCCAGCTGCCAGCTTGGCGCCCTTGCCGCCGGCGCGCCGGAGGCGGTGGCCAACCGGCTGTATTGGTTCGGCCATTACGTCGGCATGTCGTTTCAAATTACCGATGACATTCTCGATTTCACCGGCACGGAAGAGCAGCTCGGCAAGCCGGCCGGAAGCGACTTGCAGCAAGGAAACGTCACCCTCCCCGTGCTGTATGCCCTTTGTGATGAACAGGTGCGGGCAAAAATTACGGCCGTCAACGCGGACACGGATGCCGAGGAGATGGCGGCGGTGCTAGCGGCCATTAAACAGACAGACGCCATCGAACGATCGTATGCGCTAAGCGACCGCTATTTGGAAAAGGCGCTTCGCCTGCTTGGCGAGCTGCCGGCCAACGAAGCGCGCACGCTGCTTCATGATCTCGCCCTCTACATTGGGAAAAGGGATTATTAGCGCTTTCAAGGACGCTGTTGCCAACGGCGGAAAACAATGATACTATGATGGGTGGGAATCCGTTTCCCAGTACATACGACAGTAGAGGTGGAGAGCGAATGGCAGAACGGACATTCATCATGGTAAAACCGGACGGGGTTCAGCGCAATTTGATCGGCGAGATTGTCGCCCGTTTTGAAAAAAAAGGCTTCCAGCTTGTCGGCGCGAAGCTGATGCAAGTGTCGCGCGAACTCGCCGAGCAACATTACGCTGAACATAAAGAGCGCCCGTTTTTCGGCGAGCTTGTCGACTTTATCACCTCGGGGCCAGTGTTTGCCATGGTGTGGGAGGGCGAGAACGTGATCGCCGCCGCCCGGCAAATGATGGGGAAAACGAATCCGCAGGAGGCTGCCCCTGGCACGATCCGCGGCGATTTCGGCTTGACGGTCGGCAAAAACGTCATCCACGGCTCCGACTCGCCGCAAAGCGCCGAACGCGAAATCAGCTTGTTCTTTAAAGAAGAAGAGCTCGTCAGCTATTCGAAACAGATCAATGCATGGCTGTACTGATGCGAAGACCGGCCGCCATTCGGCCGGTTTTTGCCGTTTTTGTACATTGACAGGGGAGAGGGACAGGCGACGATGGACGATTATGCGCAGTTCATTGCCAAAGTAAAGCGAAAAACAGGCATTGACTTATCGCTATATAAGGAAGCCCAAATGAAGCGGCGTTTGGCGTCGTTGTACATGAAAAAAGGGCTAAAAAGCTTTGCCGAGCTGTTTGCAGCGATGGAGAAAGAGCCGGCGCTATGGCATGAATGCTTGGATCGGATGACGATCAACGTCTCGGAGTTTTACCGGAACGCCAAGCGTTGGGAGGTGCTTGAGCACACCATTTTGCCGCGGCTATTGGCGGAAAACCCGCGCCCGAACGTGTGGAGCGCTGCCTGCTCAACGGGCGAGGAGCCGTATACGCTCGCGATGGTGCTCGCAAAACGATTGCCGCTTCACCGCGTGTCGGTGTTGGCGACCGACATTGACGATAATGCGCTCGCCCGCGCGCGCCTCGGTTTGTACAGCGAACGGTCGCTTGTAGAGCTGCCCGAGGAAATGAGAAAAAAGTTTTTTACGAAAGAAGGCGAATATTATAAAATAGACGAAAAGATTAAACAAACGGTCAAGTTTCAAAAGCACAACTTGCTCGCAGATCCGTTTCCGCGCAACATGGATTTGATCGTCTGCCGCAACGTGCTCATTTATTTTACGGAAGAGGCGAAGCGGATGCTGTATCGCAAATTTCACGACGCGCTCCGGACGGGAGGCGTGCTGTTTGTCGGCAGCACCGAGCAGATTTTCAATCCCGGCCTGTACGGTTTTGAAGTCGAAGAGACGTTTTTTTACCGAAAAAAATAGCTCCGCGCCGGCTTCTTTTTTTCCTGAAACTATTTTCATTTTTCGAATTTATGATATATTTTTACTTAAACGCGTTAAAGACCTGAAGGGAGAGACAAACATGCGGTATTTGACGGCAGGGGAATCGCATGGGCCGCAATTGACGGCGATTTTGGAAGGAGTGCCGGCTGGGCTTGAGCTGCGCGCCGAGCATATCAACAAGGAGCTGGCGCGCCGGCAAAAAGGGTATGGGCGCGGGCGGCGCATGCAAATCGAAAAGGACGTGGTGAATATCACCGCCGGCGTCCGGCACGGGAAAACGCTCGGCTCGCCGATTGCGCTGGTTGTGGAAAACCGTGATTTTAAACATTGGCAAACGATTATGGCCGTTGAACCGATCGATGATGAAACGGAGATCAAACGAAAAGTGACGCGTCCGCGCCCAGGTCATGCCGATTTAAACGGCGCCCTGAAATACGGACATCGCGATATGCGCAATGTGCTTGAACGCTCATCGGCAAGGGAAACGACGGTGCGCGTGGCGGCCGGAGCGGTGGCGAAGCGCATTTTGGAGGAAGTGGGCATCCGCGTCGCCGGGCATGTCATCGAAATCGGCGGTGTGCGCGCAAAGAAGCTCGATTATCGTTCGCTTGAAGAATTGCAGGCAGTGACGGAAGAATCACCGGTGCGCTGTTTTGATCCGGAAGCGGGACAAAAAATGATGGAAGCGATCGATTTGGCAAAGAAAAACGGTGATTCGATCGGCGGCATCGTCGAAGTGATTGTCGAAGGCGTTCCCGCCGGGGTCGGCAGCTACGTTCATTACGACCGGAAGCTCGATGCGAAAATCGCGGCGGCGATCGTCAGCATTAACGCCTTTAAAGGCGTCGAATTCGGGATCGGGTTTGAAGCGGCGCGCCGCCCGGGAAGCGAAGTGCACGACGAAATCATTTGGAGCCCGGAACAAGGCTTTTCGCGCCGGACGAACCGCGCCGGCGGCTTTGAAGGCGGGGTGACGACGGGGATGCCGATCGTCGTGCGCGGTGTAATGAAGCCGATTCCGACGCTGTACAAACCGCTGCAAAGCGTCGACATCGACACGAAAGAACCGTTTGCGGCAAGCATCGAGCGGTCGGACAGCTGCGCTGTGCCGGCGGCGAGCGTCGTCGCCGAAGCGGTCGTCGCCTGGGAAGTGGCGGCGGCGATCGTCAGCCAGTTCGGGCAAGACCGGATCGATTTGATTAAAGAAAACATCGAGCGCGCCCGCCGCTATGCAAAGGAGTTTTAACGATGATCGAACGGACGATTGAAACGGCGACGAAGCAATACCCGCTCCTCTTAGGCGACGGAGCGGTCCGCGCGTTGCCGTGCCTGCTTCGGGCGCTCTCCTGCCCGCCGGGGACGAAGATGTTGATCATCACCGACGATGTGGTGGCGCCTCTTTATTTGGATGAAGTGCGCGCCACGCTTGCCGCTGCCGGTTATGATGTGTATGCCTACATCATTCCAAACGGCGAGGCGGCGAAGTCGTTTGACAACTATTACGCCTGCCAGACGGCGGCTCTTCAGTGCGGCCTTGACCGCCGCTCGCTCATTGTCGCGCTTGGCGGCGGCGTCGTTGGCGATTTGGCCGGATTTGTGGCCGCCACCTATATGCGCGGCATCCGCTACATTCAAATGCCGACGACGCTTTTGGCCCACGACAGCGCCGTCGGCGGCAAAGTCGCCATCAACCATCCGCTTGGCAAAAATATGATCGGCGCTTTCCACCAGCCGGAAGCGGTCGTCTATGACACCGCCTTTTTGCGCACGCTGCCTGAGCGCGAGCTCCGTTCAGGATTTGCCGAGGTGATCAAACATGCGCTCATCCGCGACCGCCGCTTTTACGACTGGCTGCGCGCAGAAATCAAGACGCTCGCCGACTTGCAGGGCGGCAAGCTCGCCTATTGCATTGAAAAGGGCATTGATATTAAGGCGTCCGTCGTGCGTGAAGATGAAAAAGAAACCGGGGTGCGCGCCCATTTGAATTTCGGCCATACGCTCGGCCATGCGCTCGAGAGCGAGCTCGGCTACGGCGTGCTGACCCATGGGGAGGCGGTGGCGGTCGGCATGCTGTTTGCCATCTTGGTCAGCGAGCGGCTTTACGGCCGGTCATTTGCCGAGCACCGCTTTGCCGAATGGTTCGCTGCGTACGGCTTTCCGGTTTCGCTCCCCGACGGGCTGGCGCCTCACCGGCTGCTCGAGAAAATGAAAGGCGACAAAAAGGCGTACGCTGGGACGGTGCGGATGGTGCTTCTCTGTGAGATCGGCGACGTGGAAGTGGTGGAACTCGAAGACGACAACCTGCTCACGTGGCTGGACGAGTTTTCCAGACAGGGGGGGAAAGGATGATTCGCGGCATTCGCGGAGCGATTACAGTGGATCGAAATGACGCCGAGGAAATCGTGGCGGCAACGGAAACGTTGCTTCGTGAAATGATCCGCGCAAACGATGTCGCCGCTTCTGATGTGTCGTTTGTGCTCATTTCCGTCACCGACGACATCACCGCCGCGTTTCCGGCGCAGGCGCTGCGCCGTTTGGACGGCTGGACATATGTGCCGGTCATGTGCACGAGGGAAATTCCGGTGCCCGGTTCATTGCCGCGCTGCATTCGCGTCATGATGACGGTGGCGACTGAGAAACAGCAAGAAGAGATCTGCCACGTGTATTTAAAAGGGGCGGTCGTGTTGCGCCCGGATTTGTCGTTGACAAAAAAAACAGAAATGTAATATAGTGAAAATAACCTCTTTGCCCCCTGAGACATCGGGGGCGTTAGAAGTGGAGCGAGAGTGGAGAGCGAGCGTAGGGTAGATGAGAATGAGCGAGTTTAGCTGAGGTGAGCGTTTTTTCATTCGCCGACATCTGCCCAAAGACGGTCGTCTTTGGGCGTTTCTTTTCCCTCTCTTTTTTCGCCTCATAAACCCTCATTCTCCGCCCGCTGATCATGAAGGGAGGAGAAGTGATGTCTGCTGATGGGCTGGCCGCTTTTTTGACGGAAGCGAACGAATTTCGAACCATCCCGATTGTGCGCAAATTTGTAGCCGATGTCATTGAGCCGCTCGGCGTGTTTGCCAATTTGCGCGAGGAAGCCGTGTTTTTGCTTGAAAGCAAGGATGACGAATCACCGTGGGCGCGCTATTCGTTCATCGGTGTGGCGCCGTTTTTGACGCTGGAGAGCGAAACCGGCGAAACGTTTTCGGTGAAGGACGAAAACGGGAACGAACAAATCACCGCACCGACGCTGAAAGAAGCGTTTCAATGGGTCGAGCGGACGCTTGCCGTCAAGCCGCTTGCCGAGACGGTGCCGTTTACAGGCGGTGCAGTTGGGTTTTTAGGTTACGATTTCATTTCCGCCATCGAAAAAGTGCCGCGCCACAAAAACCGCGATGTGCCGATGAAGACGGCCTATTTCGTATTTTGTGAATCGCTGTTTGCGTTTGACCAAAAAAAGCGTGAGTTGCTCGTCATTCACTATATTCGGTTGAGCGGCAACGAAACGGAGGAAGAGAAAATCGAAGCGTACCGCGCGGCCGAACGGCGCATGGCCGATCTCGCGGCGAAAGCGGCCCGCCCTCAAGCCGAGCAGCCGCTCTTGCCGGCGGAAAGCGAATCGGGGCGGACCGCCTCGTTTGCCAAAGCGGTGTCCAACTATGACAAAAAACAGTTTTTGCGCGATGTGGAGGCCGTGAAACGGTACATCGCGGCCGGCGATGTGTTTCAAGCGGTTCTGTCGCAGCGTTTCTGCGTGCCGGTTCAAGCCGGAGGCTTTGCCATTTATCGGCTGCTCCGATACATCAACCCGTCGCCGTACATGTTTTATTTCCAGCTTGATGGTGTGGAAATTGTCGGCAGTTCGCCGGAAAAACTGATTCAAGTGCACCGTCGGCGCGTTGAAATCGATCCGATTGCCGGCACACGGCGGCGCGGCCGATCGCCGGAGGAAGACGAGAGGCTGGCTGATGAGCTGTACCACGACCCGAAAGAACGGGCTGAGCATTATATGCTTGTCGATTTGGCGCGCAACGACATCGGCCGGGTCGCCAAGTACGGAACGGTCGAGGTGCCGGTGTTGCTTCAGATCGGCAAATTTTCACACGTGATGCACTTAATTTCCAAAGTCGTCGGTGAACTGGACGACAACGTCCACCCGATCGATGCACTCCTTGCCGCCTTTCCGGCTGGAACGGTGAGCGGGGCGCCGAAAGTGCGGGCGATGCAAATTTTGCAGGAACTCGAGCCGACAGCAAGGGGGCTGTATGCCGGAGCGATTGCCTATATCGGGTTTGATGGCAACATCGATTCGTGCATCGCCATCCGGACAGCGGTCGTGAAAGACGGCTATGCCTATGTGCAAGCCGGCGCCGGCATTGTCGCCGACTCCGTTCCGGAACTGGAGTGGAAAGAGACGCGCAATAAGGCGAGCGCCTTGATGAATGCGATTGAACAAGCGGAACGACTATTTGCGAAAGGGGAGAGGGCCGTATGTTGAAGCAGCTGCTTGTAAAATGTGCGGAAGGGAAAGCGTTGACGGAAGACGAAGCGTATGCGGCGATGAATATCATCATGTCCGGCGAGGCGACGGACAGTCAAATCGCAAGTCTGTTGTCCATGCTCCGCCTGCGCGGAGAGACAGTCGATGAGCTCGTCGGATTTGTGCGGGCGATGCGCGACCGGATGACTGCCATTGAGGCTAGTGATGATGTTATCGATACGTGCGGCACGGGCGGCGATGGGGCGGCGACATTCAACGTTTCCACCGCCGCGGCGATCGTCATTTCATCGCTTGGCGTCAAAGTCGCCAAGCACGGCAACCGCGCTGTTTCGTCAAAAAGCGGCAGCGCTGATGTGCTCGAGCGGCTCGGCATCGACATTCAAACGTCGCCGTCGGCCGCCAAACAGGCGTTGGAAACGAAAGGGCTGGCGTTTTTGTTCGCCCCGCTCTATCACGCGGCGATGAAACACGCCGCCGGGCCGCGGAAGGAAATCGGTTTCCGCACCGTTTTCAACTTGATCGGCCCGCTCGCCAATCCGGCGCGCTGCAAGCGGCAAGTCGTCGGCGTCTATTCGACCTGCTACGCTGAGAAATTGGCGGAGGCGATGCGCCGCCTCGGCTCGGAACATGTGTTGTTTGTCACCGGGCGCGATGGGCTTGATGAATGCAGCATCGCTGCAGAAACGGATGTCGTGGAGTTGAAAGACGGTGCGATCCGCCGCTTTGTCATCGCACCAGAAGACGCCGGCTTGCCGCGCGGCGAGCTTGCCGATGTGCAAGTGCGCGATCCGGAAGAGAGCGCCGCGCTTCTTGAGGCGGTGATGGCGGGAATAGCGCCGGAGAGCGCCATCAATATCGTTGCGCTGAACGCCGGCGCCGCCCTGTATGCCGCCGGCAAAGCCGAAACGATTGCCGAAGGAGTGGCGATGGCGAAAGAGGCCATTTTGTCCAAAACCGCATACGAACAACTGCAACGCCTGCGGGCGAAGGAAGTGGTTCATGATGCTTGAGCAAATTTTAGCAGCCAAACGGGAAGAAGTGGAAACGTTGACGCTGCCGGCGCCATTGCCAGAGCGAAAGCGCCGGCCATTTGCGGCGGCGCTCCGTCGGCCGCGGCGGATGCTTGGCTTGATCGCTGAGGTGAAAAAAGCGTCGCCGTCAAAAGGCATCATTCGCCCGGATTTTGACCCGGTGGCCATCGCGAAAGCATATGAGCGCGCCGGTGCCGACGCGATCAGCGTGCTGACGGATGAACGGTATTTCCAAGGGCATCGCCGCTATTTGCGAGCGGTGAAAGAAGCGGTTAACGTTCCCGTGCTGCGCAAAGATTTCATCATCGATCGGCGGCAAGTCGAGGAAAGCGTCCGACTCGGGGCGGATGCGATTTTATTGATCGGCGAGGCGCTCCCGCCGGAAACGCTCGAGGAGCTCTATCATGAAGCGTACAGCTTGGGGCTCGAATGTTTGGTCGAGGTGCATGCGAAAGAGACGCTCGAGCGGATTTTCGATCGGTTTACGCCGGAGATCGTCGGCATCAACAACCGCGACTTGCATACCTTTGTGACAACACTTGAGGCGACCAAAACGCTCGCTCCGCTCATCCCGCCATCGTGCGTCATCGTCAGCGAAAGCGGGATCGGTTCCTTCAATGATGTGAAGACGGTCAAATCGTACGGAGCGCAGGCCATGCTCGTCGGCGAGTCGCTCATGCGCCAAGATGATGTGGAGCGAGCGGTCTACCGGCTGTTTGGGGAGGAAGATGGGGATGATTCGAATTAAATATTGCGGCAACCGTTCGGCTGAAGACGTGCAGGCCGCTATCGCGAGCGGGGCTGATTACCTCGGCTTTATTTTCGCCGAAAGCAGGCGGAACGTCTCTCCGAGTGAAGTGCAACAATGGCTTGAGCCCCATAAGCTTGGCGCAAAGCAACTTGTCGGCGTCTTTGTCAACGCCCCTGTTAGGCGGATCGCCGCTGTCGCCGCCGAGCTGCCGCTTCATGTCATCCAATGCCACGGCCGTGAAACGCCGGCGGAGCTGGCGGCGGTGAAAGAGGCGGTGCCGCTTTCCGTCTGGAAGGCGATCCACCATGGCGACGGTGCGCTTGCGGCGATGAGGCAGTACGCTGGCATTGCCGATGGCTACGTCGTTGACAGCCGCGCCGCCGGCGCCTGGGGGGGGACGGGCGTCGCTTTTGATTGGGAGGCGGTGCCGCACTATTTGGAAGAGGCGGCCCGCCAAGGCGTGCCGTGCTTCATCGCCGGCGGCATCACTCCGGACAATATCGAGCGGCTGCTTGTCTACCGCCCGGATGGCATCGATATCAGCAGCGGCATTGAAACGGACGGACGCAAAGATCCAACGAAGATGAAACAAATCGAAGAAAAAATAAAACATCACGGGTGTCGATGATCCGTTATGTACGAAAAAACACAGAATGATATGGCTGAACACAATTTTCTGCCTCTTCCCTCGAACAAGAACGCCGGCGGGCGAATGACATTTGCCCGCAAAGCGTTCATTGTTCGAGGAGGGCATGCGGCAGCATGAGCGAGCCGCTTGCCGACTACGGCAGAAAAGCTCGGACTAGAGCCTTCTCAACAGACTTTTTATTGGTTCATCAACACACCTGATAAAAAAATAACAAAGCGAAGGGCCAAAAGACGGCGCTGACGCTCGGACGGTTAACAAACACAGGCACTTTGAAGAAATGCGGCTCTTCGTCTTTCAACTTTTATGAAGGAGAAGGTGGGGTTAGATGATGGAACGCGTTCCGAATGAATACGGCCGGTTTGGCGATTTCGGCGGCAAGTTTGTCCCTGAGACGCTCATGCTTCCGCTTGAGGAAATCGAAGCGGAGCTTGACAAAGCGCTTGCCGATGAATCGTTCAAACAAGAATACATCCGCATTTTGCAGCATTACTCCGGTCGCCCGACCCCGCTCACGTTCGCGCCGAATTTGACACGGCAAGTCGGCGGCGCGAAAATGTATTTAAAGCGCGAAGATTTAAACCATACGGGCGCCCATAAAATCAACAACGCGATCGGCCAGGCGCTTTTGGCAAAACGGATGGGCAAGAAAAAGCTGATCGCTGAAACCGGAGCCGGCCAGCACGGCGTCGCCGCGGCGACGGTGGCCGCCCATTTCGGCATGGATTGCATCGTTTTTATGGGCGAAGAAGACATCAAGCGGCAGGAGCTGAACGTGTTTCGCATGAAGCTGTTGGGCGCCGAAGTCGTGCCGGTGTCAAGCGGCAACCGAACGTTGAAAGATGCGACGAACGAAGCAATTCGCTATTGGGTCGCCCACTGCGACGACCATTTTTACATGATCGGCTCGGTCGTCGGTCCGCATCCGTACCCGAAAATGGTGCGCGAGTTTCAGCGCGTGATTGGCGATGAAGCGAAAGAACAGTTTCTCGCCCGTGAAGGGAAGCTGCCGGATGTCATCGTTGCCTGCGTCGGCGGCGGCAGCAACGCCATCGGCATGTTTTACCCGTTTTTGCAAGATGACGTCCGCCTCGTCGGCGTCGAGGCGGCCGGCAAAGGGATCGACACTCCGCACCATGCGGCGACCATCACAAAAGGGACGAAAGGGGTCATACACGGGGCGATGACCTACCTGTTGCAAGACGAGTACGGACAAATTCTCGAACCGTATTCGATCTCAGCCGGCCTTGATTACCCCGGCGTCGGCCCGGAACATGCGTATTTGGCGAGCATTGGCCGCGTCCGCTACGAAAGCGCGACCGATGCCGAGGCCGTCGCTGCGTTTCAATTGTTGGCGCAAACGGAAGGCATCATTCCGGCCATCGAGTCGGCCCATGCGGTGGCGAAAGCCGTCGAGCTTGCCCGCGAGATGCCGCCGGATGAAACGGTGCTCATTTGCCTGTCCGGCCGCGGAGATAAAGATGTGCAAACGATGATGCGCCATCTTGGTGCGAGGGAAGGTGAAGACATTGCCACTGTCCGTTAATCCGCCGCTATTTATCCCGTTTATCGTTGCCGGTGATCCGGCTCCCGATGTGACGATCGATCTCGCCTTGGCGCTTGAGGAGGCCGGCGCTGACATATTGGAGCTTGGCGTGCCGTACTCCGACCCGCTCGCTGACGGACCGACGATTCAACGCGCCGCCGCAAGGGCGCTTGACGGGGGCATGACGCTGCCGAAAGCCATTCAGCTTATTGGCGAGATGCGAAAAAAAGGGGTAAACATTCCGATTATTCTCTTTACGTATTACAATCCTGTGTTACAATTAGGAGAAGAATCCTTTTTTGCTTTAGCGCGGGAAAATGGCGCCGACGGCGTGCTCATTCCCGATTTGCCGTTTGAGGAAAGCGGTCCGCTCCGCGAACTTGGCGAACGGTTTGGTCTCCCGCTCATTTCGCTTGTTGCGCCGACGTCGAAGCAGCGGATCGAGCGGATCGCTTCGGCGGCGCAAGGGTTTTTGTATTGCGTCTCCTCGCTAGGCGTTACAGGCGTGCGTGAGACGCTGCCGGAGACGCTCGGCGATTTCCTCCGCGAAGTGAAGCGGCATAGCCGCGTCCCGGTCGCCGTCGGCTTTGGCATTTCGGCGCCGGAGCAAGTCGCGATGTTGAAAGAGGTGTGCGACGGCGTTGTCGTCGGCAGCGCGCTCGTGCAAAAAGTCGAGCAGCTGGCTCCGAGGTTGCAGGCGCCGGACGAAAGGGAAGCGGCCGTCGCCGAGTTTGCTGCCTACGCCCGTTCGCTTGCCGCGCCGCTTCGAGAAGCCTATTCTTCGCGCTAAAAGTTCCGAATTGAAGGAGTTGGCGACAATCATGCAAGTAAAGGAATCGCTCCGGGGTCTTTCTCCGTACCAGCCGGGAAAATCGATCGAAGAAGTCAAACGGCAATATGGCTTGCCTGAGATTATTAAACTTGCTTCTAACGAGAATCCGTACGGTTCGTCGCCATCGGCAAAAGCGGCCATCGCCGCTGAGCTTGACCGCCTCGCCGTCTATCCGGACGGCTGCGCCCGCACGTTGCGCGAAAAGGTGGCGAAGCATCTTGGCGTCAAGGAAACACAGCTTCTGTTTGGCAACGGTTCGGATGAGGTGGTGCAAATTCTTTGCCGCGCCTTTTTAGAGCCGGGGGCGAATACAGTGATGGCGGCGCCGACATTCCCGCAATACCGGCACAATGCCATCATCGAGCGGGCCGAGGTGCGCGAAGTGCCGCTTGTTGATGGGCGTCATGATTTGGAGGCGATGCTTGCGGCGATCGATGAAAACACGCGCATCGTCTGGATTTGCAATCCGAACAACCCGACGGGCACGTATGTGAATGACACCGAGCTGCGCGCCTTTTTGGATCGCGTGCCGCGTCATGTGCTTGTCGTCGTGGACGAAGCGTACTACGAATATGCGACGGCGCCCGACTACCCGCAAACGGTGCCGCTTTTAAACGAGTACGAGCAGCTTGTCGTCATGCGCACGTTCTCGAAAGCATACGGGCTCGCTGCGCTCCGCGTCGGCTACGGCGTGGCGAGTGAGACGCTCATCCGCGCCGTCGAGCCGGCGCGCGAGCCGTTTAACACGTCGACCATCGCCCAAGCGGCCGCGGCGGCCGCACTTGACGATCAAGCGTTCATCCGCGCCTGCGTCGAACGAAATCGCGCCGAGCTTGAGCGGTATTATCGCTTTTGCGAGGAGAACGGCCTGAAGTATTACCCGTCGCAGACAAACTTTTTGTTCATTGATTTCGGGTTGGATGGCGACGAAGTGTTCCGCTATTTGCTGGAGCGCGGCGTCATTGTCCGCTCGGGCCAAGCGCTTGGGCTGCCGACCGGCGTGCGTGTGACGGTTGGCACGAAAGAGCAAAACGACCGGGTGTTGGAACTCGTTTCGCAACTGCTTCGGGAAAAACAGCTCGCCTGACCGTTCAGCGGCGGGATGGATAGAAAAGATCGGCCCGTTGCTTTTCAAAAGCAGCGGGCGCACGTTTACATAAAGTAGGTGGGACGATTGGAAGGAAAAGTGTTCATTGTCGGCCTCGGCTTGATCGGCGGATCGATTGCATTGGCGATTAAAAAAGCGCATCCGGAGGCGATGATCATCGGCTACGACGTCAATGAGCGGCAGCTCGGCTTGGCGCGTTCGCTCAAGGTGATCGACGAAGCCGCCCGTTCGCCCGAAGACGGATACGGACAGGCGGATTTGATCGTTCTGGCCGTTCCGGTCATGCAGACGGAGGCGCTGCTTTCATCGATGCCGCTCGAGCGGTTGAAGCGCGGCGTTATCGTTACCGATGTCGGCAGCACGAAGCAGCGCATCGTCCAAGGCGCCCGCCGCCTGTTGGATCATGGCGTAGCGTTCATCGGCGGCCATCCGATGGCCGGGTCGCATAAAAGCGGTGTGGCGGCGGCAAGGGCTCATCTGTTTGAAAACGCCTTTTACATTTTGACGCCGACGGACGATGTGCCGCCGCAGCAAGTCGAGGCGTTGAAACAGTGGCTTGCGGGAACGAAAGCGCAGTTTGTCATCTTAACGCCCAAAGAGCATGACCGCATCACTGGCGTAATCAGCCATTTTCCGCATTTGATTGCGGCGAGCCTCGTTCATCAGGCGCGCGAATACGAGTGCGAAAACGCCCTCGTCAGCCGGCTGGCGGCCGGCGGCTTCCGCGACATCACCCGCATCGCGTCGAGCAATCCGGAAATGTGGCGCGATATTTTTATCCATAACAAGCATGAACTGCTTGCGCTCTTTGACCGCTGGATCGCCGAAATGGAGCGGCTGCGTTCGTTTGTCGAAGAAGAAAACAGCATCGCGATTTACCATTACTTTTTGGAGGCGAAACAGTTTCGCGACGGGCTGCCGTCGAGAACGAAAGGAGCGATTCCGTCGTTTTACGATTTGTATGTCGACGTGCCGGATTATCCGGGCGTCATCTCCGAAGTGACCGGCTATTTGGCCGAAGAAAACATCAGCATCACGAACATCCGCATCATTGAGACGCGCGAAGAAATTTACGGCGTGCTCCGCCTCAGCTTCCAAAGCGAAGACGATCGGGCGCGGGCGAAAGCGTGCCTCGCCAAACATACGAACTATGCCACCTATGAAGGGTAGCAAGGAAAAACAATGGAGGGATTTTGCATGCAGTTGCCAACCAACGTGTCGTCGCTCCGAGGAATGATCGAAGTCCCTGGCGACAAATCGATTTCCCATCGCGCCGTCATGCTCGGGGCGCTTGCTTCTGGACGGACGGTGATTGACCATTTTTTGCCTGGGGCGGACTGTTTAAGCACGATCGACTGTTTCCGGAAACTCGGCGTTGACATTCGCCAGGACGGGACGACAGTCGTTGTCGAAGGAGCCGGCCCCGGCGGGCTGCGCGAGCCGGCCGCGGTGCTTGATGTCGGCAACTCGGGAACGACGGCGCGCCTGCTTTTGGGCATTTTGGCCGGCCAGCCGTTTCACGCCTGCCTTGTCGGCGATGAATCGATCGCCAAGCGACCGATGGGGCGGGTGACGAAGCCGCTTCGCGAAATGGGAGCGCGTATTGACGGGCGTGAGGGCGGCAATTATACGCCGCTTTCCATCCGCGGCGGTGCGCTTCGCCCGCTTCGCTACACTTCGCCGGTGGCGAGCGCGCAAGTGAAATCAGCCGTTTTGCTTGCGGGCTTGTTCACCGACGGCGTAACGTCGGTCACCGAGCCGCACCGCTCGCGCGACCATACCGAGCGGATGGTTCGGTTGTTTGGCGGTGAAGTGAATGTGGATGGCTTGACCGTCTCGGTGGCCGGTCCGCAACGCTTGCGCGGGACGCACATTTACGTTCCCGGCGATATTTCGTCAGCCGCCTTTTTCCTTGTCGCCGGCGCCATTGTGCCAAACAGCGAAATTACGCTGAAAAACGTCGGCTTAAATCCAACGCGGACCGGCATCATCGATGTGCTTACACAAATGGGGGCGGATATTGCGATTGACAACGTCCGCAACGAGGAAACCGAGCCGGTCGGTGATATTACGGTCCGCACGTCGACGCTTCGGGCGGTCGAAATCGGCGGGGATCTGATTCCAAGATTGATCGACGAAATTCCGATCATTGCCTTGCTCGCGACGCAGGCGGAAGGAACGACCGTCATCAAAGACGCGAGCGAACTGAAGGTGAAAGAGACGAATCGGATCCATACGGTCGTCACCGAGTTGAAAAAACTCGGCGCTGACATCGAAGCAACCGACGACGGCATGATGATCCGCGGCAAAACGCCGCTTTATGCCGACGGGATTGTTGTCGACAGCCATGGCGACCACCGCATCGGCATGATGCTCGCCGTTGCTGCCTGCATCGCCAAAGGGACGGTCCGCCTCGAGCGTTCGGAAGCGGTCGCCGTTTCCTATCCGGCGTTTTTTGCCGACCTCCGTTCGCTGCTGTAAAAGGCCTCCCGCCCCAAGCGGGCGGGCGGTCATATTTTGCGTTGTTCGTTCATATATTGTCAGTGAGAGGAAGGGCTCCGTATTTTTTGAAAGCGGATACATTTCCTGTTTCTGGATGAAAAAACGACGCACCTTCCAGACGGCGAGCGGTTTGGTTGCGGAAACGGCCATGATCGATTATCATCATTCATGTTCCCATTGTAACAGTACATAACGATTTGAATGGCAAAGGCGGATGGCCGCCTGCCGCAAGAGAGGGCTGACGAAACGATGACACGCGTCGAACAAATCATTCGCTTAGTGGAAAACGGAAACGTCGACCAAGCGTTGGCGCTCGTGCCGAAAGTGAAAAAATATGGAAGTGATGAAGAAAAATACGCGCTTGCCGACTGCTTGTACGGATGGGGAATGCCGGAAGAGGCGAAGGAGCTGCTTGAGGAGCTGACTGCCCGCTATCCGGATGACGGCGACATTCGCCTGTTTTTGGCGGAAGTGTATACGGAGCTTGAAGCCGAAGAGGAAGCGCTCGCCATTTTGTCGGAGATCGACGAAGACGATCCGCAGTTTGTCCGCGCGTGCCTTCTTGCCGCCGATTTGTACGAAATGCAAGGGTTGGCGGAAGTGAGCGAGCGGAAGCTGCGTCAAGCGTACGAGAAAGCTCCAGATGAGCCGATCGTGCAGTTTGCGTTGGCTGAGTTGTATTTTTCGCACGGGGAATACTCAAAAAGCGTGCCGCTTTATGAACAGGTGCGGAAGACGAATAAGGAGATGGCCGGCGTCTTGATCACTGAGCGGATCGCTGAGGCGCTCAGCCGTTCCGGGGAATTCGAGGCGGCGCTTCCGTATTATGAGGAGGCGCTCAATGAAAAAATGGACAGTCGGACGCTGTTCGCCTACGGATTCACCGCGTTGCAGGCCGGCTATACACAAACGGCCATCGATAAGCTCAGCGCTTTAAAAGAGCTCGATCCGGACTACACTCCGCTTTACCTTTATTTGGCGAAAGCGTATGAACAAGAAGGACGGCTCGTGCAAAGCTATGAGACGGCGCTTGAGGGCATCGGCGTCGACGAATGGAACAAAGAGCTCCGCCTTTACGCAGGCAAGCTGGCGCTCAAGCTGAACAAGCCGGAGGAGGCAGAGGAACATTTGAAAAAAGCGCTTGAGATCGATGGCGGGTACATCGAGGCGCTCACGGTTTTATCGGCGCTTTGGCTAAATGAACAGCGCTATGAGGATGTCGTAGCGCTTCTTGAGCAGGCGATGGCCGATGGCGAGTACGATCCGCAGTTTGAATGGGACCTTGGGCGCGCCAAACATCGGCTTGAGATGTACGACGATGCATTAAATCATTACGGCGAGGCATATAATTTCTTTAAGCACAATGTCGAGTTCCTCGAAGAGTACGGATATTTTCTCATCGAGGAAGGAAATCGGGCGGCGGCGAAAGAAATATTTCAACAGATCGTCCGTCTCGACCCAACCCATACGGAGGCGGCGGAGATGCTGCTTGAGCTCGAAGAGTAGGGGAGAAGCGGTGGCCCAACCTCTTTCTTGGAAACCGATCGAGGGGGAAGCGCACAATGACGCACGTATCCGTCAATGAGAAAAAAGAGTTTATCCGTTGGTTTTTAAGCCACTATCAGTTGAAGCGGCGCGAGTGTGTCTGGATTTTAAACTATTTGATGAGCCATGACCAGCTCATGCAAAAGGTGCATTTTGTCGAGAATGCCCAATATTGCCCGCGCGGCATCATTATGTCGACTCACTGCGTCGACGATGTGCCGTTCCGTTTTTACAAAGGCAATGTGATGACAACCGATGCAGAGAAATCGTTCCATGACATCCGTTTAAACCGCGACGAAGATATTTACATTCAACTGAATTTCCGCGCTTCTTTTCACTCGCCGCAATATGTCGCTGTGCTTGAGGAAAACCCGTATGCGCCGAAGCAGGCGCAAGTGAGCGAAAACGACCAGCGCCTCGCCGAGCAGTTTTTGGAACGCTCCATTTACGAATTCCGGCGCGGGCGGCTCATGAAGCTGATCGATGAGGCGCTTGACCGCCATGATGAAGAGGCGTTCCGCCGCCTGACCGATGAATTAAACAAATTGTAAAAACCTTGCCGCCGGCAAGGTTTTTCTTTTGCCGAAAAATATGGTATGGTGATGAAGGGAAGAAACTTTAAGGAAAAGGAGAGTACGAATGAAGTGGACAGGCGAGGACGTCGCCCTCTATGAACGAGAGCGCGACTACATCGACACGGCGCTCCTTCCGCTTTTGCCGGTGGCTTTCGGCCAAGGAGCGAAGCGGCTCGCTTCCGGCGGGGAGCTTGTCGGGCTCATCGCGGCCGAGGTCGAGCGGCAGCTGAAGGGCCGGTTGTTTTTGATGCCGTCGTTTGTGTATTTTGCCGATGAGCCGCGGGCGCTGCTTACCGAAAGGCTGGCGGATTGGACCAACCGGCTTAGGCGGGAAGGAATGAAGCATCTGTTTTATGTGACGTGCGACCGTGCGTGGCAAGAGGGCGAAGAAGCTGACCGCGTTTGGTTCATTCCGGTTGTTCCGCTCGAGAGCATGGGTGAATCGTACAAGCACGAGCTTGTCAGAGAGCAGACCGCCGAGCTGCTCCGCTTTCTCATTGGTCGATGGGCGCAAGAGTAGATGCGGCAAAGTCCGACGTTTTGCCGCCTGCGATATTGACCTTGTCCAGCAATTGAGCTATCATTAGAATGTCCTAGTTTTCCGTATGTGTTATACATACAATCGTCCGGTGCGGACTTGACTTTGCATAGAGGGGGGAAGACGATGAGCGACAACAAACATCGTGTAACGAGACGTCAATTTTTAAACTACACGCTGACCGGGGTCGGCGGCTTTATGGCAGCAGGGATGCTCATGCCGATGCTCCGTTTTGCTTTCGATCCGATCTTGAAGGATGAAGCAGGGACGGAGATGGTCGCGGTAGCAGACGTCAAAGAGATTACGACCGAACCGAAGCGCTTCGACTTTAAAGTGAAGGTGAAAGACGCTTGGTACGAGTCGGAAGAGCCAAAATCAGCATGGGTGTATAAAACGGACAAAGGGGAGATCATCGCCCTTTCGCCGATCTGCAAACACCTTGGCTGTACGGTCGACTGGAACACGGACAAAGAGCATCCGAACCAGTTTTTCTGCCCATGCCACTATGGGCGCTATGAGAAGGACGGCACGAACGTTCCGGGGACGCCGCCGCAAGCTCCGCTTGACCGTTACGAGTACAAAGTGAAAGACGGCAAGCTGTATTTAGGCAAGGCGAAACCAAGAAAGGAGGCGTAATGCGTGTTAAACAAGCTGTATGACTGGGTCGATGAACGCTTAGATATTACGCCTTTATGGCGGGATATCGCCGATCACGAAGTTCCGGAGCACGTCAACCCCGCCCATCACTTTTCCGCCTTTGTCTATTGTTTCGGCGGGCTGACGTTTTTTGTCACGGTCATTCAAATTTTGTCGGGCATGTTTTTGACGATGTACTACGTCCCGGATATTAAAAACGCGTGGGAATCGGTGTATTACTTGCAAAACGAAGTGGCGTTCGGCCAAATTGTGCGCGGCATGCACCACTGGGGGGCGAGCCTTGTCATCGTCATGATGTTTTTACATACGCTGCGCGTCTTTTTCCAAGGGGCTTATAAAAAGCCGCGCGAAATGAACTGGATCGTCGGCGTATTGATCTTTATGGTGATGATGGGTCTTGGCTTCACCGGCTACTTGTTGCCGTGGGATATGAAAGCGCTGTTTGCGACGAAAGTTGGTTTGCAAATCGCGGAAGCGACGCCACTCATTGGCCCGGCCATTAAGACGCTGTTAGCTGGGGACCCAGAAATTGTCGGCGCGCAAACGTTGACGCGCTTCTTTGCCATTCACGTCTTCTTCTTGCCGGCCGCTTTACTCGGCTTAATGGCAGCGCACTTTTTAATGATTCGCAGACAAGGCATTTCCGGTCCGCTATGATCGGTCGGCCCGCGTTTAGAGGTGATAGAAAAAA
>NZ_BCPV01000027.1 GCF_001544135.1 Geobacillus zalihae NBRC 101842 | reverse complement strand
GGTGTCCCGATCCTTTTGGGACACCCTTTTCTTGCATATTCCCCTAAAGCCAATGGTGAACAAAAGTCGAAAGAAAAGCAGCCTGGCTCTTCATCAAAAGTTGTACTTGATTTTTTCTGAACATACCCTATTTACGCTTGTGAGGGAAAATCAACAAATCAGTGATTTTTGCACATCTTTGTGCAGGAAACCGTATTGCTTGTCAAGTACATGTTGTGGTGAAGAGCCAGCAGCCTTTTTCTTATGGGGGCATGGCGGCCTAAACCGATACGATTTTTGAAAACCGTTACGGTCTGCGGCGCTTCGTTTGGATATACCGCTCGAGCCGGTCAAGCCCTTCTTTGAGCACATCGAGCGAATAAGCGTACGACAGGCGGACATGGCCTTCACCGTATTCAGAAAAGGCGCTGCCGGGAACGAGGGCGACGCCGGCGTTTTCGACGACATCGAGGGCAAAATCAAACGAAGACATGCCAAAGGCGGCGATTGACGGAAACAAGTAAAAGGCTCCATCCGGCTTCTCAACCGGCAGCCCCATGGCGGTGAGACGACTGTAGGCATACTCAAGCCGCTCGGCGTAGGCGGCGCGCATCACCTCGGCGTCGTTTTTGCCGGCGGTCAGCGCCTCCACCGCCGCTTTTTGGCTGATCGATGACGTGCACGAGACGCTGTATTGGTGCACTTTCACCATTTGTTCAACGGCGAACGCTGGAGCGAAGACAAACCCGATGCGCCAACCGGTCATGGAGTGCGATTTGCTTAAACCGTTGATGACGATCGTCTGCTCCGGCAGCCACTCGGCGATCGAGTGATGGCGTCCGTGGTAAACGAGCTCGCTGTAAATTTCATCGGAAACGATCCAAATTGGCCGTCCTTTCAAAAGGGAAGCGATGTTCTCAAGCTCTTCGGCTGACAGCGCCGTCCCGGTTGGATTTGATGGGTATGGAAGAACGAGGCAGCGCGTCTTTTCCGTCAAATAAGGCGCAATGAGCTCAGCCGAGAGACGGAAACCGTTTGGCCTTGTGTCGATGTACACCGGTTTCGCTCCGCACAGGCGGATGAGCGGTTCATAGCCAGGATAGACGGGTGCGGGAAGAAGCACTTCCGTCCCTTCCTCCAAAATCGTGCGAAATGCGATATCAAGCGCTTGGCTGGCGCCGACGGTGGCGATGACTTCGTCCGGCGTGTAGCGAAGGCCGTACTTGTCAGCGACGAATTGGCAAGCCGCCTGGCGCAGTTCCAGCAGGCCGGCGTTCGCTGTATACGTCGTGAAATCGGCGGCGATCGCCTCCTGAGCGGCTGCTTTGACATGATCGGGCGTTGGGAAATCAGGCTGGCCGATCGTCAAGGAAACAAGTCCCGGCCGGTCGGCGACAAGGTTGAAAAATTGGCGGATGCCTGATAACTGAATGGCTTGAACACGTGGTTGAATGAGGTGTTTCACGGTTGTCCACCTTTCTTTTTTGTTTCTATTGTACCATTGGCGAGGAAAACGAAAAAACAAAAATGAGCCCCTTTCCGTCCGGATGGTTCCCACAAACGGAAATGGGGCTCACTCGGTCATCGACGATTCACTTTCCAACTTCGTTCGCTCCTTTTACGCGCCGTATTTTTTCAACAGGTCGTTATATTGGGCGGAAAGCTTGAAAAACAACGGCTTGTCACCGGCCGCGAGCGCTTCATCAATTTGTTCCATCAGTTTTTTTCTTTGAAACTGGAAGATCGCTTCTTTCAGCACTTGTTCGGCCATCGGTCCGTAGCTGCTTTTTTCTTCCGGCTGGTTGAACAAAACGGTGCCTTCATTCGGGTATTGTTTTTCGTACATGATTCAGTCCCTCCCATATGGGAACGAAACAGTTCCCTTTCTTATATTATCGTCGTTTTTGATGCTAATGTAAAGAAAATTTAGATAAATATTTTTTGTCAATTTTTTCTCTACATGATTTTTATACCCGTTTTTTGTTGGGGCTTAACAGTTTTTCGGTTATGATAAGAGGAGAACAAGGCAAAGGTGATGGCGATGATTCGCACGTGTGTCGTGACAAAAGAATTTGAGATTTTGTATGATGTTGACGTAACGCTTGTCAACAGCCCGGATGTCTCATGGTATTGGGTTGACTTTCATGAGCCGACGGATGAGGAATCGGCGCTGCTCGCCTCCTTTTTCCGTTTTCACCCACTGGCGATTGAAGACTGTCTCGAATATGTGCAGCGGCCGAAGCTCGATTTTTATGACCGCTACTTGTTTGTTGTGCTTCATGCCATTGCCGGGATGACGCTGGAGGCTGAGGAAGTCGATTTGTTTGTCGGGCAAAACTTCATCGTTTCGTTTCATAAGTCGCCGATTCATGCCGTCGACGAGGTGTGGGAGCGATTGAAGCATGAAGAAGATGTTCAGCAGGGGCCGTTTCACGTCATGTACCGGCTGATCGACAAGCTTGTGGATGATTATTTTCCACCGCTTTACCATATTGAAGACGTGCTGAACGATTTAGAGGAGAATACGAACAATGAACCGATTCACGACATTATTGAAAAAGTGTTTGACATTCGCGGTGATTTATCGAAGCTGCGCCGAACGATCGTGCCGATGCGCGACTTGTTGTACCGCATCATCCACTCCGACCGGCTGCAGCGCATGAAAGAACGGCAGCTGTACTTTCATGACATTTATGATCATTTGCTGAAGCTGTCGGAAATGATTGAGACAAACCGAGAAATTACCGCGGATATCCGCGACAGCTATTTATCGCTCAACTCGAATCGAATGAACAATATTATGATGACATTTACAGCCATTACGACCATTTTCATGCCGCTCTCCTTTATTGCCGGCATTTATGGGATGAACTTTGATTATATGCCTGAATTGCACTGGAAGTACGGATACTTTGTTGTATTGGCCGCCATGGCGGTGATCGGCATGACGATGTTCGTCTGGTTTAAGCGCAACGGTTGGTTTCAGTTGTTGAAAGGCGACTGGGCGAAGGAGGAGCGAGAGCGCCGCCAGTAGCCGTATAAAACGGGCTGTTCCCCTCATATACATAATTACATCATGACGGCAGCGTAAGCGCGAAGGAGGGGAACCGATGGCAAGAGGAATTTGGGGCGTCGACTCGGCGCAAGCCGTAACGGATCAGCTGTTTCAATGCGTGCGGACGGAGCTTGGCTATCCGAAATTTTGGGGCCGTTATTTGTCGGAAGTGCCGAACGTGTCCGAAGGGTTGACACGCGACGAGATCGCCCGCATCCGCAACTATGGCGTGAAGGTGCTGCCGATTTATAACGCCTTCCGCGAAGCGGTCGGCTATGCGAACGGTCAGGTGGCGGCGCGCAACGCGGTGTTCCATGCGCGGCGGCTCGGCATTCCGAAAAATAAACTGCTGTTTGCCAACATCGAAGACTTTTTCGCTGTGGATGCCGCTTGGATCGCTGCTTGGGTGGAAACGCTCTATCCGACCGGATACCGGCCGGGGCTGTACGCGGACCCGACGAAAGGGGATTTCGCCGCTGCCTATTGCGAGGCGGTCAGCCGGAACAACCAAGTGGCGGTGCAGGCGGTCATTTGGAGCGCCGCACCAAGGCCGGGAACGACGAAAGAGCAGAAAGCGCCGCGCTATCAGCCGGCTGCCCCGCCTTGCAGCGCGAATGTCTGGGTGTGGCAGTACGGACGTGATGCAGAAGTCTGCCCGGTTGACACGAATTTAGCTGACCGACGCCTATTGGACTTTTTGTATTGAACAAAGCCGTTGCAAAAAGGCAGCGGCTTTTTTATGCGGCTAAAGAATTGTTGGCTGTTGCGCGTCTTTTCTTTTAATTTTTTTGCTTGGATTGATTATATTAGTAATAGGAAAAAAGGAGGATGTCAGTCGGTTGGGAAAAACGGAACGATGATCGAAAGGAGAGGGAATATGGATCGATCTGTCGCCTCGTTGTTGGATCGCATCCATGAACAATACGAACGATGGAGGGCGGGGCCGCCGCTTGACGGTGGGGAATTGGCCCGATTTTTCAATGCTGTCGGCCGGACGGCGGCGGTGATTGGTCGCAGCGACATCGCTGCTGAAGCAGAGCGGCTCATTCATCGATTGAACGGCCAAACAAAACGGCAATGGACAGCGGAGGAGGCGCTGATGGAGATGGTTTCTCTCCTTCGCTGCTTCTATGAAGCCGGGGAAGCGGCTTCTGCCGCCATTCCCTCTTCGCACCGCCAAGGGCCGAAAGCAGCGATTCTCCTCTGTGGAAATGATCCCCTGTTTTTTGCTTACGTCCGCGGCGCCCTGCAAACCGTGCCATGGCGTTTCACGACGATTCCCTCCCTTGAGCAGGCGGCCGCGTCGATGTTTCGTCTCAGCCCGGATTGCATCATCGTCAGCGTGAAGGAGGGAGAGTGGGAGAATCCGGACTTGACGGTTTTGCTTGAGCGCGCCGGACAGCGCCCCTATCTTCCTGTTGTCATTGTAAGGAGAGACGAGGGCAAAGAGGGGCGGTTGAAAGGTTATGAGCTTGGCGCGGATGATGTCATCACCACCCCAGCGGCAGATGAGCTGTTCGTTCGCGTTCGCCGGCTCATTGAAAAAAAACGAAAAATCGATGACCTTGTGCTCATTGACGAATTGACAGGTGTGTACAACCGGAAGTATTTGCCGCGGGTATACGCCCGCCTTCGGAGCGACCTCGAGCGTTACGGAGCGCCAAGCTGTTTGGCGTTGCTTGATTTGGACCATTTCAAACAAGTCAATGACCGTTTCGGCCACCTTGCAGGCGATGCGGTATTGCAAAAGCTGGCTGCCTTTTTGCGCCAACATACACGTGGAGTGGATACGGTCGTTCGCTTGGGGGGCGAAGAGTTTGTCGTTTGGCTGGCCAAAACGTCCAAAAGCGAGGCTCGTGCAGTGCTTGAGCGGCTGCAACGCCAGTTCGCCGCCGAAAAAGTCGAAGCGGATGGCGCACTCCTATCATGTACGTTTTCCGCCGGCCTGGTTGAGTGCGATGAACCGGATCGGCCGCTTGACTATTGGCTGCGTCTGGCCGACAAGGCGCTGTATGCGGCGAAACGAGGCGGCGGCAATCGGATCGAAGAGGCGGCGCGTGAGAAAAGCGGTTTTTCGGATGAGGCCCCAAGCCAAGCATCAACGGATCGGTGGCGATGGGCGATTGCCATCGTAGACGACGATGAACTCGTGCGGATGATGATTGCTGATCTTGTCCGCAAGCTCGTCAATGAACAGGGGAGGAAAGCAGACATTTACGAGTTTGGCGACGGCCTTTCGTTTCTCGAATCTCCGTTTTATCAAAGCGGGCGGCAATCTGTCGTCATTTTGGATCGGGTGATGCCAAAAATGGACGGCCTTGAAGTGCTGAACCGCCTCCGTCAAGAGCGAAAGCCATACAAGGTGATGATGCTGACGTCGCGCCAAGATGAGCGGGATATTGCCCATGCGCTGAACCGAGGAGCGGACGAGTATGTGACAAAGCCGTTTAAATGGCTTGAGCTTGAGGCGCGGCTGCGCCGGCTGTTGAAGGAGTTGGAGGAGTGATGGCGCTTTTTTCTGCCTTAGCCGCAACGATTGTTTTCCTTGCACTGTTAGTAAACCTCTTTCTCTATTTGGTGGTGCGAAAATGGAGGGAAAATAGACGCCAGGCAGAGATCAGGGTTTTGAAGAAGCGGTTCCATCTTCCGCTGTTTCGTTATGTGCTCGGCGAAGAGGAAGAGCTGCCGTTGCCGTCTTCGCCGCTTGAGCGTGAGGCGATGATGGAGCTTCTTGACCATTTCGCTTCGCTCTTGAAAGGAGAAAAGGTGCAGGAGAGAATCCGAACATTGGCGGAAAAGCATTTTCAAGGATGGCTGCGCCGCCGGTTGTCAAGCCGGGATTGGAGCGAGCGGATGAACGCACTGTTTCTGATCGAGGATTTGCAGATGAAGGCGATGCTGCCGGAGATGGAGCGGTTGTACCTCTCCGACCGGGTGACGAGAGGAGAAGAAGCAAAACTGTTGACGATTTTCGCCCGATTTGACTATAGCTCAGTGGTGGCCTACGTGCTTGAGCCGAAATATGAATTGACCGAGTTTGCGTACCGAGTTATTTTTGGCCATATGAGCGAGCGGCTGCTTCGACAGGTGGAACAGCGATTTGATGAGCTGACGCGGGCGGGGAAATGCGCGTTCGTGGATATGATCGGCATCCGCCGGCGCGAGGAGCGGTCGTTTTTGCTGGAGCTGTTGGCATCCGATGAGTTGGAGCTTCGCGTTCGCGCGCTCAAGGCGATGGCGGAAATCGGCATGCCGCTTGAAGCGGAGAGGCTCAAGCAGCATTTGTGCTCCTTTAGAGGACTGGTGATTGAACAGGGAAGGCGGCTCAATCCTGTTTTTCCTCAAACGGAGAAGCCTTACGGATATTGGCTCTTCACCACAACATGTACTTGACAAGCAATACGGTTTCCTGCACAAAGATGTGCAAAAATCACTGATTTGTTGATTTTCCCTCACAAGCGTAAATAGGGTATGTTCAGAAAAAATCAAGTACAACTTTTGGTGAAGAGCCACAAAAAAATTCGTCATCAGCAGAAGGATGAACATGTCCCTATATTGAGCGCTGC
This sequence comes from Geobacillus zalihae NBRC 101842, assembly GCF_001544135.1. Lineage (GTDB taxonomy): Bacteria > Bacillota > Bacilli > Bacillales > Anoxybacillaceae > Geobacillus > Geobacillus zalihae. Next base: position 45,243 of record NZ_BCPV01000027.1, on the reverse strand, counting down.
CACTTTACACATTTTGGAGTTCGGGTATTTTTAGGATTGGTGAAAAAACAGGGTGAAACAAAAGAGAGATCGATGTTTCTGCTGCCGGCTCGGTGCTAAGATGCCCCCCTTGTTGAAAAAACAGGCGTCCGCTTAATAGCGGTCGCCGAGTCGTTTAAATACGGGTTTTGTCAGCCGTTTCGGCTTTTGTTCCGGCTTTTCTTTTAATCCGGTGTAGGCCATGAGAATGGCTTTTGCCTCTGACAGCGGCATCCGAGCTGGAGGGTTGCGGTATGAATCGTTGAGAGCGCCAAGGTGCGGAAGGGCGGCGAAATCTTGTTTTGTCGGTGGGATGTGGAAGTAGTAGTCGCCGACGGCGACAAGCACGTCGGATTGTTGTTGGCTGTATTTCGGATTGCGGGAAAAATGGAGGCCCACTTTTTTCGCCTTCCCCTCCTCGAGCAGCTTTTCAATCGCCTTTTTCTTTAGAAGATAAAGGAATGCAGGATTCAACGCGGTTTTCGCATGGCGGTTGACGGTAAAAATCGCTTTGGCAATATTGTCGACCGTCAATTGCAACGGTTTCATCGGCATGTCTCCTTTTTTCTTTCTATTATAACATAGGAAGCAGCGTTGTTGGCCGGTTTGTCCTACTTCTAGCCGGGGGTAAGCGAAAAAACGGTCAACTCCGGCGGAGCGAAGAAGCGAAGCGGCACCCGCGTCGTGCCAAGGCCGCGGTTGACGTACAACAAGAGTCCGCCGACGTGGTAAAACCCTTCATAATACCGCTCAGACAACGGCGGCGTGATAAGCGGCCCGATAAACGGCAACTGAATTTGCCCGCCGTGGCTATGGCCAGACAGTTGAACGTGAATAGGGAAGCGGCGAGCCTCAATGGCACCGTCCGGCTCATGAACGAGGGCGATCGTATATGTCGCCCGCGGAATGCCGTTCGTCATTTTCGACCAGTCCGGGCGTCCGAGCATCATATCGTCGCTGCCGGCGATCGCGATCGCCCCGTGGCCGCGCCGGACGAGTGCATGCTCATTGACGAGAACGCGGAACCCGGCTCGTTCCATCAATCGACGGTAAATATCTGTTCCATAGCCGCCGTGATCATGGTTTCCGTAAATACAAAATTTCCCAAGAGGAGCGCGGACGCCGGCCAACGCCTCAGCGACCGCGTCGACGTGCGGATACCGGTTCGCCTCATGGAGCAGATCGCCTGTGAATACGACGAGATCGGGCCCGAGTTCGTTGATGCGGCCCATGATGCGGTAAAAGCGTTCCAAGCCGTAATAATGGCCGAGATGGAGATCACTGAACTGCAGCAGCTTGACGCCGGCAAACGACTTTGGGATCAGCGGATGCGACAGTGCATGGTGCGTCACGGTCAGCTCGGCTGGCTCAATCCAGCGGGCGTAGCCAGAGGCGGCTGCCATCGCCAGCGCTGCGCTGAAACTTGTGCGCGCCAGCTTTTTCAAAAAGGCGCGCCGGCTTAGTTTGGTTGTTTCGATATGGTGCATCGTTTCGCCGTCCTTTCACAAGTAGCTTTATTATAACGAAAAGGGGGAGAGAAGGACAATAGGGGAACAATAATGTTCGAATATTCCGCTATTTTATGATATGATAGAAATGAATGAGTAATCAGTCATTAGGAGGAGAAATGGATGAACGGAAAAGTGATCATTGTGACCGGCGGGTCGAGCGGAATGGGGAAATATATGGCGAAGCGGTTTGTTTCTGAGGGGGCCAACGTCGTCATTACGGGAAGGCGGGCCGAGGCGCTCGAAGAGGCCAAGCGGGAAATCGCCGCGCCGGATGGAGGGAAAGTGCTTACGATCCCGATGGATGTGCGCAACCCGGAACAAGTGGCGCACATGGTGGAGCGGACTGATGCGGAATTCGGCCGCATCGATGCCCTCATCAACAATGCGGCGGGCAATTTCATTTGCCCGGCGGAAAAGTTGTCGATCAACGGCTGGAACAGCGTCATTAACATTGTGTTAAACGGCACGTTTTACTGCAGCCGGGAAGTCGGCAACTACTGGATTCAGCTCGGCTTGAAAGGGAACATTATCAACATCGTTGCGACATATGCCTGGCATGCCGGCGCCGGGGTCATTCATTCAGCGAGCGCCAAGGCTGGAGTGCTGGCAATGACGCGCACGCTTGCTGTGGAATGGGGGAAAAAGTACGGCTTCCGCGTCAATGCGATCGCTCCCGGACCGATCGAACGGACCGGCGGGGCGGAGCGGCTTTGGGAATCAGAGGAAGCGGAGCGGATGACGTTGGAAAGCGTGCCGCTCGGGCGGCTCGGGACGCCGGAAGAAATCGCGGCGGTCGCCTCGTTTTTGCTTTCGGATGAAGCCGCTTACATTAACGGCGCTTGCATCACAGTCGACGGCGGCCAATGGCTGAACCGGCGGCCGTTTTAACATCTTTCCGAAAGAAGTCTCCCACTTTGAAACGAAGTGAAAGTGGGAGATGAATTCGGTTGGCGTTAGCCAACGAATAGGATAGAATATGGCTAGAACGGACACCTTCGGAACGAAGGGAAGCGTAAAGGGTTCTTGTGTGTGGCTTACCGTTCGGCGAACACACACAAGTCGCTTGAAGCCCCCATCTCTAAGCGAAGCGTAGGTGGTGGGTAGTTCACTCAAATTTGCCGTAAAGAAAGATGGTCCTCACCCAAAAGGGATTGCAGGCGGTATTTCTTCATTTATCGCGGGCAACCGGCTCATTGCACGTAACGGCTTTTGTCACAAGCGGATTCCCTGCTGTCAGGGGAGCCGCTTTTTTTACGTCAGGAACGATTGGGCAATTATGCTATAATAAAGGCAAAGATGGTCGATGGGAATGAGGTGGGCACGATGGATGCATTAGACGTTATGGCCAACTTGCCGCAAGTGATTCCGCACTATCAACCGATTTTCAGCGCCGATGAGCATGGGGTCGTCGGCTATGAAGTGCTCGGTCGGTTTCAAACGGAAACAGGGCCGGTCAGCCTTGGGCCGTTTTTTCACGATGAAACCATTCCAGAAGAATTTCGCATCGAAGTGGATGATGTGGTTACGAAAAAGGCGCTCGACTATTTTCTGTCGCTTGATGATCAAACGTTGCTCATTTTTTTAAACCGTGATGCCAACTTGCTGATGCTTGACCGCGGCGAGTCGTTTTTGCAGCTGCTTCTCACCTACGAAGCGAAAGGGTTGGCGCTAAGCCGCATCGTTTTGGAAATCAACGAGCAGCATTTCAAGGGAGACGTCGATCAGCTCAGCCATTTATTGACGTATCTTCGTACATACGGCGTTAAAGTGGCGGTCGACAACATCGCCGAACATAGCATTCATCTTGAGCGAATCGGCGTCTTGTCGCCTGACATTTTAAAAATCGATTTGCGTGAATTGCGGAAAACGTCCGTTCATCAAGCATACCAGGAAATCGTTCACTCGATTTCGCTGTTGGCGCGCAAAATCGGAGCGACGCTCCTGTATGAGGACATCGAAACGTCATTTCAGCTTCAGTATGCTTGGCGGCATGGCGGCCGCTATTATCAAGGGTATTATTTGGCCAAGCCGGCGCCTGAGGTTGTGCCGCGCGATTTGTTGAAAGACTTGCTCCGCCAAGAGTGCCATCGCTTCATCCAGCAGGAAAAGAAAAAGCTTGAAACGCTGTATCAAATTGCTGAGCAGTTTCAGCAGCGGATCAGCGCGCTGCTTGGCAAATACAAAAAAGCCGCCGATTTTAACGAGCTCATTTCCCTGTTGGCCGGCGAGCTCGACGATGTTTGCTTCCGCATTTATGTTTGTGATGAGGACGGCTTCCAGCAGTCGGGCAATATGTTCAAGCGCGGCGGCCGGTGGGAGCTTCAGCCGCAATATTATATGAAAAACTGGAGCTGGCGCCCATATTTTTTGGAAAACATTATTCGCATGCGCTCGCGCCGAAGAGGGATTTTGTCCGATTTATACACGGATATTGAAACAGGGGAAACGATCCGGACGTATTCGTATCCGATCGATGAGCGCCATTACTTGTTTATTGACTTGTCGTACAGCTATTTGTTTGAGCATGACGCCCATTATTGACTGCATAAAATCGCCTCATTGCGGCAAAGTAAGCATGAGGTGAAACGTATGGCACAGCTGACTTTCGTATTATCTGTCCTTTCTGTATTGATTGCGGTGATTGGATTTATCTATACGGTCCGTCTCGGCCGCCAGCAGCGCTGGCAAGGAGAGCTTGACGGGCCGATCCCGAAAACGGTCGAGGAGCATGCCTATTTGCGCAACCCGATATTGCTTGCGTATGTGCTCGCCGTCTTGCTTGCTGTGTTTGCCATCGGTTATTTGGCGCTTCGATATTATTGAACGGAAGGTGTCCCAACAAGGCGGGACACCTTTTTTGATGGCCGCCATGCACAAAATATCACGCATCTGTCTGCTTTAAGGAGAGAAAACCGTTTTTTGGTCGCTTGGAAATGACGGTTTTTTCCATGACTTTTTTCCTTTGCCGGCGAATATATATGGAAGCGGAAGAGGCAAAGGGGGAATGGAGATGACGAAGCGGCTGCCGACAAGGCTGTCGGGCGAGGAAGCGGCGTTATTGCTTGACGTTTTGTTCAGCCAGCAATATGCACTCGAGCTCATCCGCTCCGAGCTGGCGGATATCGAAAACGGAGACAAGGAGGTCGATGAACACCGGTACCGGCAGCTGTTGCGTTTATACGACCGCCTGTTGACAGAGGAAGAGGAAGGATAAAAATTGTTGTGCACTATCGCTATCGCAGGAAGCGATAGTCTTTTTTATGGTATGATAACAGTGTGGAGAGGAGAAGATGCAGAAGAAAGGCGGAACATCGGCATGACATGGGAACACAATGAATTCATGCAAATGACTGTCAAGCCATTTCTGATTCCGGCGGATAAAGTGGCGCATGTGCAGCCGGGAAATTATTTGGATCATGCGCTGCTCGTCCTGACGAAAACCGGCTATTCGGCGATTCCGGTATTGGACACATCTTATAAGCTTCACGGGCTCATCAGCATGACGATGATGATGGATGCAATTTTAGGATTGGAGCGCATCGAATTTGAACGTCTCGAGACGATGAAGGTCGAAGAAGTGATGAACCGAAACATTCCGCGCCTGCGGCTTGACGACAGCCTGATGAAGGCAGTGGGGCTTATTGTCAACCATCCGTTCGTGTGTGTGGAAAATGACGACGGCTATTTTGCAGGCATTTTCACTCGACGGGAAGTACTGAAGCAACTGAATAAACAGCTGCACAGGCCTAATGGCGGCCGGAAGCTAGGCCGAAAAGAGGCTGAACAATGAGCAGAAAGGTAATCGTGTGCAATAACAAGAGCAGCTGGCTTTGGCTGATCAGTTCGGAAGCTGCGTGGCAACTTCCGCAAGTACAAGCCTTCGAGAAGATATTTACAGCATTTTGCTCGATGAATTTGTGCTTGTCACAATGATCTCTGTTTTGCTAAAGTAAAAAAGAATACAGGTGTAAAGGAGGATATCGCCCATGAAGATGATGGACGCCAATGAAATCATTTCCTTTATTCAAAACAGCAAAAAATCGACACCAGTCAAAGTATACATAAAAGGGGATCTCGAAGGCATCGATTTCGGCTCAAGCGCGAAAACGTTTATTACCGGCAACGTCGGCGTCGTGTTTGGCGAATGGCAAGACATTCAAGCGGCAATCGAAGCGAATCAAGACAAAATCGAGGACTATGTCGTCGAGAACGACCGCCGCAACTCGGCCATTCCGCTTTTGGATTTGAAAGGCATCAAGGCGCGCATTGAGCCGGGCGCTATCATCCGCGACCATGTCGAAATCGGCGACAACGCCGTCATTATGATGGGAGCGGTCATCAATATCGGCGCCGTCGTCGGCGAAGGAACGATGATCGACATGAACGCGGTGCTCGGCGGCCGGGCGACGGTCGGGAAAAACTGCCATATCGGCGCCGGCGCGGTGTTGGCAGGCGTGATCGAGCCGCCATCAGCCAAGCCGGTCGTCATTGAAGACGATGTGCTCGTCGGAGCGAATGCCGTTATTTTGGAAGGCGTCACGGTCGGCAAAGGAGCGGTTGTGGCTGCCGGCGCCGTTGTTGTCGAAGACGTGCCGCCGTATACGGTCGTGGCCGGCGTGCCGGCGCGCGTCATTAAGCAGATCGACGAGCAAACGCGGGCGAAAACGGAGATTAAGCAGGAGCTTCGCCAATTATAATCATCATAAAAGCTGTCCCTTCACACGAGGACAGCTTTTTTACCCATGGAGGAGAGACGATGTCTGCGATCAGCCCATTTGTCGCCATTCGCCGCGACTTGCATCAAATTCCGGAGCTTGGGTTTCAGGAGTTTAAGACGCAGCAATATTTGCTTCGCTATATCCAGTCCCTGCCGCAAGAGCGGCTTCAAGTCCGGACGTGGAAAACCGGGATTTTCGTCAAAGTCAACGGAACATCGCCGCGCAAAACGATCGGCTACCGCGCCGATATGGACGGGCTGCCGATTCGCGAGGAGACCGGCTTGCCGTATCGGTCGAAACATGAAGGGCACATGCACGCGTGCGGCCACGATGTGCATATGAGCATCGCTCTTGGCGTGCTCACCCATTTTGCTCATCATCCATTGGAAGATGATTTGCTGTTTGTGTTCCAGCCGGCCGAGGAAGGACCGGGCGGAGCAAAGCCAATGTTAGAAAGCGACATCATGCGGGAATGGAAGCCGGATATGATCGTCGCCTTGCATATTGCGCCGGAATATCCAGTCGGTACGATTGCAACGAAAGAAGGGTTGCTGTTTGCCAATACGTCGGAGCTGTTTATTGATTTGAAGGGAAGAGGTGGCCACGCGGCGTTTCCGCATTTAGCGAATGACATGGTCGTCGCCGCCTGCGCATTGGTGACGCAGCTGCAGTCGATCGTCGCCCGCAACGTCGATCCGCTTGACAGCGCGGTCATTACGATCGGGAAAATTGCCGGCGGGACGGTGCAAAACGTCATTGCGGAGCACGCCCGGCTCGAAGGAACGATTCGGACGCTGTCGACTGCAGCGATGCAGAAGGTGAAGCGGCGGATTGAAGCGATCGTGCATGGCATTGAAGTCGCGTACGAATGTGAAACATCCATCGATTACGGTGCCATGTACCATGAAGTGTACAATGATCCGGATCTGACAGCGGAATTTATGAAGTTTGCCAAGGCGCACGGCGGCGTGAATGTGATCCGTTGCAAAGAAGCGATGACTGGCGAAGATTTCGGCTATATGTTGGCGGAAATTCCTGGATTTATGTTTTGGCTCGGTGTTGATTCGCCATATGGGCTGCACCATGCAAAACTGGTTCCGAACGAGGAAGCGATCGACCGCGCCATCGCGTTTTTAATCGACTATTTTTCATGGAAAGGAAACGCAGAATGAAGTATAGTTCCGCCTCTAGCAACACACATTAATGAGTGTGGGGAGGTGGATTGTGATGGCGAAAATTGGTGTTGAGCCATCGTTGACGGATGTACAGGAAGCGTTGAAAGAGCGAGGATATGACGTTGTGCCGCTCCGAGGGGAGCAAGACGCAAGAGGCTGCGACTGCTGCGTCATTACCGGCCTGGACGCCAATATCGCCGGCATTCACAACATCGTGACGTCCGGTCCGGTCATTGAAGCGAGCGGGCTCACCGCAGAAGAGATTTGCCAAAAAGTCGAAGAAAAACTTCGCTGATGACGAACGTTCGGACTGTGTGCGCTGGCAGCCCGTTTTTGGCGAAATGGCGAAATCGCATAGCGTAAAGGAATGGTGGAAAAGGAACGAAGAACGTTTTCGTTCCTTTTTCTTTTTTGCTAAAATAAGGGGAAGAAACAATGCTTGATCAACGATGGAGGAGTGTCAATGAAAAAGAAACAGTTTGCCGTCATCGGCCTCGGGCGCTTTGGCGGCAGCATCTGCCGGACGCTGAGCGAACAAGGGATGGAAGTATTGGCCATTGATATTGATGAAGACCGGGTAAACGAATTTGCGTCGATCGCTTCGCACGCCGTCGTCGGCGACACGACCGATGAAAACGTGCTGAAAAGTTTAGGCATCCGCAACTTCGACCATGTCATTGTCGCGATCGGCGACAACATCCAGGCGAGCATTTTGACGACCCTGATTTTAAAAGAGCTCGGCGTCAACCATATTACGGTCAAGGCAACGAACGATTACCATGAGAAAGTGCTGAAAAAAATCGGCGCTGATCAAATCGTGCATCCAGAGCGCGACATGGGCGAGCGGATCGCTCACAATTTGATTTCCAACAACGTCCTAGATTATCTGGAGCTGTCGGACAAATACAGCATTGTCGAAATCGTGGCAAGCGAGCGGCTTGACGGCCATTCGCTTTTGGAGCTTGACATCCGCGCCCGCTATGGCATCAACATCGTCGCCATCAAGCGTGGAGCAAGCGTCATCGTCTCCCCGCTCGCTTCGGAAATCATCCGCAAAGGCGACGTGTTGGTCGTCATCGGCGCTGACAGCGACATTGACCGGTTTGAGGAAAAAGTGGTCGGTTGACGGCTGGCAGGCGGCCTGTGCATGATGATGACGGAAAAAGGGCATCCTTTTGCAAGGACGCCCTTTTTTCTTTAGATTTCCATGATGATCGGCAAAATCATTGGCCGCCGTTTCGTCCGCTCGTACAAGAACGGAGCGAGCGTTTCCGTAATTTCGTTTTTGATCTCCGACCATTGGTTCGTTTTCCGTTCCAGCACTTTTTCGAGATGCTTGGAGATCAACACTTGCGCTTCGCTGATTAAGTCACCTGACTCACGCATATAGACGAAGCCGCGAGAAATAATGTCCGGGCCGGCGGCGATTTTGAACTCTTTCATGTTGATGCTGACGACGACAATCACGAGCCCTTCCTCAGACAAAATGCGGCGGTCGCGCAAGACGATGTTGCCGATGTCGCCGACACCGCTGCCGTCGATGTAGACGGAGCCGGACGGGATCTTGCCGACGATGCGCGCTTCTTTGTCGCTGATGCCAAGCACTTCGCCGTTGTCCATAATAAAGCAGTTTTCCTCCGGCACGCCGCAGTCGATGGCGAGCTTGGCGTGCATTTTTTGCATGCGGTATTCGCCGTGGATCGGCATGAAATATTTCGGCTTCATCAGCCGGATCATCAATTTTTGTTCTTCCTGCCCACCGTGGCCGGACGTATGGATGTCGTTGAGCGGGCCATGGATGACTTCTGCACCGGCGCGGTACAGCATGTTGATTGTCCGGTTGACGCTCACCGTGTTGCCCGGAATCGGCGATGAGGAAAAGACGACCGTGTCGCCCGGGATGATTTGAATTTGCCGGTGCGTGCCGTTGGCGATGCGCGACAAGGCGGCCATCGGCTCCCCTTGGCTGCCGGTGCATAAAATCGTCACCCGGTTGGCCGGCAGGCGGTTGATTTCGTTCGCGTCGACGAACGTGCCTTTCGGACATTTGATATAGCCGAGGTCTTGTCCGATCTCAATCGCCGCTTCCATGCTTCGACCGAAGACAGCGATTTTTCGGTTGTTGGCGACGGCTGCTTCCGTCACCTGTTGGAGACGGTGGATGTTGGATGCAAATGTGGCGAAAATGATGCGTCCTTCCACCTTGCGGAAAATGTCGTGAATGCTTTCACCGACGCGCCGCTCCGACATCGTAAAATGCGGGATCTCGCTGTTCGTGCTGTCCGACAGCAGGCAAAGAACTCCCTCTTTCCCAATTTCGGCCATTTTTGTCAAATTGGCCGGCTCGCCGACCGGCGTAAAGTCGAATTTAAAATCCCCAGTGTGAACGATTTGCCCGACTGGCGTTTTCACAACAATACCGTAGCTGTCCGGAATGCTGTGTGTCGTCCGGAAAAAGGTGACGGCCGTTTTTTGGAAGCGGATGACATCGTCTTCGCGAATCTCAATGAGTTTCGCTTGGCGCAACAATCCATGTTCCTCAAGCTTATTGCGAATCAGCCCAAGCGCTAATTTGCCGCCGTAAATCGGGATGTTCACCTGCCGGAGCAAATACGGAATGCCGCCGATATGGTCTTCGTGCCCGTGGGTGATGAACAGTCCTTTCACTTTGTCCGCGTGCTTCACTAAATAGGAGTAGTCTGGAATGACATAGTCGATCCCAAGCAGCTCATCTTCCGGAAACTTAATGCCTGCGTCAATGACAATGATTTCGTCTTGGAATTGTACGCCGTATGTATTTTTTCCGATTTCACCCAGTCCGCCGAGGGCAAAAACGCCAACTTGCTGGTCTGTCAACAGCTTCATGATGAAATCTCCAATACTTGAAAGTTCGGGCTTTTCTTTTCGTATTCTAGATGCGCTCCCTCTAACGGCTGAATATACTCAATATTGATCGGACGGCCTTCGAGTTTTCGGCGTACATCCCGCTCTGATTCTGCTTCGATGTAGAGTGTTTTCGTTTTTTCTCTCACGGGCGCCTCGTCTGCGTTTTCTTGGTAAAACACTTTGAAAATCATCGTGAAATCTCTCCTTATCGTACAATGGTTGCTCTATCTATTATATAAGAATGTAACGTTCTTTTCATGTATTTTGTTGCCAAAAGCAAAAAACAGGCGTGAGATGTGCCGACGATATGCATCATCTTTGATGAATGTTGCCCGCTTTATTCGCCAAAGTGGGAAAGAAGCCCTTCGAATGGAAGGGCTGTTGTTGTAACGGTCAGGCGATCAATTTTTTCCGGAGCAGGTCTTTCCACTGTTGAAGCAGCTTTTTTTTCAGCTTTTTCAACATGTTTCATCACTCCTTACCTTTTATTGTACTCATTTTGCGGTGAAAGTAAATGTTCTATTCTATATGATATGTAGGCGGAGGTTTGTTTTTCATGGGTAAAAATGGGACAGATCGTGCCTCTTGGTTGACATTCCGGGCGTTTTTCAGTACGGTAAACAATGAACAATTTTTTTACAAGGGGAAGTGAACGTGGGCAGAAAAATCGTCTTTTTCGACATCGACGGCACGCTTCTTGATGAGCAAAAGCAGCTGCCGTTGTCAACGATCGAAGCGGTTCGCCGCCTGAAGCAGTCGGGCGTTTATGTCGCCATCGCCACCGGACGCGCTCCGTTTATGTTTGAGCATGTGCGCAAACAGCTTGGCATCGATTCGTTCGTCAGTTTCAACGGCCAATACGTCGTTTTTGAAGGGAATGTGCTATACAAGCAGCCGCTCCGGCGCGAGAAAATCAGGGCGCTGACGGAGGAAGCCCACAAAAACGGCCATCCGCTCGTCTTTATGGATGCGGAGAAAATGAGAGCGAGCATCAGCGACCATCCGCACATCCACGTCAGCATGGCGAGCCTAAAATTCGCCCACCCGCCTGTCGACCCTCTTTATTATGAGAACAAAGACATTTACCAAGCGCTTCTGTTTTGCCGCGCCGAGGAAGAAGAACCGTATGTGCGCAACTATCCCGAATTTCGCTTCGTCCGTTGGCACGACGTCTCGACGGATGTGCTGCCGGCAGGGGGCTCGAAGGCGGAAGGCATCCGCATGATGATCGAAAAGCTCGGGATCGATAAGAAGGATGTGTACGCGTTCGGCGATGGATTGAATGATATTGAAATGCTGTCGTTTGTCGGAACCGGGGTGGCGATGGGCAACGCCCATGAGGAAGTGAAAAGGGTCGCCGACTTCGTTACGAAGCCGGTCGATAAGGAAGGCATTTGGTACGGATTGAAACAGCTGCAGCTCATCCGATAAAAAGCGGCCTTGGCCTTTTCGGCGAGGCCGCTCGCCATTGACAGCGGGCTTTTTAGCGCCCGATTGGAATCGCTCCGTCCGGCACTTGAAACGGGTCATCGGGGTTGATGCGGTCATAGAACATAATGCCGTTTAAATGATCGATTTCATGTTGGAAGACGATGGCCGGCAACCCTTTTAAGCGCAGTGTGACTTCTTCGCCGTCGATCGTCGTCCCAGTGACCGTGATGCGGGCATAGCGCGGCACATACCCCGGCACGTCGCGGTCGACCGACAGGCAGCCTTCCCCGGTCGTCAAGTAACATTGCTGGACGGAATGGCTGACGATTTTCGGATTGAACAAGGCGTAGCTGTACAGCGTCCCGTTTTCATCGGTGACATGGACGGCGATCATCCGCTTTGAGACGTTGATTTGCGGGGCGGCAAGGCCAATGCCGGGCCGCAGGCCGTATTTCGCTGCCAGCTCCGGGTCTTGGCTCATTTTCACGTAGTCAAGCAAGCTTTGCAAAATGCGCTTATCTTCCTCTGAAGGCGGCAACGGAACGGGTTCGGCGATTTTCCGCAATGTCGGATGCCCCTCTTTGATGATGTCCTTCATCGTGATCATTCGCTTCGTTCACTCCCTACGTTTGGCATCGCTGTCTATCGTTTAGTCTAACAAAATGAGCATCGATCGTAAATAAAAACGCAACCGCACGAATATATTATTCGAGTATAAGGAAAACAATAAGACAAATTCGAGAAAACGTTTTCATTATCTTGTCAAGCCACTGTGTGTTTTGTATTTTGTGAAAATATAATACAGGACTCATACAGATGGTGAGGGATGTAATATAACAGTTTGTGGGCGGAATATTGCCAATTCCAATTTCACCCAAAAGATAAAGCGAAAAAACATGAGAAATCAAAGTCGTTGACGGTTGATCCAAGAACGTGTAAACTAAAACTTGCAAATGCGTATTGTACTAATTCAATCTTGAAAAATAGTGAAACAGATTTCGGCGCCTTTGTTGCTTGCGTTGGCGCCGGATGGCGGCCGTTTTTTATTTCTCTTTCATTTTGGGTACATTAATAGTATATGGGTGAATGTATTCTCATTTCTAAAATTTCTCATGAAAGGCAGAGGTGGATGACATGGGTGTGAAAACCTCCCAGTTTCGATTTGCGGAGCAGCTCGAGAAAGTAGCCGAGCAGTTTCCGACGTTTCAAATTTTGAATGAAGAAGGCGAAATCGTCAACGAAGAGGCGATGCCGGAGTTAAGCGATGAGCAGCTGAAAGAGCTGATGCGCCGCATGGTGTATACGCGCATCCTCGACCAGCGCTCCATTTCGTTGAACCGCCAAGGCCGACTCGGGTTTTACGCGCCGACCGCCGGGCAAGAAGCGAGCCAAATCGCCAGCCATTTTGCGCTTGAGAAAGAAGATTTCATTTTGCCGGGATATCGCGACGTTCCGCAAATCATTTGGCACGGGCTTCCGCTTTATCAAGCGTTTTTGTTCTCGCGCGGCCACTTTCATGGCAATCAAATTCCTGAAGGCGTCAACGTCTTGCCGCCGCAAATTATTATCGGGGCTCAATACATTCAAGCGGCCGGCGTGGCGCTCGGTTTGAAAATGCGGGGCAAAAAGGCGGTGGCCATTACATATACCGGCGATGGGGGCACATCGCAAGGCGACTTTTATGAAGGGATCAACTTCGCGGGGGCGTTTAAGGCACCGGCCATCTTTGTTGTGCAAAACAACCGCTTTGCCATCTCGACGCCAGTGGAGAAGCAAACGGTCGCCAAAACATTGGCGCAAAAAGCGGTCGCTGCCGGCATTCCGGGCATTCAAGTCGACGGCATGGATCCGCTTGCGGTCTACGCCGCGGTGAAAGCAGCCCGCGAACGCGCCATTAACGGCGAAGGGCCGACGCTCATCGAAACGCTTTGCTTCCGCTACGGTCCGCACACGATGTCCGGCGACGATCCGACGCGCTATCGTTCGAAAGAACTCGAAAACGAATGGGCGAAAAAAGACCCGCTTGTCCGCTTCCGCAAGTTTTTAGAAGCGAAAGGTTTATGGAGCGAAGAGGAAGAAAACCGCGTCATCGAGCAGGCGAAAGAGGACATCAAGGAAGCGATCAAAAAAGCGGACGAAACGCCGAAACAAAAAGTGACCGACTTAATCAGCATCATGTTCGAAGAGCTGCCGGCGAACTTAAAAGAGCAGTATGAAATTTATAAAGAGAAGGAGTCGAAGTAAGCCATGGCGCAAATGACAATGGTTCAAGCGATCACCGATGCGCTGCGCATCGAGATGAGAAACGATCCGAACGTGCTGGTGTTTGGCGAAGACGTTGGGGTCAACGGCGGCGTATTCCGGGTGACCGAAGGGCTGCAAGCTGAGTTTGGCGAAGAACGTGTGTTTGATACGCCGCTGGCCGAATCGGGGATTGGCGGTTTGGCGATCGGCTTGGCTTTGCAAGGGTTTCGCCCGGTGCCGGAAATTCAGTTTTTCGGGTTCGTCTATGAGGCGATGGATGCGATTTGCGGACAAATGGCGCGCATCCGCTACCGCACTGGCGGCCGCTACCATGTTCCGATTACGATTCGTTCGCCGTTTGGGGGCGGCGTCCATACGCCAGAATTGCACTCAGACAGCTTAGAAGGACTCGTCGCCCAACAGCCGGGCTTGAAAGTCGTCATCCCGTCGACGCCGTATGATGCGAAAGGATTGCTCATCTCGGCGATCCGCGACAACGACCCGGTTATTTTCCTTGAGCATTTGAAACTGTACCGTTCGTTCCGACAAGAGGTGCCGGAAGGAGAGTACACAATTCCGATCGGCAAAGCAGACATTAAGCGTGAAGGGAAAGACATTACGATTATCGCGTACGGGGCCATGGTGCATGAATCGTTAAAGGCGGCGGCAGAATTAGAGAAAGAAGGCATTTCTGCCGAAGTCGTCGACTTGCGCACCGTGCAGCCGCTCGATATTGAGACGATCATTGGTTCGGTCGAAAAAACGGGCCGCGCCATCGTCGTTCAAGAAGCGCAACGGCAAGCCGGCATCGCCGCCAACGTCGTTGCTGAAATTAACGAGCGCGCGATTTTAAGCCTTGAGGCGCCTGTATTGCGCGTCGCCGCGCCGGATACCGTCTATCCGTTCGCTCAAGCAGAATCGGTGTGGCTGCCGAACTTTAAAGACGTGATCGAGACGGCGAAAAAAGTGATCAACTTCTAATTTGGACAAGTCCGGGGGAGCGAAGCGCCTTCCCCCGCTCATTTTCGGCAAACGATAGGAGGTCGACCTACAGTGGCATTTGAATTTAAGCTGCCGGACATTGGCGAAGGCATTCACGAAGGCGAGATCGTCAAATGGTTCGTCAAGCCGGGCGATGAAGTGAACGAAGACGACGTGTTGTGCGAAGTGCAAAACGACAAAGCGGTCGTCGAGATCCCATCTCCTGTCAAGGGGAAAGTGCTTGAGATTCTCGTCCCGGAAGGAACGGTGGCGACGGTCGGGCAAACGCTCATTACGCTCGATGCGCCGGGCTATGAAAACATGACGTTTAAAGGACAAGAACACGAAGAAGTGAAAAAAGAGGAAAAAGCGGAAACGGTGTCGAAAAAGGAAATGGTTGAGACCGCTGCTCCGAGCGCACCGGCGGCCGAAGCGGAAGCCGACCCGAACCGCCGCGTCATCGCGATGCCGTCTGTGCGCAAATATGCGCGTGAAAAAGGCGTCGATATCCGCCTCGTCCAAGGCACGGGGAAAAACGGCCGCATTTTGAAAGAAGATATTGATGCCTTCCTCGCCGGCGGCGCGAAAGCCGCGGCTGAGCCGACGCCGCAAGCGGCGGAAGAGAAGGCAGCGCCGCAAGCGCCAGCGGCGAAACCGGTTGTGCCGGAAGGCGAATTCCCGGAAACGCGCGAGAAAATGAGCGGCATCCGTCGGGCGATCGCCAAGGCCATGGTGCATTCGAAACATACGGCCCCGCACGTGACGCTGATGGACGAAGCCGATGTGACGAAGCTTGTTGCTCACCGAAAAAAATTCAAGGCCATTGCCGCGGAAAAAGGCATCAAGCTGACGTTCTTGCCGTATGTCGTCAAAGCGCTTGTTTCCGCGCTGCGTGAATATCCGGTGCTGAATACGTCGATCGACGATGCGACGGAGGAAATTATTCATAAGCATTACTACAACATCGGCATCGCCGCTGATACGGATCGAGGGTTGCTCGTGCCGGTCATTAAACATGCCGACCGGAAGCCGATTTTCGCGCTGGCGAAGGAAATCAACGAACTCGCTGAAAAAGCGCGCGAAGGCAAACTGATGCCAAACGAAATGAAAGGCGCATCGTGCACGATCACGAACATCGGCTCAGCCGGTGGGCAATGGTTTACGCCGGTCATCAACCATCCGGAAGTGGCGATTCTTGGCATCGGCCGCATTGCCGAAAAACCGATCGTCCGCGACGGTGAAATTGTCGCTGCTCCGGTCTTGGCGCTCTCGTTGAGCTTTGACCATCGGATGATCGACGGAGCGACGGCGCAAAAAGCGCTCAACCATATCAAGCAGCTGTTAAGCGATCCAGAATTATTATTAATGGAGGCGTAAAACGATGGTAGTTGGCGATTTTGCAATTGAAACAGAAACGCTCGTCGTTGGCGCCGGCCCTGGCGGCTATGTCGCCGCCATCCGCGCCGCACAGCTCGGCCAAAAAGTGACGATTGTGGAAAAAGGAAATTTGGGCGGCGTCTGCTTAAACGTCGGTTGCATCCCGTCCAAGGCGCTTATCTCGGCAAGCCATCGCTACGAGCAGGCGAAGCATTCCGAAGAGATGGGCATCAAGGCGGAAAACGTCACGGTTGATTTCTCGAAAGTGCAAGAATGGAAAGCGAGCATCGTCAAAAAATTGACGGGCGGCGTCGAAGGACTTCTCAAAGGCAACAAAGTCGACATCGTCAAGGGGGAAGCGTACTTCGTCGACGCCAATACGGTGCGCGTGGTCAACGGCGATAGCGCGCAGACGTATACGTTTAAAAACGCGATTCTGGCCACCGGTTCGCGTCCGATCGAGCTGCCGAACTTCAAGTTTTCCGGCCGCATTCTCGACTCGACCGGTGCGCTCAACCTCGGGGAAATCCCGAAATCGCTCGTTGTCATCGGCGGCGGCTACATCGGCATCGAACTCGGTACGGCTTACGCCAATTTTGGTGCGAAAGTGACGATTCTTGAAGGGGCCGGTGAGATTTTATCCGGCTTTGAAAAGCAAATGGTGTCCATCATTAAGCGCCGTCTGAAGAACAAAGGGGTCGAAGTTGTGACGAATGCGCTCGCAAAAGGAGCCGAAGAGCGTGCAGACGGCGTGACGGTCACGTATGAGGCGAACGGCGAAACGAAAACGATCGACGCCGACTATGTGTTGGTGACGGTTGGCCGCCGACCGAATACAGATGAACTTGGTCTTGAACAAATCGGCATCAAAATGAACAACCGCGGCTTGATTGAAGTGGACCAACAATGCCGGACAAGCGTGCCGAACATTTTCGCCATCGGCGACATCGTTCCAGGCCCGGCGCTTGCTCATAAAGCGTCGTATGAAGGGAAAGTGGCGGCGGAAGCCATCGCCGGCCATCCGTCGGTAGTGGATTACATCGCCATTCCGGCTGTGGTCTTCTCCGATCCGGAATGCGCCTCGGTCGGCTACTTTGAACAACAGGCGAAAGAGGAAGGCATCGACGTCATTACGGCGAAATTCCCGTTTGCCGCCAACGGCCGCGCTCTGTCACTCAACGATACGGACGGTTTCCTGAAGCTTGTCGTCCGCAAAGAAGACGGCGTTGTGATTGGAGCGCAAATCATCGGCCCGAACGCCTCAGATATGATTGCTGAGCTTGGGCTGGCCATTGAAGCCGGCATGACGGCGGAAGATATCGCCTTGACGATCCATGCCCACCCGACGCTTGGCGAAATCGCCATGGAAGCGGCGGAAGTGGCGCTTGGCACGCCGATTCATATCATTGCGAAGTAACGGAAAACGAAGGTGCCCCAAACACAGCGGGGCACCTTTTTCCTGCGGTGCAATAAGCAGGGAACATCATCCAGAAGCAAGATGATTGGCAGAAAAGAAATGAATCTGCGGCGGCAGCTGTATGTTCGCCTGTTGCTGCGCCCGGTCGACAGTCTTTTGTCCAATGGAGCGGCCTGGTCCATTTCTTGTCCAATTTCCCATACTATTTTCCGCTCTCGCTTCATATCGTTATGGTAAAGAACAAGCGGGAGATGGAGTTGAAATGAAAGCTTACGTTGCATTTTTGATGCAGATGATGATTTGGAGCAGTTTCTCATTGATCGAGTGGCTGTCAGGAAGAGACCGCCTGTTTTTCCGCGGGCTGATGCTGTGCATCTTTATGTACATCGCGTTTTTGCTGGCCCGCCAGCTCGGCTTGGCGACGCGCAAGGCGGCGCTGACGACGATTGGGACGGCGGCGGTGTACTTTGCCGGTCAGCATGTCATTTGGCAGGCCGTTCAATAAAAAACAGCGGTCGAATGCCCGCTGTTTACGCGCTGCCAAACACCATTGTCCGGCCGCTGAACAAGTGCAGTTCACCGCCGAGTGTTTTCGCCAGCCATTTGCTGAATTCATTGGCCTTCCCTTTATCCCCATGCGTCGCCCCCGGCGGCAGTGCGATGTCAATGAATGTCTCTTCTCCAGCTGTTCGCACGGAAATCGCCATCCCTTTGTACAAGCGGCCGTCGCCTTGCAAGTAGAGAACGGATTCGTGTATGCGGACCGTATACGGGAAAGCGGCCTGTTCGTACGCCCAACCAAGCTGTTCCCCTGTCTTTTTGAGCGCCATCTGGTAGCGCTCGAGCAGCTGTTTGACGTCCTCGATGGTCATCGTTTTCCCCGCAGGCAGCTTTAGATCGGTGTTCATCATTCCTTCCCCTCCCACCATTTCCATTGCGTCTTTATCCTTATTGTACCATATGTTGGCGGACAATAAATGGAAAAAGGGCGTTTTCAAAAAAGTTCTTTTTTATTAAATGTGATATACAAATTAGGATTGACAATTTAAATGTGATATATTATTATGAAATCAACAAGCGAATTTATCATCACAAAGGGGTTTTGGGGATGGGCACGATCGTATGTCAAACGTGTGATGCGACGATTGCGTATTTCGAAGATGAAAAAGTGACGACGCTTTATGGGAAATGTGATTGCTGCGAGCATGACCATGAGGGCGGAGAAAAAGAATAAAACGGTCAAACCGATGGGGGAAAGGAACGGATAGAGGCGCGCATGTCGACAAGTCACATGCGCGCCGTTTATTTTTGGCAAACAAGCACAAGCCAGGCAAACCGGCTTGTGCGGTCAGCGGATCGGTTTATATTCCTTAATGACACGCAACGTCTGCAGCGTGTCGTCTTCCGGCCCTTGGACAGGGAGGCCGGCAGCCAAGTTCGTCTCAATATACTTCAAGTTTTCTTCCGTGATGATTTCGCCTGGAATAAAAATTGGAATGCCAGGCGGATACACCATCACAAATTCGGCGATGATTCGGCCGGCCGATTCGTGAAACGGCACGACTTCCGTTTCGGCGTAAAACGCATCGCGCGGCGTCAAGGCGAGCGCCGGGATGTCCGGAAGGAGCACTTTCGGCTTGATCCCTTTCTCTGCCTGATGGCTGAACTGCTTCGACAAGCGGCGGAGCGCTTCAACGAGCAGGCTCGCCTCCCGTTCGGTATCGCCCGGGGTGATGATGCACAAAATGTTGTATAAATCGGAAAGCTCGACTTCAATGTTGTACGTTTCGCGCAGCCACCGTTCGACGTCATGGCCGGTCAGCCCGAGCTCTTTAACCGAAATGATGAGCTTTGTCGGATCGTAGTCGTACGTTGCTTCCGTGCCTAAAATCTCTTCGCCGACGCAGTACAAATATGGAATCTCGTTGATTTGCCGGCGCGTCCAGTCGGCGAGTCGAATGGCTTTGTCGATGAGTTCACGCCCTTTCGTCGCCAACTGTTTGCGGGCGACATCAAGCGAAGCGAGCAACAAGTACGACGTTGAAGTCGTCGTCAGCATGCTTAAAATCGCCTGCACGTGTTTCGCGGAGACGAGTCCTTCGCGCACATTCAAAATCGAGCTTTGCGTCAGCGATCCGCCGAGCTTATGGACGCTTGTCGCCGCCATATCGGCGCCCGCTTGCATCGCTGAGAGCGGCAAGTCCTCATGAAAATGAATGTGCACGCCGTGCGCTTCGTCGACAAGCACCGGAACGTTGTACGAGTGGGCGATATCGACGATTTTTTTCAAATCGCCGGCAATGCCAAAGTACGTCGGGTTGATGACGAGCACCCCTTTGGCGTCCGGGTGCTGGCGGAGCGCTTTTTCCACTGCTTGCGGCGTAATGCCATGGGAAATGCCAAGCTCCTTGTCGATTTCGGGATGAATGAAAATCGGCGTCGCTCCAGAAAAGACAATGGCCGACATGACCGATTTATGGACGTTGCGCGGCACGATGATTTTATCGCCCGGCCCGGCGACCGACATGACCATCGTCATGATGGCGCCGCTCGTTCCTTGCACGGAAAAAAACGTATAATCGGCGCCGAACGCTTCGGCAGCGAGCTCCTGCGCCCGTTTGATCATCCCTTTTGGATGGTGCAAGTCATCGAGCGGGCTGATGTTGATTAAATCAATCGCCAAGGCGTTGTCTCCGATGAAAGCGCGAAACTCCGGATCCATGCCGGCCCCTTTTTTATGGCCGGGAATGTGAAATTGAACCGGATTTTTTTTCATATGCTCCAACAAACCGGTAAACAATGGTGTCTCGAGTTGCGACAATGGTTTTTCACACCTCTTTATCTCGAGGATAAAACAAGTGCATTATAGCATGGATTTTTCCGTTTGCAAAGAAGAAATGAATGGACGAGTCAGTCAAGACTTTGTGGAGAACATTTTTTCGGTTCACTACGGGCGTTGTCAATCACTAGTTAGCGAACCATTTTCAGGAATTGATATCGTAAGCGCTTTCGGACTCTCATCCCTCATCTTGAGGTGATGATATTGTATTCCATTTTTTTACACCCAACCAAAATCCCGAAGCGCCGACAACGCTTGATGGATCGGCGTCCCGGATGACCGCTGCAGACACGGTAGATTCTGACGCACCACATCTGCCCACAACCGTCCTGCCTTCCGTTTGGCCTGTTCAACCCGCTTGGACTTCGTCGAGGCCGAGGCTGCCGTTCGGGTCTCTTCTTCCTCCACCAACTGCCCATTTCTCCGCCAAATCCCGTCGATTCGGGCTGCCATCGCCCTCAGAAACGCCCGAAGCCCTTGGTCTTTCCAGCTGCGGCGGGATTTCACCCGATGCGCAAACCGGCTCATCACGCTCTCGGCGTGGCCCATCGGACGCATGCCGGTCGTCTCCACCCCTTGCTCCGACAGCCACTCCCGATAGTCCCGGATGCATCCCGGCATCGACTCGATCCGGCGAATCAAGGCGGCCAGCTGTTGTTCTTTGCCTTCGTCCTCCAACGTGCCGACCGCGCTGTTCAGCTCCACGAGAAGCCCCTCTTCGTCTTGTTTCGCCAGCTTCTTCCGCACCTCCCGCCAACGCGGATGGCCGGACAGACACTGACGCAGCTCCCGCGCCACATGGAACCGATCCAGCTGAAAGCACGCCCGCTTCCCAAAATACTCCCGGCAGGCCGTGATCCACGACGCCGCGTCGCCGTTGATGATCAACAGGTCCCGGCACGGATCATAGGCATATTCGTTCATCAGCCACTCTTCAAACCGTTCCCACACGTCTCCCGCCCCTTCATGGAGGTAGTGGCGCCGGTTCACGAGCTCGAGCTGCGAACCGTTTCGTTTCCATCCCTCGTGAATCGCCAGGATTTTCTCTTCTTTCGCCCGTTTCCCTTTCCCCTGGCGGGAAATGAACAGCCCATCCGCCTCCACAAACAGCACTCGGCCGTGCCGTTGGGAAACAGGGTGGTGCAGCGAGACAGGGGCCTCCAGCACCAGTTGGCGAATCGCCTCGTGGCTTAGGACCGCATACCCCACGATCGACTCCAACGTACGGGCCGCTTTGCGGTAGGAAGAGCACTCTACGGCCAACTCGACCGCCGTTTCCTCGAGGCAAGGGCTGATCGACTGCGCTCCATCAAAGCCCAGTTCGGCATCCAGCAAGAAGGTATACGCCCCCGCCTGCCGATCATAGTAGTAGTTCCGTCGAAACGTCACTTCTCCAAACAGCGTTTGGATCGTGGTCGGCCGTTTGTCTTTCAGCTGATACCGGCGCTTGTCCCGCGCTTCCGCCAGTTGTTGATCAATCTCCTCCAAAAGGGCCGCCAACAAGACAGCGAACACCTTTTGAAGAGTTCTGACGAATTGTTCCTCCAGCTCTTTTAATAAAGGCCATTCTGTGGTAAGATGTTTCATGGACTCTCTCCCTCCTGTTTTCGGTTGATGTTGACAATCACCATCATAGCAGGGAGAGAGTCCTTTTTGCATGACATTTGCTTTTTTCTACCGCGCTTCGCTTGGTGGCCCCGACGAGCGTCGCGAACAAAAGTTCGCAACCCTCGTCGGGGATCATTTCGGAATGTCACCCACAAATATTTTACTCACACTGAATGGACGCTGAAAAAGGAAAACAGCGGTTCAAGAGAGAAATAAAAGAAAGACAAAACAAAAAGGGGGCGTTATCGAAATGAAATGGAGAACGAGGGTGACAGAGCTGCTCGGCATTACATATCCGATCATTCAAGGGGGACTCGCTTACTTGGCGTACGCTGATTTGGCCGCAGCGGTCTCGAACGCCGGTGGGCTCGGACAAATTACGGCGATGTCGCTCGATGGACCGGAGCAACTGCGCGAGGAAATCCGCAAGGTGAAGGAAAAAACCGATCGGCCGTTCGGCGTCAATTTCGCCATTGGCCAGCACGGCCGCCCGTTTGCTCATATGCTTGAAGCAGCGCTTGATGAGGGGGTGCCGGTCGTTTCGGTCACCGGCGGCAATCCAGCGCCGTTTTTTGAACAATTGAAAGGAACGAACGTGAAAAAGCTCGTGCTCGTTGCCGCCGTCCGCCAAGCAGTGAAAGCAGAGGAGCTCGGTGCTGATGCGGTGATGGTCGTCGGTCAGGAAGGGGGCGGGCATCTCGGCAAATACGATACTGGCACGTTCGTCCTTATTCCGAAAGTCGTTGACTCCGTATCGATTCCGGTCATCGCCTCGGGCGGCATCGCCGATGGACGCGGGTTGATGGCGGCATTGGCGCTTGGAGCGGAAGGGATTGAGATGGGAACGCGGTTTATCGCCACGAAAGAATGCGTTCATGCTCATCCCGCATATAAAGAAATGATTCTCAACGCCACCGAAAACGATACGGTCATCATTAAACGGTCGCTCGGGGCGCCAGGGCGGGTGCTGGCCAACGCCTGGGCGGAAAAAATATTGGAAATCGAGCGCCAAGGCGGTACGTATGATGATTTAAAAGAATATATTAGCGGAGAAGCGAACCGGCGCTTCATTTACGAAGGAAAGGTGGACGAAGGATTCGCTTGGGCCGGGCAGGCGATCGGGCTCATTCACGACGTTCCGTCCGTCGCTGAGTTGTTTGCCCGCATGATGGAAGAGGCGGAACAAATTCGGCGCCGTTGGGCAAACTAACGGTGGAGGTGGAACAATGGGTTATTCCTATCCATTTTCCTACGACTGGTCAACACAAGAAATCATTGATGGTCATAGTTCCCCTTGGATTATCGCTGTGGTATCATTCGAGCCACAACGGAAGCGCGGTAGGTAAACGCACAAATTAGTTGCATACACCCCTTTTTCCACATAATATAATATAAAACAAAATGAAGCAGCACATTCGTGACGGGCGCCGGAAGTTTAGCGGATGATCGAGAAAGGGGTGCGGACGAATATGAAAAAAACCGCCAATTCGCTGAAGCGACCAGATGGAGACAAACGCATGGCGGTGTTGCGGCTCGAACTCGATTACGAATTAGCGACGCTGTACGAGGCCATGATGGAAAACGATGAAGAAAAGAAAAAAGAGTGCAAACGGCGGCTTGAAAAGCTGCGCCAAGAACTGATGCGCCTTCAAGTATGATTCTGATTCAAGGCGAACCATCTTTCCGGTTCGTTTTTTTCTTGAGCCGCATCCGCCCCCGTTCCGGTTGCGATCTATACATAACCGAAGGCAGGAGGAATCAATATGGCAGAAAAATGGGAAGAAATCGACCGATACGCCCGGCAATGGATCGACGAAGCAGGAAAGCGCATCCGCGCCTCGTTTGCCAAACAGCTGACGGTGGAAGCGAAAGAGAACCCGAACGACTTAGTGACGAATGTTGACCGCGCCATTGAGCAGTTTTTCGCCGAGCACATCCGTCGCCAGTTCCCTAGCCACCGCCTGTTGGGGGAAGAAGGATTTGGCGACCGGATCGATGCCTTGGACGGCGTTGTTTGGGTGATTGACCCGATCGACGGCACGATGAATTTCGTTCATCAGCGGCGCCATTTTGCTGTATCGATCGGCATTTTTGAAGATGGCATCGGGCAGCTCGGCTACGTGTATGACGTCGTGTTTGACGAACTGTATGCGGCGCAAAAAGGGCGGGGGGTGTTTTTGAACGGGGAGCCGCTCGGCCTCCTGCAGCCCGCGCCAGTGGCGGAGTCGATCATCGCCATCAACGGGACATGGCTCATGGAAAACAAGCGCCTCGACCATCGCCCGCTCATGAGGCTGGCGAAAGAGGCGCGCGGCACGCGCTCGTATGGTTCAGCGGCGCTTGAGCTCGCGTATGTTGCCGCCGGCCGTTTGGACGCCTACATTTCGCCGCGCCTGTCGCCGTGGGATTTCGCCGGCGGGATGATTTTGATTGAAGAAGCGGGCGGAATGGTGACGACCCTTGACGGGAAGCCGCTGGATCTGCTTGGCCGCAATTCGGTGCTTGCTGCGAAACCTGGGGTGCACGAAGAAATTTTGCGGCGCTATCTTCACGATTGATGAGGCGCGAAATCGCGAAAACGGGACAAGCATCCAGCTTGTCCCGTTTTTCAACGCGTCCGTTTTTTATGGGCGAACCCGGCGCCCATGGCGGCGATCAAGATGACCGTGGAAGCGGCGATGCCGATCAAACTTTGCTCGGCGATGAAGACGCCGATCGCCATGATGGCGGCGACGGCAAGAATGGCGAGCAACAGCGGTACAGGCTCGATCCGTTTCATCCTATTTCGCGCAGGAGACTCCCACTTCAACGACCAAAGGGAGTAAGTGGGAGAGGAATGCGCGTTCCCCCTTTCTTTTGTATATGATAGAATAAAGGCGTGGAGAAAACCGTTCAATAAAGGCACTCCAATAGCTGCTACTCGATGTATGGAGTTGGTTGCAGGAAACGTTGCAACGTAAAACATCGAGCGTAGGTCCGTCTGTTGTGTGTGGAAGCCAAGTACTGCCAACAGACACACCGAGAGAATCGGCAACGATGCAGGCATGACCTGCGTCGTTGGGCAGTCGTCAACCTGCCCCCTGATGCAACCCCAAGTCAAGGAAGGAGGACGAAGTCCGTTTGCACTTCTGGGGAGTGGCAAGCCCCCACTTCAAGCGTTCGCGAAGTGGGGGTAGTTGACTGGGTTGACTCCTTTCTGGCAAAGTGGGCGTCTTTTTCTAGTGTACAGGAAAACATGCCGATTTTCTATCGGTTGTGATATAATAGACAAGCAGTTTGCCGAACAGGAGTGACCGACATTGACGAACAAACGAATCGATCTCCGCAATATCGCGATCATCGCTCACGTCGACCATGGGAAAACGACGCTCGTTGATCAGCTGCTTCGGCAGTCAGGGACGTTCCGCGAAAACGAACAAGTCGCGGAGCGGGCGCTTGACCGCAACGATCTGGAGCGGGAGCGCGGCATTACGATTTTGGCCAAAAACACGGCTGTCTTGTATAAAGGAACGCGCATCAACATTTTGGATACGCCGGGACACGCTGATTTCGGGGGGGAAGTGGAGCGGATCATGCGCCTTGTCGACGGCGTCTTGCTTGTCGTCGATGCGTATGAAGGTTGCATGCCGCAGACGCGGTTTGTGCTGAAAAAGGCGCTTGAGCAGCAGCTTGTGCCGACCGTCGTCGTCAACAAAATCGACCGCGAATTTGCTCGGCCGGCGGAAGTCGTTGATGAGGTGCTCGACCTGTTTATCGAACTTGGTGCTTCTGAGGAGCAGCTCGAGTTTCCAGTCGTGTACACATCGGCGCTGCGCGGGACGGCAAGCCTCGATCCGGATCGCCAGGACGGTGACATGACCGCCTTGTTTGAGACGATCATCGAGCATATTCCGGCGCCGGCGGACAACCGCAACGAACCGTTGCAGTTTCAAGTGGCGTTGCTCGACTATAATGAATATGTCGGACGCATCGGCATCGGCCGCATTTTCCGCGGCACGATGAAAACAGGCCAGCAAGTCGCTCTTTTAAAGCGCGACGGTGCCGTCAAGATGTTTCGTGTCACGAAGCTGTTTGGTTTTATTGGGTTGAAGCGGATTGAGATTGAAGAAGCGCACGCTGGCGACATCGTCGCGGTCGCCGGGATGGAGGACATCAATGTCGGTGAAACGGTTTGCCCGCCCGATCATCAAGAGCCGCTGCCGCCGCTTCGCATCGATGAGCCGACGCTCAAAATGACGTTTCTCGTCAACAACAGCCCGTTTGCGGGGCGCGAAGGCAAATACGTGACGGCGAGAAAGCTGGAGGAGCGGCTTCGCACCCAGCTGGAGACGGATGTCAGTCTGCGCGTTGAGCCGACCGAGTCGCCGGATGCGTGGATTGTCTCCGGCCGCGGGGAGCTTCATTTGGCGATTTTGATTGAAAGCATGCGCCGCGAAGGATACGAACTGCAAGTATCGAAGCCGGAAGTCATTCTAAAAGAGATTGACGGTGTCACGTGCGAGCCGATCGAGCGGGTCGTCATGGACATCCCGGAGGAATATACGGGAGCGATCATGGAGTCGCTCGGCAGCCGCAAGGGCGAGCTCGTCGATATGGTGCACGGCGACAACGGGCAAGTGCGTCTCGTCTTCCTTGTGCCGTCGCGTGGCTTGATCGGCTATCGGAGTGAATTTATGTCGTTGACGCGCGGATATGGAATTTTAAACCATTCGTTTGACCATTATGCCCCCGTGCAGCCTGGCGCAATCGGCGGCCGCCGCCAAGGGGTGCTCGTCTCGATGGAAACCGGAAAGGCGACGGCTTACAGCATTATGCAACTTGAGGATCGCGGCACCATTTTTGTTGAGCCGGGCACTGAGGTGTACGAAGGGATGATCGTCGGCGAGCATAACCGCGAAAACGACCTGGTCGTCAACATTTGCCGCGAAAAACATGTCACCAACATGCGTTCATCGACGAAAGAACAGACGGTGACGATGAAAAAGCCGCGTCTGTTGACGCTTGAAGAAGCGCTCGAGTATTTGAATGATGATGAATATTGTGAAGTGACGCCAGCCTCGATCCGGTTGCGCAAAAAAATCTTGAATAAAAGCGAGCGTGAAAAGGCGGAGAAGAAAAAGAAAGCGGTTGAGCAGGCGAAATAGCCGGAAGCGCCATGCGCGCGTCTTTGGTTTGCGAACAATCGAAAACGCCTTGGAGAAGGGCGCTATTAGGATGAACGGGAGGGGAATGGTGTGAATGTGCTCGAACGGCTCACGTTTTTCGCCTCGCTTTATAAGGTGCACGATCATCCCGAGCGCGGTATGTGGCTATTGTATGTGACAGTGTTGCTGCTTGCTGCGCTTGTGTATCGACTCGGTTTTGCCCGCCGCCTGCCGCTGTTGAAAAACGTCATCATTTACGTTTTGCTGGCGCTTGGCTGCACGGTTTTGACCTTTTTTGCTGTCTTTTTGCCGGTGGCAGAAGGATTGGCCGTCGCCGCCCTCGTATTAATCATTTATAAAGTGCGCCTGAAGCAGGCGAAAGAGGGAGAAAAGTCATGAAATCCGTGCAGGATGCCCTTTATAACTGGCTGACGATCCACATCGTCGCCAAAGCCCGTCCGCACGATGCGGCGGCGCGCGATACGGCCTCGTTTTTCCGCGCCATCTTGGAAAACGACTTTGGTGTGACGGCCGTAGACGCCGTCAAAGATGAAACGAATGGGCAATACATCGTCGAATATGTGCGCGGCGGGGAAACAAGGGCGGCGTGTTTCCCGCTTGAGCTGGCTGAGGCGATGTGGCGGCAGATCGAAGCCGAACCGGAAAAGTATGGATGATGACAACCAAAAAGGCGCGGAAAAGCGATCGCTCTTCCGCACCGTTTTTTTTTGTGGGATCACCAATCATCGTCTGCGCGGCGGCCGCGATAGAAGCGGAACTTTCCTGTTGCCAGCCGCTGTTTCGTTTTTTCGGTGATGCGGTCGTGGCATTCGCGGCACATGTACGTGTGGATCGGGCGGTTGCGCAGCCGCTTGGCGAGCGGCGATTCATCGTCGATCGTATCGATTTGGTCGCAAAGCACGCATTTGACTCTCATTGTTCACCTCAATACATCCAAACGCGAAATGGTAGAGTGTTCTTTCGTTCCCATTATACCACATTTCCCGCCATCGTTTGTTGATTCAAATGCATTTCACTCCCGCTTTCCTCGGAAATGAGCCGCGCTTTCTGTTCCATTATAACCCACACAGAAACCGTTTATCGATTTAAATGTTCATTCGATTGCTTGTTTTGCTGTTCGTTCAGTTGCCGCTCCTCCCGTTCGTTCAGCTGTCCGTCATTTTCTTCGGTCGGCTTCGGCGTCGTTTCAAATAGGTCGCTTGGCACTTCCGGCATCACTCGTCCGACGATGTCGGCGATTTCGTTCATGAACGCTTGCACCGGCCTCCCCTCATCGATTTGCCGGCCGATGTTGCGCACGCGGGTGTAAAGATCTGGGTCAGCGACAATAATAGCGTTCGCACCGTACTGATCTTTTTGCAATGCTTCGGCGACGGAATATTTGATGGTGCCGACGCGTGAGGCATCCATATTGGCGCCGACGTCAATGCCGACGATGGCATATTTGCCGACGACGATCGCGGCGGCATTGTGAACGTTTGGAACACGGTCGGCGATTTCTGCAAGCCGGCGGGCGATCTCTTGCCCGGATTTGTTCTCGACGCGTTCATCGACCGTATTTTTGACGCGCACGAGTGAACGATTGGGCTCGTTCGCTTCATGATCGTTTCCAAACGTGCAGCCGCTGAAAATCAAAAGGGGAAGGAAGAAAACGGCGAGCCAGCAGTTTCTCTTCATAATGGGCCACCTCGACTTTTTTTCTTTAGTTTGCAAATGTCCTTCTATCTTTATACATGTTTTCATATGTTGTATTACAGCCATTCCCATCCAACGGAAAAACGTGAAAAACTCACATGGGGGGAAGCGGAATTTGGGAAAAAAAATTTACGTGCTCGATACGAACGTGCTGTTGCAAGATCCGTATTCGATTTTCGCGTTTGAGGATAATGAGGTCGTCATTCCAGCGGTCGTGCTTGAGGAAGTGGATTCGAAAAAGCGGTATATGGATGAAATTGGTAGAAATGCCCGCCAAGTGTCAAAGCTCATCGACCGTCTGCGCGAAAACGGCAAGCTGCATGAAAAAATTCCGCTTGAAAACGGAGGGGCGCTGCGCATTGAGTTGAACCATCGTTCGTTTCATCAACTGCAAGAAATTTTTGTCGAAAAAACAAATGACAACCGCATTCTGGCGGTGGCGAAAAATTTATCGCTTGAAGAGCAGGCGAAGGAAGATGGACGCTCCGTCATTTTGGTGAGCAAAGATGCGCTCGTGCGCGTCAAAGCGGATGCCATCGGGCTGCAGGCAGAAGACTTTTTAAGCGACCGCGTCGTTGATGTCGACCATATTTACAGCGGATTTTTGGAGCTGTACATAGGAAAGGACCACCTGCAGCGGTTTTACGACAAAGGGGAGCTCGTGCTCGCTGATATCGCCGACCACCCGTTTTATCCGAACCAGTTCATCATTATGAAAGACGCGTTTGGCAGCTCGGCGTCAGCGATTGGCATTGTCGACCAAAACGGCAAAAAAGTGAAAAAGCTCATCTTCCATCACGAACATATATGGGGCATTCGCCCGCGCAACGTGCAGCAGACGATGGCGTTTGAGCTTCTCATGCGCGACGACATTCCGCTTGTGACGCTAATCGGCAAAGCCGGAACGGGCAAGACGTTGCTTGCCCTTGCCGCGGGGTTGATGCAAACGGAAGATTTGCGCACATACAAAAAATTGCTCGTCGCTCGGCCGATTGTGCCGATGGGGAAAGATCTCGGCTTTCTGCCGGGGGAAAAGGAAGAAAAGCTGCGCCCGTGGATGCAGCCGATTTTTGACAACTTGGAATACTTGTTCAACACGAAAAAACCGGGGGAGCTCGATGCGATTTTAGCCGGCATGAGCTCGATTGAAGTGGAGGCGCTCACGTACATCCGCGGCCGGAGCCTGCCGGAGCAGTTTATCATCATTGATGAGGCGCAAAATTTAACGAAGCATGAAGTGAAGACGATTTTGACGCGCGTCGGGGAGAAAAGCAAAATTATTTTAATGGGCGATCCGGAACAGATCGACCATCCGTATTTGGATGAATATAACAACGGGTTGACGTACGTCGTCGAAAAGTTTAAAGACCAAAAAATCGCCGGTCATATCCGGCTCGTCAAAGGGGAGCGTTCGGCGCTCGCCCAGCTTGCCGCTGATTTGCTGTAGCTAGGCGTTCCTCAGAGCATCCGCCGTTAAAGAACGGGTGCCAGGCGCGCGGCCCGCCGCCACGAACGTTTCGAAAGGCGCCCGCCGCCTGGGGCGTTGCGGAAAACATCTAGGTTCCAAGCGCTTGAGGCGGTTGAAGGCGTCAAAACCTCAAACACCGGGCCGCCCCTTCATGGGGCGGCCGGTCATCGGACGACGAGCCGACGCACATGAGTAATCGGCGCCTCACGGTTGGAGCCGTCGCCAAAATAAATGTGCACCGGACCGTCGTCGCGTAGCGGTTTTCCGTTTTGGGAAAAAGCGAAAATCAGGTCGTACGCCTTTTCCAGAGGGATCACGGTTTCTCCATGTTCCGTCTCAATGACAAGTTCAGACGCGTCTTCATGCGGCTCAGCGTTTCGCAAAAATGGGGCGAACGGCATGCCGAACGAGCCGGTGATGATTTTCTCCTTCAAAAAGCGCCGCTCCGTTTTCAACGTCGGCGGAAAAACCGCGCCCTCTTGAATTTCCCGGTCCCAAAATGCCGACAGCTTTTTGATTTCCTCGTCCTCTTGCTCCGCTTCCGTCGGCTGTGGAGCCGGCTCCGAAAAATACGCATCCATGTCCACTTTCCGGTCGTCGAAAATCCAGACGCCGGGGTCAAGCGTGATCGTAAACTTCACCTTTCCTGTCAGCACAATAATATCGTTCATGAAACACCTCTCCTCTGCATGTTCCCACCGTTTTTAGTATAATAATAATGAAAGAGCTTGTCATGTTCTAGGCCCGGTTGCTGTCAACGGTTTCAACTTGCAAAATGGCTTGTTTCACGTTAAGATGTAAAGAAGGATAGGGGAGAGAACGGAGGGATCGATGTGACGGACGAATCGATGAGCTATCGGGAGAAGGCGTACGCGCTTTTACAAGCGGATGCAGAGAAAATCATCCAACTCATCCGCGTGCAAATGGACCATTTGACGATGCCGCAATGTCCGGTGTATGAAGAAGTGCTTGACACGCAAATGTTCGGTTTGTCACGGGAAATTGATTTTGCGGTGCGCCTCGGGCTTGTGGAGGCGAAAGACGGAAAGGCGCTCCTTGACCGGCTTGAGCGCGAACTTTCCACGTTGCACGAGGCCGTGGCCAAAAAGCGCGTGCGATAAAGGATATATAAAACAACTCAAACGATTGGTTTCCCGTCGTTTGAGTTTTTCTGTTTTTCGGCAGGAAAACAGCGCGCCGCTGCGAATGATTTTATGTACATACATGTTCACAGGGAAGAGGAACGATGGAACGACAATTATGGAAAAAAGTATTGAAGTGCTATGATTATCCGCTGATCGCCGCGGTCATCATGCTGTCGTTGTTCGGATTGATTATGGTGTACAGCTCGAGCATGGTCACCGCCGTCATCCGCTTTGAAGTGCCAAGCGACTATTTTTACGAGCGGCAAAAACTGTGGCTGATTGCCGGATTCATCGCGTTCGCCATTATGATGGCGATTCCGTATAAAGTGTGGCGGGCGGAGCGATGGGTGAAACTCGTCTTTTTTGCTTCTCCATTGATGCTGATCGCCGTCGCTTTTCTCGGCCATACGGCCAACAACGCAACAAGCTGGTTTCGCGTCGGGGCGCTTTCGATCCAACCGGCGGAGCTCGCGAAGCTCGGTCTGATTTTATACTTGGCCGCAGCGTTCGCCAACAAGCGGAAGCGGCTGGCCGAGCCGGCGAAAAGCAATTTGTTCCCCATTTATTATACATTGGTGATTTGTTTCCTGATTGCCATACAGCCTGACTTCGGAACGGCGGCGATCGTGTTTGCCATCGCGATGTGCATCATTGTTTCGTCCGGTTTGCGCCTCGTGTTGCTTCTAAAGCAGCTGCTTTTTTTTACATTGATCGGGACGGTGCTGTCACCGTTTTGGCTCCCGGTTGCGGGCAAAAAAATTTTTTCTCCTGAACGGGTATCGCGTCTTTACAGCTTTTTGGATCCCTTTCAATACGCAAACGGCGATGGCTACCAGCTCGTGAATTCGTATTTGGCGATCGGGCTTGGCGGGCTGAAAGGAGTGGGGCTTGGCAAAGGCATTCAAAAATACGGCTACCTGCCAGAGTCGCACACCGATTTTATTATGGCGGTCATCGCCGAAGAGCTCGGCTTATTTGGTGTAGCGTTCACGCTTGGGTTATTGGCGTTTATCGTGCTGCGCGGGCTTTGGATTGCCCGCCGCTCCCACGATGCGTTTGGGAGCCTGCTTGCGATCGGCATCTCCGTCATGATCGGCTTTCAAACGTTCATTAACGTTGGTGGGGTCGTTGGCCTTATTCCGATTACAGGGGTGCCGCTGCCGCTCGTCAGCTATGGGGGAACGTCGCTTGTCCTGACCATGGCTTCGCTCGGTCTTTTGGTGAACATTTCGATGTTTGCAAAGTACGAACAACGGTATAAAAAAGCGGAAAAAACGATGGTCAGCAAACAGAAAAGAGGTCTGACTTTTTAGAAAGTGTATTTACAAATCGGCAAAACTTTTATACTTTTATTAAATAAAGGAGGAGGGACAGAATGAGGACAAGACGAATTCGCAAAGTGCTGGCAGCCAACCGGGGAGAGATCGCCATTCGCGTTTTCCGCGCCTGCACGGAGCTTGATATCCGCACCGTGGCGATTTATTCGAAGGAAGACACCGGATCGTACCACCGCTACAAAGCGGATGAGGCGTATTTAGTCGGGGAAGGGAAAAAGCCGATCGAAGCCTACTTGGACATCGAAGGCATCATTGAGATCGCCAAAGCCCACGATGTCGATGCCATCCACCCGGGTTATGGGTTTTTGTCGGAAAACATTCAATTTGCCAAACGGTGCCGCGAAGAGGGGATTATTTTCATCGGCCCGAACGAAGAACATTTGGATATGTTCGGCGATAAAGTGAAAGCGCGCCATGCGGCCATGAAGGCGGGCATTCCGGTCATCCCGGGCAGCGATGGACCGGTCGGCGGCCTTGAAGACGTCGTCCGTTTTGCTGAGACGCACGGATACCCGATCATCATTAAAGCGGCGCTTGGCGGCGGCGGCCGGGGCATGCGCATCGTCCGCTCAAAGTCGGAAGTGAAGGAAGCGTTTGAGCGGGCTAAGTCGGAAGCGAAAGCGGCGTTTGGCAGCGATGACGTTTATGTTGAAAAGCTGATCGAAAAGCCGAAGCATATTGAAGTGCAAATTTTGGGCGACCACGAAGGAAACATCGTTCACCTTTATGAACGCGACTGCTCGGTGCAGCGCCGCCATCAAAAAGTCGTGGAAGTCGCGCCGAGCGTCTCGTTGTCGGACGAGCTGCGCGAGCGCATTTGCGAGGCGGCGGTCCGGCTCATGAGAAGCGTCGGCTACGTCAACGCTGGCACGGTTGAGTTTCTCGTCTCCGGAGATGAGTTTTATTTCATCGAAGTCAATCCGCGCATTCAAGTTGAGCATACGATCACCGAAATGATCACCGGGATTGACATCGTCCAGTCGCAAATTTTAATCGCCGACGGATTTTCGCTCCACAGCCCGGAAGTCGGCATTCCAAAGCAGGAAGACATCCGCATCAACGGCTACGCCATTCAGTCGCGGGTGACGACGGAAGATCCGCTCAACAACTTTATGCCGGATACGGGAAAAATTATGGCGTACCGTTCCGGCGGCGGTTTTGGCGTGCGCTTGGACGCCGGCAATGGCTTCCAAGGGGCGGTCATTACGCCGTATTACGATTCGCTGCTCGTGAAAGTGTCGACATGGGCGTTGACGTTTGAGCAGGCGGCAAGAAAAATGCTCCGCAACTTGCGCGAATTCCGCATCCGCGGCATTAAAACGAACATTCCGTTTTTGGAAAACGTCGTTCAGCATCCGAAATTTTTGTCGGGGGAATACGATACGTCATTTATCGATACGACGCCGGAATTGTTTGTATTCCCGCGCCGAAAAGACCGCGGGACGAAAATGCTTACGTACATCGGCACCGTGACGGTCAACGGCTTCCCTGGCATCGGCAAAAAGAAAAAGCCGGTGTTTGACAAACCGCGCGTGCCGAAGGTGAGCCAAACGGAACCGATCCCAGCGGGAACGAAGCAAATTTTGGATGAACGCGGACCTGAAGGGCTTGTTCGCTGGATCCAAGAGCAGCCGCGCGTGCTCTTGACCGATACGACGTTCCGTGACGCTCATCAGTCGTTGTTGGCGACCCGCGTCCGCACGATCGACTTGTTGCGGATCGCTGAGCCGACGGCGCGTTTGCTGCCCAACTTATTCTCGCTTGAGATGTGGGGCGGGGCGACGTTTGATGTGGCGTACCGCTTTTTGAAGGAGGATCCGTGGGACCGCCTCCTGAAGCTGCGCGAGCGCATTCCAAACGTGCTGTTCCAGATGCTGCTTCGGTCGGCCAACGCCGTGGGGTATAAAAACTATCCCGACAACGTCATCCGCGAGTTCGTCGACAAATCAGCGCAAGCCGGCATTGATGTGTTCCGCATTTTCGACAGCCTAAACTGGGTGAAAGGGATGACGGTGGCGATCGATGCCGTCCGGCAAAGCGGCAAAATCGCCGAGGCGGCTATTTGCTATACGGGCGATATTTTAGACCCGAATCGGCCGAAGTACAATTTGGATTATTACAAAGCCTTGGCGAAAGAGCTCGAGCAAGCCGGAGCGCACATTTTAGGCATTAAGGATATGGCTGGTCTGTTGAAGCCGCAGGCGGCGTACGTGCTCATTTCCGCGCTTAAGGAGACGGTCAGCATTCCGATCCATTTGCATACGCACGATACGAGCGGCAACGGTATTTACACGTACGCCAAAGCGATCGAAGCCGGCGTCGATATCGTCGATGTCGCCGTCAGCTCGATGGCCGGCTTGACGTCGCAGCCGAGCGCCAATACGCTCTACTATGCCCTTGAAGGAACGGAGCGGGCGCCGGAGGTTGATATTTACGGCCTTGAGCAGTTGGCCCGCTATTGGGAAGACGTGCGCAAATTTTATCAAGAGTTTGAAAGCGGCATGAACGCGCCGCATACGGAAGTATACATGCATGAGATGCCAGGCGGCCAGTACAGCAACCTGCAACAGCAGGCGAAAGCGGTCGGCCTCGGCGATCGGTGGGATGAAGTGAAAGAAATGTACCGCCGCGTCAACGACTTGTTCGGCGACATCGTCAAAGTGACGCCATCATCGAAAGTCGTCGGCGACATGGCGCTTTACATGGTGCAAAACAATTTGACGGAGCAAGACATTTTTGAACGCGGCGAAACGCTTAATTTCCCAGACTCAGTCGTGGAGTTTTTCGAAGGCTATTTAGGCCAGCCGCATGGCGGGTTTCCGAAAGAGTTGCAACGCATTATTTTGAAAGGGCGCGAACCGATCACCGTTCGCCCGGGCGAGCTGCTTGAGCCGGTTGATTTCGAGCAAATCAAGCGGGAGCTGTATGACAAGCTCGGCCGCGAAGTGACCGACTTTGACGCCATTGCCTATGCGCTTTATCCGAAAGTGTTTTTGGAATATGCCGAAACGGTCGAAAAATACGGCGATATTTCCGTGCTCGATACACCGACGTTCCTGTACGGCATGCGCCTCGGCGAGGAAATTGAAGTGGAGATTGAGCGTGGGAAAACGCTCATCGTCAAACTCGTCTCCATCGGCCAGCCTCAGGCGGACGGCACACGCGTCGTTTACTTCGAGCTGAACGGCCAGCCGCGCGAAGTCATCATCCGCGATGAAAGCATCAAAGCGGCCGTTGCTGAGCGCATCAAGGCCGATCGGACGAATCCGAACCACATTGCCGCCACGATGCCGGGCACGGTGGTGAAAGTGCTCGTGGAGAAAGGGGAAAAAGTCGACAAAGGCGACCATTTGATGGTAACGGAAGCCATGAAGATGGAAACGACGGTGCAGGCGCCGTTTGCCGGCATTGTCAAAGACATTTACGTCAAAAGCGGCGACGCCATTCAGGCGGGCGATTTGCTGATTGAGCTGTCCAAATGAAACGGTCTATACCGAACAAAAAAAGGGGTGCCCAAGTTTTGGCGGGCATCCCTTTTTGTTTGCGGATGGATGGCCGTCATTTCAACGTGGCCGGCGCCGCTTCCTCGGCTGAGTGGTCGGCGGCTTTTACCGGCGCCCGGCGGGTGCGGAGCGCCAAGAGCAATAAATAGCTGAGCACGCCGAACAGGCAGGAAATGAAAAAGGCATGCGCCAAGGCAATGTATAAATTCAGCTGCGTAAAAACGACAAGCGCTCCGGTTGTCATTTGCGCGAGCACGAGCAAAAGAGCGATGAGCCATCCGTAGTAGATGACCGGCTGTTCGCGATAATGACGCACAGCGTGTATGGCGGCAGCAGCGATCCAAATGATGATGACAAGAGCGGCCAATCGATGACCCATCTGCACCCATTCATGAAACTGAGCCGGGAGGAGGCGCGTTTTCGCGCAAAGCGGCCAGCTCGGACAGGCGAGGCTGGCGTTCGTATGGCGCACGAGCGCCCCGGTGTAGACGACGATGTATGAGTATATGGTGATGCCGTAAATATGAAACCGCATTTTGCCGTCAAGCGAAAGGGAAGCGGCGGAAAACGTTTTGTCGATTTCAAAAATCAATAGCGTCAACAGCAACACAGCGGCAAACGAAATGAGCGAAATGCCGAAATGCAAGGCGAGGACGAAATCGGACTGCCCCCACACGACCGCGGCGGCGCCGATCAGCCCTTGCAAGACGAGAAAGACAAACGATATGACAGCTAAAAACTTTGTCTCCCGCACATGGCCAATGGCTCTCCACGCCCAGATGGAAAGGATGAGCACCATGATGCCGGCAAAGCCGGAAACGAGTCGATGGCTCAGCTCGATGATGAGCTCAGGCGTAATCTGATCCGGCACCCATTGGCCGTTGCACAGCGGCCATGATCGGCCGCACCCCATGCCGGAGCCGGTTTTGGTCACAAGCGCTCCACCAATTAAAACAAACAACATTGCCAACGTGGTTGCCGAGGCAAACCATTTCAGTGAACGTTGCAAAATCTTCACCTTCTTGTATTGAGAAACTGTGATTTTGTCCATATTAGTAAAGTGATGGATTTTATTGCAGCCAACCGTGCTGCCAAGCCAAATCTATTTTACACGATGGCGGCCGGAAACACAAAATGACGTTTGCATATTGAATAAGTCGATTAAGTTTGCTAGAAATATTAATGGGACAAGCGAATGAGCCGTTTTGGGTGCGCGCATTCAAAAATTTGACACAAATTATTCAAAAAAAGTTCACATGATGAGGAAAAAATGTGATTTAATATAAAGAGGAAACAGCCCGTTTTGGCTATTTGGCGTTGGAAAGAATTTCAGGCAACATCACGGCGCCGGCCGGGCAAGGAGCGGCGCAGCGAGGAGGAACAGGAGACATGGCCGAATTGAAAGCGGTGCACCAGGATGCGGCCGATGCCGGTCATCGCTCGCATGTGAGCGTCAAGACAGTTTGGAGAGAGTTATCGTCTGTTGTGAAAATCGGAATCGTCAATTCGAATTTGATTACGACGTTCGCCGGGATGTGGCTGGCGTTTTATTTTACTGGGGAACACTTTTTGGAGAACCTGCATCTTGTTTTTTTCACGCTGTTTGGGGCAGCGCTTGTCATCGCGGGTTCATGTGCGATCAACAACTACATTGACCGCGACATTGATCAATATATGGAGCGAACGAAAGCACGCCCGACCGTCACCGGGACGATGGATCCGCGGCGGGTGCTTTGGCTTGGGATTGGTCTTGTCGCAATCGGCGAGATGAGCCTGCTTATGACAACGGTTACGGCTGCTGTCGTTGGATTGATCGGTATGGTGACATACGTCTTTTTATATACGCTTTGGACGAAGCGCCATTACACGATCAACACCGTTGTCGGCAGCATTTCCGGCGCGGTGCCGCCGGTGATCGGCTGGACGGCGGTTGATCCGGATTTCCATATTGTTCCGTTCATCCTGTTTTTAATCATGTTTTTGTGGCAGCCGCCGCACTTTTTGGCGTTGGCGATGAAGCGGTGTGAAGAATACCGCACCGCCGGCATCCCGATGCTGCCGGTCGTCCATGGATTCGCCATGACGAAGCGGCAAATCATCGTTTGGGTGGCGTGTTTGCTGCCGTTGCCGTTTTACTTGTTCTCGCTTGGCGTTCCATTTTTAGTCGTGGCCACGCTGCTCAATGTCGGCTGGCTGCTGCTGGGATTGGCGGGTTTGAAAATGAAAGATGACATCAAATGGGCGAAGTGGATGTTCGTCTATTCGCTCAACTATTTGACCATTTTGTTCGTGGCAATGGTCATCGCTACGATTTGGTGAGCAGGTTAAAATTCTTTCTTTGTGAAAGAATTGACATACACATTTATCCATCAAAGGAAAGAGGGGTTTGATTAGGCTATGAACAAGGGGCTCTGTAACTGGCGCTTATTTTCCCTGTTCGGGATGATGGCGCTGTTGCTCGCCGGCTGCGGCAAGCCGTTTTTATCGACGCTCCAGCCCGCCGGTGAAGTAGCGGACATGCAGTATTCGCTCATGTTGTTGAGCACATCGATCATGGTGCTCGTCATTGTCGTCGTGGCGATCATCTTCGTTTACGTTGTCATCCGCTTCCGGCGGCGCAAGGGGGAAGAAAACAAAATCCCGAAGCAAGTGGAAGGAAGTCATAAGCTGGAAATTATTTGGACTGTCATTCCGATCATCCTCTTGCTCATTTTGGCTGTGCCGACGGTATTGACTACATTTAAACTCGCCGACGTCAAGGCGATGAACGACAAAAAACGAGATAAGGATACAGTTGTCGTCAATGTTCGCGCCAACCAATACTGGTGGGAGTTTGAATATCCGGATTACGGCATTATCACGAGCCAAGATTTGGTCGTGCCGACGAATGAAAAAGTGTATTTCAACTTGATTGCGTCGGATGTCAAACATTCGTTCTGGATTCCGGCGGTCGGCGGCAAAATGGATACGAACACCGACAACAAAAACCAATTTTGGCTTGTTTTTGATCAAAAAGCGACCGATAAGGCCGGCGGCGTCTTTTACGGCAAATGTGCGGAGCTTTGCGGTCCGTCCCATGCGCTGATGGACTTTAAAGTTCGGCCGTTGCCGCGCGACCAATTTGACGCCTGGGTGAAAAAGATGCAAAATGTGAAAAAACCGGTTGTCACCGATCCGGTTGCCAAAGAAGGCGAAGCGATTTTCAATAAAAGCTGTATTGGCTGCCATGCGGTGACGCCTGTGGACAAGCGTCCGGAACAGGCACGCACAGCGCCGAACTTGGCGAACTTTGGCGATCGCGAACGAATCGCCGGTATTTTGGAGCATAACGAAGAAAATCTGAAAAAATGGCTGAGAGACCCGAACAGCGTGAAGCCTGGAAATAAAATGGCGGGTACATATGGCCACTTGACGGAAGAGCAAATTGACGCATTGGCGAAATATTTGATGAGCTTAAAAGTGGAATAAAGCATGAGAAGGAGGTTTCACCGTGAGTACAATCGCGCGCAAAAAGGGTGTTGGCGCCGTTTTGTGGGATTATTTGACAACGGTCGACCATAAAAAAATCGCCCATCTGTACTTGATTTCCGGCGGGTTTTTCTTCCTGCTCGGTGGTCTCGAGGCGTTGTTCATCCGCATTCAGCTCGCGAAGCCGAACAACGATTTCCTTGTCGGCGGCTTGTATAACGAAGTGCTGACGATGCATGGAACGACGATGATTTTCTTGGCTGCGATGCCGCTTGTTTTCGCCTTTATGAACGCAGTCGTGCCGCTGCAGATCGGCGCGCGCGACGTCGCGTTCCCGTTTTTGAACGCTCTTGGATTCTGGATGTTTTTCTTCGGTGGTTTGTTTTTGAACTGTTCATGGTTTTTAGGCGGCGCACCGGACGCTGGTTGGACGTCGTATGCGTCGCTGTCGCTTGACTCAAAAGCGCATCATGGCATCGACTTTTATACGCTCGGGCTGCAAATTTCCGGCTTCGGAACGATCATGGGTGCCATTAACTTTCTTGTGACGATCATCAACATGCGCGCTCCGGGCATGACGTTTATGCGCATGCCGATGTTCACATGGGCGACGTTTGTGACGTCGGCGCTCATCTTGTTTGCGTTTCCACCGCTGACGGTTGGTTTGATTTTTATGATGATGGATCGTTTGTTTGGCGGCAACTTCTTTAACCCAGCTGCCGGCGGCAATACGATCATTTGGGAGCACTTGTTCTGGGTATTCGGCCATCCGGAAGTCTACATTCTTGTTTTGCCGGCGTTCGGCATTTTCTCGGAAATTTTTGCGACGTTCTCGCGCAAGCGGCTGTTCGGCTATTCGTCAATGGTGTTTGCGACCGTGCTCATCGCGTTCTTAGGGTTCATGGTATGGGCGCACCATATGTTCACGGTCGGGATGGGGCCGATTGCGAACGCCATCTTTGCCGTCGCGACGATGACGATCGCCGTTCCGACAGGAGTCAAAATTTTCAACTGGCTGTTTACGATGTGGGGCGGAAGCATCAAATTCACAACGCCGATGCATTATGCCGTCGCCTTCATCCCGTCGTTCGTCATGGGCGGGGTGACCGGGGTCATGTTGGCGTCGGCGGCGGCGGACTATCAATACCATGACAGCTATTTCGTCGTTGCGCACTTCCATTACGTCATCGTCGGCGGGGTTGTGTTCGCTTTGCTTGCCGGCACGCATTATTGGTGGCCGAAAATGTTTGGCCGCATGCTGAATGAAACGCTCGGCAAAATGACATTCTGGCTGTTCTTTATCGGGTTCCATTTAACGTTCTTTATTCAGCACTTCCTTGGTTTGACAGGGATGCCGCGGCGCGTGTTTACGTATTTGCCGAACCAAGGATGGGAGACAGGGAACTTCGTCAGCACGGTCGGTGCGTTCTTTATGGCGGCTGCCACGATTATTTTACTTATTAACATTGTGGTAACGACAGCAAAAGGCGAAAAAGTGCCGGGCGATGCATGGGGCGACGGCCGCACGCTCGAATGGGCGATCGCTTCGCCGCCGCCGGTGTACAACTTTGCGCAAACACCGCTTGTCCGTGGCTTGGATGCTTTCTGGCTTGAAAAAATGGAAGGCAAAAAAGAATTGACGCCAGCTGAACCGCTTGGCGACATCCATATGCCGAATTCGTCGTTTTTGCCGTTTGTCATTGCGTTTGGTCTGTTTGTCGCCGCCTTCGGCTTTACGTATCATAATGACGCCGGATGGGGCTTGCCGGTCGGCATTCTCGGTCTGCTCATTACGCTCGGTTCGATGTTCTTGCGCTCGGTGATCGATGATCACGGCTTCCACATCCATAAAGAAGAAGTGCTTGAACTTGAGAAGAAGGAGGCGAACGCCTGATGCATGCAGAGGAAAAATTGACGGCCGAGACGTTTCCAGCCGCGCCGGAACGCGCCACCCTTGAGGGAAAAAATAAGTTTCTCGGCTTCTGGCTCTTTTTAGGCGGAGAGACGGTGCTGTTCGCCTCTCTCTTCGCCACCTATTTGGCGCTGAAAGATAAAACGAACGGCGGTCCTTCGGCGGAAGAACTGTTCCAAATGCCGGTTGTGTTCATGGCAACGATGCTGCTGCTAACCAGCAGCTTGACGAGCGTGTATGCCATTTATCATATGAAAAACTTTGACTTTAAAAAGATGCAGCTCTGGTTTGGCATCACTGTTTTGCTTGGCGCCGGCTTTTTGGGCTTGGAAATTTACGAGTTCAATGAATATGTGCATGAAGGCCATAAGTTTACGACCAGCGCTTTCGCTTCAGCATTCTACACGCTCGTTGGCACGCACGGAAGCCACGTCGCGTTCGGGTTGCTTTGGATTTTGACGCTCATGATTCGCAATGCTAAGCGTGGGTTGAATTTATACAACGCCCCGAAATTTTACGTCGCAAGCCTGTATTGGCACTTCATTGACGTTGTCTGGGTGTTCATTTTTACCGTTGTATATTTGATGGGAATGGTGGGGTGAACGTATGGCGAATCAAACGAATTCAGGAAATGAACGCGTCGATTTGGCGTATCGCCGGCGGAAAAACGCGGAAGAGATGCGCCATCAAATGATTGCATTCGTTTTGATGATTTTGTTGACGCTCATCGCCTTCGCCGCCGTTGGTTACGAAGAGTTTTCCCATTGGTTTGTCGTTCCGTTTATTTTGCTTTTAGCCGCCGTGCAGGTCGCATTTCAGCTGTATTATTTCATGCACATGAGCCATAAAGGCCACGAATTCCCGGCGATGTTTATTTACGGCGGTGTGGCGGTTATGCTTTTGCTCGTTTGGGCGTTTACAACAGTCATTTGGTGGTAAGAAAAGGGGGAATCGGTTTTGCGCCGGTTTCCCCTTTTTTGAATAGCTGTGGCGCGGCGTCTTGTAGTATAATGGGAAAGGACCAATCAGGAGGGGATTCGTATGTTTCAATCGCTGCAAATGTTTGGCCCCGTCGCCCTTTGGAGTCCGTTTTTTTTGCTTGTGTTAGTGGCGGTTGCATTGCTGTACATGGGGATCACCGGGCCATGGCGGCAGCGTTTCGGCCTCGGTGATGCCGTTTCGGGGAAGCAGAAAGCATATTTTTGGACCGGGATGGCGCTTCTTTATATATGCAAAGGGTCTCCGCTGGATTTGATGGGCCATTTGACGTTCACCGCCCATATGGTGCAAATGGCAGTGCTGTATTTGATCGTGCCGCAATGTTTTATTTTAGGCATTCCGGCGCCGCTTTATGAGCGAGCGTTCCGTTTCGC
The DNA here is from genome assembly GCF_001544135.1 of Geobacillus zalihae NBRC 101842. Taxonomy (GTDB): domain Bacteria; phylum Bacillota; class Bacilli; order Bacillales; family Anoxybacillaceae; genus Geobacillus; species Geobacillus zalihae. Next base: position 1,972 of record NZ_BCPV01000027.1, on the reverse strand, counting down.
AGCGGTGCGCCGCGTGTTTCGGTTGTTGACAAAGCCGATTGTGGCGCTACTGCTGTTTAACGGTTTGTTTTCGCTTTATCACGTTCCATTCATTTTTGACGCTGTGAAAATGAATATGTGGCTGCATGCCTTTGTTACCTCGGTCATTTTCGTTGCTGCGTTTTGCATGTGGTGGCCGCTTGTTAATAAACTTCCTGAGTGGCAAACATTGTCCGGCTTAAAAAAAATGGGTTACATTTTCGCTGACGGCATGCTGTTGACCCCGGCTTGCGCGCTCATCATTTTTACCGATACGCCGCTTTATGCGACGTATACGGACCCGAAAGCATGGATGGCCGCGCTGGCTCTATGCGTTCCTCAAGGGACGCTGGCTTCGCTTGATTTGACCGGGCCGCAAATGTTTTTATCGATGTCGCCGCTCCATGATCAGCAGCTCGGCGGAGTGTTGATGAAAATCATCCAGGAAATCGTGTACGGGACGATGCTGTTCTTCATCTTCACCGAATGGTATCGGAAGGAGCGGGAGAAAGAGCCAAGCATGGATATGGAGCTGCGGCCGACCAAACTGTAAAGCGCGGTTGGCCGCTAAACGATGAACAAAGAAGAAAGGGAGAGAAGCGATGGCCGTTTTACCGACAATCAGCACGAGCTGCATCGTGATCAGCGCTTTGCTTGTTGCTTATGGGTGGTATTTGATCAGCCGCAGGCGGATCGAAGCGCATAAAAAGGTGATGCTGACGGCAGCGGTGTTTGCTTTGCTGTTTTTCACCATTTACATGTCGCGGACGTTGTTTATCGGCAATACGAGCTTTGGCGGGCCGGAGAACGTCAAAGTGTACTATACGCTGTTTCTTATTTTCCATATTGTGCTGGCGACAGTTGGCGCCGTATTTGGCCTTGTCACGATTTGGACGGGATTGAAAGACAAGAGGGCCCGCCATCGTCGGCTTGGGCCGATCACCAGCATCATTTGGTTTGGCAGCGCCTCAACCGGGGTCGTCGTCTATTGGCTGCTTTATGTCCTCTATCCAGGGGGCCAAACGACGTCGCTCATCAAGGCGGTGCTCGGTTTTTAACCGGCGGGCAAGGAGCAAGGGCAGGGATGGCTGCATATATATAGATGCAACCAAAACGTTTAACATATCTTGGATAGAAAAGCCACTTATCGATGTTTCGACTGTCGAGGGCAAGCCGCAGGCTTGCCCCCGTCACGCCTTGGCGTGACGGACGACCGAACAACGACTCGCTTCCCAAGACCCATTCATGGGTCTGAAAGCGGTGTTGTTCGGTCATTCGGCAGTCGGATGCAATGACCGGTAAAAACGAAAAATGTTAAAGCTTTAAATTGCATCTATATAGGTTGTAATAAAGAATTTCCGACCTCCATGTCCCGTCTTTACTTTATCACCTAACAAGCTGGCACGGTGACAAGAAGAGCGAACAATGCCATGTAAAACAAAATTGCAACTTATATATATAGAATACAACACGCCTGTATAGACGTGATTTTGTGCAGCGGGAGGAGAAGGCGGTGAACACGTTTCGCTATCGGAAACGGAGCGCCGTAGAGGCGACGCTGTTGACCATTGTCATGATGTGTGTGCGCGGCCAGACGGAGGTCGCACTTGACGATTGTGAGGTGTTCATCACCGTTGCTCAAGGCGAGCGGTGCCGCGTCACGGTCAAGATGTCCATTCGATATGGGGCGCCGGTGATGGAAGTTTGCCGCCAGTTGCAACAGCATATTGCCGAGGAGATCGCCGCGATGACGCCATATGTCGCCGAGGCGGTCGACATTGTTGTCAAACGGCTTGTCATGCCGGAAAAAAACGCATGAGAACCGTGCTCTCATGCGTTTTTTGATTATTCTTTGATTTTTTCAAGCTCGCTTTTGACCTGCGCCAACACGTTTTGGCATTGGCTGACAAGAGATGGACGGAAAATGTTCATCATCGCCGTATTCGACGCCGTT
>NZ_BCPV01000026.1 GCF_001544135.1 Geobacillus zalihae NBRC 101842 | reverse complement strand
TTTACGAGGCGGCGTGCTGCGCCGCGGTTATGGTTCGTTCGCGGCGACGGCCGCTTCGTCATCGATGACAAACTGGCTTTTCAAATAGTTCATGGCTGTGGTGCAAATGCCGGCGTCGATCGCTTGCTGCAGCGCGACGAATTCGCGGTAGGCGTCCATTTCAAAGGCACGGTACGGATCCTCTTGGCCGTAGCTGCGCAAATGAATCCCCTCTTTCAATACATTCAGTTGATTTAAGTGGCGAATCCAGTGGGCGTCGATGGTTTCGACCATCAAATGCTTAAGCCGCATCGTTTGTTCTTCGTCGCACGGAAGATCGGCGAGCGCCGCTTCAAGCGATTTGTATTCGTCCCAAACAAGTTGGGCGATTTCTTCTTTTTGCTTATGGCGAAGATCCTCAATCGGATAGGCAAATTGGAAAAAGGCACGGCGCAGCTCGTTGTGCAGTCCTTCGATGTCCCACTCTTCAAACAAAACGTCTTCCGGACAATAACGGTCGATCGTTTGCGTGATATAACGCTGAATGTGCCGAAGGAGCTCGGACAGCACCTCTGCTTGCTTCAGCGCCAAGACGCGATCGCGCATATGGTAGATGACTTTGCTTTGTTGGTCAATCACAGTGTCCAGTTTCAATAAATGCAAACGCGCTGAATAATGGGCGTTTTCGATCGTTGTTTGCACTTTTTGGACGAACTTGATCGGGTTGGGCGACACGATGAGCCCGGTTTCATCCGTCTTGACTTTGCTTCGCCATTTTTCCAGTTCCTCTTGATCGTACAGCCGAAATAAATCATCCTCCAGCGAAATGATAAACTGGGAAGACCCCGGATCCCCTTGGCGTCCTGCCCGGCCGCGCAGCTGCATATCAATGCGATGGCTTTCATGCCGCTCTGTGCCGATGATGTGCAGCCCGCCAAGTTCCTTGACGCCTTCTCCAAGCAAAATGTCGGTCCCGCGCCCGGCCATATTGGTCGCGATCATCACTTGCCCTTTTTGCCCGGCGGTCGCGATGATGCGCGCTTCTTCTTCCTCCGTTTTGGCATTGAGCAGGTGGTGAGGGATGCCTGCTTTCGAAAACGCCGCTGACAACCGTTCCGACTGTGCGACCGATGTCGTGCCGATGAGAACGGGACGGCCGATGGCATTCATTTTTTTCACTTCGTCGATAATTTTCCGTACTTTCGCCTCGTACGTCTGGTAGACGAGGTCGTCCCAGTCGGTGCGGCGGGATGGCCGGTTTGTCGGAATCGTAATCACGCGCAGCCGGTACGTTTGCCAAAATTCTTCTTTCGACGGCGTAGCGCTGCCGGTCATCCCGGCTAGCTTCTCATACATGCGAAAATAGTTTTGGATCGTAATCGTGGCTTGGATGTCGTTTTCTTCGGTGATTTCCACACCTTCTTTCGCTTCAATGGCTTGATGCAGGCCGTCGCTGAACGAGCGTCCTTCCATCACCCGGCCGGTGAACGGGTCAACGATCATCACTTTGCCGTTTTTGACGATGTAATCGACATCCCGCCGCATGATAAACCAAGCGCGCAGCGACTGCATCGCATGATGGAGCAGCACGTGATGCTCCCAGTCGTATAGGTTATCGATGCCAAACGCCCGCTCGATTTTTTGCGCCCCTTCTTCGGTGAGGAAAATTTGTTTCGTCTCCAAAGACCGTTCATACTCTTTTCCTTCTTCGAAGGTGCGGACGATGCGCGCCATAATCGGGAACAATTCGGCTCCGATTCCCGATTTATTGGCGATGATGAGCGGGGTGCGCGCTTCGTCGATTAAAATGCTGTCGATTTCATCGATGATGGCGTAATACAGCGGGCGCTGCACTTTATCTTCGAGGCGGTGCACCATGTTGTCGCGCAAATAATCAAAGCCGAACTCGGTGCCGGTGCCGTACGTGATATCGGCCGCGTACGCTTCTTTTTTCTCGCTGGCCGTCATTTGCGACACATTCAGGCCGACGGTTAAGCCGAGAAAGCGGAACACACGGCCCATTTGTTCGCAGTCCCGGCGCGCCAAATATTCGTTGGCTGTAATAATGTGGACGCCTTTTCCAAGGAGGGCGTGCAAGTAGCTTGGCAAAGTGGCCGCCAATGTCTTTCCTTCCCCGGTCTGCATTTCGGCGATGTTTCCTTCATGCATCGCCAATCCGCCCATCAGTTGCACGTCGTAATGGCGCAGACCGAGCACGCGCCGCGCCGCCTCCCGGACGACGGCAAACGCCTCGGTTTTGATGTCATCGAGCGTCTCACCGCATTCGAGTCGCTCTTTGAAGGCAACCGTTTTTTGGCGCAGTTGTTCATCGCTCAGCGAAGAAATGGTTGGTTCCCATTCATTGATTTGCGCCGCCAGCTTGGCAAGACGCTGCACGTCTCGCGCGCTTTCGTCAAATAGTTGCTTTACTTTTGCAAACATATGTCCATTCCTCTCCTAGACAGGCATGATTCACACCAAGTGCTCTAAAACCTAATTATAGCACAAGATGTTTCCTGTGGAGGGAGGATGTAAAATGTGGAATCGTCCGCCGGATTGGCGCTCGGAGCTTCTCGCGGCAAGGGAAAAAGAAATTTTCCATCCTTGGGGACAAAAAAGGGGTGTAAAAAAAGATTGATTTACTCATCGTATATGGTAACATAAAGATGATGTGTGTTTCCGCGATTTTATAAGGCCAAGGTGATTGCATATGAATATGGAAGCATTTGCCGCATGTTTGGCTTCGTTTATCACAGTATTGGTCATCACCCCGTTCGTGATCAAGCTCGCGGTCAAAATTGGCGCGGTCGATCGGCCGAACGGGAGAAAAGTGCATACAAAAGTCATGCCAAGGCTTGGCGGATTGGCCATTTTTATCGGTGTCGCCGTCGGCTATTTTGTCGGCGGGGTGTATAAAGAGCAAGTGACGGGGATGACGGTCGGCGCCATCATCATCGTGCTCGTCGGGATGCTCGACGATTTGTACGAGCTGTCGCCAAAAGTGAAGCTGGCCGGCCAGCTGCTGGCGGCGTTCGTCGTTGTTGCTTCCGGGCTGAAGGTCGATCTTTTGACCGTTCCGTTTGTCGGCACGTTTGAGGTGGGGCTGTGGAGCTACCCGATCACGATATTTTGGATTGTCGCGATTACGAACGCCATCAACTTGATCGATGGATTGGATGGATTGTCCGCGGGCATTTCCGCCATTGGGATTGCGGCCATTGCCGTCATGGCGGGCATGGCGGGCAAAATGCTCATTTTCACGCTCTGCTTGATCATCTTGGGCAGCGTCATCGCTTTCTTGTTTTACAACTTCCACCCGGCAAAAATTTTCATGGGGGATACCGGCGCGTTGTTTTTAGGATATGCGATTTCCGTCCTGTCGGTGCTAGGGCTTTACAAAAGCGTGACGCTCTTCAGCTTCGTTGTTCCGGTGATCATTTTGGGTGTGCCGATTTTCGATACGACATTTGCCATTATTCGCCGCATTGTGAATAAAAAGCCGATCTCGGCGCCGGATAAGTCGCATCTTCATCATCGGTTGCTGGCCCTTGGCTTTTCGCATCGCAACACGGTGCTGCTCATTTATGCGTTTGGCTTGATGTTTGCCATCAGCGCGATTTTGTTCTCCGCCTCGACGTTATGGCAGTCCATTCTCATTGTCTTTGCCTTGATCGTCTTCGGGGAACTGCTTGCTGAACTGATCGGCTTGGTCAATGATCAGTACAAGCCGTTTATGACCTTTATTCGCAAGCTGCTTCGGGGAAGCCGAAAAGTATACGGAAATGACCGATAAATAGCAAATGGGCCGTTTGTGTCATGAAAGGGACAAACGGCTTTTTTCAGGAATGGCCCTTCTTTGGAAAATTATACCCTTCTTTTTCGTTGTTTATGCAGCTTCTGCCGTTCCTTCGCTGATTTTTTTTGCGGCAAGGCCAAGATTGCCACAAAACTGTCATTATATATTGACGCAAATGTGATAAACTAAACATGTTTATTCTACATATTTTTTGGATTTGGAGGAACTTGCGATGAACGTGCCAATGTTGGATTTAAGCGAACAGTATGAACAATTGAAGCCGGAGATCATGCGCGTATTGGATGAAGTGATGCGCTCCTCCCGCTTTATTTTAGGGGATTATGTCAAAAAGCTAGAAGCAGATATTGCCGCCTACAGCCGGGCTAGACATGGGATCGGCTGCGGCAACGGAAGCGATGCGATACATATTGCTTTGCAAGCGGCCGGCGTCGGGCCGGGCGATGAAGTCATCACGACGGCGTTCACCTTTTTCGCGACGGCAGGATCGATTGCGCGGGCCGGCGCCAAACCGGTGTTTGTCGATATCGATCCGGTGACGTTCAACATCGATCCAGCGAAAATTGAAGCGGCGGTGACGGAGAAGACGAAAGCCATCATCCCGGTGCATTTGTACGGGCAAATGGCGGATATGGAGGCGATCGCCGCGATTGCCAACCGGCATGGATTGGTTGTCATCGAGGACGCCGCCCAGGCGATCGGCGCGAAATACAACGGGAAATGCGTTGGCGAGCTTGGGACGGCGGCGACGTACAGCTTCTTCCCGACGAAAAACTTGGGCGCCTACGGGGATGGCGGCATGATCATTACGAATGATGACGAACTGGCCGAAAAATGCCGGGTCATCCGCGTTCATGGCAGCAAGCCGAAATATTACCATCATGTACTTGGCTACAACAGCCGCCTCGATGAGATGCAAGCGGCGATTTTAAGCGTCAAATTCCCGCATCTGGATCGGTGGACGGAACAGCGGCGCAAGCATGCGGCGACGTATACGCGCCTGCTCGAGGAGGCGGTCGGCGACCTTGTTGTGACGCCGAAAGAAGTCGATGGGCGCTATCATGTGTTCCATCAATACACGATTCGAGCGCCGAAGCGAGACGAGCTGCAAGCGTTTTTGAAAGAACAAGGGATCGCGACGATGGTGTACTATCCGCTGCCGCTGCATTTGCAACCGGTGTTTGCTTCGCTCGGGTATAAGGAAGGGCAGTTGCCGGAGGCGGAAAAAGCGGCGAAAGAAGCGCTGTCGCTGCCGATGTTCCCAGAGCTGAAAGAGGAGCAGCAACAGTACGTCGTCGAGAAAATCGCAGAGTTTTACCGTCATTTCGCTTGATCGTCCAACCGGCCAAAGGAAACGTCACTTGCGCACAGCAATGGCGTTTTCTTTGGCGTTGGATCATTTGTTTTGTTCACAACACTTTGTTATTTTATGATAAGGGATGGTGGCCGGATTGACGGCGGAAAAACGACCGTTTGTGCTATACGAATATTTGCGCTTTTTTTGGCAGCGAAAATGGTGGTTTCTTGTCGTTCCGCTTGCGACGATCGTGTTGACCGTCATCGCAGGGCGGCTTTTGCTGCAGGGGGAGAAGTATACGGGGAAAGCTGTCGTGTTTACCGGATCGATTGATGTAAAAGAGTTGACGGATCCGAAAAATATAGAAGCGAAGTTTCCAGATGTGAAAAACTTGGATGTCGTCGTTCCTGAAGAACAGTACGTGCAAATCACGGTCAAAGGCGACGATGAACAAGACGTGAGTCGAGAATTGAAGCTTGTTGTGTCGGAATACAGCCAGGGGCTCAAGCGCCATTCGCAAGAGCGGATTGATGTCACCACGAAATACTTGCATGCGCTGGAAGAACGGGAGCGCGCCTTGCAGCAAAAAGTCGATTATTATAGCGAACAAATACAGTCGGGCCGCTTGAATCCGGAACAGCTCCATGACATCAGCGACTTGTTGGTTGAGTCGGAAAACAACTTGACTGAAGTGATGGAGCGTGTCAATCGCATCCGCGGCAATCTTGTCTTTTACGAAAAACCGGCCGTATTGTCGGAAACGGTGGCGAAATCGAAAACGTATACGGGGCAGCTGATGGCCGTCGGCCTTGTCCTCGGCCTGTTTTTGACGGTCGTTTGGCTCGTGCTTTGGAAGTATATATTGGACGCGAGGAGGTACTATTCTTCATGATCCGTTTTGCCATTGTCGGCATGGGGCATATCGCCAAAAAACATATCGATGCCATTGAAAAGGCGGACGGCGCCGAGCTGGCGGCAGTGTGCGACACGAACCCGGAACGGTTGCGCGACGTGTCGGACGTTCCTGTTTACACTGATATGGAGACGATGTTGAAGGAGAACGAACAGATCGATGTCGTCAACATTTGTGTTCCGTCTGGATTGCACGCGCGGCTGGCCAAGCTGGCGGCCCGCTATCGCCGTCATATCATTGTGGAAAAACCGATGGCGCTCCGTGTGAGCGACGCCGAAGAGATGATCCGCGCGGCGAAAGAAAGCGGCGTGAAGCTCGCGGTCGTTCATCCGAACCGCTTCCGTCCAGCGATTCGGAAGCTGAAAGAGGCGATGGAGCGCGGGATGTTCGGAAAACTGAGCCATGCGAACGCCACGGTGCGCTGGAATCGAAATCAAGCCTATTATGATCAGGCGGCGTGGCGGGGGACGAAAGAGTTTGACGGCGGCGTCTTGATGAATCAAGCCATTCACAATTTGGATTTGCTGCTTTGGCTGATGGGGCCGGTCAAGGCGGTGCAAGCGATGGCGGCGACAAGGCTGCGCAAGATTGAGACGGAAGACGTCGCGGCGGCGGTCGTCGAGTTTGAAAGCGGGGCGCTTGGCGTCATTGAGGCAGCGACGACGATTTATCCGCAAAACTTGGAGGAATCGATCGCCATTTTCGGTGAAACGGCATCGGTGAAAATCGGCGGCCGGACGGCCAACTTTATCGAAACGTGGGAAGCGGAAGGCGTCAGCGAGGAAGAACGGGCAAAGCTCATCGATGAGATCAACGCCGACCCGTTTGGCAAGCCGGGGCACCAATGGATCATTGAAGATATGGTGCAAGCGATTCGCGAAGACCGCGAGCCGATCGTCACGGGTTTGGACGGATTGGCTCCTGTTCGGCTGATCGAAGCGATTTTGCGTTCGGCGGAAACGGGGACAAGAGTGCAACTATCTGAGTAGAAAGGAATGAGAGGAATGAACTACGCGGAACGGCTGTTGCAAAAATTTGAGAAACGCGACGCGGTCATCGGCGTGGTCGGGCTTGGCTACGTCGGGTTGCCGCTGGCAGTCGAAAAAGCAAAAGCAGGGTTTCATGTCATTGGCTTTGACATCCAACAAAGCCGCGTCGATCAAGTGAACAATGGGATCAACTACATCGGCGATGTCGTCGATGAAGATTTGCATGAGATGGTCAAACAAGGGCGGCTTGTGGCGACGACCGATTACGCCCGGATCGCGGAAGTCGATGCCGTGGCGATCGCGGTGCCGACCCCGCTCGATGAGCATCATCAGCCGGATACGTCCTACGTCGAAAACTCGGCGAAGGAAATCGCTAAATACGCCCATGAAGGGATGCTTGTCGTTTTGGAATCGACCACCTATCCAGGTACGACGGAAGAAATCGTGAAACCGGCGCTGGAGAAAAAAGGGCTCGTCGTCGGGGAGACGGTGTTCGTCGCCTATTCGCCGGAGCGGGTTGACCCGGGCAACAAGCAGTTTAAGACGAAAAATACACCGAAAGTCGTCGGCGGCGTGACAAAGACGTGCACGAAAGTGGCAGCGGCGATGTATCGCGCCGTGCTTGAAGGCGATGTCCATGAAGTGTCGAGTCCGGCGGTGGCGGAAATGGAGAAAATTTTTGAAAATACGTTCCGCCATATCAACATTGCGTTGGCGAACGAAATGGCCATTTTGTGCGAACGGATGGGCATTGATGTCTGGGAAGTCATCGATGCAGCGAAAACGAAGCCGTACGGATTTATGGCGTTTTATCCGGGGCCGGGGCTTGGCGGCCATTGCATTCCAATCGACCCGTTTTATTTGACATGGAAGGCGCGCGAATACAACTACCATACGCGCTTGATCGAGCTGGCCGGAGAAATCAACAACGCCATGCCGGAATATGTCGTCAACCGCGCGATGCTCATTTTAAACGAAGAAGGCAAGGCGCTGCGCGGTTCGAAAGTGACGGTGCTCGGCGTCGCCTACAAAAAAGACATTGATGATGTGCGCGAATCGCCAGTGTTGAAAATCGTCGAGCTGCTCGAGCAATACGGAGCGGAATTTGCGGTCGTCGACCCGTATGTTCCGTCGTTCCGGGCGTGCAACCGGGTGATTGAGACGGTCGAGCTGACGCCGGAACTGCTTGCGCAGTCAGATCTTGTCTTGATTACGACGGACCATTCCAACATCGACTATGAAATGGTCGCTCGTCACAGCCGGGTCGTGTTTGACACACGCAATGCTATGAAAGATGTGTCGAAACCGGCCAAATACGTCAAATTGTAAGCGAAGGAGACGAAACCATGAACGTTGTCGATCCCTCTGTTGTTTGCGGTGAACGTGTCGAAATCGGCCATTTCACGGTCATCGAGGCGAATGTCAAAATCGGAAACGACGTTAAAATCGGACATCGCGTCACGATTCACGAAGGAACCGTCATCGGCGACGGCGTGACGATCGCCGACGGAGCGGTGCTCGGCAAACCGCCGAAGCCGGCGAAAACGAGCACCGTCAAGCTGTCGGGCGAGCTGCCGCCGCTTGTCATCGGCGACCATTGCACGATCGGCGCCAACGCTGTCATCTATCGAGGAGCAGTGATCGGCGCCTACACATTGATCGCTGATTTGGCGAGCGTGCGCGAAAACGTGCACATCGGCCAATATGTGATCGTCGGGCGCGGGGTGTGCGTCGAAAACCACGTCCAAATCGGCGATCGGACGAAAATCCAGTCGAACTCCTACATCACGGCCTACACAACGCTCGAAGACCATGTGTTCATTGCTCCGTGCGTCACGACGACCAATGACAACTACATGGGGCGGACGGAAGAACGGTTCGCCAAAATCAAAGGGGCGACCGTCAAGCGCGGGGCGCGCGTTGGAGGCGGAGCGATTTTGCTGCCGGGCGTGACGGTGGCGGAAGAGACGTTTGTCGCCGCTGGGGCGCTTGTGACGAAAGATACGGAACCGAGGACGGTCGTGAAAGGATTCCCGGCGCGCTTCAGCAAAATGGTCGACGAGCGGGAGTTGTTATAAATTGTTCTCGGCATTCAAGCGTTTAGGAGCGGACTCGCTCCTTTACGCGTTTATGAACGTCGGCACGAAGCTGATTGCCTTTTTGATGCTGCCGATTTATACAAGCTATTTGTCCAAGGCGCAGTACGGGGCGGTCTACTTGATCGACCAATGGACGTCGATGCTGACGTTTCTCGTCATTTTCGGTACAGATTCGGCGCTCTCTTTTTACTATTACGACACGGACGACAAAGAGAAGCGCCTTTTGTATGTGCGCAACGTCATGTACTTCCGGCTGTTTGTCGTCGCCATCTTATTTTTGGCTGTCGTTTTGGCCGGTCCGTGGATCGCAGGCGCGCTGTTTCAAGAGCCTCGCTATGTCGATTTGCTGTACATCAGTATCGCGACGTTGCTGCTCGATACGATTTTCGTCATGGCGACGACGGTGCTGCGGTTTGAATTTCAGACGAAAAAAGTCGTGATTTGGACGCTCGTGAAAATGCTGCTTGTCGCTGTGCTGTCGTATGCGGCGCTCCGGTGGTTCGCGGCGACGCCGGAAGGGCTGCTCATCGGCCGGCTCGTGAGCAGCGCGCTCGTGTTTTTGTTGATGTTGCATTTGACCGTCAAGTATATGGTGTGGCGCGTGCGCTTTGACGTGTTAAAGGAGCTGCTTGCCTACGCCGCCCCGCTCGTGCCGACTTCGCTCGCCTTTTGGGTGATCGCCAACGTCAGCACGTTTTTCATCCAACGGTTTGCGTCGTTGGAGGAAGTCGGGGTGTTTGGGGTTGCCTTGCGTCTCGCGACCGTGATCACGCTCATCACGAGCGGCGTGCAGATGGCGTGGCGTCCGTATTCGATGTCGATGAAAGACCGGCCGGAAAGCCGTGCGTTGTTTGCGAAAGTGTATATGGCGCTTTTGCTCATTGGAGCGTTTGGGCTGCTTTTGATCGCCACGGCGAGCCCGTGGCTTGTGGGAACCTTTTTCAAACCGGAATATCGCGATGCAGCGTCCTATATTCCGTTTTTATCGGCCGTCACGTTTTTGAACTTTTATTATCTGATTGTTTCCACCGGCTTGTTTTTGACAAAGGAAACCGGCTATATTTCACGGGTGTTCACGCTAGCGGCGCTTCTTCATCTTGCGTTGAACGCCGTGTTGGTGCCGCTTTGGCTCAGCTGGGGGGCGATCGCGGCCAGCCTCATGACGTATATGGTCGCCGTGGCTTTCATTTTTCGCAAAAGCCAGCAAGTGTATCCTGTGCCAGTGTCATGGAAAAAGATGGCTTTGGTTTTGGTCGGCACATTGCTCGCCCTCATCGTCATCGTCTACGTTCAGCAGGCGCCGCTTGCTGACGGCTGGGTGCTCGCTGGTTGGGGCCTGTTTGCCGCCACGCTCTTTGCCAGCCGGGTTGATCGTGATTTGCGCCGTCCGGTGCGCACGATCGAGGGCGAAAATGCGCAAAATACTTGATAACCGCTCATCTGATCTAGGAGGTGTTTCGGATGAAAATCGCCACCGTGTTAGGCGCCAGACCGCAGTTTATCAAGGCTGCCCCCGTCTCGCGCGTCTTGCGAAAACAATATACCGAAGTGCTGATCCATACCGGGCAGCACTATGACCCGAATATGTCGGCCATTTTTTTTGAGGAGTTGAACATTCCGACGCCTGACTACTATCTTGGGGTGGGTTCAGGCAGCCATGGAAAGCAAACGGGCGAAATGCTGATGAAAATTGAAGAAATTGTCATGCAGGAAAAACCGGATTATGTGCTCGTCTATGGCGATACGAACTCGACGCTCGCGGGCGCTCTTGTCGCAGCGAAGCTCCATATTCCCGTCATCCACGTCGAAGCCGGACTGCGCAGCTTCAACAAGCAGATGCCGGAAGAAATCAACCGCATCATGACCGATCATGTCTCCGAGCTCTTATTTTGTCCAACGGAGACGGCCGTGGAAAATTTACGAAAAGAAAATATTACGCGAAACGTCTGGAATGTCGGCGACGTCATGTATGACGCCATTTTGTACAACAAGGAGCTCGCACAGCGCCAATCGACGATTTTGGCTGATTTGTCGCTGGCGGAACAATCCTACTACTTGATCACCATTCACCGAGCGGAAAATACCGATGACCCCGACAAATTGAAAGCCATTTTGGCTGCTTTTCGGGATATTGACGGAACGAAAGTGTGGCCGATTCATCCCCGGACGCGGCATAAGCTTGAAGAGTACGGCTTGGACGCTTCGGCGATTCCAGGGCTTCGGCTGATCGATCCGGTCGGTTATTTGGACATGCTTCGGTTAGAGAGCGGCGCGAAAAAAATCATCACCGATTCAGGAGGCGTACAAAAGGAAGCGTATTTCCTTCGTGTGCCTTGCGTGACGGTGCGCGAACAAACCGAATGGGTGGAAACGCTCGAAGGCGGGGCGAACATCTTAACCGGCACGGACCGCGAGAAGATCGTCGCGGCGGTTCACAAGGAAGTCGCCCCTGTTTATGTGGACGTCTTTGGCGATGGGCATGCGGCGGAGAAAATCGTGGCGGCGATCGGACAGCGATAAGGGTGCGTCGGCATGTTGGACGTGTTGATTGGGTTGATTGTTCTTGTCGCCTCCACCTTGATGTTTCGCTATGCAGCGGGGACGCTTTCATGGACGGCGCCGAATCTCGTGTCGATTGTGTACTATTACTCGTTCCTTCTGTCAAGCTTCATCGGCGCGCTGCTGATCGCCTTGGGGATGGACGATTACTACATGATTCGCAAGCTGTTTCGGCCTGAGGAATACCGGCAGATTGGATTTGCTGTCGTATGCTTTGTCATGATCGTGTTCCCGCTGTCGATGGTGGTCGTTTCAAGGCTGTGCGGATTTGAAGCGAGGCAGGAGTTTCGCGCCTATTTGCAAAAGCCGCTTTCTCCGTTGGCTGGAGCGACGGGCAGCCAAGTGTTTTATGCGTTTTTGGCGCTGTCGCTGCTCAGTTTTGCCGCCATTGCATATATGATTTGGAAAACGCCGACGATTCCGGTGTTTGCGCTCTTGACAGGGACGGATGAGAGCTTGGCTGCGTTGCGTGTTGAGGCGTCGCGCCATTTTGCCGGAAACGTGCTCGTTCGCAATATTTTTGCCATTACGCTCACGCCGCTTTTGTCGTTTATCGCTTATTTGTTTGCCGAGCTGACGCACGAGTGGCGGTGGAAGCTGCTGTTTATCTGTCTGTTTGTCGGGGCGGTGTTCGTCAATGTGTATGATTTGGCCAAATCGCCGATTTTCTTTTACGTGATGATGTTTTTGCTGATTCGCATCTACATTGGAAAAACAAGGCTGTCGGCGGCGAAATTGGCGTTGTATGGGGGAGTGGGGGCGGCGGTGCTCGTCGGCATGTACATCGTCATTCAAGGGGTGCAAGATGTTGCGACCTTTTTGTCTTACAACAAAGGCCCGATCGGCCGCATGATTTTGGCGCAAATCGCGCCGACGTTTCTTCATTTGAATTTGTTCGGCGAAGCGCTGCCATTTCTTTATGGAAAAAGCTTGCCCTCGATTTTAACAGGGTTGTTTGACGTCGAGAATGTCCGCTCCGCCCGCCTCGTGATGGCGCACGTGTTCCCAGAGCGGATTGAAGACGGGACAGGGGGAGTGTTGAACACCCTTTTTGTCGCTGAGGCGTATGCCAATTTCGGTTATGTGGGGATCGTCATCGGCACGCTGTATGTCGGTGTCGTGACGCAGCTGTTGTATATTGGGTTTCTACGGCTGCCAAAAAATCCTTTGTTTTTAAGTTTGTTCGTTTATTTTTCCATTAACATCCCCCGCACGCTCGTCGGTGGGTTCACCGATTTTTTGTTCAATCCGACCTGGGTGCTGCTCGTGGCATTGTTTGGCGGAATGGCGTTGTGGCTGCGGGTGCAGGGGGATTTACGGGCATGGTTTGCAACGAAAAGGCGAATGACCGATGAGGGATGAATGATGAAAACCGTATTGATTTATTACCCGTTTTCACTCGCCGCGGAACGAAACAGCGGGTCAAAGCTGCGGCCGTATGAAATGCATCAAGCGTTTTTGCGCTGGGGAGCGAAAGAGGGAGTGGACGTTCTTCTGATCGCCGGCACGTCAGCCGAGCGGGAGAAGCAATTTCAAGAGCTCCGCAGCCAAGGCAAGCTCGATGATGTCTGGTTTTGCTATATGGAAAACCAGACGATTCCGCTTTGGCTCACGGACCCAGGACACCGGCCGCAACGTCCGTTCGTCGACCGAGACGTTCTCCGCTACTTGAAAGCCCGCAATGTTCCGATCGGCGTCTTTTACCGCGACGTCTATTGGAAGTTTCCTGATTTGTATCCGCTCCGCGGTTGGAAAAAAACGGCCATGCAAATGATGTACCGTTGGGAAGAACGGTTTTACGAGCGGTACTGCGATGTCATCTTTTTGCCGAGCCTCGAAATGGGAACATACGTCGCGATCCGCCGCCCGATGGTCGATTTGCCGCCGGGTGGGAAGCAAAAGCCGTTTCAGCGGTTCGGGACGGCGAAACAGCCGCTGAATGCCATTTATGTTGGCGGCATCAACAATGCCGACTATGGGCTTTTGCTCCTGCTTGAGGCGATTCGCTTGGCAAACCGCCGCAAGCCGCTTGTTTCGCTCACCGTCGTCTGCCGAAAAGACGAGTACGAGCGGCAGCCGCTTGCGGTGAAAGAAGAGCTTGCCGCCTTGCAAGTGCGCGTCGAGCACGTCAGCGGCGAAGCGCTCGACCGTTTGTATGCGGAGATGGATTTCGCCTTCATCCCGCGGCGGCGGAGCGAGTACAATGATTTTTCCGTTCCCGTCAAACTGGTCGACTATCTGTCGAGCGGCCTGCCGATTGTCGCCACCGCTTGCTCAGCGCAAAAGCGATTGATTGAAGCGGATGGGTATGGCGTCATTTGCGACGACAACCCGTCGTCGATGGCAGAAGCGATCGCCAAGATGGCGGACATGCTCGAGGAGTGCCGCTTGCGCATTGCGCGGACGTTTATGGCGAAACATTCATGGGAAGCGAGAGTGGAAAAGGTGAAAGAAACGTTGGTGGGGGGCCTCCGATGAAAGTCGCCTTATTGGCTCCAAGCAAATCGATCCATACGCATAAGTGGGCCCGCTTTTACCAAACGCAAGGCATCGATGTGAAAGTCGTGACGTTTAAAGACCATTACGGGCCGGAGCAAGCGAAAGAAGTCGAGACAGTCGTGCTGCCGAAATGGCTGCCGGGGAAGTTGTCGTATTTTTCCACTGTCTTTTCATTAAAGCGGCTGCTCGCTTCGTTTCGACCAGATATTTTGCACGCCCATTATGCCTCCAGCTACGGGTTGATCGGGGCGCTTGCGGGGTATCATCCGTTTTACGTCTCCGTCTGGGGACGCGACGTGTATCAGTTTCCGAATGCCAATCGCTGGAACCGACGGATGCTTGAATATACATTGCAGCGAGCGGATGTCATTTGTTCGACAAGTCATGTGATGGCGAAAGAAACCGGAAAGTATACGGACAAACCGATCGAAGTGACGCCGTTTGGTGTTGATGTCGCCCGCTTCAAACCGTTGCCGAAACAGCCGAAACGGACCGTGACGATCGGCACGGTGAAAGCTCTTTCCGACAAGTACGGGATCGCCGATTTGATTCGGGCGTTTGCCATTGTGCACGAGCGGCATCCGCAAACGGAGCTGTTGATCGTCGGCGACGGGCCGCAGCGGAGCGAATACGAGGAGCTGTGCGCCCGCCTCGGCATCCAATCCGTGACGACGTTTGCCGGCAAAGTTCCGAACGAACAAGTGCCGCTGTATATCAATCAAATGGATATTTTCGCCGTGCCTTCGACGGAAGACAGCGAAAGTTTTGGCGTTGCCGCCGTCGAGGCGATGGCGTGCGGCGTTCCCGTTGTCGTCTCCAACGTCGGCGGGTTGCCGGAAGTCGTTCGTGAGGGAACAACGGGGTTGATCGTGCCGAAAAACAGTCCGGAAAAGCTGGCGGAGGCGTTCGAACGG
Source organism: Geobacillus zalihae NBRC 101842 (assembly GCF_001544135.1). Lineage (GTDB taxonomy): Bacteria > Bacillota > Bacilli > Bacillales > Anoxybacillaceae > Geobacillus > Geobacillus zalihae. The sequence goes on along the minus strand of NZ_BCPV01000026.1, from coordinate 37,852 downwards.
CTGCTGCTTGATGAGAGGCTGCGGCAACGAATGGGGGAAAACGGCGTCAACCATGTCCATGAACATTACGATTGGACGGAAAATGCGATGCGCATGATCCGATTGTATGAACAAACGTTGAAAGGCGGTGGAGGGAGTCGATGAGGAGCAAAGCCGTCATGTCAGCCGCCGCGGTTGGTGCTCGTTTGTTGCCGAAAGCGGAGGCTAAGTCGCGAAGCCGGCGGCTTTCCGTTGGCAAGCTCATGATGACCGTTGGTTCGCGGCAACGATTATCCATCCAAGGACAGCGGGACGATGCCAGGGGGGCGTTTCCCCTTTTCCACGCCTCGTTTGCGCTCGCCTCTTGGCGCTCGAAATGGAACGTTCGTTTGCGATTTTTTGGGAAAGTGGTGTGGAGCGGGCCATGAGGATCATGTACCTATGCCAACACTTCCCGCCGGAAACAGGCGCACCGCAAATTCGTGTGTATGAGGTGAGCAAAGAGCTGATCAAACGGGGGCATCAAGTGGAAGTGCTCACGGCGTTCCCGCATCATCCGCACGGCGTCATCCCCAAGCCATACCGCGGCCTGTTTTATTTGTTCGAACAATGGGACGGCATTCCCGTTCATCGGACATGGATTTATCCGTCGCCAAAGGGGAGCTTTTGGAAACGGCTCGCTTCGTATTTTTCGTTTACGTTCAGCTCGTTTTATTCGCTGCTTGTGAAAGCGAAGCCGACGGATGTGATCATTTGCAATTCCCCGCCGTTGTTTTTAGGGATCACCGGGTACGTGGGTGCGAAGTTGAAACGGGCGAAGTTTGTTTTCAACGTCGCCGACATTTGGCCGGAATCGGCCGTTGAGCTCGGCATTTTGAAAAATCGGCTGTTCATTCGAATGGCGAGATGGCTCGAGCTGTTTTTATACCGGAAGGCGTGGAAAATCGCCGCCGCGACGGAAGGCATTCGCGATTATATGATTGAGCAAGGGAAAGCGCCCGAAGATGTCTTTTTATTGCCGAACGGCGTCAACACGGATGTGTTTCGCCCGTTGCCGAAAAACAAGAAGCTGCTCGCGGAATTAGGGCTCGAAGGAAAAGTGGTGTTTACGTACGCCGGAACGATGGGATACGCCCAAGGGCTCGATTCGGTGCTGCGGGCGGCGGCCATCGTCAAAGCGAAAGATGAACGGGCGCATTTCCTGTTTGTCGGCGACGGCCAAGAGCGGGAAAAGCTGATGGCGTTAAAAGAAGAGCTTGGCCTTGACAATGTGACGTTTTACGGATCCGTTCCGGTTGAGAAGATGCCGGAGATTTTCTCCATCACCGATTACAGCATCGTTTCGCTGCGCAACATCGACTTGTTTAAAGGAGCAAGGCCGTCGAAAATTTTCCCGGCGATCGCCACCGGAACCCCGGTGCTGTATTGCGGCGAAGGGGAGAGCGCAGAGATTTTAGAAACATACCATTGCGGAAAAATCGCTCCTCCAGAAAATCCCGAACAGATCGCCGCGGCGGTTCTCGAGCTGCTTTGCCTTCCGAGAGAGGAATACGAAAAGATGGCGGAAAATGGGCGCAAGTTGGCGGTGGAGCAATACTCATGGATTCGCATTGTCGACGATTTGCTTCACGCCCTTGGCGATGAAACAAAACGTGAATCCGTCAGATGGACAGAAAAATAGAAAAAGAAGAAAGGGCGTTCCGCTCACAAAGAAGGACGCCCTTTTTTGTTCCCGCGTGATGCCGAGGTGGAGAGCAAAATCCCGTATGACATCATGGACTCTGTCGCTAGAACGAGACTTCAGCACCGGGGAAGTAGTGTTCTAAAATTTGATCCGCCGTCCATCCGCGCTCGGCGAATGCTTTTGCTCCGTATTGGCTCATGCCGACCCGGTGCCCCCAGCCTTTTCCCGTGACGGTGATCGAGCTGACCCCTGACGGCGAGGCGGAAAGCGGCATGATGCCATCCGTTGTTTGTACTTTGATTCCTTCGACGCCGGCGAGCGAAACCGTTCCGTTCTCTGTTTGGACAGAATAAGATGACAAGGAAGAGGCGGCGATGCTGCCGTTCGTCGTTTGAATCGACACGGATGGACCGCTTTTTTGCACTTGAATGTCGAACCAGTTGGACGGCAAGATGCCGTAAAATTGATTGCCGTCTAGCGGGAACAGTTTGCGGATGGTCGTTTCATTGCCTTTCACCGTTTTTTCGCCGGCCGAGGTTTCAATCGTGACGGCCCCCACTTCCCCGTTCGCGCCGGTTTTGGTGATCGAGACGTCGTATAAAACAACCGATGGATCGGTGAGCCCGAACGAACGCAGCAGCACAGACGGGGAGAAGGTGAACGACCAACGGCTGTACGGCGATGATTCATACGGGTCATCGACGCTCGCCAAATATGGGTAGGCGGTTTGCGACGAGTTCCAGACGTCGCTTACGTTGGCGGTTCTGCCGCCGCTTGTCGAGTGGTAATACGTTTCAATGACACTGCCATTATATTTAAGATACAATCCTCTTGTCGCATCCACTGCCTCGTTCGATCGGAGAGATTCTCCATCATATCCTTTATACGTCTGTGTGTTTGGATTGGTCGTCAAACTTGTTTTATGTTTATAGGCATAGTTTCGGGCTGCAATGGCTTGCGCCTTCAGCGCCTCAAGCGGCCAAGAGGCAGGCATCTCGCTCGGCACGACTCCTTTTAAATAATCTTCCATATCTAAAATATTGACAGCATACAAGGCGCTGTTTTGCAGGCGAATGTCGACGCTTCCCCGATACCGCGTTTGGTTCACCTTGACAAGGGACAACGGCGCCGCGCCGATTGTTTCTTGAATAGTAAATCCGGTGCTTGAAAAATCCGTCTTTCCATTGTACGTGACAAACACGGTCGAAGAGGAAGACCGAAATGTCAGATTTGTCCCGCTTGGCAACGGGGTGATCGTCAACGTCTCTTTATTGACGATTTGATAGTTTCCTTCGACGGCGGCTGTCACCGATGCCCCTTTATATAAAAGGACTTGCACGGGATTGTTGTACGTTTTCACCCCAGCGGCGTTCGAGGCGGAAGGAGAGGTGATGAGCCAAAACAGGACGACGGCCAACCACGCTAGTTTTTTCACCGTCTACTTCACCTCACCAAATTCAGCGGCCATCCAACCCCGCCGCCCGTCAGACAGCTGCACGTTGTACCATTTCTCTCCTTTGCTGTTGGTAAACGGCTGGATATAGACCATCTCTGTCCCTTTTGGAACGGTCGCAATAATCGGATAAGAAGTCGTCGCTCCTTTTCGAATATTGACCGCGGCCGTGGCGATGACGTGCTTGGTGCTGTCGCTGCTGACAGCGGATGTCGAGACATCGCCTGAATGGATCCATCCTTTCAGCGATGAAGATAGGACGACGTTGTACCAAAGTCCTTGGGAAGTAAGGTGCGCCCCGACGACTTGCAGTGAAGCCCCTGCCTGTTTATAAGTGATGACGCGGTAGCTCGTTGACGCTCCGCTGCGGACGGCCGCATTGTTTTTCGCTACATAGACGACAGAAGGCAAAGAAGGCGAAGCGGGTTTGCTGGCAAGTTGTTGTTGAAGCTGTTGAATTTGTTGTTGCTGGGCGGCCAGTTGTGCTTTCAGATTGGCAATGTCGTTTTTCATCGGGTTGAGCTGGGACGTCACCCAGTCGACGCTCGCTAACACGACTTCTTCCGATGCTTTCATCGCCGATGGCGTAAACAAGAGGGCGCCTGCCGTCATTCCGACCGCCAGGCTGGCAGCAACGGCCCATTTGGCTTTTCGTTTCATCATGTTCATCTCCCCCGTTTTTGGATATGGAAAGAAAGGAGAATAATAGCTTTCCTAAAAGGCCGGTGAAACACAACGGATTCGCTTGGTTCATGAGGAATCGCAAGGAATGAAAACGCGATGTTGCCATGTTTCTCCAGCTTGAGAAACACTGTTGCCAAAGCTTTATATCCGTTGCATCATCGGCCTTCTCATGCTATTATTCTCCGAATGTGAACAAACTAGAATTGGCTGAAGTATTCTTCCAGTCCTTCGCGAATGCCGACGGCTGCTTTTTGGCGGAACGCTTTCGTTTTGAGCAGCGCCTCTTCATTCGGATTGGAGATGAAGGCGAGCTCAACAAGAATGCTCGGCAGCTCGTTTTTCCGGTTGACGTAAAAGTCTTGCGTTTTATGGCCGCGGTCATATGTTCCGAGCTGTTGGACAAGATGTTTTTGCACGATGGCGGCCAACTGCTCGCTTTTTGGCCCGTTGAAGTTGCTCGATACGTTGTAGTACGTTGTCGTTCCGCGAGATGTCCGCGAGTACGAGTCGGCGTGAATGCTGATAAAGGCGTCGTAGTCGGAACTGTTGGCGATCCATGTCCGTTCCGACAGCTCCAAAAAGATGTCGGTGCTTCGCGTCAATTTCACGATCGCTCCGGCCCGCTCCAATTCTTCTTTTAGCAATAAGGCGGTGTCCAGCGTAATATCTTTTTCCCGCGTGCCGCCAGGGCCGATCGCCCCGGTGTCGTGCGCCCCGTGCCCTGCGTCAATAATGATTTTTTTGCCCTTGAGTCCGGTCTCGAGAATTTTCAGCGCCAATCGGTCGCTGTAATGGCGAAGGGTGAACGTGTACCCCGGTTCAAAGGTGATGAGCAGGCTGCTGCCCGTCCACTCCACCGTTTGGATGCCTGGAATGTCGGTCGACGGGACTTCAGCGTAGGAAAACGAGCCGGTGATTTTCAGGCGATTGCCAGGCAACAACGAATAGGAGACGCGGAAATTAGACGTTTTTTTCCACGTCAAATAGGCATTGTCGTTGATGGTCGAAAACGTCGGTTCCACGAGACTATTTAAGGCGACGGTAGAGGTGCTCGATTCTTCCACCCATCCGCGGACGCCATTGGATGTTTCGACATTCAGCCATCCATGATATTCGTAAAGGACAGCAAGCCGCTCATTCGCTGCCAGCGTCTTCAACGATTGATAGTTTGAAGAGGCGCCTCGGCGCAGCGGAGTGCCCGCCTGTTTGACGTATACGTAGGATGGGGCGTTGACTTCAAACGCCGGCATCCATCCCGTTTTCCCCGATGCAGAGGTGACTTGCACCCAGTCGAACGGAGATGCTTCTGTCGTCTTCAAAACCGTGACCGTTCGGTTTTTCGCAATCCGCTCGATGACGGCGGCGCTCAACGAAGGTTCGGCAAACAGCGCCGCATTAGCGGTTGTCACCTGCTTTTGCTTCCCCTGGCTGGCTGGTGGGGAAAGGTAGGATTTGGTTACGACCGTCTCGTGCACCCAGCCGAGCGTTTTTCCATTGAGGGACACTTTGTACCAAAGCGCTCCCGACGCATCTTTGGCGCTTGACAGGCTGTTCAGTTTGGTTCCTTTTTTCAGTTGGGTGACGACTTTTGCTTTTAAAGATGGAGCTTGCCGCACATTGGCGACCGACACGCTGACCGTCAGCGGCTGGCCTGAGATGCTGGACGTATCCGAGACACCGCTTGGAACCGAAATGGTTGATGACATCGTCAACACTTTTTCCGACACCCATCCCCGGACATGTCCGAGATCAACGCGGTACCAAAGTTCCTGACCATTTGTGACGAACAAATCGATCACTTTGACAGATTGACCGCGTGACACTGTGGCGACGGCGCGGTAATGGACGCTCGCCCCGCGGCGAACCGGGGAGGACTGCACAACGTTCATGAATGTCGGCAAAAGTGTCGGAAGCTGTTTGGGTATGTAGATCTGTTCCGTTTTCACCCATCCTTTGACTCCCGCCCACTCCACACGCACATACTGTTCCCCGAGCGAATTGGTGAACTCGGCCATGATGGAGACGACATCGCCGTTAGACAGTGTTTTTACGACCGGATAGTAAGGGGATGCCCCCTTGCGCATCGCGATGTCGTTGGCGGCGATGACCGCACGCTTTCCGACGAGCATGGAAGGTGGTTGGTTGGAAAAGCTGTCCGCACGCGCCCAGCCGGTGACGCCTCCGTACTCGATGCGGTACCACGTTTCACCATAGGCGTTTTGAAACTCGTCTATGACGTTCACTTGTTGGCCAGCGGGAATCGAACCAACGGCCCGATATGAATCGGTTGCCCCTCTTTTCAGCAACGAGTCTTGCTTGGCGAACATCACGTTAGGGAAGGCGGAAGAGACATGCGCTTCAGAAAAGTCGTCTGCCCGCGCCCAGCCCGTGATGCCCTTGTATTCGATGCGATACCACGTTTCGCCAGCAGCATTTTGGAACTTGTCGATGACCTTTACTTGTTGGCCAGCGGAAATGGATTCGACGATTTGATAGGAATCCGTCGCTCCTCTCCTCAGCAAAGCGTTATGCTCCGCGACCATGAGTGTCGGTGAGGATGAGGACGGACTTCCATCGGCGGCCAAGGCGGCTGACGGCCATAGCGGGCAAGTCGCCAACAAGACGGAAAGAAGCGTTTTTTTCAAGGATTCGATCCCCCCTTTTTCTCAAGTTTGTGTTTTCTATACTATCATAGCGAATTTTGCCGTTTTATCCAACCCGAATTCAGTCCTATTATGAGAAAAAATGAAAAGTTTTGTTGAAAAAGAGAGAAAAAAGCAGAGGACATGAAAGGTTGTGCTCTTTCATCATCATTGCGGCATGATACGCTGTAAATGGAAAAAGGCGCCCCATTGCGTTTGGGAGCACCTTCTTTGTGATCGTTAATTTTGGCTTTGTGTGGATGGTGAATCGCTGCGCGTGAGGGAGGCGTTGGACGTCTCGAGCGCTTGCCGCAGCGTTTCATTGATTGAGCTGACCGATTGCTCGTCCGGGATGTAGTAGTACACGCCGTTGATCGTTTCGTCGTATCCTTTCAAATGCAAATTTTCTACATCCGCGTTTTTCATTTTTTGATAGACGTAGATGAATGACAACAACTCGGACGGAGGGATGTTCGTCCGCACGTGATCCCCTAAATCGGCGATGACGTCATCCAGCTTCGGCAGCGAGGTGATGGACGTGCTTTTGTCAATAATGGCGCGAATGACTTGCTTTTGCCGCTCGTTTCGGCCAAAATCGCCGCGGGGGTCCGATTTTCTCATGCGCACATAGGCGAGCGCTTCATTGCCATTCAACTCTTGTTTGCCTTTATGGAACGTATGCCATTTGAGCGAACCTGTCAGCTGAGCTTTGAATGTGAACGGAACATCCACCGTGACGCCGCCTAGGGAATCGACAATTTTTTCGAACCCTTCAAAATCCGTCGTCACGTAATAGTCGATCGGAACATTGATCAGCTCATTGACGGCTGCAATGGTCGATTGAATGCCGCCATGACTGTAAGAATGGGTGATTTTGTCTTTCCGCCCTTCGCTCGGGATGTAAACGCGCGTATCGCGGGGAATGCTCAACAAATACACTTTGTTCGTCTTCGGATTGACGGTCAACAACATGACGACATCAGACCGCCCCTCCTCGTCGTGGTACTGGTTTTCCACTCCGACTAACAGAACGGTAAATGGGTCTTTGCGCATCTCAATGTTTCTTGCCGGCTTGCTTGATGGATCAAGCGCTTGATAAATTTTGCTTGACGCCTGTTTCGCCTCGGAGTAAATATTGTAGCCAAAGGCGCCGACACCCCCGAGCAACAGAAGAAACACGAGCAAAAAGAATCGGCGGAGCCGCTTTTTTTTCTTTCGCTTTTTCACCGTTTTTCTTGTATGATTCATCGTTTAACCCTTCTTTCCTTTACGGTGTCGTTTTAGGAAGACGGAAGCAGCCGCTCGGCATACTCCATTGCTCCCGCCTGAATGTCCGCCCTTCCGTTTGTCAGTTCGGTCATCCACTCGCCGAACGAAGACTGGCCGTCCTCGGGAACGAGAACGTCAAACGCAACGCGGTCGGCATATTGGATATTTTTAATAGTATATACGGAAGAGCGTAGCTCATTTTCCACTTTCCCAAGCCACGGGTAGTCGATCGTGACACGCATGACGCGCATGAGCCGACGCTCGACGATGCCGGCGGCGTTCAGCCCCTCGGAGACAGCGCGGCTGTAAGCGCGCACCAACCCGCCCGCGCCGAGCTTGATGCCGCCAAAGTAGCGGGTGACAACGGCGACGGTGTCTTTCACCCCTTTTTTCTTCAGCACCTCAAGCATGGGCACCCCTGCGGTGCCGCTCGGCTCGCCGTCATCGTTCGCTTTTTGGATTTGGTCATGCTCGCCGATCAAATAGGCGGAGCAGTTGTGGGTGGCGTCCCAATGCTTCTTCTTGATTTGTTGAATAAAGGCGACGGCCTCTTCCTCGGTTTCGGCGCGATTGATATAGCAGATGAACCGTGATTTTTCGATCACGATCTCGCGTTCGCCGTATCCTTTGACCGTGTAATATGTTTGCAACAAAGCAAAACACCTCAACATACAAAAAACGCGAAAACGGTTTAATTTTGTTCATTTTTTTGCATGAATGGCTAGCGCTCTACTCTCATTATGGTAAACTGAAAATAAAAGAGCAATAGATAGGGCATGCTTTTATTATTATAAATCGACAACTTTTTTCCTTCAAACAAATTTTGCTGGCGCCCATGCGCACCGCTTGGCAGCGCTGTTGGAGGTTGGCAAATGGCTGAGGCAAAACAGTGGGACGTGAAGCAATTAGATCGGATTGTCGAAAAAATGATCGACACCGTTCAACACAGCAAAGACGAAATTTTCCGCATCGGGGAGCAGTCGCGTCAAGAGCACGACCATTTGCTTCGCGAACTCGAGGAGGTGAAGCGGCTGACCGTGCAGGCGATCGAAGAAGCGGATCAGCTGGAAATGAAGGCGCGTCAGGCGCGCCGCCGCCTGTCGGAAGTGAGTCAAAACTTTTCCACCCACTCGGAGCAAGATATTCGCGAGGCGTATGAAGCGGCGCATGAGCTGCATATGAAGCTGACGATGGTGCGCGAGAGGGAGAAACAACTGCGGCTGCGCCGTGATGAACTCGAGCGGAGATTGGCGAGCCTTGCGCAAATTATCGAACGCGCCGATTATTTAGTTGGACAAATTACGGTCGTGCTCCACTACTTAAACAGCGATTTCCGCCAGGTCGGCGAGCTTATTGAAGGAGCGAAGCAAAAGCAGGAATTTGGGCTGAAAATCATCGAAGCCCAGGAAGAAGAGCGGCGGCGGCTGTCGCGGGAAATCCATGACGGCCCGGCGCAGCTGCTCGCTCACGTCCTTCTTCGGTCTGATTTGGTCGAAAAGGTGATCAAAGAGCGAGGGACAGAGGCGGCGATCGCCGAGATTCGTGATTTTCGCAAAATGGTGCGTTCGGCTTTGTCCGAAGTGCGCCGCATCATTTACGATTTGCGGCCGATGGCGCTTGATGATTTAGGATTGGTTCCGACGCTAAAAAAATATTTGCAAACGACCGAAGAATATAATAACGGAGTCCATATTTCCTTTGTACATATCGGCGAAGAAATTCGGCTGCCGTCGCGGATGGAGGCGGCCGTGTTTCGGCTTGTCCAAGAATCGGTGCAAAACGCCTTGAAGCATGCCGAAGCGCGCCATATCGACGTCAAAATGGAAGTGACGTGCCACCATCTGCTTGTCAGTGTCAAAGACGATGGCAAAGGATTTGATCCATCGGTCAAAAAAGAAAATGCGTTCGGCTTGATTGGAATGCGGGAGCGGGTGGAGCTGCTCGGCGGCACGCTCGACATCCGCTCAAAGATTGGCAGCGGAACGACCGTGTTCATTCGCGTTCCGCTCGACCGTTCGACTGACAAAACGAACAAGGAGGAAAGGAAACGATGAAAACACGCATCGCGATTATCGACGATCACCAGCTGTTTCGCGAGGGCATCAAGCGCATTTTGGAATTTGAGGGCGATTTTGAAGTCGTGGCGGAAGGAAGCGACGGAAGCGAAGCGCTTTCGATCGTCGAAACATACCGCCCCGATTTGGTGCTGATGGACATTAACATGCCGGACATCAACGGCGTTGAGGCGACGAAACAGCTGATTGAAGCTTACCCTGATACGAAAGTCGTCGTGCTGTCGATTCATGACGATGAACACTATGTCATGCGCGCCTTGCAGACGGGAGCGACGGGGTATTTGCTGAAGGAGATGGACGCCGATACACTCATTGAGGCGGTGAGAATCGTCGCCGAAGGCGGTTCGTACTTGCATCCGAAAGTGACGCACAACTTGATTCGCGAATACCGCCGCTTGACGACAGAAAAAGGCGGCGCAGTGGTTAAGCAGGAGGTGCGCCGCCCGCTTCATTTGCTGACGCGGCGCGAGTGCGAAGTGCTGCAGCTGTTGGCCGACGGCAAAAGCAACCGCGCCATCGGCGAAGCGCTGTACATTAGCGAAAAAACGGTGAAAAACCACGTCAGTAGCATCTTGCAAAAATTAAACGTCAATGACCGGACGCAAGCCGTTGTGGTCGCGATCAAAAACGGCTGGGTCGAGGTGCGCTGAACGGAATGGGGGCTCTGGCCAGTCTTTGCAGCGGTGCATTGACGATCGAAGTGGCTTCCTGTGGCATCGATGCGCCGTTTGGCGGCGAAGGAGCAGCTTGGGCAAAGCGTTGCATGAGGATCAACGATTTTCCGCTTCACGGCTTGCCCGCGTTCTTTGCCTCCTCATGCATTGAGCGGTGGTGGACAGCCAGTCTTTTTGGTATAATGGCAGAAAAGGCTGAATCAGGAAGGAATGGCGCCCGTGAAAATTGCGATTGTCACCGATAGCACGGCTTATTTGCCAAAAGACGTGCGCGAGCGGCTCGGCATCCGGATGATTCCGCTCAGCGTCATTTTTGGGGACGAAACATATCGCGAAGAGATCGATATGACGGCCGATGAATTTTTCGCCAAAATCAAGCAGCACCCGAAGCTGCCGACGACATCGCAGCCCTCAGTCGGCGAATTTGTCGACTTGTTCACTGCCATTCGTGAGGAAGGGTACGACGCTGCCATCAGCATCCACCTCTCAAGCGGCATCAGCGGCACGTACCAAGGGGCGGTCACGGCAGGGACGATGGTGGATGGCCTGCGCGTTTACGCCTACGATTCGGAAATCAGCTGCATGGCGCAAGGGTTTTATGCGATCGAAGCGGCGGAAATGGCGCAGGCGGGGAGGTCCCCTGAGGATATCATCGCTCGCTTGGATGAAATGAAACAAACGCTGCGCGCTTACTTTATGGTCGACGACTTGTCCCACCTGCAGCGCGGCGGACGGCTCACTGGCGCGCAGGCGTTCATCGGCGGCCTCTTGCAAATCAAGCCGCTCCTTCGCTTTGAAAACAAAGTGATCGTGCCGTTTGAAAAAATCCGCACGCGCAAAAAGGCGGTGCAACGCATCGAGGAGCTGTTTGACGAAGATGCGGACAAAGGCGTTCCGCTCAAAGCCGCTATCATCCATGCCAACCAGCCCGATGAAGCGAGCCGTTGGCGCGATGAGCTGTCCGCCCGCTATCCGCACGTCGAATTTTCGATCAGCTATTTTGGCCCCGTCATCGCCACGCACGTCGGCGAAGGCGCGCTCGGGTTGACGTGGTATCAGCCTTAAGCCGAGGCCGCAAAGCGCCGTCTCGAGGCTCTACAGCCAAGCGCAAGGCGGAACGGTGCGCTCCGCCTTGCGCGGCGGCGAATTTGTTGTACAGTAGGTTTCTCTCTGCTTTATGAAACGGACCGAAGATGCGGGGCTGGCCGAACTTGTCGAACCGTTTTCCTTTCCTGAAAAACTTGTCGCTATTTCCCTGGGAATGTTGTCGAAACACGTTATCGATCGGCTCCATGACTCTCCTGTGAATCTTCGCTGGCATCAGGTTTTGCCGCATCCATTTCTTTCGAAGGCCGATATGTCGTGAAAAAGACGGTCAAACCACATCCTGATTCCATTTGGAAAGGCCTTTTCATCTCCACTTTCTTTTCTGATCGAATGTTGCCGTTTTGTGCATGGCGTCTGTTTTTTATTACCAGCCTTCTAAAGAATGCCGTGAGATCGCTCTTTCTGTCCCTTTATGCGTTTCAAGCCTCTCAACTTGGGGAGAGGGTGTTTTCCAAGGCGTTTTTGCCGCGTCACCCGCTCTGTTAGGATCTCAGAGACATGCTTTTCCTGAATGACAAAAGGAGTGATGCTCATTGTACATCCCCCCATCAACCGCTGCTTCGCCGCTTGTCGTCTGGCTCAATGGCCAGCGCCTACCCCGAGAGCAGCTGCCGTTTCCTGATGGAGAAGTCGCTGCCGCCATCCAGACCGGTTCGCTATGCGAACAGCCCGGGCTCATCAAAACAGCGCGCGGCTGGCGCTGCGGCCGTTGCGGAAATGATGATCGCCATCTGTTCGCCTCGTTTCCATGCGCCCGCTGTGGATCGGATTGCGCGTATTGCCGCAAGTGTCTCGTGATGGGGCGCATCAGCTCCTGCACCCGCCTTGTGCACGTGACGATGCCGCTTCCGTCCGAGCCGCACGAAGCGCCGCTTTCCTGGGACGGGGAACTGTCCGCCGCTCAGGCGGAGGCTGCCCAGGCAGTCCGCCAGGCGGTGCTGGACCGAAGCGAGCTGCTCGTTTGGGCCGTATGCGGGGCAGGGAAAACCGAGATGTTGTTTCCCGCCATCGCTGCCGCCTTGGAGGAAGGTTGGCGCGTTGGCCTCGCCACGCCAAGAGTGGACGTCGTCCGCGAGCTCGCCCCCCGCTTTCGCCAGGCGTTTCCTCGCGTTCCGCTCGCGGTTTGGTACGGAGGAAGCGAGGAGCGCGGGCGAATCGCCCCGCTCGTTCTTTCCACTACCCACCAACTGTTGCGCGCGTACCGCGCGTTTGATGTCATGATCATCGATGAAGTCGATGCATTTCCGTACTCGGTTGAACCGATGCTCGAATATGCCGTTAGTCAGGCACGAAAAGAACAATCGAGCCTCATTTATTTAACCGCCACTCCCTCCCGCGCTTGGCAGCGTGACATTGCGCGTGGCAAACGGAACGCCGCCGTCATCCCCGCCCGCTATCACGGCCATCCGCTCCCCGTCCCCGTGCTTGAATGGTGCGGCAATTGGCGCAAGCGGCTCGAGCGCGGCCGCTTGCCCGAAAACGTCCTTGCGTGGGTTCGCCATCGTTTGGAACAGAGAAAGCAGGCGTTTTTGTTCGTTCCTCATATCGATGAGCTTGAGGCGGTCGCCGGCCTGTTGCAACGGGTCGATCCCCGCATCGTCGGCGTCCACGCCGAAGCCCCGGATCGCGCCGATCATGTGCAGGCGTTTCGCGACGGGCGCGTTCCGCTGCTTGTGACGACGACGATTCTTGAGCGCGGCGTGACGGTACCGAACATCGATGTCGCCGTCCTTGGCGCCGAAGACCGCATCTTTACGGAAAGCGCTCTCGTGCAAATCGCGGGCCGCGTCGGCCGCCACGCGGCGTTTCCGGATGGCGACGTCCGCTTTTTCCATCACGGAAAAACGAACGAGATGGTACGGGCGCGTCGCCACATCCTTCGCATGAATGAAGAAGCGCGAAAAAGGGGGCTATTGCGCCCATGAACTGCCTCCTTTGTCATTCCCCGTACAATCCGATCACGAGCTGGCGCCAGCTGATTCTTCTTGAAGACCCAGACGTCCTTTGCCCGCGCTGCCGCGGTGCGTTTGTACTCATTGACGGCCGTCTTTGCGAGATGTGCGGCCGCCCGCTTGAGGAGGCGGCGCCATCCGTGTGCCCCGACTGCCTCCGATGGCAGGATGATGAACAATGGGGGAGGGCGCTCGTGAAAAACCGATCCGTCTATCTATACAACGACTGGATGAAAGACGTCGTCGCCTTATGGAAGTTCCGCGGCGACTATATCGTTGTCGAGGCGTTCCGCCGTCCGTTTGTCCACGCGTTTTTCCGCCATTTCGGCCGCGATTGGTGCATCGTTCCGATCCCGCTGAGCCGCGAGCGCCTCGATGAGCGCGGCTTCAACCAAGCCGAAGCGCTCGCCCGCCTGCTTCCATCCCCGTATTTCCTTTGGCTGGCCCGTCGGCATTCCGAGAAGCAGTCGAAAAAATCGCGCCGCGAACGGCTGAAGACCGACAACCCATTTTTCCTTGCCGATCATCCCCCTCTTGACGGAAAACGAATCGTGCTGATCGACGACATTTACACAACGGGCATCACCATCCGCCACGCCGCCCGCGTCTTGCTTGAAGCGGGGGCGGCGGAAGTCGGGGCGCTGACGCTCGTACGGGCGTGAAGGGTGTAAACATTCTGGGGGATGTGCCGATATAAACAGTAGCAACTGAATTGAGCGGAAGGTGAACAGGGATGGAAATTCGCAACGTTTTGACTAGACAATCGATAACGTCGCCAAATCAAACGCTGATAGTGCAAAAAGGAGAAACATACGATGCGGTCATCAAGGAAAGCCAAGGCGGCGCTGCCGTTGTCGTGATCAAAGGGATCGAAGTGCAGGTGCGAACGGAAGGGGAATGGCCGCAGGAAGGGCGTGTGGCCATCAAGATCGTCGGGGAACAAGACGGCGTCCCGGTGGCGCGAATCGTTCCCCGCCCTCCTCAAGAGACGGACAAACAACCGGTTTATTTTTCTGCTTCGGAACCGTTATCGTCTGAGCTGAGACAGGTCGGGGATTGGCTGCAAAAACATGGACAATCGCTCACAAAAGAGATCGTTTCCACCTTGCGAACGTTTTTCACCGAAGCCCCAGGCACTGCAGAGCAAAAACTCGATACCGTCCGCGCGGTCATCAATAAGCATTTAGAACTGACAGACGTTCATCTTGCAGCTGTCCATGAGGCGCTGCATGGGAAGCCGTTAGGGGAGCAATTCGCGGAGATTGCCAACAAACTCGATCCAGCCTTTACACTGGCTCAGCGAGAAGAACAAAGCGCGATGAAAGAAACGCCGCACCATTTGGCCGTTGCGGCCGATCAGTTCGAGCGCCAAGCGTGGCGGACGGGAAGGGCGCCATCCAACGAAACAGCCCATCTCCTCGAGCGAGTGCGCGAGCAAATCGCACGCGAAAGGAATTTGTCAAAAGGAGTGGAGGATGTCCACCGCGAAGTCGTGCGCGCGCCGAGTGTGGACCGGGATGTGGCGGAACAAGTGGAACGCGCTATGCGTGAAGTGGTTCAACTGCAGCGGCAAGGGCGCGAGGGGGAAGCGCGGGCGCGGCTGAATGAAGCATTGGCGGAGGCGGAACAAGTAATTCGCGCGTCGGAAGCGGATGCCCGGTTCGCGATAGATGTCTCTCAACCGTCTTCCGAGCTAGTGCGGCAAATTCGAAACATCCGAACGGAAGCCGCTCGCACTCCAAATTTGTCGAATACGCTGTCCCAGGTTCAAAAGCTGCTCGCTGAACACAGCGAGTGGCCAAGAGATGTCCGACAAAAACTAGAGACGGTGTTCAACGAGACAGCGTGGTTGCAACAAGCTGGCCACCAAGCGGCAGCAAGAGCCCACCTTGTCCGTCAACTGGGCCAAATCGAGTTGAGCGTAAGCACAGCTAATGAACAGCCGTCAGTTGTCCAGCCGCCGTCCCCTATTGGCAATGAGGCGTCATCTTCATTCCATATAACGGTCGTTGAGGACATGTCGATTTCATCGGGAGCGACAGCAGCGTCAGGGCAGGAAGGGACTTTACAGCGTCCCGTTGCTGCAAAGTTATCGGATGATATCGATGCGCTTGGAGATGGGGTTCGGTACGCCGCCTCCTCGGCCAATAGCTTAAACGAAACGGCAGATGGTTCGGCAAACGACAGCCAGCCGACCAAACAGCTGCGTGAGGCCATTCGCCAGGCGATCAAGCTACTGCAACAAGAGCCCCTGTTGGAGAAAGCGTTGGATGCCGTTGAGGTGAAAGTCGCGGAAGCGTTTCGCGTCCATCCTCACTGGCAGCAAGCATGGGCTCATTCGTTTGTCAGTGCGCGAAATCTGATGGAAAAAGGGCGGGAGCTCGCCGCAAGGCAGACCGTGTTGAAAACGCTGCGTGAGATTGAGGCGTCGATCCCGTCCGCGCCAACCGACCGCCCGCTAGATGGCGACAGCCTATTTGATGGGGCATGGCAAGCGGCCTTGTCGCTCGAATCCAAACAGTTTCTTGTGCAAACGGTCACGAAAAAAATGGCGCAGGCTGGCCTTGATTTCAAGACCGTGAAGCGTGATGTGATGCGCCGGCTAGAGACGGTGGCGCAGTTGACGGAACACAACAGCCCCGCCACCCGCTTGCAGGCTGTCTCGATGTTGGAAATGGCGATCAAACAATTAGACAACACCATTTTAAAAAGCGACATCATGCTGTTTACGGATATGGGGACGGAAAAGCAGTTGATGAAAGCCAGCTCCGAGCTCGCTGAGGCAAAAAAACGGCTTCGCCAAGGCGATGCGGTTGGAGCGCGAAAAATTGTCAATGAAGTGAAGGACATGTTAGCCCATACCGTGTTCAAACCGGCTGAGGCGAAGGTGAAACATTTTGTGAGGATGCAAGACAACACAAAGGCTGATTCGTCCAACGTGTTCCTTGACCAAGTGAATCAAGTGATGCAGCCGCCAGTCGATGGGCCATCAGCGCGGCACGTGTTTGACACGATTCGCCGTCTCGGTTTGATGCACGAGTATGAGGCCGCCGAGCGGCTTGTATTGAAAGGAAATGAAGAGGAGTCGGCACTGCCAAATATAAAGGAAGTGCTTTTGCGGCTGGCGCAAAGCGGAAATGAATCGGTTGCGCGGCAAGCGGAACAAGCGTTGACGAACTTGACCGGCCAGCAGCTGTTAAACAAGTGGGATGGCATGATGGGGTGGCAAAGCTTTTTCTTCACACTGCCGCTGTTATGGCAACATGAGGTGCGCAACGTCAACGTCTATGTCAACGCCCGTCAAGACGGCGAGCGAATCGATTGGGAAAACTGTCAGCTCTATTTCTTGTTGGAGACAAAAAAATTGGGAGACCTCGGCATTTTGCTTCAGGCGAATGAGCGAAACTTATTGATTACCCTTCGCAACGACCGCGATGATTTTGCCGAGAAAGCCGGACCGTTCATCGATGTGGTGAAAGAGCGATTGGAGGAGATCGGCTACCACGTCAAAGCGGTCAACATCACAAGGCTGATGAATGAAACGAAGCGGCAGGAAGAAGAAAAACGGGCGCCATCCATTCGCCCGTATGGATCGTTTACGGAAAGAGGGTACGATTTCACGATATGATGGCGAACTATTTCAACCAAAAAAAGCAGAGACACATGAATGGCCCGATGGCAGCTGTCATCCGCTATGATGAATCATCGGGTCGGTCGCCGACTGTCGTCGCTCAAGGAAGCGGACATGTGGCGCAGAAAATCATTGAACTGGCGAAACAGCATCACATCCCGATTCAAGAAGACCCATTGCTCGTGCAAAACTTGCTGCAGCTGGATCTGGGCGACCGCATCCCGCCGCAGTTGTACGCGGTGATTGCCGAAATTTTGATTTTGATTGAAGAAATTGAAAAAAATGCTTAAACATTGTCGACTCATCGCCGATATAAAAAACAGAGGGCAAATGGGGGTGCACGGCGTTGGACTTTTTAACCGAGGAATGGATTTACCAAAAAAACTCGCAACAACTGACGGCATTGCTATATGAAGGATTGCTGGAATGTTTGGAAGAGGCCATTGCGGCCCTTGAACAAAAAGACTACTGGAAAGCGAACAAACAGCTGCAAAAAGGAAACGACATCCTTCGCCGCCTCGGCGTTGGATTGCGCTATGACGCGGGCATCATCGCCCATCAGTTGGATGCGCTCTACAACTATATGGCTGAGCGCCTCATCGAGGCGAATATGAAAAAAGACGTGAAGATTGTTCAGGAAGTGTGGCAATTAACGACTACGATCGCCACCGCGTGGAACGAGGCGCTCAAAAGCGGCGCCTCTTCCGTGCATGCGGCACAAAGGCAAAAAGCCGCAGCGTACGAACAATTCATTACATACGAGAAATCATAAGCAAAGGAGCGGATGTTTGTGCGAATCAACCATAATATTCAGGCGCTCAACGCCTACCG
This sequence comes from Geobacillus zalihae NBRC 101842, assembly GCF_001544135.1. Lineage (GTDB taxonomy): Bacteria > Bacillota > Bacilli > Bacillales > Anoxybacillaceae > Geobacillus > Geobacillus zalihae. Next base: position 19,871 of record NZ_BCPV01000026.1, on the reverse strand, counting down.
CAACTTGGCGGCCAATCAATCGAGCATTTCGAAAAACTTGGAGCGCCTCTCCTCTGGTTTGCGCATCAACCGTGCGGCTGACGACGCAGCGGGGCTTGCCATTTCGGAAAAAATGCGCTCGCAAATTCGCGGCCTGCAAATGGCGGAACGGAACGCGCTCGATGCGATTTCGCTCATCCAAACGGCGGAAGGGGCGTTAAACGAAGTCCACAGCATCCTGCAGCGGATGCGCGAGTTGGCCGTGCAGGCGGCGAATGATACGCTGGAGCCGAGCGACCGCGCTGCCATTCAAGCGGAAGTGGATCAGCTGACAAAAGAAATTGATCGCATTGCCGATACGACACAGTTCAACCAAAAGATTTTATTCAGTGGTTCGCCGGAAGGCCGGGCGTTTGCCCAAGCAAATTCTCCAGCCATTCGTTATGCAGGAAATGGAACATGGCAGGGAGTTGTTACAGCGACACCAACGGATCCGGCGAAAGTCGTACTCGACTTTTCAAAGAACCTCGGTATGTTGACCCGAGATCAAATCGACGGTCAAACGCTCACGATTAATGGAAAAACATACCAAATAGACACCAAAAATGATGGGTTAACCAATACGGGGCACATTGCCGTGAATGTCAGCTGGATTGCCACTCCTGCGAACGATAGTGACGCCGTAACGAATATTAATAACTTGTTGAACGCATTGAAAAACGCCATTGTAGCGAATGACAGTACGTTCAGCTCAACGAGTTTAATTACCAATGCTTCTGACAGCGGCACCAATTCTGACGGTGTCATTGTGAACGGTCGCTTAACGTTGACAACAGCGAATAACATGGCACCAAAGGATGCCGCTCTAATCGGTGTAGCATCTTCGTTTCCTAGTACACAACTTACATGCTTGGATCCGGTAAACCTAACGTCAACAGTGACGTCACTCGTTGCTAAGGATCAAGCATTGGTTTCCGAGTCGTTAACCCTAACCTTTGAAGATGTCCCTAAAAACGGTGACGTCTTAAAGATTGATAACTTAACGATCACGTTTAGCGATTCAACAGCAAGCGGCTATACGTGGAGCGGTGGGCAAGGAACAGCAACAATTAATGTAAGCGGAAAAACGGTTTTTGACGTGCTAGATGATATTAAGCAAGTGCTTGGGGATGCCAAGGCAGATGGCATAAATCAGCCTGTCCGGGCGTTAACGGCGTTTAGTGTTGTAGGAAGTTCATTAGTGCTTTCAACTGACCGAACAGACGACGGGAAGCCGTTCGGTTCGGCGAATGGGTTAGAAGTCCAAATAATTGATAATGATTTTGAAGCCAATAAAGGAAAAACGTTAAAATTAGACATGCAAATCGGGGCAAATGAGTCCGAAACGCTAAGCCTAGATGTAGGTGTAATGGATGCGGCTAGTTTAGGACTTGCCCGTATGGCTGACCACACGACCATTTTAAACACGGGAGTCAATGCTGAAGCGGGGATCGACGTATCATCATCGGCTCAGGCGGCGCGTGCGGCGATTACTATAATTGACCAAGCTATTAATAAGGTATCTGAAGAACGCGGCAAGCTAGGGGCTGTTCAAAACCGCCTCGAACACACAATCAACAACCTAACAACCGCTAATGAAAATCTAACTTCTGCCGAATCCCGCATCCGCGATACGGATATGGCGATGGAGATGGCGGAGTTTACGAAAAACAACATCTTGACGCAGGCGGCGCAGGCGATGCTCGCGCAGTCGAACCAGCTGCCGCAAGGGATTTTGCAGCTTTTGAAAAGCTAATCGGACCGCATCGGGCGGGGCATAAACGCCTCGCCCTTTTGCTATGGTTGTGCGATAATGGGGGTAGCGAGAGGTGATGGCAATGGAAGTGCAAAAAGTGACGCGCACAGGGCTGGCGAACGTGGGCCGCAAAGATGATGCCCCGATGGAATCGGTGTCGTTCACCGAAGTCATGGCGAAAACGCGCCGCGACGTCGTATGGGAGCGGATCAACGAACAAGTCCGCCAAATCGAGGAGCAAGGGAAGAAGCTTGCCGAGTCGCGGACGGTTGAGGATTTGCGCAAATACAAACAGCTCGTCAAGTCGTTTTTGGACGACGCGGTGAAAAACGGCCTGCAGCTCGAGGAACAACGTGGATTCAGCCGTGGCGGACGGGCACGCATCTATAAACTTGTTAAAGAGGTTGACCAAAAGCTGATTGAATTAACGAACGAAGTGTTGAAAAAAGAACAAAAAGGGTTGGACATTCTACGGCTTGTCGGCGAGATTCAAGGGCTCATTATTAATATTTATACGTAACCGTTTGATTGGGCAATCGGGAGGGGAAAACGGTGGCGGAATTAGCGAACTGCACCAAGTGCGGGCGGTTGTTTGTTAGAATGTCGACTCGTGACGTTTGTGAATCATGTTATCAAGAGGAAGAACGACAGTTCGAACGTGTCTACACGTTTTTGCGCAAACGGGAAAACCGAACGGCAACGATGGCGCAAATCGTCGAGGCGACAGGAGTGGCAGAAAAGCTCATTACGAAATGGATTCGCGAAGGACGGCTGCAGCTCGTTCGCTTCCCGAATCTGACCTATCCTTGCGAATCGTGCGGGACGATGATTCGTGAGGGACGGCTGTGCGCCAACTGTTTAGGCAAGCTGCAGAAAGATTTACGCCAAATGGAGGAGAGAAAAGACCAGAATGCCCGTTCGCGCTACATCACTTATTACATTCAAGAACAAGAAGATAAAAATAAAAAGAACTAAACATTTTCACCAACGTTCCGATATAAACGATAGCACGATATGAACAGCGCCGGTCAAGCGAGGTGAACGCGATGAAAATCCACCATATTGGTCCGATGAACGTCAATCCGTATCAACGCCAACTGACCAAAACCGAGCGGTTAGCGGCAAGGAAGGCGTCTGGAGACCAAGTGGAAATTTCGAAAGAAGCGAAGGAGCTGCAAGAAGCGGCAAGCTGGGAACAGGCGCGGCAGGCGAAACTTGATGAGCTACGTCAACAAATCGAAAACGGTACGTATACGGTCGACCCGAAGGCGGTCGCGAAACGGATGATCGACTATTACCGAAATCACTGATAAAGGAAGCGGTTCGTGATGACATTTGCCGAACTCATTCATCTATTGCGGACACATGCCGAGCTGCATGAAAGCTTGTTAGTGCTAGCGCGGCGGAAAACGGAAGTGTTGAAGAAAAACGACATTGAGGCACTATCGGCACTTCTTGCCGATGAACAAAAGCATCTTTTTGCCATTCGTCAACTCGAAGAACGGCGGCGGCGCTGGCTGAAGGAGAGGCTTGGTGACGAGACGGTGACGATCGCCGCATGCCAAGCGATGGCGAACGGGGAAGAGCGCCAACAGTTGTGCGAGTGCGGAGATCGGCTGAGGGCGGCGGTCAACGCGTTGTCCGAGGCCAATGAGTTAAACCGCCAGCTCATTGAGCAGTCGCTCCAGTTCGTTACGGCCATGAGCGAGACATTCGCCCCAACCCCGTCCACTTACAGCCGCACACAAGAGTACGCGCCATCGCCAGACCGCCCGCTGTTTGAATCGAAAGCGTAAGGAGGAGAACCGATGCTCTCGACATTCCATGGCCTTGAAGCCGCCCGACGCGGCATGATGGCCCAACAAGCCGCCTTGTACACGACAAGCCATAACATCGCCAACGCCAATACGGAAGGGTATACACGGCAGCGCGTTCAACTGCAGCCGACGCCGCCGTTCCCAACGCCTGGGCTCAATCGCCCGAACATCCCGGGGCAAATGGGGACAGGGGTGGAGGCGGCATCGGTCGAACGGGTGCGTGAATACTTTTTGGACATCCAATACCGCGGCGAAAACAGTAAGCTCGGCTACTGGGAAGCACGCGCCGACGCGGTGGCGAAAATGGAAGACATTATGAACGAACCGTCCGACAGCGGACTGGCGAAAACGATGGACCAGTTTTGGCAGGCGCTTCAAGATTTGAGCACCCACCCGGAGAACGAAGGAGCGCGCTCCGTCGTTCGCCAGCGCGGGTTAGCGGTCGTCGAGACGTTCCATTATTTATCGAATTCACTGACGCAAATCCGTACGGACATCGGCACGCAAATCGGCACGACGGTGACGGAAATCAATTCCCTTCTCAACCAAATCAGCGCATTGAATGAACGGATCGCCGAAATTGAACCGAACGGCTATTTGCCGAACGACTTGTACGACGAGCGCGATCGGTTGGTCGACCAACTGTCGCAATATATGGAGATCGGTGTGGAAAAGCATCCAACTGGCGGAAACGCCTTGCCCATGGCGGAAGGAACGTACGATGTTTACGTGATGAACGGGAGCGCGAAAGTGTATCTCGTTCAAGGGCGCACGGCGTCTGCCGTATCGTTTCCCGACGGCAGCGATGTCGACGGCGACGGGGTGAAGGAAATGCCCCCTGCTTCAGGCGTCAATGCGCTCGATGTCAGCGGGACGACCGTTTCCTTTTCCTCTCTTCCGAACGGCAAATTGCGCGGGCTGATCGAAGGATACGGCTATCAAACAGGAACCGACGCCAGCGGCCAGCCGATCGTCAAAGGGCTGTACCCAGACATGCTGGCGAATTTGGACAAGCTCGCCTACACGTTCGGCAAGGTGTTCAACGACGTTCATCAACAAGGCTACGGGCTAAACGGGAGCACGAATCACCCGTTTTTTGGCGGGATCGGCGCGGTGAGCGGCGCGGCGAACACGATCAAACTCGCCGCCGACACCGACGATTTGGCGAACATCGCGGCGTCAACGAAAAGCGGGGAAACAGGGAATGGCAACAACGCCATCAACCTCGCCAACGTCCGCAGCCTGCTTCTGTCCAATGCGACCGTTTCGCTGCAAGACGGCATCTCCGTCAACTTGGCGTCCCTTAATTTGCCGCTTTCCTCAGGCACGGTCGAAACGAACTACCAAGGCTGGATCGGCCAGCTTGGCGTCGACGGTGAGCAGGCGAACCGGATGAAAAGCAATAGTGAAATTCTGCGCCAGTCGGTGGAGGAAAAACGGCAGTCGGTCAGCTCCGTGTCGCTGGATGAAGAGATGATGAACATGATCAAATTCCAGCACGCCTACAACGCCGCGGCGCGTCAAATTACGGTGATTGACGAGATGCTCGATAAACTCATCAACGGCATGGGCGTCGTTGGAAGGTAGGTGAACGGTGATGCGTATTACGCAAAGCATGTTGGCGAATAATATGTTGAAACAAATCACCCGCAGCTACGAAAAGTTAGATCAATATCAAACCCAGCTTTCGACAGGGAAAAAAATCACCCGCCCGTCCGACGATCCTGTTGTGGCGATGAAAGGAATCGCCTACCGTTCGAATTTAGCCGAAGTCGAGCAGTTCAAACGCAATTTCTCGGAAGCGTACAACTGGGTCGAAAACTCTGATTCGGCGCTTGACAAGGCGACGCAGGCGCTGCAGCGCATCCGCGAGCTCGTCGTGCAGGCGAGCAACGACACATACGAAGAAACGCAGCGCCAGTCGATCGCCAAAGAAGTGCGCCAGCTCACCGAACATTTGGTCACGATCGCCAATACGAAAGTCGGCGACAAATACATCTTTAACGGCGCGAAAACGACGGAGCCACCTGTTACTGTGAACCCGGACGGCACGATTTCCGTGTCGACGAACAGCCAACAGCTGAACATTGAGCTCGCCAAAGGCATTTACATTCCGGTCAACATTCCGCCGAGCACAGCGTTCGGGGCGGGCAGCGGATTGTTTTCCGACTTGCAAAACTTGGCCGCTTCCCTCGAAAATCCGAGTACGACCGGTAATGATTTAACGGGCTATTTAGACAAACTCGACAGCCATTTGACAAATTTGCTCGGCGTCCGCGCCGAACTCGGCGCGCGCATGAACCGGATCGAGCTGATGGAAGACCGCATCGACAGCCAGCAGGTGATCGCGGAAAAAATGTTGTCGGACAACGAAGACGTCGATTTGGAGAAAGTCATCACGGATTTAAAAACGCAAGAAAGCGTCCATCGTGCTGCCTTGGCGGTCGGCGCGCGGGTCATTCAGCCGACATTGGTCGATTTTTTGCGTTAAGTTAGCTTTTCGCCTACCAAAAGGAGCGATGGCCATGCGCATTCCGCAGCTCACGATGGAAGCGACGTACGCCAAACTGGCGATCTCGACCGAACCCGCCCGGCTTGAGATCACCCAACCGCCCGCCGAACTGACGATGGAACAGCCTCCTGCGGAAATGCATATCACTTCCGTTCCTGCCCGCCTGACGATCGACCAGACCGAGGCGTGGGCGGCGGTGAACAACAAGCACGTGTTTCGGCTCATTCGGGATGCGGCCGCTGACGGGCGGCAAGCGGTGCTCGATTTCATCGAGCGCGCCGCCATCCAAGGCGATGAACTGATGCGCATTGAACAAGGGGGCGATCCTCTCGTAGAGCAGGCGGAAGCCAACAGCGAAGGCCCGCCGCTTGAGTTGGGCATCGTCCTCGTCCCGCCGCCGTTTAGCGTCAAGGTCGACTATGAACCAGGACGGCTGGCGATCGACTGGAACACCCACGCGCCGCGCATTGATGTGAAGGCGCATGCGCCGATCATCCGCTACCAGCAAGGAACGGTCAAGATCGCCCTCGCCCAGCGTCCGTCGCTTCACATTGACGTCATCATTTGAGGAAAATGAGGAGGAGCAAGCATTGAACATCGACACGAAATACCACGGAACAGTGGCGGTGAAGGAAGAAGACATCATCCGCTTCCCCCACGGCCTCCCTGGATTTGCGGACGAGAAGCGGTTCGTCCTTTTGCCGCTCGCCGACACGCCGTTTGTCATCTTGCAGTCCGTCGAGACGCCCGCGCTCGGGTTTGTGCTGATCGAGCCGTTTTCATACTTTCCATCGTACGAATTTGAACTGGATGAAGCGACGGTCGAACAACTTGACATCGAAAGCGAACGCGACGTCGCGGTGTACGTCATCTTGACGGTCGCTGACCCGTTTGACAACACGACGGCGAACTTGCAGGCGCCCGTGGTCATCAACGTTCGCAAGCGGCTCGGCAAGCAAGTGATTTTAACGAATACACCGTACAAAACGAAACATCGCCTTTTCCCGGAAAAAGCGGCGACGTAAAGGAGGCGGGCGAACCATGCTTGTTTTAACGCGCAAACTCAAAGAAGCGATCCAAATCGGCGATGACATCGAAATCACTGTCCTTGCCATCCAAGGCGATCAAGTGAAGCTTGGCATCAATGCACCGAAACATGTCGAAATCCATCGCAAAGAAATTTACCTCGCCATCCAAGCCGAAAACAACGCCGCCTCCCACGCCTCCAAAACATCGCTCGAACAGCTGAACGAGCAATTAAAACATTGGAAAGGGGGGAAACAAGCATGAGCGTCAGCATCGGCGGAGTGCCAGTCCAAGGCGTCGTCGCGCGCATTGTGCAAGATAATAAGGCCATTGCCGAACAAGCCTTAAACGAAATGATCAACAAACATAAAGACGACCCAGCGCGCATCATCAAAGAAATTCAGCAGCCTTCGCCATTTTCCCAATTTCTCGACATCAAAATCTAAAAAATTTTCTCCAATCTATTAAACTTCTAGCTAAACAAACCGATATAAAAAGTGAACGCGGCATAGCGAAGAAAGGCGGCCGACTTTCTTCCTATCCGCAAATTGATCATTCCACAAGGATGTGGAAGAAAAATTTTTCAAGGAGGAAAAGAAGATGAGAATTAACCACAACATTGCGGCGTTGAATACGTATCGTCAATTGACGGCTGGCACTAACGCTGCATCTAAAAACATGGAAAAATTATCTTCTGGTCTTCGCATCAACCGCGCTGGTGATGATGCAGCAGGTCTTGCCATCTCCGAAAAAATGCGTGGGCAAATTCGCGGCTTAGAAATGGCTGCTAAAAACTCACAAGACGCAATCTCGTTAATCCAAACAGCAGAAGGTGCTTTAAACGAAACACACGCGATTCTTCAGCGTATGCGTGAGTTGGCTGTTCAAGGTGCTAACGACACAAACACTACTGCAGACCGTAATCAGATTCAACAAGAGTTAAACCAGCTACTATCTGAAATTGACCGTATTGCTGATACGACACAATTCAACACGAAAAACTTGTTAGACGGTTCGTTTACGGGTACATTCCAAGTAGGTGCGAACGACGGTCAAGTTATTGCACTAAGTATTACTGCAATGGATACAAGTGGTCTTGGTATCGGTTCTATTTCAGTAGATTCAAATGCTAATGCAAGTGCTTCTATGTCATTAATTGATGCGGCAATTGCCAAAGTGTCTACTGAACGTTCTAAACTTGGTGCGTATCAAAACCGTTTAGAGCATACGATTAATAACTTACAGACTTCAGCTGAAAACTTAACGGCGGCTGAATCTCGTATCCGCGATGTAGATATGGCGAAAGAAATGATGGAGTTCACGAAGAACAACATCCTTACTCAAGCAGCACAAGCCATGTTGGCTCAAGCAAATCAGCAGCCACAATCAGTTCTTCAATTACTCCGCTAATATAATCAAGTCCCTCTTCTTAGAAGAGGGACGTTTAAAAAAGTATCGTGTCTTTCCTGCGATAAGAATGACACGATATTTTTTTAAGCGAGTTCATTAAAAAAGGATGTGTACCATGAAACCATTATTATCGTTATGTATGATTGTGAAAAATGAAGAAAAAGTATTAAAACGTTGTCTTGATTCTGTATATGGTATTGTTGATGAAATTATTATTGTTGATACTGGTTCAACTGATTCTACAAAAGAAATTGCTCTAAAGTATGTAGATAAAATATATGAATTTGAGTGGACAAATAGCTTTGCAGATGCCCGAAATTACGCACAGAAGCAGGCAAACGGAGAATGGATTTTAGTTCTGGATGCAGATGAGTATGTCGATAGGGAAAGTTTGCAACAATTAGTAACGATATTAAAAAACTCAAAAGACGATATAGATGGTTATGATGTAACAATCTATAACTTTATGGGAACGTATGGGGAGCGCGTTCTTCAACATAAGAGCACGAGGATCTATCGAAATGTCCCTAATATTCGCTATTATCGCTCCATTCATGAGCAATTAAGAAAAAATGAAAATCAAGAGTTAACAACAGAAATGATTCCTTTTATTATTTATCATTCAGGGTATATGACTCAAACAGTCAAAGAAAAGAATAAGAATGAACGTAATGCAGAATTAATTGAAAAGGAATTGAATGCTTCTAATAGTAAAGGGTTTGATTACTTTAACTTAGCAAATGAGTACCTTTCTAAAGCGGAAGTAGAAGAAGCACTAAAATATTACTTAAAGGCCTATAAGCTCAAGCCTGACTTTAGATTTAGCTGGGTTTCAATTTGTGTTGTACAAATTATTTTATGTCTGAAATATTTAGAAAGATTTAATGATGCGTTAAACGTTATAAGCGATGCCGAGCATATTTACAGTGAAACTCCTGATTTCAAATATTTAAGAGGGGAAATTTATTATTTACAGCATAGATACGATGACGCTTTAGAAGTTTTAACAGAATTAGTAAACAATAAACATAAGTATCAAAAATTTATAAAAAGTATCGAGTATTTAGAGTATGATCCGCACATTTTACTTGGCCATATTTATAAGTATAAAGGAAATGTCCAAGAGGCTGTTCATCATTATACTAGTGCGTTGTCTATAAATAATAAGAGCTATGAAGCATTATATAATGTTTTGGGGTTACTAGCTAAATTTCATTCTGAAGATGAGATTATTCAATTTCTAGAAAAAAGAAATTGGTTTATTAATGAAAGAGATATATCACTGCTGTTAAGAATTGCTCTTAACCTCGGTCTAGAAACGATTGCTGAATATTATATTTCAAAATTAACAGAAGAAACACTCAGAACAGGATTTCAAATTAAGTTAAATATTCTAAAAGGGAAATACGAAAAGGCAATTGAACAGTTAATGAGTGGTTCTTTGTATTCGTTAGAAACTTATATAAAGAATGGCTGTTTAGATTTATATGATATTTTAATTGCTTCCCTAGGCGCTGGAAAATCGGAGGTTATTCGGCTATTAATCCATATTGTTCGTGATGAAAAAGAAAAAGAGTTTTTATTATTTATCATAAATGAAACAGATCATATCTCAGAACAGACTTTTTATTTGCATCTGGTTGAACGAACGCTCCAGCTGAAAAAGTACGATTTATTCGAACAATTAATATCCCTAAAAGATAAATTTGAAAATAAAATTAATCTTTATCTCGGTCATCTGCTCCATCGTTACGAATTTATTGAGGTCGCTCTAGACTTTTATCAAAGTGTTGAGGATTTTAGTGATTTAGATGCACAAGGTTTTGCAAATATTATCGAAGGATTAGCAATCAGAAACCAAATTACAGAGGCGATCCAGTACGGATTATTAGGAATTAATTTTGGTCATAACGATTTTCGATTATATAAATATGTATTAGAGTTAATGAAACTAAACGGAATGTCAGCGGAAAGAAACAATATATTGGAAAAAGCAAAAAATATTTACCCTGATAGTAAATGGTTGATGCGGCAGGGAAATTAAGAGGGAGACTTACATGAAAACTAGTATTATCATTCTTACTCATAATCAATTGGATTATACAAAACAGTGTATAGAAAGTATTACTAAATATACAAAAGAAGGCAGTTACGAAATTATTATCGTTGATAACCACTCTACTGATGGTACGGTAGAGTGGTTAAAACAACAAAATAACATAAAGGCAATCTTTAATAATGAAAATCTAGGTTTTCCAAAAGGATGTAATCAAGGAATTGAGATTGCAACGGGGGAAAACATTCTCCTTTTAAACAATGATACGATAGTAACGAAAAATTGGTTGGATAATTTATTGGCATGTTTATATAGCTCTGATGATATTGGAGCAGTAGGACCAGTAACTAATTCGGCGGCTTATTATTCAACCATTCCTGTAAACTATATGTCTATTGATGAAATGCATCAATTTGCTGCAAGTTATAATGTGTCAGATCCTGATAAATGGGAAGAACGGTTAAAACTCATTGGTTTTTGCATGTTGATTAAAAGGGAAGCGGTTGATAAAGTTGGTTTGCTTGATGAACGGTTTACACCAGGGAATTTCGAGGATGATGATTATTCTGTCCGTTTGCGTAAAGCTGGATACCGTTTGATGCTTTGTAAAGATACGTTTATTCATCACTATGGGAGTGTATCTTGGAAAAAAGACGTGAACACTTACGGTCGCATTTTAAGCGAAAACGAAAAAAAGTTTAAAGAAAAATGGGGAACAGACTCGTCATCATATATCATTCATAAAGAACTTATAGATCAAGTTCACTTTCCTTTAGATAGAGAGCTAAATGTTTTACAAATAGGTTGTCAAGCTGGAGCAACATTACTTGAAATAAAAAATCGTTTTAAAAATGCTAGACTATATGGTGTTGAAACCAATGAAGCCGAATTAAATGAAGCAAAACAACTGGGGAATATCTATAAAAACATTAATGATGTGCCTAATATAAAATTTGATTTAATTCTTTTTACAGATGATGAATTGTTATTAACGGAGGAGTTGATAAGGAGATTAGTATCATTTTTAAAAGAAAGTGGCATTTTTCTAGGTAAATTTTTGAACATTGGTTACTATAAAGTTATACAGCAAATTCTTTCTGGTCAACAGCCATTTATTCATCATGTTAACTGCTACTCCTATGTACAACTAGAGACATTATTTAAACAATTAAATATAAAATGGAATATTACTGGTTTATCTACCTTTATGAACGATGACGATAGAAAGTTTATTTCTGACTTTGAGAGATTGTATGGCAAAAATATAAAATCCTTATTAGAGGCGCATTATTTCATTGTAAAAGGTGAAGCAGTAAATCAAAAGCTATTAGGATTGCTGAAACAAATTAATGAAAAAGAGGAATTTTTGGATGAATTGTCCACTTTGAATAAATATTATGATTTTAATGAAATATTTGATTTAATTAAGTTGGTATTTGAAAGACCTATAGAGATATTACACAAAATAGCAATTCACAACTTTTATATAGGCAATCACGATTACGTAATTCCTTATTTAAAAGAAGCTTTTGAATTAGACCGTACTAATGCAGATACGATTTATAATATTGCTTTTGTTCTATCGGCTTATGGAGAATATGAATTGGCATATAGATATATAAACATGTTAAATGAAGAGGATGATAGTGTCCAAAAGTTGAAGGAAGAGATTAAAAGTAAATTGGACGTCTGGGATGAGAAGAATATAGTTAACTCAATTGACCATAATACTGAGGATATTACTAGAAAACAATTTTATAATAATCTAGAAAATGCCAACACCCAAAATGAATACATTAATGAAAGAGACAGCATTAAAGTATCGATAATTATTCCTGTCTATAATAAATTAGAATTTACAAAACAATGCCTAGAAGGTATTTTTAGAAATACTAATCCAAGTTTATATGAAATTATTATTGTTGATAATGCTTCAACAGATGGTACTAAAGCTTATCTTAATAAAATAGCGAGTGAAAAAATTACCGTTATTAAGAATAAATCTAACCTAGGATTTGTAGAGGCTTGTAATCAAGGTGCAAGAGTTGCAAAAGGCAAATATTTAGTATTTTTAAATAACGATACAGTTCCTCAAAAGAATTGGCTAAAAGAAATGATTGAAACGATTGAGAGCGATTCCTGTATAGGAATTGTTGGTGCTAAGTTAATATATCCAACTGGTCTTTTACAAGAAGCTGGGGGGATTATTTGGAGTGATGGTACAGGATGGAACTATGGAAGAGGGGATATTCCTTCTAGGCCGCAATATAACTTTGTGAAAGAGGTAGATTATTGTTCAGGTGCATGTTTGCTAATTCCAAAAGAGTTATTTAATAGAGTTGGAGGATTTGATAGAAGATATTCTCCTGCGTACTATGAGGATACTGATTTATGTTTTTCGGTAAGAGCTTTAGGATATAAAGTTATTTATAATCCAAGAGCAGAAGTAATTCATTATGAGGGAATTACAGCGGGAACAGACTTATCTTCTGGAATGAAGAAATATCGAATGATAAATCATGCTAAATTTGTAGATAAATGGCGTGGTGTTTTGCAAGAGCATTTTTATCCTAATGTCTCAAATATTCATAATGCAGCTATTAGAAACAGAAGTAGAAAAAATATCTTAATAATAGATAAACTTTTACCTTGGTATGATAAAGCTTCTGGATCTCTTCGCTTGTTTAATATTATAAAAATGTTGAAGCAACTTGGTTACTTTATTACATTTATTGCTCTTAATGGAAAAGGACAAGAAAGATATGTTGATATCTTAGAAAGGATGGGTATAGAAGTATATGCTTCTGGTTCAAATAGAATGGTTCAATCGGGAATGGAATTAGATTTAAATTATATTCTATCCCTCCGATTCTATGATGTTGTTTGGTTATCTTTCTATGATGTTGCAGAGGCATGTTTAGATATTATAAAAAGAATATCTCCTAAATCTTTTATAATTATCGATACTGTTGATATTCATTATTTAAGAGAAATGCGGATGGCTGAAATTCACGATAATAAAGACTTATATGAAAGAGCTATACAAACAAAGAATAGGGAATTAAATATATATTCTAAACCAGACTTAATTATCACTGTTACATCAGAAGATTCAAAGGTTCTGAAAAGGGAAAATCCATATTTTACCATTGTCGAAATTCCTAATATACATGACAATTTATTAAATACTAATAGTTATGAGAGTAGAAAGGATCTTCTATTTATTGGGAATTTTAATCATATTCCTAACATTGATGCTATAAACTATTTTGTTGGCGAAGTATGGCCTTTAGTAAAGGAAAAAATACCGGATTTAAAATTTTATATTGTAGGGAACAGGTCAGATGAAATTATTAAATTGAACGATGAAGATATTATTGTAACTGGATATGTACCGGATACTCAGCCTTTTTTGCAGAGTTGCAGAGTAGCAGTAGTTCCACTGAGGTACGGTGCAGGTATGAAGGGGAAAATTGGTGAAGCTATGAGCTCCGGCATTCCTGTGGTTACTACGACAATAGGAGCCGAAGGAATGAATTTGGAAAATGGTAGGCATGTTCTTATTGCAGATGACAAATATAATTTTGCTGAACATATTGTAAAGTTATATTATGATTCTAATTTATGGAATACATTGGTTGAAAATAGTAAAAAACATATTCAGGTCAATTATAGTTCGGAAGCAGTGATGAAGAAACTAAAAAATCTATTTGATAACAACGTTTTTAGCCATGAGAAATAATCGGAGGGATAACCTTGAAAGGCATCATCCTCGCAGGCGGGACAGGTTCCCGCCTTTCCCCACTTACTAAAGTAACAAACAAGCATTTGCTACCAGTCGGCAAATATCCGATGATTTACCATGCAATTTATAAACTGAAAGAAGCGAATATTACTGACATTTTAATTGTAACTGGCCGTGAACATATGGGGGACGTTGTTAATCTTTTAGGCAGTGGTTCTGAATTTGATGTTGAGTTTACATATAAAGTACAGGATCAAGCTGGTGGAATTGCGCAAGCGCTAGGATTATGTGAATCATTTGTCGGCAATGATTTGATGACGGTTATTTTAGGGGATAATGTATTTTCTGGCAGCATTGTTCCTTATGTTGAAAACTTTAAAAAACAGGCAACAGGGGCGAAAATTTTAATCAAAGAAGTTGAGGACCCTGGGCGATTTGGCGTTCCTGAACTCGAAGGGGATCGAATTAAGAGTATTGAAGAAAAGCCAAAGAATCCGAAAAGCCGTTATGCGGTTACAGGAATTTATATGTATGACGCTAAGGTATTTGACATTATTAAAACGTTAAAGCCGTCCGCACGAGGCGAGTTAGAAATTACGGATGTGAATAATGCTTATATTGAAAGAAATGAGCTAACGTATGACATTTTAGACGGATGGTGGACGGATGCCGGTACGCATGCATCCTATTTGCGGGCTAATGAGCTTGCTAAAGATGTCGATTTCGATAGCTTGTTTAATAAGAAAATATGAATAATTAAAGGATGAAATGATATGAGGGTTATTCAAACCGAATTGGATGGAGCGGTTATATTCGAGCCGACTGTATATAAAGATGAGCGCGGCTTTTTTATGGAAAGTTATAATGAACAAACATTTCGTCAATTAGGTTTTGATGTCCGGTTTGTGCAAGATAACCATTCTCTTTCGGTAAAAGCGGGAACGGTTCGTGGATTGCACTATCAACTAAATCCGAAAGCCCAAACAAAACTTGTTCGTGTTACTCGAGGTGTTATTTATGATGTGATCGTTGATATTCGTAAAGGGTCACCGACGTTTGGAAAATGGCAAGGATTTATTTTGAGTGCGGACAATAAACGACAATTGTTAGTTCCTAAAGGGTTCGCACACGGTTTTTGTACATTGGTAGAGAACACAGAAGTTCAATATAAAGTTGACGAATATTATTCACCTGAGCATGATCGTGGAATTTTTTGGAATGATCCAACTTTGGGAATTGATTGGCCAGTGACGAATCCTGTTCTTTCGGAAAAAGATGCAAATCATCCATTGTTAGCGGATGCAGAAATTAATTTTGTGTGGGAGAGAACTCTATGAATCTTTTAGTAACCGGTGGAGCAGGCTTTATCGGTAGTAATTTTGTGCGTTATATGTTGAACAAATATCCTGAATACAAAATCGTTAATTATGACTTATTAACTTATGCTGGTAATTTGGAAAATTTAAAAGATATTCAAGAAAATCCACAGTATGTCTTTGTTAAAGGTGATATTAGAAACTATCAACTTGTTGATTATATTGTAAAGTCTCATCATATTGATGTGATTGTTAATTTCGCTGCTGAATCGCATGTGGATCGCAGTATTTCTGACCCAAATATTTTCGTTAAAACAAATGTATTGGGGACTCAGGTATTGTTGGATGTCGCGAAGGCGAACAATATCCAAAAACATGTTCAAATTTCTACCGATGAAGTGTATGGCAGTTTAGGAGATACAGGGTATTTTACGGAAGAAACGCCGCTTGCTCCAAACAGCCCTTACTCAGCAAGCAAGGCTAGTGCGGATTTGCTTGTAAGGGCATATCATAAAACATATGGATTAAATGTGAATATTACACGTTGCTCGAATAACTATGGACCATACCATTTTCCTGAAAAGCTAATCCCTTTAATCATAACAAACGCATTAGAAGGGAAAGAGCTTCCTATTTATGGTGATGGTCAACATATTCGTGATTGGCTTTATGTTAAAGACCACTGCGCCGCTATTGATTTAGTTATTCATAAAGGCAAGCCAGGGGAAGTATATAATATCGGTGGGCATAATGAGCGGACAAATAACGAAATAGTCCATTTAATTGTTGAAAAACTTGGGGTTTCAAAGTCGTTAATTAAATATGTAAGCGATCGCCCAGGGCATGACCGTCGCTATGCAATCGATCCTGCAAAAATTATGACAGAACTCGGATGGAAACCACAATATACGTTTGACAAGGGAATTGAGGAAACGATTCAATGGTATATCAATAATAAAGATTGGTGGAAACGCATTAAGTCCGGAGAGTACATCGCTTATTATCAAAAGCAATATGGTGAAAGAGAATGAGCAAACAAAAAATATTAGTTACTGGTGCGAAAGGGCAATTAGGCACAGAAATGGTCAAATTGTTAAAAGACATGGAATATGAAGTATATGGATATGGCCGATCAGGACTCGATATAACAGATTTTCAGCAAGTGAAAAGTGTTATTGATGATATCCAACCCAATGTTGTTATTCACGCTGCTGCTTATACAAAAGTAGATGCAGCAGAGTCTGAATCAGATCAAGCATTTTTCGTGAATGCATACGGAACAAGAAACGTAGTCGTAGCGTCAGAACATATAGGCGCTAAATTGGTTTATATAAGCACCGATTATGTGTTTGACGGCGCCGCAAACGTGCCTTATAACGAGTTTGCTTTTACGAATCCGATAAACGTATATGGAAAAAGCAAACTAGCCGGTGAACAGTTTGTGAGAGACCTTCACTCTAAATTTTTTATTATTCGAACATCATGGGTTTACGGGAAACATGGAAATAATTTTGTGAAAACAATGTTAAAACTTGCACAAGAGCAAAAAGAATTGTTTGTCGTTGATGATCAAATTGGATGTCCAACTTATGCAGCTGATTTAGCTAGCTGCATTTTTCAACTTATTCAGACTGAAAAATATGGAGTCTACCATATTTCTAATTCAGGCCATTGCTCTTGGTATGAATTTGCCAAAGCCATTTTCGAAGAGGCCAGTATTAATATAGTAGTTAATCCATGTAAAACAAAAGATTATCCAAGACCTGCTCAACGCCCTCTATATTCTGTATTGGATCATATGGCTCTACGATTAAATGGATTTAAAGAATTAAGGCATTGGCGGGAGGCGTTAAAGGAATTTATTAAAGTTTATGGGGTGAAACCTTGACGACATTAGCATTAGTCATGATTGTAAAAAACGAGGAGCGACATCTTAGCCGTTGTCTGCAAAGTGTCAAAGGTATTGTTGATGAGATGGTTATTGTAGATACAGGATCTACAGATCGTACAAAGGAAATAGCTTATTCATTTGGTGCGAAAGTATTCGATTTTGTGTGGGTGAATGATTTTTCCGCTGCTCGGAATTACGCACTTGAGAAATCCACAAGTGATTGGAACTTAGTATTAGATGCAGATGAATATATTATTAATGACTGCGGAAACATTATACGTAACTTTATAGAAAAAAATGACAAAGTAATTGGTCGGATTAAAAGAATTGATGAGTTTATTCAAGATGGTGAGAAGAGGTATGCACAGTCTTATTTATCTCGATTACTGCCTAAAGGTGTAAAATATGTCGGAAGAATTCATGAACAGGTAGAGTCTAATTTACCACGAGAAAACGTAGATATAGAAGTATATCATGACGGATATGTTTATACAGATAAAACGGATCGAAACCTCAAGTTGTTGTTGCTAGAGTTGGAAAGAGATCCTCTTAACGATTATGTTTTGTATCAAGTAGGAAAACAATACAAGTTGCAGCAACAACTGCAACAAGCAGAATTATATTTTGAAAAGAGTTATCATCTTGCCCCATTGGGATCGTGGTACCGCCATAGTCTAATCATTGATTATTTATATACGATTATAGGAAATAAATCGTTCGAAAAAGGCTTAAAATTAATTGAAACCGAGCGGGACCGATTTGCCGATTCTCCAGATTTCCATTTTGCATGCGGTTTATTTTATATGGACTTAATTTTTAGCAATGTCAATAAATATATAAGTTGAAATTTTGTTTTACATCCAACTGATTCCCCGCCATGCTACACCGTATCAGCTCGTATCGAGATGAAAACGGAAACGAAAAATTCGGAAATTCTTTATTGCAACTTATATACTGTAGATGAGCAAATTCACTTACATAAATTGACAACTAAACAAAAAAGGAGACATGAACCCGATTCCTTGGTTAGAATAGATGTACCACCAACTATCCACAAGGAGGTTCATGTCTCATGAATAAATTAGCACATCACCAAGGAATCCACAAGTTTTTCTTCACGCTGGGGTTGACGCTGCAGCTTTCCAAACCGGTCATCAAGCATCTCATTCATATCGTCGATGCCTTGACCACCAAGGGATTCTCGGGAACATTGACTGATATTCATTACTGGAGCTTTCATCCGAATCATCGAACGACGCTCAGTCACTTTTTCACGAAAAGCCCTTGGAACGAGGAAAGGCTGCTTGGGAAGCTTCAAGAGTGGATCTTTTCCCAGGTCGAACGACTGGCCAAACGGAAGAATCAACCCCTTTTTGTTTCGATTGATGATACGATTTGCCAAAAAACAAAGCCTTCGTCACGGGCTGTGCACGCCATTCAAGGGTGCGACTGGCACTACTCGCATAAAGATCATCAATCGGTCTGGGGGCATTCGCTCGTTTGGCTGATGGTGCACACCTTCACGCAGGCGTTCCCATTTGCGTTCCGCCTGTATGACAAGAAAGCGGGAAAAAGCAAGATCGACCTGGCGATCGAGATGCTTTCCTCGCTCAAGGTGAAGCGGGCTCAGCCGGTGTATGTGCTCATGGATTCGTGGTATCCGTCTAAGAAGCTCATCGAAGCCTGCTTGAAACAGGGATTCCATGTCATCGCGATGCTCAAGACGAACCGGATTCTCTACCCGAAAGGCATCGCCATCCAAGCCAAGCAGTTTGCCCGCTATATCGAGTCCAAAGACACCCGCCTCGTCACGGTGGGGCAGGAGCGTTATCGCGTGTATCGCTATGAGGGGGCCATCCATGGCCTCGATGACGCGGTGGTGCTGGCTTGGAAGGCGGATCAGCCGATGGCGCCGGAACATCTTCATTGCATCTTGAGCACCGACCGGGAACTCGGGGACGAAGACATCTTGCGTTACTACGCCCAGCGCTGGACGATCGAGTGCTTTTTCCGGCAGGCGAAAGATCAACTGAAGCTGGATGGATACCGCGTTCGCCACATTCGGGCGGTGAAACGGTATTGGGCGGTGGTGCTGTTGGCCTGCGTGTACAGCATCGCCGAATCCCGACAAAACCTCTCCACCGGGCTGGAGCTTCTTCGGTCGCGGAAAGACCACAGCGTCGTCGAGTTCATTTATGACGCTGCGAAGCAAGATATTCCCATTGATGTGATCAAAAAACAGCTCCGTATCGCGTAAGGGGTACCCTGTTTGTCTCTCTAACCATGGAAATTATTGTAATGAAAAATGCTCATCTACAGTTATA
>NZ_BCPV01000025.1 GCF_001544135.1 Geobacillus zalihae NBRC 101842 | reverse complement strand
AATAAACGAGCAGCCAGTTGCATTGGTGCAATTGGCTGCTTTCGTTTTTTGAGGAAAAAACGATAAGGACCCGCTCAATGTCTCTCTTCCTTTCATCTACTAGTATAGAATGTTAGCAATGTGGGAAACATAGAGGATGGGAGGTGGAGAGCGTGAGGACATCAATAGCAGACCGGAATCAACGCGAACATGTATGCATCGTTTGTGAACAGGAAAAAAAGGAAGGGATTTTCCTTTTTGGCCATTTTCTTTGTTTGGACTGCAACCGGGCGATTGTGCAAACGAATACGGACGACCCGAACTACTCGTTTTATGTGCGGCAGCTGCGCAAAATGTTTACATCGAAAATTCACTCGTAATCAGGGCCTGCATTTGGGCCTGTTTTTATTTGCGATTGACGCGACTCGTGCGTTTTTTCGGACGTTTGTGATACTATATGTTTGATGTTTCTCCTGCATATCCCATGCATTTCGGCAGTCTGCCCGGATGATGGCCGTTCTGGGACAGACAGCAAGGAAAGAGGATGATGATGGATCAAACGAAAACTCCTTTATATGACGCTCTCGTGCACCATTGGGCGCGCCGCCCGGTTTCGTTTCATGTGCCGGGACATAAATACGGCGCTTTGTTTTCGAAACGAGGGCGAGATATGTTTGCGCCGCTGTTGGCGTTGGATGCGACGGAAATTTCCGGCTTGGATGACTTGCATCAGCCTGAGTCGGTGATTGCCGAGGCGCAGGCGCTGGCGGCGGAGCTGTATGGCGTTAGGGAGACGTTTTTCCTTGTGAACGGTTCGACGGCAGGAAATTTGGCAATGATCGCCGCCGTGTGTGATGGAAAGAGGAAGAAAGTGATTGTACAACGCAATTGCCATAAATCGGTGATGCATGCATTGCAACTCATGGAAGCCACTCCTGTTCTACTTGCTCCCGAGTTTGATCGTGATGTGTGTGTCGCTTCGCACATTCGTCCTGAAGCGGTCAAAGAGGCGTTGGCGCTTTATGATGATGTTGCTGCGGTTGTATTGACGAACCCAAATTATTATGGAATGGCCGCCGATTTGACAGAAATCGTCCGTCTAGTTCATGAACATGGCATTCCGGTGCTGGTTGATGAGGCGCATGGCGCCCATTTCGTTGTCGGCCCCCCTTTTCCGACATCGGCGCTTCGCTATGGCGCCGATGTTGTCGTGCAGTCGGCGCATAAAACGTTGCCGGCGATGACGATGGGAGCGTTTTTGCATGTAAACAGCGAGCGGGTTGATCTTGAGCGGTTGAAATATTTTTTGCAGTTGTTTCAGTCAAGCAGCCCGTCTTACCCGATTATGGCGTCGCTCGATTTGGCGCGGAGTTATGTCGCCCAGCTTTCAAAAAGCGATGCGGCGGCGATCGTGGCAGAAATTGAGAAGTTTAAAGCAGCCTTGGCCGATATTGACGGGGTGGCAGTCGTTTGTTCCCGCCATTTTGGCGTACAGACCGACCCGCTGAAAGTAACGGTGCAGACGCGCTGTTCCTTGACCGGGTATGAACTGCAACGTTGGCTTGAGCGCGAAGGGGTGTTTGTCGAGCTTGCTGATCGAATGAACGTGCTTTTCGTTTGCCCGCTGGCGGTAACCGGGCGGCTTCAGGAAGCAGCGGAGAAAATCAAACGAGCGTGGCGCGATTTGCCAGATGGCGAGGCGCCGGTGTGTGACGCTTCGCCTTTTCTCGGACCGCTGCTATCGGTTTTAGTCCCGTATAATGAACTGCGCCATTTGCGGACAAAAGCTGTGGCGCTCGAGGAAGCTGAAGGACATATAGCAGCGGAAACGGTCATTCCATATCCGCCTGGGGTGCCGCTCGTGTGGGTCGGAGAACGGATCGGCAGCGGCCATATTGAACAGATCCGCCAGCTTCTTTGTCAGCGGGCGCACATACAAGGCGGAAGCCGGCTGAAAGATGGTCAGTTGGTTGTATACGAATAGGAAGGATGGAAAGGATGCCGCGAGTGATGAACGGATGCTTTTTTTCGTTTGAAGGGCCGGAAGGAGCCGGCAAAACGACGATGATCAGCAAATTGGAGTCGTTGTTGCGTGAGCGGGGGATTGACGTCGTGGCGACGAGGGAGCCGGGCGGGGTGCGCATTGCCGAGGCGATTCGCTCCATCATTTTAAACTGTGATTATACGGAAATGGACGGGCGGACGGAGGCGCTTTTGTATGCGGCGGCGCGCCGACAGCATTTGCTTGAGAAAATCGTGCCGGCGCTTGAGGCTGGGTGCGTCGTCCTTTGCGACCGGTTTGTTGACAGTTCCCTCGCCTACCAGGGATTTGCCCGCGGGCTTGGCATTGAGGAAGTATGGAAAATTAATGAGTTCGCTATTGATGGGTATATGCCGTCGCTGACGATTTATTTTGATATCGATCCGCAAATTGGGCTTGAACGAATCCGACGGAACCGCGGCCGGGAAGTGAATCGGCTTGACCTTGAAACGTTGTCTTTTCATGAGAAGGTGCGAGAAGGGTATCGGGAACTCGCTAGACGGTTTGCCGACCGCATTGTCGTCATCGACGCGAACCGCCCGCTTGATGATGTATTCGCCGAAACAACAGCCGCGGTGCTTTCCCGTTTGAAAGGAAGATGACAGCGCCATTTCCATGAATCCGACCGTGATGATTCCTAGCGGACATGATAGAATAGAAATAAGAAATCAAGGAAGAGTGATGGCGATGCGATGGGAACAGCTAGCGAAACGCCAGCCGGTGGTGGCGAAAATGCTGCAAAGCGGCTTGGAAAAAGGGCGGATTTCTCATGCGTACTTGTTTGAGGGGCAGCGGGGGACGGGCAAAAAAGCGGCCAGTTTGTTGTTGGCGAAACGTTTGTTTTGTCTGTCCCCAATCGGAGTTTCCCCGTGTCTAGAGTGCCGCAACTGCCGGCGCATCGACTCCGGCAACCACCCTGACGTCCGGGTGATCGGCCCAGATGGAGGATCAATCAAAAAGGAACAAATCGAATGGCTGCAGCAAGAGTTCTCGAAAACAGCGGTCGAGTCGGATAAAAAAATGTACATCGTTGAGCACGCCGATCAAATGACGACAAGCGCTGCCAACAGCCTTCTGAAATTTTTGGAAGAGCCGCATCCGGGGACGGTGGCGGTATTGCTGACTGAGCAATACCACCGCCTGCTAGGGACGATCGTTTCCCGCTGTCAAGTGCTTTCGTTCCGGCCGTTGCCGCCGGCAGAGCTCGCTCAGGGACTTGTCGAGGAGCACGTGCCGTTGCCGTTGGCGCTGTTGGCTGCCCATTTGACAAACAGCTTCGAGGAAGCACTGGCGCTTGCCAAAGATAGTTGGTTTGCCGAGGCGCGAACATTAGTGCTACAATGGTATGAGATGCTAGGCAAGCCGGAGCTGCAGCTTTTGTTTTTCATCCACGACCGCTTGTTTCCGCATTTTTTGGAAAGCCATCAGCTTGACCTTGGACTTGATTTGCTTTTATATTTATACCGCGATTTGTTGCATATTCAAGCCGGGCAGATGGACGGCGTGTTATACCGCGATCAGCTGGACCGCCTGCAACGATGGGCGCTTGCTTGCCCGCAGCGGCGGATTTTGGCTGGCATGGAAGCGATTTTACAAGCGAAAACGCGTTTAAATACAACAAATATGAGCACGGCGTTGCTTGTTGAGCAGCTCGTTCTTCAATTAAAGCGGTAAAGGAGGGAGAGCCGTTGTATACGGTAGTCGGCGTCCGTTTTAAAAAAGCAGGGAAAATTTATTATTTTGACCCTGGCGATGCCGTTATTCCCGTCGGCGAATTCGTCATTGTCGAGACGGTCCGAGGCATTGAGTACGGAAAAGTCGTCATCGCCAATAAACAAGTCGACGAAAACGACATCGTGCTGCCGCTCAAAAAAGTGATCCGCGTGGCGAATGAGAAAGATAAATGGGTTGTGGAAGAAAACAAAAAGGCGGCGCGCGAGGCGTATGACATTTGCTTGCGCAAAGTGGAGGAGCACGGGCTGGAAATGAAGCTCGTCGATGTGGAATATACGTTTGACCGCAATAAAGTGATCTTTTATTTCACTGCCGATGGGCGCGTCGATTTCCGCGAACTTGTGAAGGACTTAGCGTCGATTTTCCGCACGCGCATTGAGCTGCGGCAAATCGGGGTGCGCGACGAGGCGAAAATGCTTGGTGGCATCGGGCCGTGCGGCCGCATGCTTTGTTGTTCGACGTTTTTAGGCGATTTTGAACCGGTGTCGATCAAAATGGCGAAAGATCAAAACTTGTCGCTCAATCCAACGAAAATTTCCGGGTTGTGCGGCCGGCTGATGTGTTGCCTGAAATATGAAAACGAAGAGTATGAGACGGCGAAAGAACAACTCCCGGATTTAGGGGAATATGTCGAAACACCGCACGGCTTCGGCAAAGTCGTCGGCTTGAACATTTTAGAGCGGGTGCTGCAAATCGAGCTTCCAGAATTCGGACGGGTCGTCGAATATACACTCGATGAGCTGATGAAAAACGGGACGTTGTCCATTCGCGTCGCAGATTAATTTGGGGTGGGGCCAGTGGAAAAAGTAGATAAAAAAGAAGTGTTTCGATCAGTGGCCAATATGGAAGAGCAACTTAGTTATTTTTACCGCGAGCTGGTACAGCTGAAACAGCGCGTAACGGAGCTGTTAGAAGAGAATCACCAGCTGCAAATCGAAAATGCTCATTTGCGCCGTCGGCTTGAACAATTGTCAGAAGCATGGGAAGAAGGCAAACGAAAAGGGGACAAACATGGCAAAAAACTCATCGACATTGGCGAAGGGTATGACAATTTAGCCCGCCTTTACCAAGAAGGGTTTCATATTTGTCACATCCATTACGGAAGCATTCGCACCGAGGGCGATTGTTTGTTTTGCTTGTCGTTTTTGAACAAAAACTAAAGGCAGCGCCACCCTTTCCGTTTCGGAAAGGTTATTTTTTTCAATGGAGGATCGTGCGTCATGGTGGAATTGTACGAGGATGAACGGCTCGATTATTTGTTTAACGAAGAGCTCCGCATCATTCAAAGTCCATCTGTATTTTCGTTTTCCCTTGATGCCGTGCTCCTTGCTCATTTTGCCTATATGCCGATTCAAAAGGGGCAGATTGTTGATTTGTGCACGGGCAACGGGGTGATTCCCCTCTTGTTGAGCCGGCGAACAAAAGGGACGATCATCGGCATCGAAATTCAAGAACGGCTTTGCGACATGGCGAGGCGAAGCGTGCAATACAACGGGCTTGAAGGACAAATCGAGATCATACACGGCGACATTAAAGAAGCGCCGCAACGGATCGGTTACAGCCGGTACGATGTCGTCACGTGCAACCCCCCGTATTTTCCGGCAGTCGGCAAAGACGAACTGAGCAAAAATGAACATATCGCCATCGCCCGCCATGAAATTTATTGCACCCTAGAGGATGTGATTCGAGTCAGCAGCCAGCTGTTGAAGCAAGGAGGGAAGGCGGCGTTCGTCCACCGGCCCGGGCGGCTGCTTGACCTTGTGACGCTCATGCGCCAATACCGTCTTGAGCCGAAACGGCTCCGCTTTGTGTACCCGAAAGAGGGCAAAGAGGCGAACATGATTTTAATTGAAGGGACAAAAGATGCAAGCCCGGACTTAAAAGTGTTGCCTCCGCTTGTCGTGTATGATGAGAATAACGAATATACCGAGGAGACGAAGCGGATCTTATATGGCATTATTTCATCTTAAAGGGGCGGAACAAGGATGCTTTGGCAGCAAAAAAGTTTTACCGAACAAACGGAGCAAGGGACGCTGTACATCGTGCCGACGCCGATCGGCAATTTGGAGGATATGACGTTTCGTGCGGTTAGGACGCTTCAGGAAGCTGATGTCATCGCCGCCGAGGACACAAGGCAGACGAAAAAGCTGCTCGCTCATTTCGGCATTCATACGCCGCTCGTCAGCTACCATGAGCATAATAAATACGCGAGCGGCCGGCAGCTTGTCGAATGGCTGAAGGAAGGAAAAACGGTGGCATTGGTGAGCGACGCCGGGATGCCCGGCATTTCCGATCCGGGCTATGAGCTTATTGCTGCGGCGCTTGCCGAGCGCTGCCGCGTCGTCCCTCTTCCTGGAGCGAACGCGGCATTGACAGCGCTTGTCGCCTCCGGGCTGCCCACGGACCGCTTTTTGTTTGTCGGCTTTTTGGAACGGGCGAAAAAAGAGAAAAAAGAGCAGCTGCTGTCATTAAAAACAGCGGCGGAGACGTTAATTTTTTATGAGGCGCCCCACCGCTTGAAAGAAACGCTCGCTCTTATGTATGATATATTCGGCAATCGGCGCATCGCTCTTGGCCGCGAGTTGACGAAACGGTTTGAGGAGTTCATCCGCGGCGATTTAAGCGATGCGGTCGCCTGGGCGGAAGAACATGACACCCGCGGTGAATTTTGCCTCATTGTCGAAGGGGCGCGAGACGGGAATAAACAAGAGCAAGAGGGAGAGGAATGGTGGCAGCCGCTTTCGCTTGTCGAACATGTCGATTATTATATTCGCGAGCACAGCCTTTCCGTCAAGGAGGCGGTGAAACAGGCGGCCAGTGATCGAAATATGTCGAAACGCGACGTTTATCGGCAGTATCATCAACAGCAAGAAGAAGAAAAAAAAGAGTTTCTCTGAAGCCAGAGAAACTTTTTTATTCTTTTTCTTTGTCTGTTGCTGCTTCTAGATGCTGTTGGATCTCCTGCAGCAAAATTTCCGCGCCTTCGCGGCTTAAAATGATTTTGCCGCCGGCCAGTTTGAAGTTGTCGTCCGACACTTCGCCGGTGACGACACACGTCATGTTCGGCTTATACTTTTTCAAAATGATGCGGTCATCGTCAACATAAATTTCCAACGCATCTTTTTCGTTAATATCCAACGTACGTCGCAGCTCAATTGGAATGACGACGCGGCCTAACTCATCGACTTTACGCACGATCCCTGTCGATTTCATCGTCGATTCTCCTCTCCGCAAAAAAGTTTTTTGTCGTTTATTCGTCAATATTCGACAAATTTCCTACAACCTAATCATATCAGTGTTTCCATTAAGCGTCAATCCTTTAATATGTAAAATTTAAAAAAAATGTATATTGTTATTTCAAAAAAAAGTTTGTTTAGAAAGAAAGGAGAAAACGAATGAATTTGCCCATCTAAACTCTATCCTTGTATAACAAATTCGCAGCGATGGTTGAAAACGCGGCCGTATTTTTGCCGGTTTGGGTATATTTTTTCAGCCCACGAGAAATAGATGTTTTTGTAGAATGAAAAAATTATGTAAAATAGAAGTAACGCCGCTCTCGTCGCCGGACGGGGGCTTTTGTGCTCAACAGTACGAGGGAGGGCCTAACCGATGGAGAAAAAAACGTTTTATTTGACGACGCCGATTTATTACCCGAGCGACCGCCTGCATATCGGTCATGCTTACACAACGGTGGCGGGGGACGCCATGGCTCGCTATAAACGGATGCGCGGCTACGATGTCATGTATTTGACCGGCACCGATGAGCATGGGCAAAAAATTCAGCGCAAGGCGGAAGAAAAAGGAGTAACGCCGCAGCAATACGTCGATGAGATCGTCGCTGGCATTCAGGAGCTATGGAAGAAGCTCGACATTTCCTACGACGATTTTATTCGCACAACGCAGGAGCGGCATAAAAAAGTCGTCGAACAAATTTTCACCCGTCTTGTCGAACAAGGCGATATTTATTTGGGCGAATATGAAGGCTGGTATTGTACGCCGTGCGAATCGTTTTACACTGAGCGGCAGCTTGTGGACGGCAACTGTCCGGACTGCGGCCGGCCTGTTGAGAAAGTGAAAGAAGAGTCCTATTTCTTCCGGATGAGCAAATATGTCGACCGCTTGTTGCAATATTACGAAGAAAATCCCGATTTTATCCAACCGGAATCGCGGAAAAATGAGATGATCAACAACTTCATTAAGCCGGGGCTTGAGGATTTGGCTGTGTCCCGGACGACGTTCGATTGGGGCATTAAAGTGCCAGGCAATCCGAAGCATGTCATCTATGTCTGGATCGACGCGCTTGCCAACTATATCACAGCGCTCGGCTACGGCACGGACAACGATGAAAAGTTCCGCAAATATTGGCCGGCGGACGTCCATTTGGTCGGCAAAGAAATCGTCCGTTTCCATACGATTTATTGGCCGATTATATTGATGGCGCTCGGCTTGCCGTTGCCGAAAAAAGTATTCGGCCATGGCTGGTTGCTGATGAAGGATGGAAAAATGTCCAAATCGAAAGGCAATGTCGTCGACCCAGTGACGCTCATCGACCGGTATGGGCTTGATGCGCTCCGCTATTATTTGCTGCGGGAAGTGCCGTTCGGCGCTGATGGCGTGTTTACGCCGGAAGGATTTATTGAGCGCATCAACTATGACTTGGCCAACGACTTAGGCAACTTGTTGCACCGTACCGTGGCGATGATCGAGAAATATTTCGACGGCGTTATTCCGCCATACCGCGGGCCGAAAACACCGTTTGACCAAGAGTTGGTGCAAACGGCGCGCGAAGTGGTGCGTCAATATGAAGAAGCGATGGAGGGAATGGAGTTTTCCGTCGCGCTCGCCGCTGTTTGGCAGTTGATTAGCCGGACGAACAAATATATCGATGAAACGCAGCCATGGGTATTGGCGAAAGACGAACAGAAACGGGATGAGCTTGCCGCCGTCATGACCCACTTGGCTGAATCGCTTCGCCATACGGCAGTGCTGCTCCAGCCGTTTTTGACGCGCACGCCGGAGCGCATGTTCGCTCAGCTCGGCATCACGGATCATTCATTAAAAGAATGGGATAGCTTGTACGATTTCGGCCTCATTCCGGAAGGGACAAAAGTGCAAAAGGGAGAACCGCTCTTCCCGCGCCTCGACATCGAAGCGGAAGTGGAGTACATTAAGGCGCATATGCAAGGGGGCAAACCGGCCGCCGAACCGGTAAAAGAGGAAAAAAAAGCAGCGGAGGCGGCGGAAATTTCGATTGACGAGTTCGCCAAAGTCGATTTGCGCGTCGCTGAAGTCATCCATGCGGAACGTATGAAAAACGCCGATAAGCTGTTGAAGCTTCAGCTTGACCTTGGCGGCGAGAAGCGGCAAGTGATCTCCGGCATTGCTGAGTTTTACAAACCAGAAGAACTCGTCGGCAAAAAAGTCATTTGCGTCGCCAATTTAAAACCAGCCAAGCTTCGCGGCGAATGGTCGGAAGGCATGATTCTAGCCGGAGGCAGCGGCGGGGAATTTTCGCTGGCGACGGTTGATCAACACGTGCCGAATGGAACGAAAATCAAATAACGGTTTGCTTGGCAGGGGGGTGTTGCGCTTGACACCTCCTTGTCGCTATTTTGTAATGGAAATGTTAACGAAATGTGACGTATGTAACCAATTTCTATGCTACACTTAACATCAAGGTGGAAAAGAGGGCATTCGTATGCTGTTTGATACGCACGCACATTTGAATGCAGTCCAATACGAAGAAGATTTGGAACAAGTCATTGAACGCGCCCGCGATGAAGGGGTTTCACACATTGTCGTCGTCGGGTTTGACCGTCCGACGATCGATCGGGCGATCGAGCTGGCCGAGCGGTATCCGTTTATTTATGCGGCGGTTGGCTGGCATCCGGTTGATGCGATCGAGATGACGGACGATGATTTGCAGATGATTGAACAGCTCGCCGCTCACCCGAAAGTCGTGGCGCTCGGCGAGATGGGGCTTGACTACCATTGGGATAAATCGCCGAAAGACGTGCAACAAGAGGTGTTCCGGCAGCAAATCCGGCTGGCTAAAAAGGTGAAGTTGCCGATCATTATTCATAACCGTGAGGCGACGGCAGATATTTTAAAAATTTTGCAAGAGGAAAACGCCGCCGAAATCGGCGGGATTATGCATTGTTTCAGCGGCAGCGTCGAGGTGGCCAAACAGTGCATGGACATGAATTTTCTCATTTCCCTTGGCGGACCGGTCACGTTTAAAAATGCGAAAAAACCGAAGGAAGTGGCGAAGGAGATTCCACTCAGCCATTTATTGATCGAAACCGACTGTCCATATTTAACGCCTCACCCTTTCCGCGGCAAACGAAACGAGCCGAGCTATGTCAAATACGTTGCCGAAGCGATCGCACAGATCAAAAACATTTCTTTTGCCGAAGTAGCGGAAACAACGGCGGAAAATGCCAAAAAATTGTTCGCCATCGACCGCTAAAATTAGGCGTCGAACAGCGGGGAAGCTTGTCGAAGGTGCGGCGAAGACGATAAAATTCTACAAATTCAGCCGATATGAGCCAACCGCGTGTCGACAAGTCTTCCTTCCTTTTTCACTGAATTTTCTGCATAATAGAGTATGCTCGTGCGTACATGTTAAAGGGAGAGGGGAATTCCGTAGAAAAAGGAGGCGTTCATCTGATGTTGCCGAATGGGAGGAAATGGCTGGACTTATGGAGGAAAAACGTGACCGTCACAGCGGGCGGGTTTCTCGCCATCTCCGCGACGACAGGGGTTGCTGGATATGAGATGGCCAAAGACGATGTGACGCTGATCAAAAACGGAAACAAACAAGAAATTCGCACTCATGCGAAAACGGTGAAAGAGCTGCTTGCGGAGCAAAACATTCAGCCGCGCAAAGAAGATTATGTTTATCCGTCCTTGCATTCGCCGATCACCGACGATCTCCATATTGTTTGGGAAGCAAGCAAAGAAGTGACGCTGACAGTCAATGGAAAAAAGAAAAAGATATGGACGACAGCCGATACGGTCGCGGAGCTGCTCCGTTCGCAGCACGTGGCGGTCGGGGCGTATGACAAAGTGGCGCCGGCGCTTTCGGCGAAAATTCAAAAAGGCATGGACATCGGCGTTGAAAAGGCGTTTCCAGTCCACGTCAATGTCGGCGGTAAACAACAGCAGGTATGGACAACTTCGACTACGGTCGCTGACTTTTTGAAGCAGCAAGGGATTCAGCTAGGTCAACTCGATCGGATAGAGCCCTCCTTGCATGAAACGGTCAAAGAACAGATGACCATTCGCGTGATCCGAGTAAAAAAAGTCACCGATGTAGTGGAAGAACCCGTCGACTTTGCCGTGGTGACAAAACGGGATGACTCATTGCCGAAAGGAGAGCGGCGCGTCATTCAGCCTGGAGAAAAAGGGATGGTTCAAAAAACGTATGAGGTGACATTGGAAAACGGCAAAGAAACGGCGCGCAAACTAATCGCTGTGAAAACGCTAAAAGAAAGCAAGGCGCGCATTGTCGCCATCGGCACGAAAACGGTGCGCCAAGCTGCCGCGCCCGACCGCCCGTCCTCGCGCGGCTCGGACCATGCCGCGAAGGAATTTTACGTCACCGCCACCGCCTACACTGCCTATTGTGCAGGCTGTTCAGGCATAACAAGCACGGGCATCAACTTGCGCAAAAATCCTTCCGCTAAAGTGATTGCGGTCGACCCGTCCATCATCCCCCTTGGGTCGAGAGTGTATGTGGAAGGATACGGATATGCCATTGCCGCTGACACCGGCTCAGGCATCCGCGGATATAAAATTGATGTGTTTTTCCCGGAACGGTCGGATGCGTTTCGTTGGGGCAGAAAGCGCGTGAAAATACGGGTATTGCCATAGAGATGCGATGGGAGAACGAAGCGGAGGGTTTTTTCCCTCTGCTTTTTTTCGCTATAATGGCATTGTGCCGCGACAATGCGCGCCGCTTCTGCTAAATTAGACGATGCAAACGGAAAAAAGTTTCAGCGAAATTCAAAAAATAATAAGGGAATGAAGCGGCTTTCGGCGATGATTCGCCTTACTTTTGATTTTACCGGAAAGGAGGCATTGCAGAAATAGGAAAAAGGGACGATTCCGTTGTTTCTGCAATGGGAGGATGAAGATCAAAGAAGTGATCGTTGTGGAAGGAAAAGATGATACGGCGGCGATCCGGCGCGCCGTCGATGCCGATACAATCGAGACAAACGGAGCAGCAGTGGGCGCGGATGTCATTGAGCGGATCAAGCTGGCGAAAGAGCGCCGCGGCGTGATCATTTTTACCGATCCCGATTTTCCCGGCGAAAAAATTCGCCGCACGATTGCCGAACAGGTGCCAGGGTGCAAGCATGCCTTTTTGCCGCGCGAGGCGGCCAAAGCGAAAAACGGCAAGGGCATCGGGGTTGAGCACGCGTCCCCTGACGAAATCCGTCGGGCGCTCGCCAACGTGTATGAAGAGGCGTCGGATTGGAAGGAAGAAATTACGTTTGCTGAACTGATCGAGGCTGGGTTGATCGGCGGCGCGATGGCGCGCCGGCGGCGGCAGCGTCTTGGCGAGGAGCTGAAAATCGGCTATGCGAACGGTCGGCAGTTTCATAAGCGGCTGCAAGTGTTCCGCATTTCCCGTGATGCTT
This sequence comes from Geobacillus zalihae NBRC 101842, assembly GCF_001544135.1. GTDB lineage: Bacteria > Bacillota > Bacilli > Bacillales > Anoxybacillaceae > Geobacillus > Geobacillus zalihae. The sequence goes on along the minus strand of NZ_BCPV01000025.1, from coordinate 39,497 downwards.
TTTATGCCGCGTTAGCGCACGTGATGCAGGAGGAGGCGGACGATGTATAAAGATATTGCAACACCGGGGCGGACGAAAGAAATTTTGGAGCGATATGGCTTTTCGTTTAAAAAGAGCCTTGGGCAAAACTTTTTGATCGATGCGAACATTTTGCGGAAAATCGTGGATGTTGCCGACATCTCCCCTGATACAGGAGCGATTGAAATCGGACCAGGCATCGGAGCGTTGACGGAACAATTGGCGCGGCGGGCGAAAAAAGTCGTCGCTTTCGAAATCGACGGCCGACTGTTGCCCATTTTGGCCGACACGCTGTCTCCTTATGACAATGTGCGCATCTTTCACCAAGATGTATTAAAGGCCGACTTGCATGCCGTCATCGCCGAGGAATTGGCTGATGTAAGCGACCGGATGGTCGTCGCCAACTTACCTTATTATGTGACGACACCGATCATTATGAAGCTGCTTACCGAGCGGTTGCCGATCCGCGGCATGGTCGTCATGCTGCAAAAAGAAGTCGCCGACCGTCTTGCCGCTAAGCCAGGGACGAAAGATTACGGCTCGCTGACGATCGCTGTGCAGTATTATACCGAAGCGGAAGTCATCATGACGGTGCCGCGCACCGTCTTTATGCCGCAGCCGAACGTTGATTCTGCTGTCATCCGGCTCGTAAAGCGGCAGCATCCGCCTGTTGTTGTCGACGATGAGGGCGTGTTTTTCCAAGTGGTGCGGGCAAGCTTCGCCCAGCGCCGCAAAACGCTGTTCAACAACTTAACAAACAATTTGCCGGGAGGAAAAGAGAACAAAGAGCAAATTGAACGAGTGCTCGTTGCTTTGGGCATTGACCCGCGCCGACGCGGAGAGACGCTTGACATCGCTGAGTTTGCTTCATTAAGCAACGCGTTGGCACCGCTTTTCGGCAAATGAAGGAGTCGTAAAGAAAGCGCTCCTCTGGGGGGCAGCGGTCTTTTCGTCAACCAAAGCCGTCCAAACAGGCGTCTATCACCTATTGTCCGCACGTGCATATCGTATGGATGACAACGATTATGCAATGGAGTGAGCGGTGATGGACGTCATTAAAATCGGCGATATTGTCGCCCGCAAGTCTTACCAATGTGATTTATTGTTCCGAGTGATTGATATGAAAGAAAAAAACGGCGAGTGGGAAGCGATTTTGTATGGTGAAGATGTGCGCCTCGTCGCGGACGCTCCGTGCAGCGATTTAGTCGTCATCGATGAGCAGGAGCAACAGGAACGGAAAAAGCGGGAAATCGAGCTGATCGAACAATCGTATCGGCTTTTTCGCCAAGATTATCAGGCGATCAAGCAAAAAGTCGAATATCGGGCGACCGGCGGATACCGGGTGGAGAAAGATTTTTTTCAAATTCCGGGGCGCGTCCTCCATTTGGATGGCGACCCGTTATATTTGCGCAAATGTATGGATTTGTATGAGCGGATCGGCGTGCCGGTGCACGGCATTTACTGCGAGGAAAGCGAAATGCCGGAAAAAGTTGGCTACTGGATCGAGCAGTTTCGCCCTGATATTTTAGTCATCACCGGGCATGATTCGTATTCGAAGTCAAAAGGAAAGGTGCATGAGTTAAAAGCGTACCGCCATTCGCGCCATTTTGTGCAAACGGTGAAAGAGGCGCGCAAAAAAGTGCCCCATTTGGACCAACTGATCATTTTCGCCGGCGCCTGCCAGTCGCACTTTGAGTCGCTCATCCGCGCTGGGGCGAATTTTGCCAGTTCACCAGCGCGGGTGAACATTCATGCTCTGGACCCCGTCTATATCGTTTCGCGCCTCAGCTTCACCCCGTTCACCGAAACGGTCGACGTATGGGATGTGTTGCGCAACACGTTAACCGGGGAAAAGGGGCTTGGTGGGGTGGAAACGAAAGGCGTGCTCCGCACCGGGATGCCGTTTCGCCTCATTGAGGATCGAGAGGAAAACCGCCGCAGTTGATGGGCGGTTTTTTCTATACGTCCGTCGCATTTTTTTACAAAAAAGTTCCACATCACACATAAAAAGAAGGATATTGTAGAAAAATATACATTGACAGAAATAAAAATGCCCTGATATAATTTTTATTTTTTGACTTTAGACATCATCTTTGTTATAATTACAAATAGTGAGGTGGATGATGAATGCCAAAGACTTTATCCGATATTAAAAAAACGCTGGATTCCAATATCGGGAAACGGTTGACGCTGCGGGCCAACGGCGGACGCAGAAAAATGATTGAGCGTTGTGGTATTTTGGCGGAAACATATCCATCCGTATTTGTCATTGAGCTGGATCAAAAAGAGAATTCGTTTGAACGCGTATCGTTCAGCTACGCCGACGTATTGACAGAGACGGTAAAGTTGACGTTTTGGGATGATGAGCAAGCAGGGGGGCAGTAGACAGATTTGTTTGCTGCTTTTTTGCTTTTTGTTTTTTGTTTTGTCATAAATAGGTGACGTGAACGACTCCCACTTCGCTTTGCTTGAAGCGGGAGTTTTCTTTCGGAACTATGATAAAACCGCCCCCTTTATTTCATACTAAAACTGCCGCAGCCGCCTTTTGCCCGGCCAAATGCAAAGCCGGCTTGTTGATGCGCCGGCGGGTTGCCAAACGTTTCATGCCATAGCGCCAATGAACATGGAAAGGGGTTGCTGACATTGGGTCGACGCCGCGGGATTATGTCGCAACGCTTGAAAGAAGAGCTGGCGAAAGAGTTGGGCTTTTACGATGTCGTGCAACGTGAGGGGTGGGGCGCCATCCGCGCGAAAGACGCAGGAAACATGGTCAGATTGGCGATTGAACGGGCGGAGCGGCAGCTGGCCGGAACAACGGAATAGCGCCGGCAGCGGGGCGTGTTGCGGCGAGGGTGTCCCGCGAACGGGGCGCCCTTTTTTTGCATACATATATTGTTTGGCGTCGTCGCCAGAACATGGTAATATGATAAAATGGGTTGACGAAAGAAAGGCGGATGAGACGGGGCAAAGACGGCGGAGACGGAAAGCAGCCGATGGATGCCGATCCGCTTATTCATGATTGCGCGTGGAAGTAGGTGAGGATGAGTGAGGTTGTCGATAAAAGCGCCGGCGAAAATCAATTTGTCACTCGACGTTCTTTATAAGCGCCCGGATGGTTACCATGAAGTGAAAATGGTGATGACGACGATCGATTTGGCCGATCGCATTGAGCTTGTCGCGTTGCCGGAGGAAGATGCGATCCGCATCGTTTCGCAAAACCGCTTTGTGCCCGATGATTGCCGCAACTTGGCGTATCAGGCGGCGAAGCTTCTTAAAGAGACGTTTTCGATCCGCCAAGGGGTGGCCATTTCGATTACGAAGCATATTCCGGTGGCCGCCGGATTGGCGGGAGGAAGCAGCGATGCGGCGGCGACGCTGCGCGGGTTGAACAAGCTTTGGCAACTCGGATTGACGCTCGATGAACTGGCAGAGCTTGGGGCGAAAATCGGCTCGGATGTCGCTTTTTGCGTCTACGGCGGAACCGCCTTGGCGACGGGGCGCGGGGAAGTCATCACTCCGATCGCTTCACCGCCGCCGTGCTGGGTTGTGCTGGCCAAGCCCCCGATCGGTGTATCGACGGCGGAAGTGTACCGAAACTTGGAACTTGAGCGTGTCAGCCATCCGGACGTCGATGCGATGGTGAGAGCGATCGAGCGGCAAGATTATGCGGCGATCTGCCGGTTGGTCGGCAATGTTCTTGAGGAAGTGACGTTGAAAAAATATCCGGAAGTCGCGCATATTAAAGAACAAATGAAGCGGTTTGGCGCTGATGCGGTGCTGATGAGCGGCAGCGGGCCGACCGTGTTTGGACTGATCGAGCACGATTCCAGAATGCAGCGGGTATACAATGGGTTGCGCGGCTTTTGTGACCAAGTGTTTGCGGTGAGAATGTTAGGAGAACGACATTCTCTTGATTAAACACGTACATTTTTGTTAAAATATATTTATAATATTCGGTTTCAGGAGGTCGGCTATGAAGCTAAGGCGAAGCGGCCGTTTAGTTGATATGACGCATTATCTTCTTGAACGGCCACATCAGCTCATTCCGCTGACATTTTTTGCCGAGCGGTACGAATCGGCCAAATCGTCGATCAGCGAAGATTTGGCCATCATTAAGCAGACGTTCGAGCAGCAAGGAATCGGAACCGTTCGGACGCTGCCCGGCGCTGCCGGCGGCGTGCAATACATTCCAAAAATGGATGCTGAGGAAGCGGAAGAAGTGGTTGCGTATTTGTGTGAACAACTGTCGCGTCCGGATCGGCTTCTTCCCGGCGGATATTTGTATATGACCGACATTCTTGGCGATCCCCGCATTATGAACAAAATCGGCCGCCTTTATGCGTCGATGTTTGCCGACCGTCCGGTGGATGTCGTCATGACGATCGCCACCAATGGGATTCCGTTCGCGTATGCCATCGCCAACTTTTTGTATGTGCCCGTTGTCATCGTCCGCCATGACAATAAAGTGACAGAAGGACCGATGGTAAGCATCAATTACGTATCCGGCTCGTCCAAACGCATCCAAACGATGGTCCTATCGAAGCGCAGCTTAGCGGAAGGAGCCAATGTGCTCATCGTTGACGATTTTATGAAGGCGGGGGGTACAATCAACGGCATGATCAGTTTGCTTCAGGAGTTTAACGGCAATGTCTCCGGCATTGGCGTGCTCGTGGAGTCGGAAGAGGCAAAAGAGCGATTGGTCGATGAATACATTTCGCTCGTCAAACTGTCCGAGGTGGATGTAAAAGAAAAGAGGATCTCTGTTAAGGAAGGCAATTACAAAGCGTTTTTGTAGCAGCTTGCTGCTTGACATAAAAATCAAGAAAGGAGACTGGCTCATGAGAAAAGTAGAGACAACGAAGGCGCCGCAAGCGATCGGCCCGTATTCGCAAGGCATCATCGTCAACAACATGTTTTACAGCTCGGGGCAAATCCCGCTCACCCCAGAAGGGGAACTGGTGAAAGGCGACATTCAGGCGCAGACGCATCAAGTGTTCCAAAACTTGAAAGCCGTATTGGAAGCGGCCGGAGCTTCGCTCGATACAGTGGTGAAAACGACCGTATTTTTAAAAAATATGGATGATTTTGCGGCGATGAATGAAGTGTACAGCCAATACTTCCCGAACCATAAGCCGGCGCGCTCATGCGTGGAAGTAGCCCGGCTGCCGAAAGATGTCCTTGTCGAAATTGAAGTCGTTGCCCTCGTTCCGTAATGATTAGCCCCACTTTTTCCCTACATAAAAATTTATAAAAAATTTTTCGAAAAAAGAAGGAAATGACTCGAACACGTGGAATTCATTACATCGAGTCTCATATAGGGGAAAAGGTGGTGAGCAAAATGGAAGTGACAGACGTAAGATTACGCCGCGTCAATACCGAAGGACGGATGAAAGCGATCGCCTCCATTACGTTGGACAACGAGTTCGTCGTCCATGACATCCGCGTCATCGACGGAAACAATGGGCTGTTTGTCGCGATGCCGAGCAAGCGCACACCAGATGGGGAGTTCCGTGATATCGCTCATCCGATCAATTCCGCCACGCGCGGGAAAATCCAGGAGGCGATCCTCGCTGAATATCACCGCCTCGGGAAGTTGGAAGAAGAACTTGAAGAAGCTGGCGCTTCGTAAACATATGAAAGGGAGCTTAGGTGAAATTCACCAAGCTCTCTATTTTTTTGAAAGCCGTATTGTTTCCTTGAAAAGTGCCACTGATTCATATATATTCAATTATGGATAAAAGGGTAATTGGAGGCCTTTCACATGAAACGATATGCGGTCATTTTGGCGGCCGGACAAGGGACGAGGATGAAATCGAAGCGGTATAAAGTGCTTCATCCCATTTGCGGCAAGCCAATGGTTCAGCACGTCATCGACCAAGTGTCAAAGCTTGGGGTGGAAAAAGCGATTGCGGTAGTGGGATTTGGAGCGGAACAAGTGAAAGAACAGCTCGGCTCCCAGTGTGAATATGCCCTGCAGGAGGAGCAACTCGGGACGGCGCATGCAGTCATGCAGGCGGCTCCGCATTTGCGCGGTCTTGAAGGAGTGACGATTGTCGTCTGTGGGGATACGCCGCTCATCACCGCTGAGACGATGGAGATGCTCATCGAGCATCATATGGCCGCCAAGGCGAAGGCGACCGTGTTGACGGCCATCGCTGATGATCCGTCCGGATATGGCCGCATTGTCCGCAACGAGGCTGGCCATGTCGAGAAAATTGTCGAACATAAAGATGCGAGCGAGCAAGAGCGGAACATCCGCGAGATTAACACAGGAACGTACTGTTTTGACAATGAGACACTGTTTCAAGCGCTTACAAAGGTGACGAATCAAAACGCTCAAGGCGAATATTATTTAACGGATGTGATTGAAATTATCAAAGCGGACGGCGGCGTTGTATCCGCCTATCAGGCGCCGTCGTTTGAAGAAACGATCGGTGTAAACGACCGCATCGCTCTCGCTGAAGCGGAGCGGATCATGCGTGCTCGCATTTGCCGTCAACATATGAAAAACGGAGTCACGATCATCGATCCGGCTTCCACTTATATTTCCGCCGAGGCGGTGATCGGGCGTGACACAGTCATTTACCCCGGCACGGTGATTGAAGGCGAGACAGTGATCGGTGAGGATTGCGTCATTGGGCCCAATTCGGAAATTAAAAATTGCTATATCGGCCATCGCACATCGATTCGCCATTCGGTCGCCCATGACAGCGAGATTGGTTCGGATGTGACGATCGGCCCGTTCGCCCATATTCGTCCGCTGTCAAAAATCGACGATGAGGTGCGGATCGGCAATTTCGTCGAGGTGAAAAAATCGACGTTTGGCAAAGGAAGCAAGGCGTCGCACTTGAGTTATATCGGCGATGCTGAAGTCGGCGCCGATGTCAATCTTGGCTGCGGGTCGATTACGGTCAACTACGACGGCGTGAATAAGCATATGACCAAAATCGAAGACGGGGCGTTTATCGGTTGCAACGTCAATTTGATCGCCCCTGTTACGGTCGGTCAAGGCGCTTACGTCGCCGCGGGATCGACGATTACAGACGACGTTCCCGGCCGCGCACTTGCCATTGCCCGCGCCCGGCAAGTCAATAAAGAACATTATGTTGATCGCCTGCCAGGCAAGAAAAAATCTTAGCGGAGGTCTATCATGTCTGACTGTCAGCATCAATTAAAATTGTTCGCTCTGAACTCGAACATGAAGTTGGCGAAGGAAATTGCAGAAGTCATGGGAATCGAGCTCGGCAAATGTTCCGTTTCCCGTTTCAGCGACGGGGAAATTCAAATCAACATTGAAGAAAGCATCCGCGGCGACGATGTGTTCGTCATTCAATCGACGAGCGTGCCGGTCAATGAGCATTTGATGGAGCTGCTTATCATGATCGACGCGTTAAAGCGCGCCTCGGCCCGCACGATCAATATCGTGATGCCGTATTACGGCTATGCCCGTCAAGACCGGAAAGCGCGTTCGCGCGAACCGATTACAGCGAAGCTGGTCGCCAACTTGCTCGAGACGGCCGGGGCGTCGCGCGTCATCACGCTTGATTTGCATGCCCCTCAAATTCAAGGATTTTTCGATATTCCAATCGATCATTTGATGGGTGTGCCCATTTTGGCGGATTATTTCAAAAGCAAACAATTGGAGGATATTGTCGTCGTCTCTCCGGACCATGGCGGTGTCACAAGGGCGCGCAAGCTCGCTGACCGTTTGAAAGCACCGATCGCCATTATTGATAAGCGCCGGCCGAAGCCGAACGTGGCGGAAGTGATGAACATTGTCGGGCAAGTGGCGGGGAAAACGGCTATTTTGATTGATGACATTATCGATACGGCCGGCACGATTACCCTTGCAGCCAACGCCCTCGCCGAGAATGGGGCGAAAGAAGTGTATGCATGTTGCACCCATCCGGTGCTGTCCGGTCCGGCGATTGAGCGCATCCAAAATTCCAGAATCAAGGAGCTTGTCGTCACCAATTCAATTGCCTTGCCAGAAGAGAAAAAAATTGATAAAATTGTAGAGCTGTCGGTGGCGCCGCTCATTGCCGAGGCCATTAGCCGCGTGTATGAAATGAAGTCTGTCAGCGTCCTGTTCGACTAACGCAGGAAAACATGTTTAGCCCTTCTTGTTTTAGGATAAAGTAGACAATAGATTCTAATTCAGGAAGGTGAGGAAACATGGCGATTGTGTTGGAAGCGAAGGAACGCGCAGACAAAAAACGTTCAACATTGCACCGCATTCGTTCACAAGGCGGCATTCCAGCGATTTTGTACGGCAAAAAAGTCGAAAACAAAATGATTTTCGTCAGCACTGCAGAGCTGGAGAAAGCGCTTCGTGAGGGCGGGCGCACAAGCTTGCTGACGCTGAAAGTCGGCGGTGAGGAACATTCCGTGTTGTTGCGCGAACTGCAGCGCGACCCGTTGCGCGGTCATCTTCTTCACGCTGATTTTCAAGCGGTTGACATGTCAACGGAGGTCGATATTGATGTGGAAGTCCGCTTGGTGGGTGAAGCGCCTGGCGTGAAAGACGGCGGTGTGCTGCAGCAAAACTTGCATGAGCTGTCGATCCGCGTCTTGCCGGCGAACATCCCGCCAGTGATTGAAGTGGACATTTCCGGCCTGCAAGTGGGCGATACCGTCACCGTGGGCGATGTGAAAACGGACGGCAAATTTGAAATCAATCATGAACCTTCCGAGGTGATCGCCACGATCTTGCCGCCGCAACAAGAGGAAGAAATCGATAGCGGCGAACAGCAAGAGGTAGGACAGCCTGACGCTGCGGAAGGAAGAGAAACGACGCCAGAAGAGTGACAGACGTAACCGTTTCGGTTACGTCTTTTGTAGTATCATGCAAAGAGAGGAGCGCGAGGATTGAAGCTGTTTGTCGGGCTCGGCAATCCGGGCAAGGAGTATGAGCAAACAAGGCACAATGTCGGCTTTTTCGTCATCGACGAACTGGCGAAGCGCTGGAATGTATCGTTAAAAACCGCTAAATTTCGCGGCTTGTTTGGAACGGCGTCCGTTTCTGGCGAAAAAGTAGCATTATGCAAGCCGTTGACATATATGAATTTATCAGGAGAATGTGTTCGCCCACTTATGGATTACTACGACATTGCCATCGATGATGTCATCGTCATTTACGATGACCTCGATCTCCCGCCAGGGAAAATCCGCCTTCGCTTAAAAGGGAGTTCCGGCGGCCATAACGGCGTCAAATCGCTCATTCACCACCTTGGCACCGAGCAGTTTAAGCGCATCCGCATCGGCATCGGCCGGCCGGCCGGCGGTCAGCCGGTCACGGACTACGTGCTAGGCCGATTTACAGAAGAGGAGAAACCGGCGGTGGACAAAGCGGTGCTGCGGGCGGCCGATGCGTGTGAACAGGCGGTGAAGGCGCCATTTATTCAAGTGATGAATGATTTTAACGAGTGAATATTTTCCTCTGAACTGGTGCACAATGTGAGTACGGGAGGCGGCCGAAGCGTCGGCTTTTCCTGCCTTGTGGACGGAACAGCAGGTGCCCAGTGAGGAGGTTGGCTTGAATGGCGCTACATTACTATTGCCGCCATTGCGGTGCAAAAGTCGGAACGATTGAGCAAATGCCGATATACAGCGAGAAACTGGGATTCCACCACTTAACGGAAGAGGAACGGCTCGAGATGATTTCGTATGAACCGAACGGTGACATTCATGTGAAAACGATTTGCGAAGACTGTCAAGAGGCGTTGGCGCGAAACCCGGAATGGCATCAATACGAAAAATTCATCCATTAAGGGCGGCTTTGGGCGACCAAAGCGTTTTTGCGTTTGCGAAAGAATAGTGAGACGGAAAGAAACTGGCGTTGAGAGGAGGGAGAATAGGGGTGCTTTCGTTGCATCGCTATTTAGCTGAAAACCAAGATGTCCGTACGATCATTGAAGGGCTCCATGTCCGTTTGAAGGAACAGCTTGTCGCCGGGCTGTCCGGATCGGCCCGGTCTGTTTTTATTTCCACGCTTTACAAGGAGACAGGCCGGCCGCTGTTAGTCGTGTCTCACAATTTGTTTCAGGCGCAAAAAATGTATGACGATCTCGTTTCGTTGCTCGGGCCGGAAGACGTGTTCCTTTATTCAGTGAACGAAGTGATCGCCGCTGAGATGGCGGTCGCCAGCCCGGAGCTGAAGGCACAGCGCTTAGAGATTATGAACCATTGGGTGCAAGGCGGAAAAGGAGTCGTCGTCTGCCCGGTCGCCGGCTTGCGGCGTTTGTTGCCGCCGCCGTCGCTTTGGAAGCAGTATTTGTTCACCTTCTCCGTTGGACAAGAGTTCGATGTAGAACGTTGTAAACAGAAGTTTGTGCAAATGGGGTACAAACGGGTCGGCACCGTTTCCGCCCCCGGAGAGTTCAGCGTCCGCGGCGGCATCATCGACATTTATCCATTGACCGCTGAGCTTCCGTACCGCATCGAGCTGTTTGATACGGAAATCGAATCGATTCGGACGTTCACTCCTGACGACCAACGTTCGCAAGGGCAAATCGAGCGCATCATGATCGGGCCGGCCGATGAAATCATTCTCGATGGTGAGACGCGGCGCCGAGGAATCGAGCGGATTGAAGCGGGACTTGCGTCGAGTTTGGAGACGATGAAAGATGAGGCCGCCAAACAGCGGATGTATGAACATATTCACGCTGAGCTTGAGCAATTGCGCGAGGGGCAGGAAATCGAGCAACAATATAAATATATGTCCCTTTTTTATGAAAAGGTTGCGAGTTTGCTAGATTACCTGCCAGAAGACGGCGTGCTGCTCATGGATGAAATGAGCCGGCTGCAAGAGGCGGCGGAACGGTTGGACCGCGAAGAGGCGGAATGGTATACGAGTTTGCTTGACGGCGGGAAAATGATTCATGGCGTGCCGCTTTCGCATTCGTTTTCTGAATTATTGCAAAAACATCGATTCCAGCGGGTATACTTATCGTTGTTTTTGCGCCATGTTCCGTATGCCCACCCACAAAACGTCGTCAATATTACGTGCAAACAGATGCAAAACTTCCATGGGCAAATGGCGCTTCTTCAATCCGAAGTCGAGCGATGGACAAAGGCAAACTATGCGGTCGTGTTTTTGGCGCCAAATGCAGAGCGGGTGAAAAAGCTGCAATCATTGCTTCAAGATTATGAGATTGACGCGCTGCCGCTCGCGCGCGATGCGGCTTTGCTGCATGGCAAATGCCAGCTCCTTGAAGGAGATTTAAATACCGGGTTTGAATTGCCGTTGCAAAAAATTGCCGTCATCACAGAAGAAGAGCTGTTCAAAAAACGGGTCAAACGCCCGGTGCGCCGGCAAAAGCTGTCCAACGCCGAGCGGATCAAAAGCTACGCCGAATTGCAAGTCGGCGACTACGTCGTCCATGTCAACCATGGCATCGGGAAATATTTAGGCATCGAGACGTTAGAAATCAACGGGGTGCATAAAGACTATATTCATATCCAGTACCAAGGCGGCGATACGCTGTATGTTCCGGTCGACCAAATCGATCAAGTGCAAAAATACGTCGGCTCGGAAGGAAAAGAGCCAAAAATTTACAAACTCGGCGGTTCGGAATGGAAAAAGGTCAAAAGGAAAGTGGAATCATCCGTCCAGGATATTGCTGAAGATTTAATCAAGCTGTACGCCGAGCGTGAGGCAAGCAAAGGATATGCGTTTTCGCCGGACACCGAGATGCAGCGCGAATTTGAAGCGGCGTTTCCGTATCAAGAGACGGAAGATCAGCTTCGGTCGATTGAGGAAATTAAGCGTGATATGGAGAGCGACAAACCGATGGACCGCCTCCTTTGCGGCGATGTCGGCTACGGGAAGACGGAAGTGGCGTTGCGGGCGGCGTTTAAAGCCATTATGGACGGCAAACAAGTGGCCTTTCTTGTGCCGACGACGATCCTAGCCCAACAGCATTACGAAACGGTGCGCGAACGGTTTCAAGGGTTTCCGATCAAGGTTGGTCTGTTAAACCGATTTCGCACGAAAAAACAGCAAGCCGAGACAATCAAAGGGTTGAAGGACGGCACGATCGATATGGTCATCGGCACGCATCGGCTGCTGTCGAAAGACGTGAAGTTTAAAGATTTAGGCTTGCTCATTATCGACGAGGAGCAACGGTTTGGCGTGGCGCATAAAGAAAAAATCAAGCAGCTGAAGGCGAACATCGACGTGCTCACCTTAACGGCGACGCCGATTCCGCGTACGTTGCATATGTCGATGATCGGCGTGCGCGATTTGTCGATCATCGAGACGCCGCCTGAAAACCGATTCCCGGTGCAAACGTATGTCATGGAATATACGCCCGAACTCGTCAAAGAGGCGATTGAACGTGAGCTCGCCCGCGACGGGCAGGTGTTTTTCCTTTACAACCATATTGAAGACATCGATTTGAAAGCGGAAGAAATCGCACAGCTTGTCCCGGAAGCGCGCGTCACTTACGTGCATGGCCGCATGTCGGAAACGGAGCTCGAATCGACCATTTTGGCGTTTTTGGAAGGGCAATACGATGTGCTGGTGACGACGACGATCATTGAAACGGGCATCGATATTCCGAATGTCAACACGCTCATCGTCTATGACGCCGACCGGATGGGATTGTCGCAGCTGTACCAGCTGCGCGGGCGCGTCGGCCGCTCCAACCGCGTCGCTTATGCGTATTTCACCTATCGGAAAGATAAAGTGCTCAATGAAGCGGCAGAAAAGCGGCTGCAAGCCATTAAAGAGTTTACCGAGCTCGGCTCTGGTTTTAAAATTGCCATGCGCGATTTGTCGATCCGCGGCGCGGGCAACATTCTCGGCGCCGAACAGCATGGCTTTATCGACTCGGTCGGATTCGATTTGTATTCGCAAATGTTGAAAGAAGCGATCGAGAAACGGCGCGGCATCAAGCGAGAAGACGAGCAGCCGGATGTCGTCATCGATGTCGAAGTCGACGCCTATATTCCGAGCACATACATTGCAGACGAATTGCAAAAGATCGAGATGTACAAGCGATTTAAGGCAGTGGAGACGCTCGAAGACATTGAGGAGCTGCGTGAGGAAATGGTCGACCGCTTCGGCGATTATCCAGATGAAGTTGCGTATTTGTTCCAAATTGCGGAGTTGAAGGTGTTGGCCAAGCAGCTTGGCGTCGAATCGATGAAGCAACATAAGCAGCAAATTGACATCTTGTTTACTGAACCGGCATCGAAAACGGTGGAAATCCAGCGTCTATCTGACATTGGACGCCGGCATGGCCGCTTATTCGGGTTTGGCATGGACGGAGCGAAGTTGAAAATTGTGCTCTATATCAAGGAAATGAAGCCGCACGAGTGGCTGATGATTTTAGAAGAGACGCTGCGGCGGCTGTCTGGGGTGGAAAAAGAGAAGTCGGTGACGGCATAATCAAGAAAAAGTTTTATGATGTTTATCGTTTCCTGCATGTGGCGATAATGAAGGATGGGCAATTTTATCTAAAATGGCCAAAATCACTTTCATCACGTATAGAACGTGGATTGTGAAGGATACTAATGACAACAATGGTGAATTCCCCATTGCAAGGGTTCATCGGAGTATCCTTCAAATCCTAGATGAAAGTGAGGGTATACAAGGCATGAAAGCAACCGGTATTGTTCGTCGCATTGATGATTTAGGGAGAGTTGTTATTCCGAAGGAAATTCGCAGAACGTTGCGCATTCGCGAAGGAGATCCGCTCGAAATATTTGTTGACCGCGATGGAGAAGTCATTTTGAAAAAATATTCGCCGATCAGTGAATTAGGCGACTTTGCCAAAGAGTACGCCGAAGCGCTGTTTGACAGCCTCGGCCAGCCTGTGCTCATTTGCGACCGCGATGTATACATCGCTGTCGCCGGCGTTTCGAAAAAAGAGTATATGAACAAAAGCGTCAGCCCGTTGGTGGAAAAAGCCATGGAAGACCGCAATTCCATCCTCCATACGGAGGAAGGGGAAGTCGAGCTCGTTGACGGGATGACGGAAACGTTGAAATCGTATACGATCGGCCCGATTGTCGCCAACGGCGATCCGATCGGAGCCGTCATCATTTTATCGCGGGAGAAAACGCTTGGTGAAGTGGAGCATAAAGCAGTAGAAACAGCCGCCAGCTTTTTGGCTCGACAAATGGAACAATAGGCGAAACAACAAGGCAGCTTCACAGGCTGCCTTTTTTTCCGCCCGGCAAATGGGGGCGAGATGCCTTGAATCCCGGAATCGCTTCCACATCCTGCTTTTTTCGTCCGCCTGGCTTGCGGAACAGCGCATGAAGCCGTGCGAGTTGACCATCACCTTTGTCCAACAGGCGGAAGTTGCGCTATAATATCGAGCGTAGCCATCATGGCGCTTGGCGGCTTCTATTGCCCTCCGGCGTCTAGGTTTGAGTGGGTTGTCTATGCGAGGGGAGAAACTGGATGGGAAACGTATGGAAAGGGGCGGCGATCTTAACGGCCGCCGCTTTGGCCGCAAAACTATTAAGCGCTTTGTACCGTGTTCCGTATCAAAATATGGTCGGGGACATTGGTTTTTATATTTACCAACAAGTATACCCGATTTATGGCATCGTCGTCGCACTCTCGCTGACCGGCTACCCGGTTGCCGTCTCGAAGCTTGTCGCCGAGCGGTTGGCGGGACAGGATGAAGCGGGCGCTGCCGCTAGTGTGCGCGTCGCCTTGTTGGTGTTAAGCGTCCTTGGCGTCATCCTGTTTGCTTCGCTGTATCTAGGGGCGGGGGTGATTGCCTCGGCGATGGGCGATGGACGGCTTACGCCGCTCGTGCGCTTGCTTTCATTTTCGTTTTTGCTGTTTCCGCCCATCGCGTTGTTGCGTGGCTATTTCCAAGGGCGGCATGATATGACGCCGACGGCGGCGTCCCAAGTTGGCGAGCAATTCGTGCGGGTGGCGGCGATTTTAGGGCTGTCGTATGGAGCGGTGCAGCGCGGCGCCGACGTCTATGCTTGCGGCATGGCAGCGGTCGCAGGGACGCTAATAGGCATGGCGGCGGCGCTTTTCATTTTGCTTTTCTTCCTGTCCCGGCGTCGGCGCCTAAAAACGTCGGGCCGCACGCCGCCAGCTTGGGATCGACAGGTGGGCCGGCGTTTATTGACGGCGGGGACGGTCATTTGCTTGACGAATATGGCGTTGACGCTGATTCCACTCGTCGATTCATTTTTATTCGTTCCGCTTCTACAGGAAGCGGGGGCAAGGCTCGATGAGGTGCAGCGGCTAAAAGGAGTGTACGACCGCGGTCAGCCGCTCATTCAGCTCGGCACGGTCGTCGGCACGTCGTTTTCATTGGCGCTTGTTCCACTTCTTTCCGGAGCGCGCCGCCAAGGTGCCGTTTTCGCCTATGGAGCGCTGTCCATCCGGCTTGCCGTTGTCATTGGGCTTGGTGCTTCGTTAGGGCTCATTTGCCTCATTCGACCGATCAATGCGATGTTGTTCGAGAATGACTACGGTTCGTCGGTTCTCGCCGTCTTGTCCTCCTCTGTCTTTTTTACTACGATCGCGTTGACCGCCTCTGCATTATTGCAAGGAATGGGGAGGGAATGGACGGCCGCTGCCGGCGTGGCGTTGGCAGTGGCGGGGAAGGCCGCGCTTATGCATTGGCTTGCTCCGCGGTTTGGAGCGCTTGGCGCCGCCGCGGCGACGACGGGTGCTTATGCGCTCATGGCAGGCTTTTTATGCGCCTTTTTGCCGCGTGAATATCGGACGGCGGGCCGGAAATACATGTACCCAACCGTGAAAGCGGCCGCTATGATGGCCGTCGTCTTGCATGGGTATAGGTGGCTGATGGACAGCTCGAGCGAGGGGCGGCTATGGGCGGCTGCCGAGGCGCTTGGCGGCGTTGCCATCGGTGCTGTCGTTTACCTTGCGTGTATTGTGAAAGGACATGTTTTTTCTGAACAGGAGTTGGCAGCTTTCCCATTGGCTAATAAATTCCGTCTACGATTAGGAGGCAGGTGATCGGCGATGAATACGATTTATGTGTTCGGCCTCGGCGCCGGAGATGTAAAACAGCTGCCGATCGGTGTGTACCGAAAGCTAAAGCGGGCGCATCCGCTCTTTTTGCGGACGAAAGAACACCCGGTGGTCAAATGGCTTACGGAGGAAGGGATTGCGTTTACGTCATTTGATGAAGTGTATGAAAAACACGAGCAGTTTGCTGATGTGTACGCTGACATCGTCGATCAATTGACGGAACAGGCGAAGCGCGGCGATGTGTTTTACGCTGTTCCCGGCCATCCGCTTGTTGCCGAGCGGACGGTGCAGCTTCTTTTCGAAGCTGAGCGGCGCGGCGTCTGCCGAATCGTGATCGAAGGTGGTCAAAGCTTTTTGGATGCGCTGTTTACGGCGGTGCGCATCGATCCAATTGAAGGGTTTCAATTGCTTGATGCGACGACTTTTCGAGGAGAAGAATGGTCGCCTTCACTGCATGCTGTTTTTTGTCAAGTGTACGATTCGTTTGTGGCCTCGAACGTGAAGCTTTCTTTGATGGAGCAGCTTCCCGACGATTACCCGATCTACATTGTCACCGCGGCAGGCACGAAGGACGAGCAAGTAAAGCGCGTGCCGCTTTATGAGTTGGACCGCGAGACGGAGCTTGACAACTTGACAAGCGTCTACGTGCCGCCGGTGAAGGACGAGCCGTTGCTTTACCACCGGTTTGAGACGCTGCGCCGCGTCATCGCCACGCTGAGAGGGCCGAACGGCTGTCCATGGGATCGGAAGCAGACGCATGCGTCGCTGAAGCGCTATTTGCTTGAGGAGGCGTATGAGCTGCTCGAGGCGATTGACGAGGGTGACGATGATCATATGGTCGAGGAGCTCGGCGACGTATTGCTGCAAGTGATGCTCCATGCGCAAATCGGCGCCGACCGAGGGTTGTTTTCGATCGACGACGTCATCCGCACGCTGACGGCGAAAATGATCCGACGCCACCCGCATGTGTTTGGCGATGTCACGGCCGAGACGGCCGAACAAGTCGTTGCCAACTGGGAGAAGATCAAGGAGAAAGAAAAAGGGGGCGGGCTTTCGGAATCGATTCTTGCCGACATTCCGAAAAGTCTGCCGGGGACGATGCGGGCGTACGAGCTGCAGAAACGAGCGGCGAAAGTCGGGTTTGACTGGGATGATGCCGCGCCGATATGGCAAAAAGTCGAAGAAGAAATGGCCGAGTTTCGAGCCGAAACGTCCGGCGGCCGTCGCGATCGGCTTGTCGGCGAGTTTGGCGATCTATTGTTCGCGCTCATCAACCTTGCCCGTTATTACGGGATTCAACCAGAAGAAGCGTTGCAAATGGCCAACGACAAATTTGCCCGCCGTTTCGCTTATATCGAGGAACAAGTGCGAAAAAGCGGCCGATCGATCACCTCGTTTTCGCTTGCCGAACTCGATCGTTTTTGGGAAGAAGCCAAAGAAAACGAACGGTAAGGGGGATCATGCAATGCGCCTTGATAAATTTTTAAAAGTGTCCCGCCTCATCAAACGCCGCACGTTGGCGAAGGAAATCGCCGATCAAGGGAGAGTGTGGATCAACGGCCATGTCGCCAAAGCGAGCTCTGATGTGAAAGTCGGCGATGAATTGACGATTCAATTTGGGCAAAAGCGGGTAACGGTAAAAGTGACGGATCTAAAAGAAACAACGAAAAAAGAGGAGGCAACCGGGCTGTACGAATTGATCCGCGAAGAACGGACCACCCCGGCGCCGGAACAAGACGACGTCTAATTTGTCCTGCAGGCTTGTTCTAAACCATCCCCCGCTGACATACATATGGTACAAACAACGGATGAGAAAAGGCGGTTGGCCTTGCCGGCTTTCTATACTAAATGGAAATGCGGGGGATGAACATGAGTCGACACGATGAATTTGGCGGAAGCACGAACAAAGGTCCGGTCCAGGAACATGATGTGATCATGCGCGGCCGGCGCCTTCTTGACATCACCGGGGTGAAACAAGTCGAGAGCTTTGACAACGAGGAGTTTTTGCTTGAGACGGTCATGGGCTTTTTGGCCATCCGCGGGCAAAACTTGCAGATGAAAAACTTAGATGTCGACAAAGGCGTTGTTTCGATTAAAGGGCGCATTTTCGACCTCGTTTATTTAGATGACCATCAGGAGAAGGCTAAAGGATTCTTTAGCAAGTTGTTCAAATGAATGTCAGCATACAGCTGTACACCATGCTGGCGATGATTGGCATGGGCGGCTGGCTTGGCCTGGCGTGGGATACGTACAGTCGGATGTTGAAACGGCATGAGCGGGCGCACTGGCTCGTCTTTGTGAATGACGTGCTGTTTTGGGCGGTGCAGGCGCTCATCGTGTTTTATGTGCTTCTTTTCGTCAATGAAGGCGAGCTTCGCTTTTATTTGTTTCTCGCGCTTTTATGCGGATATGCCGCTTATCAAAGCTTGCTCCGCTCCTTTTATGTTCGGGTGCTCGAGTGGTTCATTGGGCTTGCGGTAAGACTCGGACAGACGCTCGTTCAGCTGTTCCGCCTCATGGTCATGCGCCCGCTCATCCTCCTTGGGCAAATGGCGCTGGCACTTCTATTGTTCGCTTGGCGGCTTTTGTTGTGGATCGTTCGGTTTGTGCTGCTGGCTGTTTGGAAGATGATCCGCCTTTTGCTTGCTCCGCTGCGTTGGACGGGCATCATGATTTGGCGGCGGGTGCCGCCGCAAAGACGAGCCGGGGTGGAAAAATTTTTTCGACGTTTAAAAGGATTTGCTGGACAAATCAAGAATACAAAAGAGAAAATAAGCATGTGGTTTGCGAAATGGCGCGAGTAAAAGAGGTGTAAACGCGATGAACGTGCCCCGGAGAACGAATGTGACGAAGCTGTCGTCGACGTACATAGCTGAGCATGAGGAGAAAAAGCAGAAGGCGGCGAGAAGACGGCGGGCTGTCGCTGTCCGTTTGGTTGTCTGGTCGTTGTTGTTTGCGATGTTCGCCTCCGCTCTTGTCTACACCTTGCACTCGCAAGCGAAGGCGATCGATGCAAAAACGGCGGAACAGCAAAAGCTGAAAGAGCAGCTTGCGGAGCTTAAACGGAAGGAAAAGCAACTGAAAGAGGAAATGAAAAAGTTGCATGATGATGACTATATCGCCGAGCTGGCGCGGAAAAAATATTACTTATCGAAAGATGGAGAAATTATTTTCGTCTTGCCGGAAAAATAATTTTGCCTGCGAATGCCCGTTTTCTATGGGCATTCGTCATATTGACACGCATTTTTTTCATTCGCTATAATAAAAAAAAACACCATCTTTAAAGCGTTTTAAGGAGGAGCACTTTTTTTATGTCGATTGAAGTAGGCAGCAAGTTACAAGGCAAGGTCACGGGCATTACGAAATTTGGGGCGTTTGTGGAGCTGCCGGAGGGGGTCACAGGACTCGTTCACATTAGCGAGGTAGCCGATAACTATGTCAAAGACATCAACGATCATCTGAAAGTCGGCGATATGGTGTATGTCAAAGTCATCAACGTCGGTCAAGATGGAAAAATTGGCCTGTCCATTCGCAAAGCAAAAGACACGCCTTCTTCGCAGCGGCCGCGCCATCGGACAAACGACCGCTCCGCGGCGGACAGCTTAGAACAAAAAATCAGCCGATTCTTAAAAGAGAGTGAAGACCGATTGGCATCGTTGCGCCGTCATACGGAGTCGAAGCGGGGAGGTCGTGGAGCGAGACGAGGGTAACTTGCTGCTGAAAGATTGTTTGAAGGATGACAAATTAGGAAACAAGCATCCGTCGCTATGGATGCTTTTTTGTTTCTGTATGGAATAAGAGGATATATTTCCCCTCTGCATTTTCCGCCTATATGTATTGACAATCGTCATCTCCTCCGTTATGATATAAACTGTTGTCACACGGCGGTGTAGCTCAGCTGGCTAGAGCGTACGGTTCATACCCGTGAGGTCGGGGGTTCGATCCCCTCCACCGCCACCAACAATCAAACATGGCCCGTTGGTCAAGTGGTTAAGACACCGCCCTTTCACGGCGGTAACACGGGTTCGAATCCCGTACGGGTCATCGCAAACGAGCATGCGCCATCAAGCGACATGCTCGTTTTTCTTTTTTGTCTCTTTCTGTCGGAACAAGCCTGTTGACCGCGTTTTGCCGTGGAAAACGTCGAACGATTTTTTATTTTTCTCTGTGGTTTTGACAAATTTCTGACAATTCAAGCTATATAATAGGGGGTAATAGAAAGGTAAAGGAGAGGATCGGGAATGGAAAGAGTAGAAAGAGGGACGGTGCGCCGCAGCATTTCGGAAGTGCCGATTCATGACACGCAAGCAACGGTGTCGCGCTG
The DNA here is from genome assembly GCF_001544135.1 of Geobacillus zalihae NBRC 101842. Lineage (GTDB taxonomy): Bacteria > Bacillota > Bacilli > Bacillales > Anoxybacillaceae > Geobacillus > Geobacillus zalihae. The sequence continues at coordinate 19,176 of NZ_BCPV01000025.1, read as the reverse complement.
GATGCGCCATGTGAAGCTGCGCCTTGGTCATCTGTTCATCCATCAAGGCTTTTTGCTTCTTCTTGTCGGCTTTTTGCTTGGACGAGCGTTGATTTTATCGAAGCTGACCCCGTTCGCTTTGCCATTTTTCGTTTCGGTCTATATGCTGCGCCGCGACAAGGCCGCTTTTGCGTTGATCTCGCTGTTGGCCGGTGCTTTGACGCTGTCGCTTGATGTGGCGCTGTTTGTCGGCATTTCCATTTTTGGTTTTCTCTTTATTTACGGATGGGTGCGGAGGGTGATCAGTGAGTCACTGAAAATCGTTCCATTTGTTGTGTTTGTGCTGTCTCTTTCCGCCAAATGGCTGATCTCCTATTATTGGCTCGGAGAGCGATCGGTCTACGGCGCCGCCATGGCGGTCGTCGAAGCCGGGCTGTCGCTTGTATTGACCTTGATTTTTATGCAAAGCATCCCGTTGTTGACAGTGCAGAAGCATAAACATGCGTTGCGAGCGGAAGAGATCATTTCGTTGATCATTTTGCTCGCCTCGATGTTGACCGGGATGATCGGTTGGGCTGTGTACGGTTTGTCGCTTGAGCATGTGATGTCGCGCTACCTCGTTTTGTTGTTCGCGTTTGTCGCCGGGGCGGCGACCGGCTCCACCGTCGGCGTTGTCACCGGGCTTGTACTGAGCTTGGCAAATGTCGGCAACTTGTCGGAAATGAGTTTGCTTGCTTTCGCCGGGCTGCTTGGCGGGTTGCTGAGGGAAGGGAAAAAACTTGGGGTGGCGTTCGGCCTCCTCGTCGCGACGTTGTTGCTTGGTTTATACGGCGAAGGGAAGAGTGAGCTTGTGCCGACGTTGCTTGAATCCGGCATCGCAATTATGCTGTTTTTTGGTACATCCCGTTCACTGACGGAGAAAATCGCCAAATACATTCCCGGCACGGCAGAATATATCAATGAGCAACAACAATACGTCCGGAAAATCCGCGATATGACGGTGCAACGCGTCTCGCAGTTTTCCAACGTCTTTCAGGCGCTGGCGGAAAGCTTTTCGCCCGAACCGCTTCCGGATGCCAATGAATACAGCGACCGTGAAGTCGACTATTTTTTGAGCGACATCACGGAAAAAACGTGCCAAACGTGCTTTAAGAAGACGCAATGCTGGGCGGACAACTTTCGTACAACCTATGCGTACATGAAGCAAATGATGGGCGAGGCGGACGAAAAAACATTGTCGCAAAACCATCAGTTGCTGCGCGAGTGGGAGCGGTATTGCGTCAAGGCCGGCAAAGTCGTCGACGCGATTGAAAAAGAGATGGTTGCTTATCAAGCAAACCGCAAGCTCAAACGGCAAATCCACGAAAGCCGGAAGCTTGTCGCTGAACAGCTGTTGGGCGTTTCGCAAGTGATGGACGATTTCGCCAAAGAAATGCAGAAAGAACAGGAAAACCATTATTTGCAGGAAGAACAAATTTACCATGCGCTGCAAGAGTTTGGCATCGAAGTGGGCCATGTCGACATTTACAGTTTGGAAAAAGGAAATATCGATATTGAAATGAGCATTCCTTACTGCGAAGGGCGGGGTGAGTGCGAAAAACTGATCGCGCCGATGCTGTCAGATATTTTAGGAGAGACGATCGTCGTCAAGCGCGAAGAGTGCGCCGCCTACCCGAACGGCTACTGCCGCGTCGCCTTCGGCTCGACGAAAGCGTTCGTCGTCGAAACGGGCGTCGCGTTTGCCGCCAAAGGAGGGGGGTTCATTTCTGGCGACAGTTATGCAACGATTGAACTTGCTACCGGCAAGTACGCCGTTGCCATCAGCGATGGCATGGGCAATGGGGAGCGGGCGCATGACGAAAGCCGCGAGACGCTGCGCCTGTTGCAAAAGATTTTGCAGACGGGAATGGACGAGTCGATTGCCATCAAATCGATCAATTCGATTTTGGCATTGCGGACGACAGAAGACATGTATGCGACGCTCGATTTGGCCATCATCGACTTGCAAAACGCGGCGACGAAGTTTTTGAAAATCGGATCGACGCCAAGCTTTATTAAGCGCGGTGACAAGGTGATGAAAGTGGAAGCGAGCAACTTGCCGATGGGCATCATTAAAGAAGTGGAATTTGACGTTGTCACCGAGCAGCTGAAATCGGGCGACTTGCTCATTATGATGAGCGATGGTGTGTTTGAAGGGCCGATGAACGTCGAAAACCATGATGTTTGGATGAAGCGGAAAATTCAAGAATTAAAGACGAACGACCCGCAGGAAGTCGCCGATTTGATCATGGAAGAAGTGATTCGCCAATGCGGCGGCGAGATTGAAGACGATATGACCGTCGTTGTCGCCAAAGTTCGGCACAATACGCCGAAATGGGCGACGATTCCGGCATACATGTATATGAAAAAGGCGCAATAGCTAGCGTATAAAAACGTTCCCCTGCGGCGATGATGGTAATACATTCGCCAAGGAGGGGAACGAACGTGCGAAAGGGAACGTTGCGGCAAATTTTGCTCATTACCGATGGCTGCTCCAACCATGGTGAGGACCCAGCCGCCATGGCGGCGCTAGCCCGTGAGCAAGGCATTACGGTGAACGTGATCGGCATCTTGGATCAAGGTGCGATGGATGAAAACGGACGGCGGGAAATTGAAGCGATCGCCGCGGCTGGCGGCGGGATGAGCCAAGTCGTGTACGCGAAACAGCTGTCGCAAACCGTGCAAATGGTGACGCGCCAAGCGATGACTCAGACGTTGCAAGGGCTCGTCAATCGCGAGTTGAAACAAATCTTTGGTTCTGACGTTTCGCTTGAGGACTTGCCGCCGGACAAGCGCGGCCAAGTGATGGAAGTCGTCGATGAACTCGGGGAAACGGTTGCCCTTGATGTGCTCATTTTGATCGATACGAGCGGGAGCATGAAAACAAAACTGCCGACCGTCAAAGAGGCGCTCATCGATTTATCGCTCAGCTTAAATGCGCGCATGGGCGAAAACCGCTTTTCGGTGTTCATCTTCCCGGGAAAACGGGCGCACGCCGAAAAAATGATCGACTGGACGCCAAGGATTGAAGAGTTGTCCACCATCTTTCCGAAATTGGCGTCGGGCGGGCTGACGCCGACCGGACCGGCGCTGCGTGAGGCAATCGCCTATTTTGAGCGTAAACGGTCGTTAAGGAGCTGGATCGGCGATGGCGATGAGCCATACATCGAAGAATCGTCTTTGTAATTTGCCGCCTGGTACGGTCATCACTGGGAAATGGCATGGCCGTTCCTACCGGCTGCTGCGGCGGCTTGGCAGCGGGGCGAACGGCGTCGTCTATTTGGCGGAGAACGGCCGGACTCGCGTCGCCGTCAAGTTGAGCGATGACTATGCGTCATTGGCATCGGAAATGAATATATTGCGCCGTTTTGCTAAGGTCCAGGGAGCCGCCCTCGGGCCTTCTTTGCTGGAAGCCGATGACTGGCAAAGCCCGTTTGCGCGGGAGACGATCCCGTTTTATGTGATGGAGTATATTGAAGGGGAGAATTTCGCTGCTTTCATCCGCCGCCGTGGAAAAGAATGGGCGCCCGTGCTTATGATGCAGCTGTTGTCGGTGCTTGATCGGCTTCATCAAGAAGGATGGGTATTTGGGGATTTAAAGCCGGATAATTTGATCGTTACCGGGTCGCCGCCGTCGGTTCGGTTGCTTGATGTGGGCGGGACGACGCTGCAAGGAAGGGCGGTAAAAGAGTTTACTGAGCTGTATGACCGCGGCTATTGGGGGCTTGGATCGCGCAAAGCGGAGCCATCTTACGACTTGTTTGCGGCGGCGATGGTGATGATTTCTTCTTGCTGCCCGGGGCCGATTGAGAAAAAGGGTGACGGTCGGGCGCAGCTGTTGTCCATCATCGAAACGGACCGCTTTTTAACCCGATACAAGGAGGTGCTGCAAAAGGCGCTTGACGGCCGATATCGAAAGGCGGCCGATATGCGTCGCGACTTATTGGCCGCCTCTTCCCGCCATACATCGGCGGAAAACGAAAGAAAGGCAGTGCCAAGCCGTCGGTCGGGGCGGCAGGTGAAACGGCGCCGCCAAGCGAGAGGGATTGTCGAAACGGTGGTCATCGCCGCCGCATTGCTGGGCGCCTATGCCTTTTATATATATTGGCAGCTGGCGATGTAATTGTTTTGAGAAAACAGGGCGGACGTGTTACGATGAAGCTGAACGAAACGCAAAGAGGTTGGCTCGGATGATCGACAAAGTGCGCGCCTTTATCCACAGGCATCAACTGCTTTCAGAAGGAGCGGCCGTCATCGTTGGCGTCTCCGGAGGCCCGGATTCGCTTGCGTTGCTGCACGTTTTTTTGTCGCTGCGCGACGAATGGAAGCTTCAGGTCATAGCGGCCCATGTTGACCATATGTTTCGTGGGCGGGAGTCAGAAGAAGAGATGGAGTTTGTGAAACGTTTTTGCGTGGAGCGCCGTATTTTATGTGAGACTGCGCAAATCGACGTCCCGGCCTTTCAGCGCAGCGCAGGTCTCGGCGCCCAAGAGGCGGCGCGGATCTGCCGCTACCGCTTTTTTGCCGAACTAATGGAAAAGCATCAAGCGGGGTACGTCGCCGTAGGCCATCATGGCGACGATCAAGTCGAGACGATTTTAATGCGGCTTGTGCGCGGCAGCACAAGCAAAGGATACGCTGGTATCCCCGTCAAACGGCCGTTTCACGGCGGCTATCTCATCCGTCCGTTTTTGGCTGTCAGCCGGGCGGAGATTGAAGCGTATTGCCGGCAGATGGAGCTGTCTCCACGCCGCGATCCGAGCAATGAAAAAGACGATTATACGCGCAACCGGTTCCGCCATCATATTGTCCCGTTGCTGCGGCAGGAAAATCCGCGCCTGCACGAGCGGTTTCAGCAATACAGCGAAATGATGGCGGAAGATGAGCAATTTTTGGAGGAATTAGCCGCGGACGCGCTGAATAAAGTAATGGAAAAACAACATCGCGATGCGGCGCTTTCCATCGGACCATTTTTGGCGCTGCCGCGACCGCTGCAGCGCCGGGTGCTGCAGCTGTTGCTTCTCCGTCTTTATGACGGCGTTCCGCCGACATTGACTTCCGTACATATCGGCCATATACTGATGCTTTGTGAGCGCGGCCGCCCTTCCGGAATGATCGATTTGCCAAAAGGGCTCAAAGTGATTCGCTCGTACGACCGCTGTTTGTTTACGTTTGACGCAGAAAGCGGCGAGAAAGGCTATTGGTTTGAACTGCCGGTTCCGGCGCTATTGCCCCTCCCAAACGGCTATGCAATCATCAGTGAATTTGGGGAACACTATCCAAGAAAGCAGGCCGGGAATGATTGGTTCGTCGTGGATCCTGCTTCCGTCTCCTTGCCGCTTCGCGTGCGGACGCGTCGGCGCGGCGACCGGATGGTGCTCAAGGGGACGGGAGGCACAAAAAAATTGAAAGAAATTTTCATTGAAGCAAAAATTCCGCGGATGGAAAGGGATCGCTGGCCGATTGTCGAAGATGCCGACGGTCGCATCCTTTGGGTGCCTGGCTTGAAAAAATCGGCTTTCGAAGCGCAAAACCTTGGGCAAGCTCGCTATATTTTGCTGCAATATCAGGCGATGAACAGCTAGGAGGAAAAAAGATGGGGATGAAAGACGATATTCAAAAAGTGTTGATCACGGAAGAGGAAATTCAGGCAAAAGTCAAAGAACTCGGCGGTTTGTTAACGAAAGAATATGAAGGCCGTTTTCCGCTCGCTGTCGGCGTTCTCAAAGGGGCGATGCCGTTTATGGCCGACTTGCTCAAACATATTGATACATATTTAGAAATGGATTTTATGGACGTATCAAGCTATGGCAATGCGACCGTTTCATCCGGCGAAGTGAAAATCGTCAAAGACTTGAACACATCCGTCGAAGGACGGGATATTTTGATCATTGAGGATATTATTGACAGCGGGCTGACGCTCAGCTATTTGGTCGACTTGTTTCGCTACCGGAAGGCGAATTCGATCAAAATCGTCACGCTTCTTGACAAGCCGTCTGGACGGAAGGCGGACATTCAAGCCGATTACACCGGATTTACCGTCCCCGATGAATTCGTCGTCGGCTATGGGCTCGATTACGCGGAAAAATACCGCAACCTCCCGTTTATCGGCGTCTTAAAGCCGGAAGTGTACCAAAAGTAGAACGGTTGCTGGGCGACGGCCGAATTGTTTGTATTGAAACAAATTTCTATGATAGTATTGAGTATAGTGTGTTTCATATGGGAGGAGGCAAGAAATGAACCGGATTTTCCGCAATACCATCTTTTATTTGCTGATTTTCCTCGTCGTGATCGGCGTCGTCAGCTTTTTTAACGGCACGAACCAGCGAACGGAGCCGATGACGTACGATGCGTTCATCACTCATCTGGAAAACGGGGATGTCAAGTCGTTTTCCATTAAGCCGGAGCGCGGCGTATATGAAATCAAAGGCCAGTTGAAAACATATAGCGAAGGGCAGTACTTTTCCACCTACGTCATGAACAGTGACAAAGTGCTTGACCGCATCGATGCGGCGGCGGCGCGGACGCGGGTGGAAGTCGTGCCAGCGGACGAAACGAGCGGATGGGTGACGTTTTTCACTTCCATCATCCCATTTGTGATTATTTTTATTTTGTTCTTCTTCCTTTTGAACCAGGCACAGGGCGGCGGCAGCCGGGTGATGAATTTCGGCAAAAGCCGGGCGCGGCTGTATACGGATGACAAGCGGAAAGTCCGCTTCCGCGATGTGGCTGGGGCAGATGAGGAAAAGGAAGAGTTGGTGGAAATCGTCGAGTTTTTAAAAGATCCGCGCAAGTTTGCGGAACTTGGCGCCCGCATTCCGAAAGGGGTATTGCTCGTTGGGCCGCCCGGAACCGGGAAAACGCTGTTGGCGCGCGCGGTTGCCGGAGAAGCGGGCGTGCCGTTTTTCTCGATCAGCGGGTCGGATTTCGTGGAAATGTTCGTCGGGGTCGGGGCATCGCGGGTGCGCGACTTGTTTGAAACGGCGAAAAAAAATGCCCCGTGCATCATCTTCATTGATGAGATCGACGCCGTCGGCCGCCAGCGCGGCGCCGGCCTTGGCGGCGGCCATGACGAGCGTGAGCAGACGCTCAACCAACTGCTTGTCGAAATGGACGGCTTTAACGGCAACGAAGGGATCATTATTATCGCGGCCACCAACCGGCCGGACATTTTAGACCCGGCGCTGTTGCGCCCGGGGCGCTTCGACCGGCAGATTACCGTCGACCGCCCGGACGTCAAAGGGCGCGAAGCGGTGCTGCGCGTGCATGCCCGCAACAAGCCGCTCGATGAATCGGTTGACTTGAAGACGATCGCGATGCGGACGCCTGGATTTTCCGGCGCCGACTTGGAAAACTTGCTGAATGAGGCGGCGCTCGTTGCAGCGCGCCGCAACAAAAAGAAAATTGATATGAGCGACATCGACGAGGCGACGGACCGGGTGATTGCCGGACCGGCGAAAAAAAGCCGCGTCATTTCGGAAAAAGAACGGCGCATCGTCGCGTTTCACGAAGCTGGGCATACGGTCATCGGCATGGTGCTCGCCGATGCGGAAATGGTGCATAAAGTGACGATTGTGCCGCGCGGCCAAGCCGGAGGCTATGCGGTCATGCTGCCGAAAGAAGACCGCTACTTTATGACGAAAGCCGAACTGATGGATAAAATCACCGGACTGCTCGGCGGGCGCGTTGCCGAGGAAATCGTGTTCAATGAAGTGAGTACAGGGGCCCACAACGATTTTCAACGGGCGACAAACATCGCGCGCCGGATGGTGACGGAGTTTGGCATGAGCGAAAAGCTTGGTCCGCTTCAATTCGGCCAACCGAGCGGGCAAGTGTTTTTAGGACGTGACTTACACAACGAGCAAAACTACAGCGACAAAATCGCCTATGAAATTGACTTAGAGATTCAGCGCATCATTAAAGAGTGCTATGAAAAAGCGAAACAAATTTTGACCCAACATCGGGACAAATTGGATTTGATCGCCAACACGCTGTTAGAAGTCGAGACGCTCGATGCGGAGCAAATTAAACATTTGTTCGAACATGGCACGCTGCCCAAAGACCGGAACGGGCGCGAGGAGTCCGGCAAAAGCGACGGCGATGTGAAAATCAACATCCAAAAGAAAGAGGAGTAATCGATGTCTCTGTTCGGAGGCATCTTTTTTTTGCCGGCGGCCCAGGGAAAGAAGGACAGTTTTTTTCCCGTAAGTATGATATGATAAAGAATGGGAATTTATCGAGGAAAAGCGAGGAATGAAGCGATGATTTTTGTATTGGACGTCGGCAATACAAACACGGTGTTAGGGGTGTATGACGGGGACGAACTGAAACATCATTGGCGCATTGAAACAAGCCGCTCGAAAACGGAAGACGAATACGGCATGATGATCAAAGCGCTCTTGAACCATGTCGGCTTGCAGTTTTCCGACATTCGAGGCATCATCATTTCCTCGGTCGTGCCGCCGATTATGTTTGCTCTTGAACGCATGTGTCTAAAATATTTCCATATCAAACCGCTCATCGTCGGTCCGGGTATTAAAACCGGGCTCGACATCAAATATGACAATCCGCGTGAGGTGGGCGCCGACCGGATTGTCAACGCGGTCGCCGGCATCCATTTGTACGGCAGTCCGCTGATTATCGTCGATTTTGGCACGGCGACGACGTATTGTTATATTAATGAACATAAACAATATATGGGAGGGGCCATTGCCCCGGGAATTATGATCTCGACAGAGGCTCTGTTTGCGCGGGCGGCGAAATTGCCGCGCATTGAAATCGCCCGCCCGGATGATATCATCGGCAAAAATACGGTCAGCGCCATGCAAGCCGGTATTTTATACGGTTATGTCGGACAAGTGGAAGGCATCGTGTCGCGAATGAAGGCGAAAAGCAAAATCCCGCCGAAGGTGATTGCTACTGGCGGTTTGGCTCCGCTCATTGCCAGCGAATCGGACATCATCGATGTCGTTGATCCGTTTTTGACGCTGACTGGCTTAAAATTGTTGTACGAGAAAAACACCGAGAAAAAAGGATGAAAGGCTTGATGAAGATGGGAGACTACTTAGTCAAAGCACTCGCTTACAATGGACAAGTGAGAGCGTATGCCGCAAGAACGACGGAAACTGTCGCCGAGGCGCAACGCCGCCACCAAACATGGCCGACCGCCTCAGCGGCTCTCGGCCGGGCGTTGACCGCCGGTGTTATGATGGGAGCGATGCTGAAAGGCGAGGAAACGTTGACGATTAAAATTGACGGCGGCGGCCCGATCGGCGTCATTTTAGTCGACAGCAACGCCAGAGGGGAAGTGCGTGGCTATGTAACGAATCCGCATGTGCATTTTGAACTGAACGAGCACGGGAAACTTGATGTGGCACGGGCGGTTGGCAAAAATGGGATGTTGACGGTTGTGAAGGATCTTGGGCTGCGCGACTTTTTCACCGGACAAGTGCCGCTTATCTCCGGGGAGCTTGGCGATGATTTTACGTATTATTTTGCTTCGTCCGAACAAATTCCGTCATCGGTTGGCGTCGGGGTGCTCGTCAATCCCGACCATACCATCCGAGCCGCCGGAGGATTTATGATCCAGTTGATGCCCGGGACGGAGGAGAACACGATCACTCGCATTGAAGAGCGGCTGAAACAAATTCCGCCCGTGTCGCGCATGATCGAAAGAGGGCTCAGCCCGGAACAGCTGCTCGAACAACTGTTGGGAGATGGAGGCGTCCGTGTGCTCGAGACGATGCCGGTGTCATTCGTCTGCCGCTGTTCGCGCGAGCGGATCGCTGATGCCCTTATCAGCCTAGGGCCCGAGGAAATCCAAGACATCATCGACAAAGAAGGGCAGGCGGAAGCTTCGTGCCATTTTTGCAATGAAACGTACCATTTCGACAAAGCGGAGCTGGAACAGTTGAAACAACTCGCAAAAAAAGAATGAAAACAGTAAAATGATTGACAATTACGCCAATAGTTGATACATTGGAGACAAAGTCGATAAAATTAATGGGGATTAGAGGTGGAACAATGGCACGCACAGTCAACTCGATAACCGAATTGATCGGCGATACGCCGGCCGTGAAACTGAACCGCATCGTTGATGAAGACAGCGCGGATGTGTATTTGAAACTGGAATTTATGAACCCGGGCAGCAGCGTCAAAGACCGGATTGCGTTGGCGATGATTGAAGCGGCGGAAAAAGCGGGCAAGCTGAAGCCGGGCGACACGATCGTTGAGCCGACAAGCGGCAACACTGGGATCGGATTGGCGATGGTCGCGGCGGCGAAAGGATATAAGGCGGTATTAGTCATGCCGGATACGATGAGCTTGGAGCGCCGCAACCTGCTGCGGGCGTATGGAGCCGAGCTTGTGCTCACACCGGGTGCACAAGGGATGCGCGGAGCAATCGCAAAGGCGGAAGAGCTCGTCCGCGAGCACGGCTACTTTATGCCACAGCAATTTAAAAACGAGGCGAACCCGGAAATCCATCGCTTGACGACCGGGAAAGAGATCGTGGAGCAAATGGGCGACCAGCTTGATGCGTTTGTTGCCGGCGTTGGCACGGGCGGAACGATCACCGGAGCAGGCAAAGTGTTGCGCGAAGCTTACCCAAACATTAAAATTTACGCCGTTGAACCGGCCGATTCCCCAGTCTTGTCGGGAGGAAAACCGGGCCCGCACAAAATCCAAGGGATCGGCGCTGGCTTTGTTCCAGATATTTTGGATACGAGCATTTACGATGGGGTTATTACGGTAACGACGGAAGAAGCGTTTGCGGCGGCCCGCCGCGCGGCTCGCGAGGAAGGCATTCTCGGCGGCATTTCGTCCGGCGCTGCGATTCATGCGGCATTGAAAGTGGCGAAAGAGCTCGGCAAAGGGAAAAAAGTGCTCGCCATCATCCCGAGCAACGGCGAACGTTATTTGAGCACGCCTCTTTACCAATTTGAAGACTAAGCAGACTTTTTCGGCAGGGGCAACCCTGTCGAATTTTTTTTACGAGGATGGTGACCCAGACGGACAATCATTGTACAATAAAAGTAACTATGGACATCGTAAGGAGCTGACGAGGATGGAACAGCGGCGCAGGCGACTGAAACGAACTATCGATTATCGCGGACGGGATTGGTTCCGCCAGTACGAACAGCTGGCCTATAGCCGGCCTCATCATGTGTTGCTTGAGAGCGGCCAAGGGGGAAGGTACAGCATGATCGGCCTTGACCCGATCGGAGTGATCCGCGCTGACGAGCGGCGGCTCATCATCAAGCAGCGCGGGGTTGAAACGGTGCTGGATGGCTCGCCGCTCGAAGGGCTCCGGCAATGGCTTCGGTGTTTCGCCGTGCCGGATGAGGGGGAGTCGTTGCCTTGCCAAGGCGGGCTGATCGGTTTCATTAGCTATGATGCGGTTCGCTATCTGGAACGGCTCCCGGTGCTCGCGCAAGATGATTTGCGGCTGCCGCTCATGTATTTTTTCCTCTTTGACGACGTAGCGATTTATGATCACCAAACTGAACAGCTTCATTTGCTTGCCTACGCGAATGAAGGGGAGGAAAGCGAAGCAAACCGGCGGCTTGCGCGGCAAGCACGGATGTGGCTCGAGGATCGGAATGAAGCGCTGGTCTGGCCGCTTGCTGCCTCGACAGCTGCGCCGTCTGTTTCCATGACAAAAGAGAGGTTTATGGATGCGGTTCGCCGCGTGCAACGCTATATTGCGGCGGGCGATGTGTTTCAAGTCAACTTATCGGTGCGTCAGTCGCAGCCGCTGGTGACGCATCCATTTGCCGTCTACAAGCAGTTGCGGATGCTGAACCCGTCCCCTTACATGGCGTATTTGCATACCCCGGAATTTCAAGTCGTCAGCGGCTCGCCGGAGTTGCTCGTCCGCAAGCGGGGATGGCGTCTTGAGACGCGGCCGATTGCCGGCACACGTTCGCGCGGTCGGACGGCGGCAGAGGATGAACAAATTGCTCGCAAGTTGCTTGCGAGTGAAAAGGAGCGGGCCGAGCACGCCATGCTCGTTGATCTTGAACGGAATGACCTTGGGCGCGTCTGTGCATACGGGACGGTTCGAGTTGACGAATGGATGACCGTCGAAAAGTATTCTCATGTGATGCATATCGTTTCTCACGTATCTGGCACCATGACGACGGAGCACGATGCGTTTTCCGTCATTCGCGCCATGTTTCCCGGCGGGACGATCACCGGCGCTCCGAAAGTGCGAACAATGGAGATTATTGAAGAGTTGGAACCGGTCCGCCGCGGCTTGTACACGGGCTCGATCGGTTGGATCGATTTTCAAGGAAACATGGAGCTAAACATCGCCATTCGAACGATGGTCGTCAAAGACGGATTGGCGCATGTACAGGCAGGAGCGGGCATCGTCATCGATTCCAACCCAGAGCATGAGTACAAGGAATGTTTAAAGAAAGCGGCTGCCCTTTGGAAAGCGAAAGAGCTGAGCGAAGCAGAGGCATTATTTCCGAGCATGAGGTGAGAATGATGATCGTCATGATTGATAACTACGATTCATTTACGTACAATTTGGTGCAATATTTGGGCGTGTTGGGAGAAGAGCTGATTGTCAAACGGAATGATGAAATTACGGTGGCTGAAATCGAACGACTCCGCCCTGATTTTATTATGATTTCCCCCGGTCCATGCACACCGAATGAGGCAGGGGTCAGCCTGGAAGTCATCGATCGCTTTGCCGGCCAAATTCCGATTTTCGGCGTCTGCCTCGGACATCAAGCCATCGCCCAGGCGTTCGGCGGCCGCGTTGTCCGCGCTCCAAGGCTGATGCACGGGAAAACATCGTCCGTCTACCATGATGGGGAGACGATTTTCCGCGGCGTGCCGAACCCGTTTACGGCAACGCGCTACCATTCCCTTATCGTCGAGAAAGAGACGCTTCCGGACTGTTTCGTCGTGTCGGCTTGGACGGAAGAGGGTGAAGTGATGGCGATTCGCCATAAAACGCTGCCGGTGGAAGGCGTGCAGTTTCACCCGGAATCGATTATGACAAGCCATGGGATGCAGCTGTTGAAAAACTTTATCAACACGTATAAAAAGGCGTGACAGTCATGTACGTGTATATCAACGGCGCGGTCGTTCCGCGCGAAGAAGCGCAGTTATCAGCGTTTGATCACGGCTTTTTATATGGGCTCGGCTTATTTGAAACATTCCGCACGTATAGCGGCCACCCTTTTTTGCTTGACGATCATTTGGCCCGATTGAACAAAGGGCTGTCTGAGCTTCACATCGAAAGGCAGTTCGGCCGCGCCGAAGTGGTGGCGATCATCGAGCAGTTGCTCGAGGCCAATGGCTTGCGCGACGCTTATGTGCGCTTCAATGTATCGGCCGGGGTCGGCGATCTCGGCTTGCCGATCGAACGTTACCGAAACCCGACCGTCATCGTCTATATGAAGCCGCTTCCGCCGTCCGTCCCTCCGGAAGGAAAAGAAGGGGTGGTGCTCGCGGCAAGGCGAAACAGCCCGGAAGGCAATGAGCGACTAAAGTCGCACCATTATTTAAACAATATGATTGGGAAATGGGAGCTCGGACATCGACCTCATGCGGAAGGAATTTTTTTGAATTCAGATGGTGCGGTAGCGGAGGGGATCGTTTCCAATATTTTTTGGGTGAAAGGCGGCATCGTCTACACGCCAGCGCCGGCTGTCGGCATATTAAACGGCATCACAAGACAATTCATCATTGCTTTGCTCAAGCAGTTGCGCATCCCAGTTGAAGAAGGGGTATATCCGCTGTCCCATTTGTTGCAGGCTGATGAAGCATTTATCACCAACTCTGTGCAGGAAATTGTACCCCTTTGCCGCATTGGCCATTGCGTTTACCAAGGAAAAAATGGTCCGGTGGTCCGGGCCTTGCAGCACCATTACCGACGCTTGACCCATCGGTTATGGACGAGGAACGAATTGGCGGAAAGGATGAACGACTGATGACAACATCGATGCGCCCTCTTCGGCTTCAATGCCGCGGGCATGAGCTTGACTTAAACAAAAAAACGTTGATCATGGGCATTGTCAACGTCACGCCCGATTCGTTTTCCGACGGCGGCCGGTTTTACGACGTGGAAAACGCGGTCAAGCACGCGAAGCGGCTCGTGGCGGAAGGAGCAGACATCATTGACATCGGCGGTGAATCAACTCGTCCGGGGGCGGATCCAGTGCCGCTTGATGAAGAATTGCGCCGCGTCATTCCGGCGGTAAAAGCGATTGCTAAGGCGGTGAGTGTACCGATCTCAATTGACACGTACAAAGCGGAAGTGGCGCGGCAAGCCATGGAAGCCGGGGCGCACATCATCAACGACGTTTGGGGAGCCAAGGCGGACCCTGATATGGCCGGTGTTGCCGCCACGTACGGCGCGCCGATCATTTTAATGCACAACCGCCGCGATATGGCCTATCGCGATTTGATTTCCGACATGATCGCCGATTTGAAAGAAAGCATTCGCATTGTCAAAGAGGCGGGTGTGAAAGATGAGAACATTATTTTAGATCCAGGGATCGGCTTCGCCAAGACGGTCGAGCATAACTTGGAGGTGATGCGGCGCCTTGATGAATTTGCCGCTCTCGGCTATCCGCTTTTGCTTGGCACGTCGCGCAAACGATTTATCGGCCATGTGCTCGGCGTGCCTGTCGAGGAGCGGGTCGAAGGAACAGGAGCGACCGTTTGTCTCGGCATCATGAAAGGGGTGCACATCGTCCGAGTCCATGATGTATTGCCGATTGCCCGCATGGCCAAAATGATGGATGCTATGCTTGGGAAGGGAGAGAGCGGTCATCGATAAAATTTATGTGCAAGGCATGGAGTTTTACGGCTACCACGGGGTGTTTCGCGAAGAAAACATCCTCGGCCAGCGATTTTTGGTCGATGTGACGTTGGAGCTCGACTTGCAGCCTGCCGGGCGGAGCGATTGTCTTGAGTATACCGTCAACTACGCCGATGTGTACGAGCGCTGCCGGGCGATCGTTGAGGAGCGGACGTTCGCCTTGATCGAGGCGGTCGCTGAAGCGATCGCCGCCGACTTGCTCGCTGCCTTTCCTGTTGTCGAGCGCTGCATTGTCAAAGTGACGAAGCCGAATCCGCCGATTCGCGGCCATTATCAACATGTCGCAGTCGAAATTGATAGGGGTCGTTAAATGGAAAACATCGCATATCTCGCTTTAGGCTCCAACCTCGGAGATCGTGTTTTCTATTTGCGTTCTGCCATTGAAGCGCTTCATCATCATCAGGAAATTTTGATCACATCGAGCTCATCGATTTATGAAACCGATCCGGTCGGCTATGTCAACCAAGGCAAGTTTTTAAACATGGTGATCGAGGTGGCGACGACGTTGTCGCCGTTTGCCTTGCTTGACGTGACCCAGCAAATTGAACGACGTCTTGGAAGAAAAAGGGAAATTCGCTGGGGACCACGGACGTTAGACCTTGACATTTTGCTGTATAATCATGAAAATATTGAAACAGAGCAGCTGACGATCCCGCATCCGCGCATGGCGGAGCGGGCGTTCGTGCTCATCCCGTTGTTTGAAGTCAACTCCCACGTGGCAATACCGAACCTTTCCGAGCCGTTAATCGACATCATTGGCCGACTACCTGACAAAAAAGGAGTTCATGTATGGAAGCGGAAAGATGGGGAAGACGTATTCGCGCTTTTCGAAAGTTGAAAGGATATACGCAAGAAAGACTGGCGAAAGAACTAGGCATTTCCGTATCGATCCTTGGTGAAATTGAACGGGGGAACCGGATGCCGTCCGATTCGCTCGTTGGACAAATCGCCGAACGGCTGAATATATCGGTGGAAGAACTGGCGCCGCCGAAACTCGAATCGAACAAGTAGAAAGGAGGCATCTGCGATGTTTCGCATTGGCGATGTCGAAATTAAAAACCGCGTCGTGCTCGCTCCGATGGCAGGCGTATGCAACTCCGCGTTCCGCCTGACCGTCAAAGAATTCGGCGCCGGGCTTGTATGCGCCGAGATGGTAAGCGACAAAGGAATCGTATACAACAACGAAAAGACGTTAAACATGTTATATATTGATGAACGGGAAAAGCCGATCAGCTTGCAAATTTTCGGCGGCGAGAAAGAAACGCTCGTCAAAGCGGCGAAATTTGTCGATAAAAATACGAATGCAGATATCATCGACATCAACATGGGTTGCCCAGTGCCGAAAATTACGAATTGCGACGCTGGAGCGAAATGGCTGCTTGACCCGAATAAAATCTATGATGTCGTTGCCGCGATCGTCGATGCCGTTGAAAAACCGGTCACGGTGAAAATGCGGATCGGTTGGGATGAAAAGCACATTTACGCCGTCGAAAACGCTCAAGCCGTTGAGCGCGCCGGCGGGAAGGCCGTCGCCGTCCACGGACGGACAAGGGTGCAAATGTATGAAGGAAAAGCGGACTGGAACATCATCAAGCAAGTGAAAGAAGCCGTCAACATCCCGGTTATCGGCAACGGAGATGTCAAAACGCCGCAAGATGCAAAGCGGATGCTTGAAGAAACAGGGGTCGACGGCGTCATGATCGGACGGGCGGCGCTTGGAAACCCTTGGATGATCTATCGCACTGTCCGTTATTTAGAAACTGGAGAGCTCATCCCGGAACCGACGCCGAGGGAAAAAATCGATGTCTGCCTGCTGCATTTAGACCGATTAATTGCCTTAAAAGGCGAGTATATCGCCGTCAAAGAAATGCGTAAACACGCTGCTTGGTATTTAAAAGGCATTCGCGGCGCAGCGAAAATCCGGAACGCCATCAATGAATGTGAAACGCGGGACGAACTGGCCGCACTGTTGCTTCGCGTGGCGGAGGAAGCGGAAGTCCAAGCAGCGGCGAACGCCGAAGCCGTTTAACGGATTTCCGAAAGAAGTCTCCCACCTCAAGGAACGCGAAGGGTGTAACCCAGTGAGTAGGTGGGAGATGAATGTCGGTTGGCGTTAGCCAACGAATAGGATAGAATATGGCTAGAACGGACACCTTCGGAACGAAGGGAAGCGTAAAGGGTTCTTGTGTGTGGCTTACCGTTCGGCGAACACGCACAAGTCGCTTGAAGCCTCCACCTCTAAGCGAAGCGTAGGTGTGGGTAGTTCACACAACGGAGATGACGTTCATGCAGCGGAGGACTGCCAGCGAGCGCTGGCAGTATTTTTCGTAAAAAATCGCTAAATGGAGTGAATGAGGTATGAGTCATGAAGAATTGAACGACCAACTGCGCGTCCGCAGGGAAAAGCTGAAAAAAATTGAGGAATTGGGTGTCGACCCGTTTGGCAAACGGTTCGAGCGCACTCATAAAGCGCAAGAACTGTTCGAACTGTACGGCGATTTGTCGAAAGAGGAACTTGAAGAAAAGCAAATTGAAGTCGCCGTCGCCGGCCGCATCATGACAAAGCGCGGCAAAGGAAAAGCCGGGTTCGCCCATATCCAGGATGTCACCGGGCAGATTCAAATTTACGTCCGTCAAGACGATGTTGGCGAACAGCAGTACGAACTGTTTAAAATCTCTGACCTTGGCGATATCGTCGGCGTGCGCGGCACAATGTTTAAAACAAAAGTTGGTGAACTTTCCATCAAAGTGTCGTCGTACGAATTTTTGACGAAAGCGTTGCGTCCGCTGCCGGAAAAATACCATGGTTTGAAAGACATAGAGCAACGCTATCGCCAGCGTTATCTCGATTTAATTATGAATCCGGAGAGCAAAAAGACGTTCATCACCCGCAGTTTCATCATCCAATCGATGCGGCGGTATCTCGACAGCCGTGGCTATTTGGAAGTTGAAACGCCGATGATGCACGCCGTTGCTGGCGGCGCTGCGGCGCGCCCGTTCATTACGCATCATAACGCATTGGATATGACCCTTTATATGCGAATCGCCATCGAGCTCCATTTAAAACGGCTCATCGTCGGTGGTTTGGAAAAAGTGTATGAAATCGGCCGCGTTTTCCGGAACGAAGGCATTTCCACCCGCCATAATCCGGAGTTTACGATGCTCGAATTGTACGAGGCGTACGCCGATTTCCGTGACATCATGGAACTAACGGAAAACTTGATCGCCCACATTGCCACTGAAGTGCTTGGAACGACGAAAATTCAATACGGCGAGCATGTCGTCGACTTAACGCCCGAGTGGCGGCGCCTCCATATGGTCGATGCGATCAAGGAATATGTCGGCGTCGACTTCTGGCGGCAGATGAGCGACGAAGAGGCGCGGGAGCTGGCGAAAGAACATGGAGTGGAAGTTGCTCCACATATGACGTTTGGCCATATTGTCAACGAATTTTTTGAACAAAAAGTCGAGTCTCACCTCATTCAGCCGACGTTCATTTATGGCCATCCGGTTGAAATTTCACCGTTGGCCAAGAAAAATCCGGACGACCCGCGTTTTACCGACCGATTTGAGCTGTTTATCGTCGGGCGCGAACATGCCAACGCCTTTACCGAATTGAATGATCCGATCGATCAGCGCCAACGCTTTGAGGCGCAGCTGAAAGAGCGTGAACAAGGAAACGATGAAGCACATGAAATGGACGAAGACTTCCTTGAAGCGCTCGAGTACGGCATGCCGCCAACAGGCGGGCTTGGCATCGGCGTCGACCGTCTGGTCATGCTGCTGACGAACTCGCCGTCGATCCGCGACGTGTTGCTTTTCCCGCAAATGCGTCATAAATAAATTTGATCGCTCCCTGCAAAGACAAGCAGCAGGGGGCTTTTCATTTATGTAAAAATAGTCGTCGTTGTTTTGTTGAAAAACAAACACAGGAAGTCGAGTTGACAAACCACTCCCAACGTGTTATATTATGATAGCACGTTGAAATGACAGCACTAATCAAAAACAAGGACCTATTGACAAATAAATAAATTTAATTATAATATGACTTGTCTGTTGATTGTCTAGTGATGATAGCGGAGGGGAAACACCCGTTCCCATCCCGAACACGGAAGTTAAGCCCTCCAGCGCCGATGGTAGTTGGGGCCAGCGCCCCTGCAAGAGTAGGTCGTCGCTAGGCAATCCCGTGGAGGATTAGCTCAGCTGGGAGAGCACTTGCCTTACAAGCAAGGGGTCGGCGGTTCGATCCCGTCATCCTCCACCATCACCTATTATGAGCCATTAGTTCAGTGACGAGTATTACATCTTTGAATCTA